>NZ_AP022842.1:2086500-2777000 GCF_011398925.1 Bacillus sp. KH172YL63
CGATTGGTGCACGCCAATCATAGACGAGGAAATCGTCCCCGGTTTCGTCAGTTAAAGTCGATAGACCGATATAAATGGGCTCAGCCTCTTCATTCCCTTCTTCAATCAGGTCAATCCGGCCGAAGTAAGGCTTTTCTTTCATCCTTGTCAAAGAGGACAGCCGGTTTTTCGCCTGCTTGTGCGTACTTTGGCTCACAGTCAAAACTTGTGCCTGCTGCCTCAAGCTGAGTACGGTCTCCAGAAAATCGTCGAAGGTGTCTGTATTCACCTTGACCTCATCCCAAAAGTGTCTGCGGATGTCGGTCACCTCCTCATGCCGCTTTCCTGTTTCCTTTTCCACATGTGCAATTTGACTGGAGATGATATTAATGACGTGATCGACTCTTTTCTGCTCTATCAGGATATCGGGGTTCATTCAAGCACTCCTTTTTAAAAAAAGTAAGGGTTGACGGGCAAGAGGGTTATGTTATATAATTATAGTTGAGTTAATATGTTTTATGATAAATAACCATTGCATATCTTTTCTAATTTACCATAAATATGCTCTGCTTTCAATAACAAAAGGGATGAAGACTACAGTCTTCATCCCTTTTTTACGTTGATATGCCCATATTCGCAATCAAAATACACCATTTTCATTAGGGGAATCTTCCGGAATCAATTGCCCTACGTCCCATAATTCTGCGATCAGCCCATCCTGGAAACGGAAAATATGTACAACGACTGCGCCCGGGTCTTCCGGGTTTTGTTTCACATGTGAATGAACGACCACTTGCTCTCCTTCTGCGATCGTCCGTTTTACTTCAAATCTTTTGTCAGGATTCTGCTCTGCATTTGCCTCCATAGCGTTCATCAATGAGGCTGCATCACCTTTGAAAAATGGATTGTGATGCAGGAAATCCGAGGATGCAAACTGATGATAAGCATCCTTTACATTCCCTTTTGCGACCATTTGTAAAAACGTCACCGCTCTATCCTTATTTGAAAGTATTGAATCCAAAGCGATCATCCTCACTTTAAATAGATTTATTTCCATTATAAAGGAATGCCCGGTTTATTTCAGGTAATAAATGCCTTCATATCATAATTGATCGTAAAATGTTCCATTGAAAAACAATGTGATGTCCCCCAGGGTACCGATACAAAAAAAGATAAAGTAATAGCTGGCCACTGTCACTTCTTTATGAAACAACTCTTTGAATGCCTGTATGAAAAGACGTTCAAATTTGAACCAACTCAACATCCACGCAATGAGTAAAAATGTAACAATTGTCATCGGTTTCCCTCCCTCTATACTGTCATCTTCCAGCTTGTGTAAGAAAGCCACTGTTCCTTCTCCTTGTAATCGGGCATGATTTTCCCGACGAGCCTCCAGAAAGATCTGTCATGATTGAGGTGCACCATATGGCACATTTCATGAACGACTACGTAATCGATGACTTCCTGCGGTGCCATGGCAAGTTTCCAGTTAAAGGTCAGCTGTCTGCGTCCGTCACATGTACCCCATGTTGTACGACTGTCTGAAATCTTGATGGATCGGGGTTTCTTCTTGAAGTGAGCCTGGTGAATCGAGATGCTCTCTTCCACAAGCGCTTTGCATTTCTTATAATAGAAACGTTTTAGAGCCTGTTGAATGCGTGCATCCTCAAACTCCTTCACAACGATGTAAAGTGCATTCTCTGTGAATGTGACAGAATCCTGCCCCGCGTTGCTATCTTGCGTGATGTTGATCGGGAATGACTGGCCCAGATAAAGGAAAGTTTCTCCGTGATCATATGTCTTTTGCTCAGGGCCATTCAACCTTTCCTTCTTTTCCTTTGATTTATGAAGGATCGTTTCCCAATGCTCTTCCAGGAACCTGAGAAGCGCTCCTTCATCTGCGCCCTTAGGAGCCTTGACTTCTACTTGTCCATAACTGTCAAGGTAAATGCCGATTGAAGTGCGATTTTTATATGAAATGGTAAAATGAAGCATTTCACCTTTGTGGGTATGGAGCATCGCTTTAACCTCTGTATCTAAAGGTCAAGCCTTTTAAGAAGTTCCTGGCATAACGATCGCCACAGATCCGGTAATTTTTATGGCCTTCCCGCCTTAGCATCGCACCAAGTTCGCCTTTGGTGATCATCACTCCGGTTTCAGCGAGTATGTCGATCACATCTTCACTTGTTAATTGAAGGGCGATTTTCACCTTCTTCAGCAGCAGGTTATTACCGTGCTCATACGTGATTTCCGGTGTTGCAGGCTGGCCGGGTCTGGGTTCCTGCTTCCCTCTCTTGAAGGTGATGAAACCGTTCAAAAAGGACTCGTACATTTCATCGTCACAATGAATATGATGTTCATCATCAAGGACGTCTTCTTCCATTTCATCCGGGGATTTGGTTAACACTTTCAGCACTTCCTCTTTGCTGAGCTCAATGCCCCCAAGCTTAAAAATCTCCACCATTTCCGTATTTTTCAAATCGAGCGCATAACGCAGCCGGATTAAAATATCATTATTATCTATGTTCATTTGGAAAACCTCCATAAAATATAATCATTCGTTATTCACTAAATGAATATCTTATCATTTTATCATGCTTTTTCCTATCCCTATTGGAGAAACAAAGGTCCGTCCCTCAATCTCGCTTAGAGGGACGGACCTTTGTTTGGCTTTGAATATTGTGGCGAAAGAAATATTGAGTTCGAAAAAGAGGGGCATAAAAAATGTAGTTCAATCAACTTTTAAAAATGATTCTCGACCGAGATGAATGCAGCCTTATTGTTCCACCTGTGTAAATGTCAATTGAACCTGATCTCCGTCAGGCTCATCTGATGCCATGATATTTACATGCTTCATATATCCCGGTACGACATCTTCAAGAAATTCATTCCTTGTCGGCATATCAATCGGAATCATCCCGGGAAGATCTTCTACACTTTCCCCATCTTTCACAAGTTTTCTCTGAATTGTTTCTTCTGCCCTTGTAGGGGCAAAAATCAATTCTAAAATATAACGCCGTGGAAAATCGGGGCGTTCTAAACCATGGGATTTGAATGAACCGTCTTCACTGATTACCATATAATTATCCGAAATTACTTTCGTATAGGCATCCACTTGAAAGGCTTGAATATCCTTGATGGATGCTTCCTCAGGATATGCCCTGAGTCTCGTGTATAGGATGATACCAGGAGGAAAGGTAGAATTTCCTTCCACATGTATTTCAGTGGAATTCAATGTGACTTCAGCATCAAACGTATATGCTGGTTTCTCTTTTTCACCTGCATCCATTTTGTCATCAGTTTGTCCCTTCCCTTCTGTTTTTCTTTTCTCAAGGTCATCATTTTTCACCATTTGCTGCACACTGCTTTTATTTTCCGTGAAATCCAGTCTGCAACCTGTCAAACTAATGAGCAGGGACGGGAGCAGAAACCAGAAAATCCGTTTCTTTAACACTTCTATGAACACCTTCCTTATATCAATAGTCAGAATATTGTTTACAAATAATATCACTTATTGTAACATGTAATATGGTAAATTTGTATGAAATTGTAATAAATTCGGAGGGGTCTATATGAGAAGGGTCGTTGATCTTTCGTTTCATTTCTTGATTGTCATATTAGGATTATTTTTACTGAGCGGTGTCGGTTCATTGCTTGCATATGATACGCAACTTGTCATCACAATCGGTTATTATTTCAATCAATTGTATGAGTCTATTTCAGAGGTCATGGATCCATCTTCTCTCTCTTTGGGATTGGCAGATGGAGGGAGACAATACCCCTTGATCGAAGCATTCCAGCATACATATGGCTACTCTTTCACGATTCTCATTAGTTCGTTTCTAATAGCGGTTTTATTCTCAGGCTTAATGAGCTATTGCATCATGTTCATGCCGCAGCGGGGATATCGGTATACAATGAAGATGTTGAATGTACTCGACGCACTTCCAGAAGTCTTTATCGTCGTATCATTTCAAATCCTCATTATTTGGTTGTACAAAAAAACAGATATTCTGTTCTTTAACATTTATGCCTTCAATGATGAGCGTTCCTACGTCCTCCCGATAATATGCTTATCGATTCTTCCCATTGTATATCTCGTGAAGCAATTTTTATTTCAGCTTAAAGAAGAGGAAAGCAAGCCGTACGTCGAGTTTTCTTATGCAAAAGGGTTCAGGAAAGCTTATACCATGTGGGTTCACTTATTCCGAAATGTATGGATTCATTTTTTTCTGCATTTAAAACCCATCTTCCTCCTGATGCTTTCAAACTTATTTGTCATCGAGATTCTATTTAATATCAATGGATTCATGATGTTGTTATTTCAAGCTTCCACGACTTCCGGTGCAGCCTTTTTCCTTGGAATGATGATGATTTTCGTGCCTTTTTTTCTCGTCTTTCATATAGGGGCGATCGTTCTTGAGAAATGGCTGAAAGGAGGAAAGGATTATGTATAAAAAGCTGTTCAAAGGCATAACCATCCCATTATGTATGATCATTGCTCTCGTGATTCTCAGCTTTCTCGTTCCTTATTGGTTTCCGGATTACGAAGGAGTTGTAAACTATTTAAAGGGAGACGACGGCAGATTGATCGCGGCTCCACCTTTTTCACCAACGGAAATGGCACCGCTAGGAAGTGACCGCTTAGGGAGGAATTTCGCCCTTTTACTTTTGGCAGGAGCAAAGTATACGATTGCGGCTGCATTGTTTGTTGCGTTGTTGCGGATAATATTGGGCTTTATGTTTGCCGTCCTATACACCTTCGTCCCTTCCATAATTGGTAGATTTGTAAAAGGGTTGGGTGAATCATTTCAATATGTACCTCTTGCCATTATTGTGTTTGCCATTTTGATTCCCCTTGAAAGCTCTTTTCAGCCTGGGTTTCTTTCTTCCAGTGAGTATTTCCTCATTCAATTATGTGTTATAGCGATTGTTGCGATTCCTTCCCTGGGTGTGTATTTGGGTGAAGAAATGAAGCTTTATATGGATCAAGAGTTCATCCAAGTTTCCCGCACAATGGGGGCCGGTGGATTCAGCATCGTAATGAGACACCTGCTTCCACAGTTTATGAGGCATGGGATTGTATTGTTTTCTGAACAGCTCGGACAAGCGCTTTCATTGCTTATACAGCTTGGGATTATGTTGATGGCCCTTGGTGGATTGAAGATTGCCGAGTTTGCGTTTACGGACCTTGACCCGAGCAACCCGGTGTATTTCTCCGAAACCAACGAATGGGCAGCTACCATCAGCATGAATATCCAAATGATATTCTCCCATCCGTTTTTGGTCCTCGTCCCACTGGCCTTTTTCGCTGTTCTCATTTTATGCGTGAATACAATAAGCTCTACGTTGAGACAAGTCATTATCGAGCAGGAATATGCGCTGACCAAAGCCAAGGAAAAAAAAGCAGAAGGCCGAGCACCCGCTTCTTCCCCTTCAAAGGATCTTTTTACATTAAATCACTAGTATAAAAAAAGGCAGAGGGTGCGTCCCTATGCCTTTTTCATTAAAATCGTCTGAGTAATTCATCCAAGCCGTCTATCTTTTCATCTTCCCCAGAGACTTCACCAAACCCATAACTGGCGTAAATGAAAGGGATCCCGGCTTCTTTTGCCGCCTGACGGTCACCTTCTGTATCCCCTACATAGACCGGGTCCTTGAGGTTGTTCCGGCTCATGATCAGCTTGATGTTTTCAGCTTTTGAAAGCCCTGTCCGCCCCGGGTTTTCATAATCGATAAAATACCGGTCGAGGCCATGGTACTTGTAGAAGGCTTCTATGTAACCTGCCTGACAATTACTCACAATGAATAGCTTGTATTTCTTTGACAACCGATCCAGCACTTCTTCCACATTGTTGTATAATTGGCCGCCGTGATCCTGCAGGTGTGCAATTTCATGTGTGGAAAGGTCGTTCAGAAATTGTTCCCGTTCGTCTTCATCCAGTTCGGGGAAAAGCTGTTGACCGATTTCTTTCATTTGAAGGCCCATCGTTTTCTCCAGGTGCTCCCTCGTCAGTCCGTCTTTCAGTTTACTATTTTCGATGATGACCCTGTTCCATGCTTCCAACACGGATTCTATCGGATCCCACAGTGTTCCATCCAGGTCGAATATGATACTATCCATTTAGCTCTCCTCCGATTCTTATGTATTGTAATGTGGAAATTTGTTACATTATATATGGAACAGTATAACAAAACTGTGGCAGGCATTTCTAACTAAAATAAGATAAATCTTATAAAACTTCTGAACTAATTAAACCATTCCATCTTCTCACTCTCAGTAATTAATCGAGTTTAAGTACACCTCCTCCAAAAACTATGTCAATTACTTCTTTAAACCACTGTTCCTACTTAGAGAAGCTGGTCACATTATATAAAAATAACAACAATATATACAAAAGAGCTTTGCGAAAAGAATCTTTTCCAGAGACTGACTTACAGATCAGGGTTGAAGTCCTGATGAATTCCGCAAAAAAACTGCCCATTATCATAAAAGGATCACAGACAGCTTTCTATGAAAACTTCTCAGGATGGCTGTCGTCACTTTTCAAGGGAACGCCTGCCTCTTTCTACGTATTGCTTCCTGATCTCCTCAGGTACGAGCTTTCCGCCGGTCGCCCAGACTAAATGGGTCGCATTTTCAAGCTTTCTTACTGATAGAGAGTGAAGATGCCCTGTGATTTCAGGAAGTGCTGGACCGGCCATACCGGCGAGTGCTGAAGGTTCCAGGAAGATGCCTTCAGATCGGTGCAAGAGCCCGAGCATGCGGAACAAATGGTCATCACTGATGGTGTACACACCATTCACCATGTGCTGAATCATCCTGCCGGCAAGGGCTGACGGGCGGCCGACTGCCAATCCGTCAGCTTCCGTACGGTTGCTCAGTCCGATATCGCTGACGGATACGCCTTCATGTTTCCCTGTGGCGAGCCCAAGGAGCATGCAGGGCGAGTTCACCGGTTCGGCAAAGTAACAATGAACATGGTCACCGAAGACATATTTGAGTCCATAGGTCACACCGCCAGGACCGCCTCCCACCCCGCAGGGCAGATATACGATGAGTGGATGGTCGGCGTCAACGATGATCCCACTTTGATCAAGTTGTTTCTTTAGTCTCAATGCGGCAACTGCATAGCCGATGAAAAGGTCCTTTGAATGTTCGTCATCGATAAAGAAGGCATCCGGGTCGTTCATACTTTGCTTTCTTCCCTCTTCCACCGCTTGGGAGAAATCGCTTTTGTGCTCGATCACGGTCACGCCTTTTTTACGGAGAAGGTCTTTTTTCCATGCTTTTGCGTCATAGGACATATGGACCGTTACCCGGAATCCCAATGCAGCCCCGATCGTTCCGATACTTAATGCAAGGTTCCCTGTGGAGCCCACAACAATCGAATAGCCGCCAAGGAATGATTTGAACCTTTCATTGGAAAGGACAGCATAATCGTCTGTGAGGTGAGTGAGACGATTTTCCACCAGTAGTGTTTCTGCCAGTTTCAGTACTTCGTAGATTCCCCCCCTTGCTTTAATAGAGCCTGCAATCGGGAGTTCATGATCACACTTCAACATGAGTCTGCCACGCACCTCGGTGCCGTAATGAAGCTCGATTGCCTGCTTCATTGCGGGAATCGAGATCAGGTCTGATTCAATAAGCCCGTTCGCCTCCTCTGTTTCAGGAAATGCTTCTTTGAGAAATGGTGCAAACCGCTGCAGCCTTGCTTCCGCATCTTCAATGGCTGTTCCATCAAGAGGTGCCAGTGAAGATTTCCTCCTCAAAGACGGGTTGGTCCATAGCGTTTCTTTCCTGCCTTGAAGCGCTTCAAGCAATTGTGGTGCTAATCCATCCATTCTCTTTCTCCTCCCTCATATTATAGTTAATCAATCGTCAGCTTTATTCAGATTGTGAAGAAATGCATGCACTTCTTCTTTGAATGCTGCCTTCTCTTCCAAAAATGGATAGTGATTACTGCGTTCGAATATGACAAGCTTTGAACCAGGTATGCCTTCCTTCATTTCCACCGAGTATGTAAGCGGACATTGTACATCGTGCCGGCCGCAAATTATCAATGTAGGAGCAGAAATGAGGGGCAGTTTCTTCGTCACATCGAACAGTTGGATTTCTCTACTAAAATAGTTCATTCTTAGAGCAGACATTTTTTTATTCGTTGGACGTGTGAATAATTGATCGTATGAGCCCGGATCATATAATGAATATGTGGTCCGTAACCTTGAAAGGCTCTTCCGTTCACCTATGCTGATACCAGAGGTTTTCAATTTCTCATTGAGTTCCTGCATCTGATGAAAATGGGGATGATCAGCATGATAGATGCACTCCGGGGAGAATGTCATATACTCCCTTGCAGCCCCGCCGACAACCATTAAGAAGGACAGACTCAAAGAATGATAGATAGCATACACAATCCCGAGCATCCCGCCGGTTGAATGACCTGCGAACCCCCATCTGTCGAATCCGATTGCTTTGCGGATCGCCTCGAGGTCAAAGGTCGTTTCAAGCATACTGAGTTGATAGGGCTCTGTCGCTTGAGCAGAGTTCCCTGTTTCCCTTAAGTTTACGAGAATCACACGGTGTGAATCTGTGAATGTATCTGCGAAAATATCGCCCGTTGCATCAAACTCTGAGTAAAGGTGGCAGACACAGATAGGCTCACCTTCCCCTTTCATAAATACTTCAAATTTCCCCCTGGATGTATGAACGAAGCTTCTTTCCCAGCTTTTCATTAGACCCTCCTGTTACAAACAAACTTTACGCTTATTATTTCAAATCATTTCCTTAAGCTCAAGAATATCTTCCACAACAACTAGTTCTTTAGACTTATTTTTCACTACAAATATTATATTAGTATATCTAGCATTCAAAACCATTTTCTTATGAACGATATGTTAATCATCCCTTGCCATCAGTGATGTCCCCGCTGAAAAACTCAGCAATATTGACTATTACAAAGAAATGAATGTATACGATTACAAATATAAAATGATTTTTCTGAATAATTTTCCGGCTATTAACAAATGAGCATAAGGTCCGATAACTACTTTGTATTTATTTGGAGGTGCTTATTTATTATTATTCTAGAAAATCAAATTGTTTCACCATTTCTATTGAAAGCAGCCGTCGATTTAAAGTTGCCAATTTATTTCGACAGTGATCATCGTTCGTTATCCATTCAGGATAAGGTGCTGACCAATTCTGAAAGCTGCTTATCCCTATTAGAAAAGGAAAATCCTTCCCATCCGTTTACCAAAACGGCAAAGATGGTGAAGAACAAAGCAGGCTTCAGAAAATTCCTGGCAAGCGTATACCCGGATTATTATTTCCGGCTTCTCTCACTTGATGACCTGATGACACTTGATAAAAAAGAGATTCCGTTTCCAGTTGTCGTGAAACCGAATAAAGGGTATTCGAGTATCGGCGTCTATATTGTTGAGACAGAACAAGAGTGGGAAAATGCAGTGAAAAGCTTGTATGCAGATATGCTTCTTTCTGCCAATACATACTCTAACGCTGTCATTGACGGTGCAGAAATCATTATCGAGGAGTGGATTGACGGGGAAGAATTTGCAGTGGACTGTTATTTCAATGACTCTGGCAAGCCTGTTATCCTTAACATCCTTACCCGTACTTTTCTGAACAACCAGGATACGTCGGACAGGATCTATTATACGTCGAAAGAAATTATAGCTGACATTAAAGCTGACATTGAAGAATTTCTGCAGATGTTAAGTAAACGGATGGATATGAAAAACTTCCCTTTCCACCTCGAAGTGAGAAAAAGTTCAAAAGGGGTGCGGGCGATCGAACTGAATCCACTGAGATTCGCAGGTGCCGGCACGACTGATGTCAGTCACCACGCCTTCGATGTGAATGGTGCAGCCTACTACTTCACCGGAAAAGAACCGAATTGGGAACGTATTCTTCAAGAAGGCGATCAGAGCTACTATGGATTCTTCTGTGCAGAAATCCCTCCTTCTATCAGCCAGCAGCTCATTGAAGGCATCGACCATGACCGGTTAAGGGATGAGTTCAGTCATGTGCTTGAATACAGGAAGATTCAAGCCAACAATGACCGGACGTTCGCCGTTATTTTCTTTAAAACGGATGATTTGGATGAGTTGCAGCATCTATTGCATCTGGATTTATCCCAATACATACAAGTAAATAAAGTGCAGGAGACCATATTATAATGAAAAAATCATTCAATCCTAAAAAATCCATTCAAGCGAAACTATTTATTAATTTTATCATTCCTTTCCTTGTCCTCGGGGCGCTGGTGTTTATCTTCATCCGCTTGTTGACAGGTTATATCATGGATGAACATGTCCTTCCCCAGTTCGAGCAATTGTTAAAGATCAATGGTGAAAATCTTGCTCACAACCTTGACGGGGACATGGTGAACGAAATCATCATGAATGATGATAAAAACAATGGGGAAATCACCAGGGTGTTAGATCAATTCATTGAAGGTAAAAACGGTATTGAATATGTGTATGTCCTCACTGAAAAGGACGGAAAAGAATATATCGTCGGATTGAATGATAGCCCGGATACGATGATCGAATCACCCTTCACGCCAGATCAGGCGAAGGCATTCAGTAATAAAGAATCGATCCTCTCCCCGATTTATACCGATAAGTGGGGAACGCACAAATCATATTTTGTGCCGATGGAGAACTCAGATGCGATCATCGGAATCGATATGAGTGCACAATTTATTTCACAATTAAAGAAAAATATCACCATTTTCCAAACGATTTTCATCGTGGTTTCCATCCTGCTTGGAGGGATTTTATCTTATGTGTTCGGCAGAGGGCTCAACAAGAATATTCAGCAGCTGCTATCTTCAATGAACAAAGTCGGGAAAGGTGATCTGACAGAAAGCATCCACTCTGACCGTGAGGATGAACTCGGTCTGTTGGCAACCCGTTATGAAGAGATGAGAACAGGTTTGCGAGAAGTCATTCATCACGTGCAGGAGAATTCGAATCAAATTAATGATACGAGTGCCGTCCTTGTCACTGCTTTCGATGAGCTTTCCGATGCATCCAATCAGATTGCCATCGGTACAGGTGAAGAAGCACATGCCAGCGAAAACCGTTCCATGCATATTGATGAAATTTCTAATAAAACGACACTTATGTCCAATAAGATCGCGCTTGTGAACAATCAAACGAAAGAGATTGATCAATTCACCAAGAACACCGGGAAAATTGCAGAAGAAGGTACCGGGAAGATCCAGCAAATCACAGAACAAATGAACAAGATTAAAACAAACGGAGAAACGAACTCCAGTAAGTTGACCCTCCTTGAAGGGAAAATATCTCAAATCAACCGGGACATCGAATTCATCAAGGATGTAGCCGACCAAACGAATTTACTTTCCTTGAATGCTTCCATCGAGGCAGCCAGAGCTGGAGAAGCCGGAAAAGGATTCTCCATTGTTGCCCAGGAAGTTCAGAAATTGGCAAACTTAACGGACAATAATGTGAAAACAATCAATGCCGTGTTAAAAGAAATCAATGAGCAGACATCCGAAATGGTCAAGGCCAATCATGAAATCAATACAGATATCAATGATGGTGTTCAACTCATTTCTACCAGCGGCGAATTGTTTCAACAAATTTTCCATTCGGTCAATAGTTTGACGGAGCAGGTCAATGCAATGGTTACCGATGTAGAAGATATCAGTGATGCCTCGAAGAAAACTGTGGAATCCATACATGAGGTAGCTGCCATCTCTGAGGAAGGTGTGGCAACGATTCAGGAAATCTCCGCTGCATCCCAACAGCAAAGTACAACGGTTAACATGTTAAAAGAGCGCAATGACAAATTAAAAGCCATGGCTCTTTCGTTAAACGATCTTGTAAGGAATTATAAGCTCTAATGAAAAAACAAGGAGACGGAAATTCGTCTCCTTGTTTTTATTTGGCTATGATTTCAAGCATTTCTTTTTTTTGCAATAATAAGGTCACTGTGGTCCCCCACCCTACTTTACTTTTCACCGACATCTCCCCTTCATAATCTTTTACGAGTTTGAAACAGATGGTCAGGCCGATGCCGGTCCCTTTTTCTTTGTTGGTGAAATATGGTTCTCCAATACGGGAAAGGCGTTTTTTGGATATCCCTTTTCCATTGTCGATGATCCGAATCCTGACACAGTCTTTCCACAAGTCCAGTTTGATTTTTATCGTCCCCCGTTCAGGTAAGGCTTCCATGCTGTTTTTAACCGTGTTGATGATCACCTGTTTAAAATGAGAACGATAGAAAGAGATGAGCGTCTCTGCAGGCAGTGAGTTGATTACGACAATTTGTTTATTCTGTTCCATTGCAATTCCTTCAAATAGAATCTTTACATTCATGATTTCCTGAAAGACATCCAAGGATAATTCCTGCTCAGTGGGAACCTCTTCGCTTTTTGCTTCGGGCTTGGCCAGTAACAGGAGCTCTTTCAACACTTCATCGATCCGATCTATTTCTCCAAGCATGATTCCCTCAAAATCACTTTCTTTTTTCCTCTCTTTCATCAGCTGTAAGAAGCCGCGAACGGTGGTTAATGGATTCCTGATTTCATGGGCGATGCTTGCGGCAAGCTCTCCGATGACCTTAGACTTTTCAGATGTAATGAGCAGTTGTTCATTCAGCTTTTGGTTGGTGTAATCAATGCCATAACATAGTGTATAATGCTCTTCATGCTGATGTTCGAACGTCATGATTCCCCAATGAATATAGTGGACCTCCCCGTCTTCCCGGGTAAGCTTTAGAAGCTCGTCATTTCCGCCACATAAAGGGAAGCGCTTTAAAAATGAGGTGAAATCCATACCGATCAACTCTTCACGGGTTACTGCCAGCAGTTGGCAGATGGAATGATTGACTTTTACGATCTTGTCATCCATATCCCGTACGACTAGATAGTTCGGGTTAATATTCATCATTTCTTCTAATAATGTACTCTGTTGTCCAAGGGCAAGATTTACAGAATTCAGCCGTTCAGACTGTAGTTGAAAGAAACTGAGGAAAAGAAGAACGGCGACCAGGATCGAATTGAAACTGGAAAAATATAAGGGATACAGGCCGAACCCGCTGAATACACCATTCAGAAATACAAAGAGTGAGCCAAAAGCAAGTTTCGTATAAAATCCCCTGAAATACGCCTCTTTCACCTTGACCGTGATTCTGAGTAAATAAATGGTATGAATGAAGACGATAAGGATGTTGATCAGGAACAAAGAATGAAGCGATCCATACACTGGTACAAAATGAGAAGGTGCGAATGATGTTTCAGGATGAGTCGTATAGGTCTCTACTCCATAGCTCGTGAAATTGACAATATATACGAGCAAACTGAATGCAAGAGATAGATTCAGGCCAACTTTATTAAATATTTTTCGATAATGATGAAATTCTTGATGCACCTGAACGAGATAATAGACAAAATAATAGGAGAGCGGCATCAACATGATAGAACCTATCCGGAACAATCGAAAAGTCCGGTCAATAAATTCTTGAGAGTAGTAGTCATTGGCATATAGAATCGCAATGTCAATTTGCCAAAAACATAAAGATAATAAGAATAGGGATAATGCCTTTGTTAACTTTGATCTGGAATGAAATAAAAGTGAAATGGATATGATTACGGGAATGATTGAAATTGCGACTAACAGGACAAACTCCATTTACATCCCTCCTTTGTTGACGATCATGCAGTGGTTCAGTTCTCCCTTTCAAAGAAATTGATGATGGACATCTCAATGATTGGTTTATTGATGGGCAAGTTAGTGAAAGAAGCGAGAAATGATGTGTCCGCTTCATCTATTCATGCTTATATCGGTAGTGAAAACATTCTCTTGATGAATCTCTGAGTATATTAACCTAGTTGAATCAATGGTGCTTATTCACCATGATATCAGCAGGAATGAATTCAATCTAGAATGAATATGCAGTCATTGCCAATCTCGATATCCTCCAGGTCATTTAGAATGATATGCTTATAAATTGGCGGAACCAAAAAGGCTTGACTTCTTTTCTCTATTGTACTTCTACTAATGTGAACATAAAATACTTACTCTTCTAAAATCACGCGCGTAAATTTATCCTTTTTTACCAGTGTCAGGAAAACATTATACAGAAAAATCCTTTCAAAAAGAAGGAAAAAATGTATTTAATATTCCCATCCGGGTTTTTCAAATAATTCTTTTTCTAGATCAATTGTCTCATTTTTGCAGTGTATGTGATATAATAACTTTTTGTTATCAGTGCAATTCTGACGACATGTCTAAAATGCTAGAGTCAAAGGTGAAGAAATTGAAAGAACGTGACATGCTGCAATCCATCAATAAATTGGGCTCGCTGTTTAAAGCATTCTATGAATGCAGAAGCCCAGCATTAAAAGATAAAATCAAGAGAGAGATCAACATCCTGAGTGAAAAAATCCATCCGAAAAACGATGGATAAATCAAGAAAAAGTGGATGCATGCAGCATCCACTTTTTTTATGTTTAATGCCTGATCAGCTTCATCTCTCCAACCGGCCAAAAAACGATATTGGTCGTGCCAATGACCTGATCAAGAGGGATGGCACCGATCATCCGGCTATCTTTACTGTATGCCCGGTTATCCCCCATCACGAAGATTTCTCCTTCGGGTACAGTGGCTGCCGCCACCGGTGTGTCTTCCAATGTAAAATTCTTTGTCAACAGCCCGGGTGTGTTATTCTTTTGTTCATCTAAATAGGGTTCTTCATATGCTGCCCCATTAATGTAGAGGGTATCGTCCTTATATTCAATCCGGTCTCCCGGCAGTCCGATCACCCGTTTTATATAGTCTTCTGTTTCACTTGCATGAAACACGACAATGTCGAAACGTTCAGGTTTGTCCAATTTATTGACGATCATCCTGTCATGATCCATCAAAGTGGTATTCATCGATGCACCGTCGACCACGATGGGTGTCAGAATAAATGTCCGGATCAGGACCATCAACAGTATGCCAATTAACAGTGATTTGGCCCATTCCCATATTTCATTTCTGCTGTTGTCCAATTTTTTCACCCTTTCTTTTTTCATAAGGTTGTTTTCGTAAACATTGCTGATTTTACCAAGCGAGAGGCGGTTGATTTCCGCTCCAATCAACTGACGAAGATAAATCTTATTAAACTACTGAACTAACTACTTATTCATTTGGTCCCCAACAGTAAACAATATAATTCAATTATATCTTACTTTATTGGTTACTAAGCCCTCTCTTCTTTAAACAACATCCTGAACGAACAGCGCTAAGTAAAAACTATTCGATGTCACCATTATAAAGTCCTCTTTCATTCCGATCATTTATGATATTCACTTTCTATATAAATCTCATCCGCATCTAAAGATGTCCATTCTTCGATCGTCATGTCTTTGTGATTGTTCAAATATTCCTGCATGATCAAGTTCCCCATACGGTAATTCGCCCATTTGGGAATGTTTAATGAATCATTGCCCATGAACCATTGGTTGTACATGTCTCCGTCCCAATAGGCACCGTTCTCTCTTAATTGTGAAAAAGGCATTTCCATCTTTTCACTGGAGATTTTCTTCGTCCAAGGTGTTTCTGTTTCCGGATAGACAAGTCTTGCAAAGGCATCCCCTTTTCCTTCGAATAATACAAAATCCAGCATATTTGTATAGCCTCCCCCATGTTCCATGGTCACAGCATGGTGGTACTCGTGCGCCATCGTATAGGCCAGTCTTTCATTGGAATATGAAGGGTTGAGCATGAGGAGGATCACGTTTTCATCCAGCGTCCACCCTGCCACACCTTCCATCCCCTCCATATTCACCTGGGGGTTGACGGGAAGGATATAAATGAATTTATCTCCGCCTGGTGATAACAAATGAGTGGAGGTTAAAACAGCGGCTTTGATGATTTCATTTGTTTCATCCTGCCGATTCAACAGACCTGCTGTAAATTCTTTCATTTTACCGACCTTCAGTGTGTTTGTAACGGTTGGAGGAATGTCGAGTTTCATGATCATTTTTTGCTTTCTCATTTCTTTTTTCATCGGGTCCATCACCGTGTAATTCCAGGTGCCGAGTGTATTCAGGTTGCTGTTGTCTTCCGCCACTTCAATATAATCCAGCACTTCCTCATAATAAGGGAGAATATGAAACGTTTGGCTACCTGCTGAGAATGTCACGTCTTCCTGCGGCGGGAGGTCTTTTGTGTTGATGGGAGAAGCCTTCTCCTTTTCTGAACAGGCTGATAGGAAGCTGATCAGCAGGAACAGGATGATCAGTATGATTTTTTTCATGAATCTTCCCTCTCATTTCCTTGAAATATGTATTCATTTCTAAGTTATTGCTTGCGCCTTTTAGATTACGAAACCCAGTCGAGTATGGTAAGATAGCACAATATTTGAATGTAGGTGAATAGTGATGAAAAAAACGATGGATCATATCGGGGTCGCTGTCAGAAGGATAGACGACGCCATTGAATTTTATGAAAATGTATTAGGTGCGACTGTGATCGACAGATACAGAAGCGATGCAAAAGGTGTTGAAAGTGAAATCGCGATCATGGATATCGACGGAGCCCGGACCGAGCTTCTTGCACCGACAAACAACGTCACCTCCCCGATTGCCCGCTTCATCCGCCAAAAAGGGAAAGGCGTGCATCATATCGCCTACCGTGTCGATGACCTTGATGAAGCATTGAAAGAACTGAGCGAAAAAGGGATCAGGACCCTTCCGGACACACTCCGCATCAACAAGCATGGACGGCGGTTGATTTATCTGAATCCTGCAGACACAGAAGGCACAATCATTGAGTATTGTGACTATCCTGATGGTGAAAAAATTTAACCCCTTGGCACTTAAAACATATGCAAACCACATAGCAGGTAACTAAACCTGCTATGATTTTTTCTACAGAATGTCAGTTTCCCTGATAGATAACCAGGAGATGATCGTCAGGACCGGCACCATAAGTGCTAAAAGTATCTTCATACCTTTCTCCCTCTAAATAATCGATATTTTCGACTGCCGTACTAGTTCTGAATCCCGGACTCAATATAACTGCGCAAGAGCGCCCATTCTCCATCCCTACTTTTCTTAAAAGTATTGAAAAATAGGTTCGCTGTCTCCATTTTTTTACCGTCCAATTCAATCGTTGCATGAATGATCGCGATAAATTCATCTTTCTTTAATGGGATGGTGGCTTTAACCTGGAGTATCGATGCTGCACGGTTTTCCTTCACAAAATCAAATCCCTGCTCCCAGCCGCTGATTGATTCTTCATAGCCAAAATCGATGATCTCTCCATGTTTGATTTCCCTTGCACGATACTGCTTTGATATGAATGGTTCAAGCTCGTGTATGGAGGAACTGCGCCAAGCCGCCAAAAATGAGTCAAGACACTCCATAAATGATGTACTTTTGCTGTGCGTTTCCCCCGCCATCCCTGAAGCAAACGTAAACTCCGTATTTCCTTCAGAATTGATTTCCTCATTATACATGCCTTCCGTATAGGAGGATACGGTTGATCTCCAGAACTCTCTGGCAGAATGGTTTTCTTTTAGAACGCCTACGTTCCAATTTCCTTGATAGTGATTGAATAATCGGTTGGCCGCTTGTCTGCCAATCAAGCATGATCGAAATTTCTTCAGCACAAAGAATTCAGCCACGGAATAATACCTTTCATTTTCCTCCTCGATGTGCCTGATAAGGGCAAAGCCTGCAAACGAGCCGTCGATCATGATGAAATAAGGGACTCTGCCTTCTTCGGTCCAATAATGATCCAAATAATCATACTCAAAACGTCCGGTTTCATTCACATCTTCTAATGTGAACGCACTGAATTCATAAAGGTACAATTCCAAAAGTTGCTTCAGAGTCGCTTTCCTGTCGATATCCACCTTTTCCAACTGTAGGTTCATCATTCACCGGGCCTTTCTCTTCCACGCGGGATACGATTCTAGTAACTTTAAGTAGAACTTCAGACGGTCTTTCACTTCTTCAGGCGTCCCGAAGCGTATCGCCTGCTCCCGTGTCATGGAAGATTCCTTCGCCAATTCTAAATGGGTATATGCCATCGTGGAAAGCTTCAGAAACACTTCGACATGAAGGTTTTCTGCTTTCTCGTCCGATCCGTCTGTATAGGCATCAGAGAACCCTTTTGCATGGGCATGCAGCTGCGGGATGCATCGGTGGTAGTTCGCTTTTCCGTACCGCTCCGTATGGGATGCACTGTGGAAGAAGGTTTGATAGTTGAATACATGATTGGCGGCAAGAGACGTTCCCGTGTAGAGAATCGGGAAGGGGTCGATCATTTTTGCTTCTCCTGAAAAGATGATATTTTCTGGCGAAGTGTCCTGGTTTGTCAGGACGATCTTTTCCCCGTTGACCGATCGTTGGGAAATGAGATGTGTACCCAGTTCCAAAACTCTTTCTTTATCAAATTCAAAGGAACTTGAAATCAGTTCATGCAGCTCCTCATCGTATTCTTTCGTTTCTTCAATGATGCATTCCTTCAACGGCATGTCCAATTGACCTTCCAGTTTACCGTCTTCTCCAATCTTCAGGTGACCGATGCCGTTAAAAGGAGATGGCAGGCTTTCAAGTGCCAGGAAAAATGCGCCCAGCTCCCTGCCGTACTTTTCTGCCTCTGTTCTTGATTGTGCCCCGATATTCCGGGATTCTCCAAGGTACGTTTCAACTGTATAGGTGAGTTCTTCATTCACTGAAAATGCAAAATGGGTCGGACATATGCCCAGCTTCGCCCGGTTTCCATGTTCGTAAAATGCCTGCGTCGCCTTGTATTCGCCCGTTAACTCCTCCCCATTGAAATGGACTTCCTGATCGTAAGCCATCTTTTTCGGTATCCGGAGCACGAGCCCTTCTTCCTTTATTAAATACGCTGCGTGCCAGGCACCTTCACCAAGCATGACCCATTTAGAATCTGCTTTCATTCCTATATCGAGCAGTGCGGCTTCAATCAGCTCTTTCTCTGTCACTGCAGCCGTTGTAAGTAAGTTCATTTTTCCCGTGGCTCCTTTTGTATGTATGATCTCTTATCATCTTAACATAATTTACCTTTTATTTTTCCGAAAATTCCAATCTTTGAAAAAGAAGTATGAAACCGTGCCCAGTTCCATACTCCCTCCCTTCAGTACGTATATCCATTACCCTCCATCCCTGCCTCAGCTGCCTCTGCATCCGCCTTGGTCTGGTGAACCGTGCCGTGTGGATGCTGAGGCGGGGCGTATATCGAGTACAGTTTGATTGGTTCTTGTCCTGTATTGATCAGATTATGCCATGTACCCGCAGGGATGATGATGGCATCATCTGTTGATACTACTTTCTCGAAAGTTAATAGATCCTGTCTATCTCCCATTTTGACCACTCCATTTCCCTGTTCGAGACGGAGAAACTGATCAAGGTATGGATGGATCTCAAGACCGATCTCCTCCCCCGGTTTGATGCTCATCAGGGTAACCTGCAAATGTCTCCCTGTCCAGATGGCTTTTCTGAACGCTTCATTGTTCACTGTTGCTTCATCAATATTGATAACATACGGCGCCGGACCGTAATCTTCCGATGTGATCCTGCTCAATTCTCCCGCCAGACTGTTTAACTGTTTTGCATGCGCCCAGCCGTCCATGCATGCATTCATCAAAACGTCATACGCCTCCTGATGCCTTGCATTCAAACAGGCGATCCGGAAGTGCTCATAACCAGCCAGCTCTTTTTCATAGCCCTTGTGTAAACCTTCCAGATAAGTAGAAACTTCAATACGTTCAGGGTGAAAAGACGGCTGTGTGCCGGTCATAGACATGTAGAGATCGGTTAACTGCTGCCAATGACGCTGCTCGTCTTCCAACATACGCTGTAGAGACGTACCGTGGTGTTGGGTCGGAGCGGCACCCATTAACCGGTAATAAAGGTCTGTGGAAGCCGCTTTTCTCTTGATCCCTTCAAGGATGGTATGAGCTGAGTCCGGTTCTGTTATCCCGTAAGGAGCCGATGAAATCGATCTGTGATTCATAACGTTCATTCCCTTCAGATTTTTCCACGATATTATATGCAGAAATGGGCATGGTGTTCCCCGATGTCAGAATCAAGCGGAAACGGGTATATTACATGTTTTAAGCAAAATACTAAGGATACTTAGTAAAGGAGGGGGACCCCATGGACATGGACCTGCTGTGGAAAGCGATCATCATCGTAATCGGCGGAACATTATTACTCCGGATCGCCGGAAGAAAATCGATTTCCCAAATGACCCTGGCCCAGACCGTCATCATGATTGGGATAGGTTCATTGCTCATTCAACCCCTCGCCGGTGAAAGCGTGTTTGCTACACTGGCTGTGGGGATGATGCTTGTACTGTCGCTCGTTATCATAGAATATGTCCAGGTTAAATCTGATACGGTTGAAACATTCATCACCGGAAAGTCGAAAATCCTCATTCAAAACGGTCAGCTCAATGAAACCAATCTCAAAAGCCTGAGGTTCACGGTCGATCAGCTGGAAATGAAACTGCGGCAGCACGGCGTCGCCTCCATCGACAACGTAAAGTGGGCAACCCTTGAACCGAATGGTCAGGTTGGTTATGAATTAAAATCCCATGCACAGCATGCCACGAAACAGGACATCGAACGTCTGCAACAGGAAATCCAGCGCATTCACCTGCTATTGGATCCTTCTAGCACAAATGGAATGCAGATGGAGGCCGGGAAGAAGCAGGACATCTTCAAAGAAGTCGCTGACGGGCATCACAGAAACGAACCGCCGCAGCGCCTGCAGTAATTCCTTTCGTACAACTTTTTGATATAAAAAAATCCGAACGATTATTCGACCTACACACTCATCGAATACGTTCGGATTTTTTATTGGGACATGTGATAACAAGTATGGAATTTGATCCCATTCATGAAGAATCAGGAAACATGATCTACCGTCGTGCCGCCGATTTCAGCTTCCCTGCCAAACAGCCGGGAATAGACGCCTGTTTTATCCTGAAGTAAATCTGTGTGCTTTCCTGCTTCAACGATGCGCCCATTTTCTAAGACGACGATTTGATCGGCAGACAGGACGGTGCTTAACCGGTGAGAAACGATGATGATGGTCTGATGTTTCCCTGATCTCAACACAGCTTCGTTGATTTTAGTTTCAGTGATTGGATCCAGTGCTGAACTCGCTTCGTCGAGGATGAGGATCGGCGCGTCTTTCAGGAGGGCCCTGGCGAGTGAGAGTCGCTGTTTCTGACCTCCTGAAAGCAGGCTTCCCCTTTCACCGACAGGGGTTTCAAGCCCTTCAGGCAATGTGGCAAGAAGCTCTCCCAGTCCGCTGTCTTCCATCACTTCAATGAGTTCTTCATCTGTTGCATCCCGTTTTCCGATCCGTAAATTTTCAGCAAGGGTCCCGCTTCTGAGCATGACGTCCTGCGTCACGATCGCCATCTGGGAACGGAGCCATGCCGTATCCCACTCCCGGATGTCCCGGCCGTCGACTTTGATGCTTCCTGCACCGGTATCGTACAGTTTGAATAAAAGATCCACGATCGTCGACTTCCCAGATCCACTCGGACCGACAAGTGCCCACTTTTCACCTGCCCCGACAGTGAAAGAGATCCCTTTAAGGACTTCTTCATCTTTCCCGGGATAGGAGAATGTGACGTTTTCCAGGGAAAGGTGCCCGCTTGCCCGGCCTCCCCCCATTCCTTCTGTACTCTCAGCGATCGACACTTTCTCTGCGAGGAGAAGTTCAGACCGATCGAGTGCCGGACCTGTTCTTCTCACTGACAGCCAGTTTCGGAGAAGTTTCTGCATTTCATTGGCCGCGATGGTTACGAGTCCTCCTGCAGTCAGCATTTGACCGCTCGTCAGATTTCCATCCCAAATCAATAATGTACTGATCAGATAGACGATTCCGAGGGCAAAGCCGTTGTAGCTCGCGATTACGATCACCGACTGCATCCGTGCCTTCAATTCCTTCACAGAATGGCGGACGAAGCTGTCCCGAATCGTCAACACACTATCCACTTCGCTGTCGGATACCCCCATCACCCGCGATAGATGGATCCCTGTCACGGATTCCCTGAGTCTTTCAAGATACCTCGAAGCTTCTTTCCTTGCATCGGCAGCAGCGGACCTTGTCCGTGCGCCCACCACATTCGATGTCCAATAGAAGATCACGCCGAGGACAACGCTTGTGATCATCAAGTAGGGGTGTATCCACAGGAGGACAAGGCTGTATATGAAGACACCCTGTACGCTCGCCATGAATGTCGAGCCTTCCCACGCAAGGAAATTATGGAGTGTATCAGGATCATCCGACACCCTCGCAAGCATTTCCCCGGTAGAATTATGATGGTAAAAAGAATAAGGCACAATCTGCAGGTGACGGAAAAGTCTGAGCTTCTGCCAATTGGTCACGGTTTTAGCCGTCTGATGGCAGAAGTACTCGTCGATCACCATCATCACGAGATCAAGGACTGCAGACAGGATCAATAACCACATCAAACCCCAAAGCCAGTTGTATTCCTCATTTGGAAGGATCGTATCGATGAGCCAGCTGAGGGCGAGCGTCGGAATCAGTGCTGAAAACACCTGAGAGATGGCAATGACCACAGAATCCGCGATCACCCATTTTTTATAGGGACGAAGGAAGGCGAGAACCCTCCTTCCGTCTCCGTTCTTTTTGCGGGAGACTGAGATCGAACTCATCCAATCATCTCCTTTTCCAGTTCTTTGTATTGAGCCCTGTATAATTCATAATATTTCCCCTTCTGCAGGAGCAGCTCTTCATGGGTGCCCTTTTCGGCTATCACACCTTGATCAAGGAGGATAATCACATCGGCTTTCCTCACTGTGACCAGGCGGTGTGCGATGGTGATCGTCGTACGGCCTGGAATCAGCTTTTCAAGAGATGCCTGCACGCGTTCTTCGGTTTCACCGTCGAGTGAAGAAGTCGCTTCATCAAAGATCAACAGCGGCGGCTGCCGCAGGATCGCCCTTGCCATCGCCACACGCTGACGCTGGCCTCCTGATAGCTTCAGTCCTCTCTCCCCGACAATCGTTTCATATCCTTCTTCCAGGGAGTCAATGAGTTCTTTCAAGCCTGCCGCCTCCACGGCCTTTTCCAATTCTTCGATTGAAGCATCCGGTTTCCCGTATAACAGATTCTGCCGCAGCGTATTGTTGAGCAGGAACGTTTCCTGGGACACGACGCCTACCTGTTTCCTGAAAGAATTCCGGTTATACGAAAACAAGTTCTTATCATCGATTAACACCGCGCCTTGATCCGGTTCATACATGCCGAGCAACAGCTGGACGAGGGTACTCTTCCCTCCGCCGCTCGTCCCTACGATTCCGATATGATTTCCCTGGTCAAGGGAAATGGAGACGCCTTTTAGCACCTGTTTATCAGTGCCTGGATAAGAAAACCACAGATTCTGTAGATCGATCTTTCCTTTCACTTCTCCAAAGGAAGGAAGCTCCTCTTCGTGTTCTTCCGGCAGGTCGAAATATTCATAAATCCTCCGCAGGGCCGGAATCGCCTGCTGTATGGTCAAGGCATGCTCCGCCATCGACCGCACCGGCAGGAACATGATCGGGATGAAGCTCAGACAGGCAACAAGGGTACCGACCGTAATACGCCCGTCCCAGACTGCCCACCCTCCGATCAGCATCACGACGCCCGGTGCCGCAATATTAAAGAGGTTGCCTAGACGCCAGTTCACCTTCCCGATCAGTGCGGCACGGATCGAAAATTGCTTCCAGCGATTGAGCTTCTGCTCCTGGGTGCCGACCTCCAAGTCCTGTGTCTGATAAGTACGTACCAATCTGACACTTTCAATGCTTTCCTGCAGGTGATGATACATATCCGCACTCATTTCCCGCTGAGTCGCACTCATCAGACGCATCTTCTTGCCTAACGTGAAAGAAGGAATAATATAAATGGCAAATACCGCAAACATCACGATCGCAGCTGGCCAGAACAGGATAAAAACGGTTGAGAATGCTGCAACCGCACCCACCACTTGCTGAAGGATACGGGGGACGACCGTATTATTCAAGTTCTGGATGGATTCCACATCATGGGTGAGGCGGAACAGCATATCCCCTCTTGGTGTTTTCGAGAAAAATGACATCGGTGTCCGGTGCAGTCTCCTGAATGCCCTGATCTGCATATCCGTAATCACATCGAGACCGATTTTCACCTGCACATACTCCTGCATCGTTTCAAAAAGTGATTTCCCGAGGTATGCCCCAAGAATCCCACCGACAACCCACAGAAGAAACGCCGTGTCACCTCCGACAATCACATCGTCGACCAGGCGCTTGACGAGGATCGAAGGCACAATCGTAAAGAGACCTCCTATAATGGAAAACAAAAGAGCCACCAACAGTGTTTTCCAATAAGGTTTAAAATGTTTGATCGTTGTATTGAATAAATTCATGATTTCACCCCTCACAAAATTCTATTTTATACCAATCAATGAAAATATTCACTATAAATCGAATTCTGGGAATTCACTGATAATTCGTCCCTTTTATTGTATTCAACCTTTCACCGTCCTCCCCCGGCCTTTCGACAGACTTTTCCTGCAACTTTTGGAGGAGCTCGTCATAAATACGAGAAAAAATTATGCCAGAATCATTTTTTTACTTAATTTTCTCAAAACGTTTGAATATTCAGGCAATATTTAGTATAATTAAAAAAAGGTCAAGGAGTTGATTTTTCATGAAAAAGTATGTGCTTCATTCATCTCAGCATGATGTTGGCTACATGAATTCATTATTCGCAGAAATGGTATTAGACGAGGCTCTACTGACATTCCGGAAAGAGCAACTCGAAAGACAAATCGACCAGGCATTATGTAACAGGGACAAAGCAGCATTCCTCCGCTTAACAGAGGAGTACAACGCCCTTCGTGATTAACATCTACTTCAATCACATCATCCAACAAAGGCCAAAGCGGTTATGGCCTTTGTTGTGCGGAATAAAACAGGTCCGGTCCACTGAAGCGCCACACGCTTTCCAGTGAACCGGACCTTTTCATTTTTCTAGTTTTCCTTCCATTCATAGAGGGTGAATGCATCCTCTTCCATCTCAATGGCAACCAGCTTTTTCCCTTTTTGATAAAAATGGACCGATCCTGCCTGACGATCTTCCTGGCGGATCCAACCCTTCTTTTCCAAGTACTGATGATACGCTTCAGGGAAAACCAAGGCCTGCTCACCGCCTATATTCGCTAAGCTGAATTTCTCCACTCGGTCGATATGGGTGTGATCGGTGTCGGGAGGTGTATTTGATTCAGCATCCATGGGAACCGGAAAACGAAGGAGAGATGATTCTTTAAATCCCCTGCTCTCTTCATAGGCAGGGGAACATCCTGCCAGAAGAATACACGCAAATAATAGTGCTACCTTTGGAAAAGGCTTCATTCCGACTTGAATTCTCCCCTCATTTTATTCTTCATCATCCGGCTATATAGGGACGGCATCACCCGGTGGACTAGGAGAGACATTTTTGCAACCGGGCTGATATAAAGCCTTTTTCTTCTGGACTGAACACCATCCACGATTTTTCCGGCAACATATTCCGGGCTCAGGACGGTCCCGACCGTCTCTTTCTTTCGGGTTACCTGTTTACCGTCCCCTGCCATCGCATGGTGTTCCATCCCTGTCTTCATGAAAGAAGGGCACACCATCAGGACATTCACACCGGCATCCTCCACTTCGACCCGCAGCGTTTCAAAGAAGCCGTGTAAAGCATGCTTACTTGCAGCATACCCTGTCCTTCCCATCAGCGGGGCAAAGCCGGCGACGCTTGATACCACAACATACGTTCCTTGTGTTTCCAGCAAAGCATTCAATGTGAAATGGGTGAGGGCGATCGTTCCGTTTACGTTCACATTCATGATTTGCTCGAGCACATCGATCTTGGTTTCCTTAAAAGGGCTCCGGTGGGAAATCCCTGCATTATGAATCACGATATCAATGGTTGCATGCTCTTTCACTATTTCCTCCACCGTACGCTGACATTGTTCCTTATCAGAAATATCACATGGATATGCCGTGCAGTGGATCTCTTTTTCAGCGAGGAACTCCTTCAGGCTGCTCAGTTGCTGAACGTCCAAATCGAGGGCAAGAATCGTCCCCCCCTTCTTCCCGAAAGCAACGGAAAGGGCGCGGCCGAGTCCGCCGGCAGCCCCGGTGATCATAATCTTCTTACCTGTAAAATCGGGATGTGCTTTCAACCAATCTCCCCCCTTTTCCTGTTATAGCTGATGCTTGGCGCCACCGGTCCCCGTCGACCTCGTGTGAGAGCTATCTGCCTGCGTAGCTGGATCGAAACCTTTATTCTCCATATAGTAAAGGAATACTTCTTTTGACGTCAGTGCCGGCGTATAGCCGAACTCATGCTTTAACCTGCTGTTATCGAGCACCGGGCGATATCTGAGAAAGTTCACCTGCTCCTCACCGTACGCCGTCAGGGAAAGTCTTTTCAGGATAAAAAGGAAGGCTGACAGCAGCCATGCGGGAAAACGGATCACCTTCTTCTTTAATAAAGATGCGATTTCGTCGATGGTGACGGCTCCGTCCCCGGCGACGTTAAAGATGCCGGTTTTGTTACCTGTCACCCCTTTCAACAGGATTTCAACAACATCCTGGTCCCAAATAAACACAAAGGGAGTTTTGGACCCCTTGACGCCGACCAGCAGCTTCTTGTCGAACAGGGCGGTGATCTGGTTATTCGTCCCATCGCCAAGAATGGTCCCAATCCGGAAAATCACTTGTTGAAGTTCAGGGTATTGATCCCTGTATGCTGATAACATCTCTTCTACGAGACGCTTATGATAGGAATAGGCAAATTCTTCATTCCCACGGACCGGATCATCCTCCGTCAGCCACTCCGGCTGGTCTGGATGATACCCATAGGCCGCACCGCTTGATGTCAGCACAATCCGTTTCACCTGATTTTTCACACACGCTTTCAACACATTCTCCGTTCCCAATACGTCGACCGAATACTCGAATGCCCGGCTGCTCTTTTTTCCAGGGGTGACGATTGATGCGAGATGGACGACGGTATCCACATCATACGTCTTCATAACGTCTGAGATGCGTGGTGAACGGATATCCATTTCAACGGCATGCAGATGAGGATGTTCGAGATTGATCCCTCTGATGTCGGTGGCGACGATATTCCAATCTGCACCTTTTTCATCGATGTGTTCAATCATTTTACGGAGCAGCGTATTTCCAAGGTACCCGGCTGCCCCTGTGATCAATACGTTCATAGCTGGACCTCCTTACTGACAGGAATTGCTCCGTGCGGGTCCCTTTTTGACCAGAATGCTGCAAGGGACAATCCGGACAGCAGATGCCATACACCCCACCAGGCGGCGACGATCGCCATCCCGCCGAGCCCGCCAAAGAAATTAAAGATCAATACAAGTCCAAGGGCTGAATTTTGTATTCCGACCTCCACTGCGATGGCTCTGCGATCGGCTTCCGGAAGTCCGAATAGACGTGCAGAGAAATAACCAGACAGAAGGGCAATTAGATTCTGAAGGAACACGACCAGCACGACCATTCCGACATACTCGAGAAAGTAGGTGAAATTTGATGCCAATGCGGCAAGCAGGAACAGGATGAAAAACGCGATAGACAGATATTTCATCCCTTTATTCACTTTTTGTGCCCATAATGGATAGCGGTAACGAACCAGCATCCCGATCATCAGCGGAAGGCCGAGCATCAGGAAGATGGTGAACAGAATTTCCACCGGGTCGATGGTGAAGCTTCTGAGCAGTTCTGACGTCCCTGGATAGAGGGAGCCCCAGAACATCACATTCACCGGCGTCATAAAGATCGCCACAACCGTCGCCACCGCTGACATGGAAATCGAAAGCGGCGTATTGCCTTTAGACAGATAGGTGATGAAATTCGATAAATTCCCTCCAGGACAGGCTGCGATCATGAATAAGCCAAGGGCGATGCTTGGGATCGGTTGGATGAACGATACCAATAGGAACGTGAATGCCGGCAGCAGGAAGAATTGTGCAGTAAGGCCAATCAACATAGGTTTAGGGGTTGAAAATGTCCGTTTAAAGTCCGATGGTTTCAAATCCAGCGCTACACCAAACATAATGAACCCGATGATGACATTCAAGATGGTCAGCGTAGTCGGATTAAAGTTCAGCTGAACCTGATCGATGCCCATTATTTACCCTTCGGCTCCTGATGCATATCCTTGAAGTATTTCAACCCAGGTGCCCACATATGTTTCACAGGATCGACATCCACATGGATCACGGAGCATTTTCCCGTTTCAAGGGAGCGTTCGATGGCTGCCTTCAGGTCCCTCGGGTCGTTGACATACTCCCCGTGCGCACCCATACTTTCTGCAAGCTGATCAAATTGGATGACCCCTAAATCCGCATTGATCGTCTCCTCTGGACTCAATGATTTCTTTATCAATGTTTTGACCGGCTTCAGTGCGAACTGCTGATTCATCTTCACCATTCCCCACTGTTTATCGCACATCACGAGAAAGACGATCTGCAGTTCGTTTCTGACAGCACTTTCAATTTCCTGCGGATGAAAGCCCATCGCCCCGTCCCCGATGATGCAACATACCGGCTGATTCCGGTTTGCTGCGGCTGCACCCAATGCCTGCCCAGGTCCTGCGCCCAACATACCGAATTTGTACGTGGAAAGAACCGATCCGGGTGTTTTGACTTCATAGAAAAAGTTGGACCAGATTACGGTATTGCCGCCATCCAGCACAAACGTCGTTCCCTCGGGAAATGCTTCCTGGCAGATCGAAGGCACATGGGCTGAATTCATCGGAACAGACATATCTTCAAGATGCTGGTCCAGTTTTTTTCGGTTTTTATCTTTTTCCGCTATGATCTTCTCGTTCTTTGCTTTTCTTCCATCCACGGCTATTTCTTCCCGCCGTTTAAACAAGCGCCCGTAAAGCTGGGTCAGGAACGTTTTGGCATCTGCCTGTATCGCCAAATCAACAGGCTTATTGGCTCCGAGGATACCAGGATCCAAATCCACCTGAATGACTTTCTCATTGGAATTCCAATACGGTGCTTTGCCCCACCAATCCGTCTCGCCGAGTCGTGAACCGAGGACAAGGACGACATCTGCTTCATTACGCAGCTTATTGTTAGTGGCAATATGAATCATCGGCAGCATGAGGGGATTGGTTTCAGGCATGCTCCCCCTCGCAGCCCAGCTTGTCGTCACCATGGACTGCAAAAGATTCGACACCATTTCCAGTTCCTCGTACGCACGGGAATGAATGATCCCGCTTCCGGCATGTATCATCGGATAGTCTGCACCTATCAGAAGATCAGCTGCCCTTTCAAGCTGCCCTTCTGACGCACCGGGCAGTTCCGTCACTCTGTATTGCTCCGGTTTCATAAAAGTGAGGTCACACTTCTGCTTTGTATTCAGAATATTTTCCGGAATATCGATATGGACAACACCAGGCCTGCCTTCATAACACTTCCTAAGCGCCGTCCTCATCATTTCAGGGATGCGGTCAAATGACGGGACGGCCTCACTCCATTTCGCGATCTTCGAAATGACACCGGTCTGATCGAAGCATTGATATGTACCTCCCCGGTCAGGATACATGATGCCGGTTCTCCTTGAGCTCGTAATCACAAGCACCCGGTTTCCCTCTCCTTCTTCCACTACGAGGCCGGGCAGGATATTGGCAACACCGGGACCATTGCTTGCCATGCACACACCGACCTTTCCGGTCACACGGGCATATGCCCCGGCCATATGAGCTGCACTCGTTTCGTGCCTCGGAGTGATCAGTTCGACCCCATTGCTTTCAAGGTTTGAATAAAATCCGAAATACGTTCCATCGATGATCCCGAATACTTTATCAACATTTTCCATTCTCAGCATATTGGCGATGACTTCGCCACCACAACGTTCTCCCATCATGTACCCCCTGATATTTGAATTGATAACTCTATGCCTGTTGAAACATATGAAGATGTGAAGCAAGCTTCTGATAAATATTCTCGATATCCTGTCCATCAGGAATTTGCCGATTTGTGAGGATGCCATTTCCTGATAAGGCGTCTCTCACCAAAAGCGCCATGTGAGTCTTGAAATCTTTCAGATCGTGAAAGTACGCTGCCCCGTCTCTCCAAATCTCAAACTCATCATTGAATTCCACCAGTCTGGAAGTTACATTGTTTCCTGGTTTGGATTCCCCTTTGCATCCTAGCGCCTTGGCTATATCATCATAACGTTCCCTGGCGGATGCCATACTGTATTCCACAACGAAAGGCATCAAAAGGGCAACACTCAGACCGTGTGGAATATGAAAGAGAGTCCCGAGCGGACGTGCCATCGCATGTGCAAGATTCGTAGAAGAATTGGAAAAGGCCACACCTGCATGCCAGCTTCCGAGAAGCATCCGTTCTCTCGCTGTCATATCTCCGCCATCACTATAAGCCTTTGGAAGCCACTCCCCGATCAACCTGATCGCTTCTATTGCAAAGAGATCACTCATAGGTGTCGCTTTGACAGATACATAGGCCTCCATTGCGTGAGAGAGTGCATCGAGCCCGGTATAGGCGGTCAAAGCTTTTGGTAAACTCACCGATAATTCCGGATCAAGTATCGCTGCGTCTGGAATCAACCCCGTATGACCGGGATTGAGCTTCACATTCTTGGCCGTGTCTGTAATGACTGTCACCTTCGTCGCTTCAGAACCGGTACCGGCCGTAGTGGGAATGGCAACAAGAGGAAGTCTCTTAAGAGAGGTCATTTCAGGTATGCTAGTCAATTCCATACAGTCTTCCACAGCAAGAACAGAGATTGCCTTCGCTAAATCGATGACACTTCCCCCGCCGATCGCCACCACACAATCTGCTCCTGACTCCTTCAATTTTGAAAGTGCAGCTGTGACATGCTTAGTCGTAGGCTCTCCGTGTATTCCTGTAAAAAAGGTCGATTTTAAAGCGCTTTCATTTATAAGGAATTTTAAGCGGGTTTGAAATGGTTCTTTCGTCATAAGGGATCCGGTGACGATAAATAAATGGGAGGCATGCAGGTCTTTTACAATCTCTCCAAGGTTTCCTAAAGCACCTGGTCCAACCTTCAACCTGGCCGGCAAAAATAGTTCACTCAACTGAACGGTTCACCCCTTCTTCTCAACTTGTTATTTCCTTCGTTTGGTCTTGATTCGAAAAACATACATATCGGGCCTGAAGACACTGGTATAGTATTCAATCTTTTTACCGCCGGCATCGGTCATCACCCTTTCCACGCACAGCACACTCGAACCGTCCGAGATGGCAAGCTCTGCCGCATCTGCTTCAGACACGACTTTACACGAAATGAACTGTTCAGCCTCTTCGATCTCTATGCCTAAATCCTTTTCAAGAAGATCATAAATACTGAGATCGTTTAAATTGAATGCTGTTAGCTTCATTCCGATCTCCTGATGATAAAAATGCCTTTCTATCGCAATCGGCGTCGTATCAGCCGTCCGCAACCTTTCAATCAAAAAGATGTCGTCTGTATCAAGCATTGAGCATATTCCCTCTGTGTCAGTCACCATTCCATACTGCAATAGCTTCGAGCCGGGCACCATCCCCATCTTCCTGATCGTATCGGTCAAACTGCTCAACGAATCGAGCCATTCATGCACCGGTGCCTTGCGGGATATAAAGGTTCCTTTGCCATGAATCTTTTCGAGGACTCCATCACTGACCAGGTGGGAGACCGCTTCCCTAATCGTGGTGCGGCTGACTGAAAATCGATCCATCAAGTCCCTCTCACTCGGTATCCTTTCCTTATACAGTCCATTCACAATTTCCTTACGAAGTATGCTTTTGATCTGGAGGTGATAAGGTACAGGATTATTCTCATCAATCAAATAGACTTCCCTCCTTCCCCTTCCTAAACATCACGACGTCCGTACCACTTAGGCTGCAGGAAACTCATGGAACGATTCACCTTACACTATGAAGAGCTCTTACCGGTGTGAGAAGCCATCAAGATGCACCATTCTTTAAAACGAACACTTCATCTACTTAAAATAGTATTATAATTCAGAATATTCAACAAGTTGTATTTCTCATTTATTTTACATTGGACCGGATAAGGGGTATCCCCGGCCGGTCCAATGCTGTTTCATCCTCCGGTATAAACGCTCGCGCACGTCCCCGCCTTCGGTTCATAATAGCAGTGATTTTTGTATTGGCCGGCAAACGGCTGGCCGTACCAGGTGGGCGGGCAAGGGGCATAGGGATTGAAATACCAAAGGGCATATTTACCCGGATGCTGGCTCCAGTAATCGAGATTTTTCTTCGCTAATTTCTTTTCCACCGATCTCGCCCTGTTGTAGAAAAGATTGCCTTTTTGCACCGCCTCAAAGGAATAATTCCCTCCCTGCACATGAAAGATGACCTGCCTGATGGTCCTTACGTCTTTAAAGTCCAGACAGTCGGCTTTGGCCCGGTTCACGATCACATTTCCGACATAGAGCATCCCCTGCTTCCCTTCACCTTCTGCTTCCGCTCTCATCATCCTTGCCATCAAGGCAACATCTGCGTCTGTATATTTCACTCTGGGCATTTTATTCACCTCGTAAATAGTGTATGAATGAAGAATTAATTCATGTCTTTTAAAAGTTTTCATAAACATGGTGGTTTGAAATAGGTCAGATGCGGTTGATTTCCGCTCCAGATGCTCGCTTTCCGCGGGGCTGGCGGTGAGCCTCCTCGGACTTCGTCCTGCGGGGTCTCACCTGTCCATCAGTTCCCGCAGGAGTCGAGCATCTTCCGCTCCAATCAACCATCGAAGTTAAAAACCATAAATTCACTGGATAAATTCATCTTCTGAATAGTAGTAATTATCGTCATTCAAATACAATGCTCTTGGTTCATTGCTATGGCAATTTATTATTTCACAGTCTCAAATTAGCAATGATGCTCACCTTAAAGTCTAATAGTAGCGACAATCTATGTGAAAAAATCCATCATGATATCAAAAAAGTTACTTGCTATGAAACGCGTTTCATACTTTAGGCTATAGGAAGATGATTGGCGTTACGCATTCGATGCGGCGTGACGGTCATCTGTGTGGTCGAAGTGTTCATGTTGAATGGACACTTTTTATTTTACTCTCAAACTATTTCCTTATTGTGGTAAAATTATTACAAGATGTTTTATATTGGGGAGGGCTTCTGCATATGGAAAATTTAGGGGTATCACTGATTTCCATTTCTTTAAGTTTGATCATGATTGGAATAAACATTCCACTCCTGATCGGTAAAATCAAGATGAATGAACATTATGGTATGCGCCTTGGCAAGGCGTTTGAGTCAGATGAGAACTGGTATGTCATCAACCGATATGGAGCAAAACGGTTCATTTTCTGGTCCGCTTTGATCTTGATTTCCGGCATCAGTTATTTGTTTTTGCCTCCATTCTCGGAAGTTACAGAAACCATCCTCTTATTTGCTCCATGTTTCCTCCTCTTGCCCCCCATATTCGAGACTTACCTGTTCACAAGGAAACTGTGAGATCCAGGTCCGTCCCCCGCCCTTTGCGTAATCAGAAGGGTTGTGGAATAATGGTTCAAGACCGATGGTGCAGGGAAAGTGGGTGCACCTTCGACGATTACGGATGAGTTGGAGGATTTTTTTGTGTTTGGAACATTGAAGAGAACAACTTTAAAGACAGTTGGATTCTACGCTTTCCCGCTGGTGATGGTGATCGGGGCGATCTATTTCGTCAACCATAATCAGGGCCTCTATGATCGGCCAATTGCGGAAGTGACCTCGGTAAAGCAGGCAGAATCCACTGAGATGGAAGATATGACAGGTAATAAAGACAGGCTATACATACAGGAAATTCAAGCTGTGCTGAAGAACGGTACCCATAAAGGTAAGACAATCTCTCTGTCGAACAAGTATTCAGATTCAAGGGCCAATGATCAGCCTTATCACCCCGGGAATGAATTGTTTGTCACCATTCATGACGGAGAAGATGGTTTAACCGGGAATATTGAAGATGTGAAGCGGGATCAATCACTGATGATCATCACCCTGGCTTTCATCCTATTCCTTTTAATTGTAGGAAAAAAGCAGGGGCTGTTCTCCTTGATCACCCTCGGGGTCAATGCGTGGATTCTTTCATACGCCCTGGATGTGTATCTCAACTCTGAAAATATCAGTCTGTTGATTGCGTGCAGTATCGGGGTCATCGCCTTTACGCTTGTATCGCTCCTTTTCGTGAACGGCTTTAACGAGAAAACCTATGCGGCAGTGGTGGCAACCCTGATTGGAACCTTCCTGACGCTTGCAATCAGCTATGTGGCTGTTTCGTTCACCGACGGAAAAGGCCTGCGATATGAGGAAATGCAGTTTCTGACCAGACCTTATCAGATGGTATTTATGGCCGGTATCCTCGTCGGCTGTTTAGGCGCGGTCATGGATGTAGCGATCACGCTTTCTTCCTCCATTTTCGGTTTATACGAAAAGAACCCTGCCATATCAACCAAAGCCCTTACCAAATCAGGGTTTGATATCGGGAAAGACATCATGGGGACGATGACCAATATCCTGTTCTTCGTCTATATCAGCGGCGGGATCCCGATGTTGATCCTGTATTTCAAAAACGCCTCTCCCCTCGGTTTCACCCTTACAATGAATCTTTCCCTCGAGATGACAAGGGCACTGAGCGGAGGCATCGGGATTGTGCTTGCAATCCCGATCGGCATCTTCACGGCGATCTATTTTGTAAATAGGAAGAGGGTGCAATCATGAGCGTACAATACATTCTCGGTATCATCCTTTTCATCCTGATGGTCAGTATCGGGGGCAAAAAAGGTGCACGATCGTTCGTTGCATTATTTTTGAACACAGGGGTACTGCTGCTTGCGATCATTATGATGAATGATCCTGCGATGAACCCGATCGTCCTGACGTTGATTGCATGTGTGTTGATCAGCTGCATTTCCCTTTTTTATATCAGCGAAATCAACATTAAAACAATGACAGCATTCATTTCGACCATCATTACGACAGGTGCTTTGATTTTCTTCATTCTTGCTCTGACAGACGCTGCGATGATCCAGGGCTTCAGTGAGGAAGAAACGGAAGAAATCGGGGCATTCTCCCTTTACGTCGGAGTCGATTTCGTCAAGATCGGTGCATCTATGATTATCATGAGTACGATCGGGGCAATCATTGATGTAAGCATATCAATCTCTTCCCCCATGCGGGAAATCGCTTATCACAACCCTTCGATATCAAGGAAGGCGCTCTTCTCTTCAGGAATGAGCATCGGCAGGGATATTCTAGGTACAAGTGCCAACACCCTCTTCTTTGCTTTCTTTGGAGGCTATCTTGGCCTTTTAATCTGGTTTAAGGATCTTTCCTATTCCATCGGGGAAATCGTGAATTCCAAAGTATTCACGTCAGAAATGATCTTCATCGGATCGGCAGGAATCGGCGTCGCCCTTGCCATCCCGGTCACCTCTGCCATCACCGCATACTATCTGGTGAAAGCGGGCAGGAAAGAACAACTGGAGAATGATACGGTGCATGAAGAATAGAAAGGTCCGTCCCTGTTTATGAGGGACGGACCTTTTGTGCATCATTTAACACATGTTCATACTTTTACTATGTGAAAAATAGCATATAAGAGATGCAGAGTATGAGATTTTTTAATAATCGACATCAAAAATCGACAAAATTATGTTTGAACATTCTGAGAATGGTGAATATAGATAAAAACAACGCAAGGAGCTGATTTTCATGAAAAAGCATTTACTTAATTCCCCACAGGGTGAGGTCAGGCATTTGTATTCATTGTTCGCAGAAATGGTTCTGGAGAAATCCCTGATGACATTTAGGAAAGAACAGATATTAGAGGGAATTGATGATTCATTGTGTAACCGGAATAAAGAGAAGTTTCTCCGATTGACAGAGGAATTGAAATACTTATAGGAAGTTGGGACGGTCATTGGATGAGGACAGTTAAAGGTCAATGCTCTTATTGTGATAATGGGAGTGTTGGCTTTTTTATGTTGGTGAACCTCTAAAAGCATCTATACCAGGAGAGTGGTTTGGGTAAATCCTTATCCCTTTATAAGAAAAACGCCCCAGGATATCCCGAGACGCATATTTGTCAACATTCTATTCGCTATCGCTTTCCAACTTCGAAGTCAATTCCATGAACCATTCTTTATCCCCTGTCGCCAGGGCGAGATCGATCAAGTGTTGGAGTTGTTCTTTATTTTTCACTGGCGCATCAGGGATTTGTGTAACCTGTTTGCTCAGCATCGGGATGGTTTTACCCTCGATTGTTTTGTTATCGCTAGTGACGATCTTTGCTTTGATGGTTCCGCCAGGGAGGTCAAAGTTCTCGATATACCCGATGAATAATTCACCTTCCCGAGAAGTTCCTTTGATCCAGTCGCCTGTTTTTAAGATTGATTGGTTGTTAGACATGTGTAATCTCCTCCCCGATCAGTATGGCTTATTTCTCTCTATTAATTAAATCGACAATGTCCTTGATTGTATAATTCTTTAAGTAATCGCCAAGTTTCTCTTCAGCACCGAGAAAGATGTGAAAGAGGACGCTTTTCATGTTGGCCCCCACGACACAAGCCTCGTTCGATTCGGTGCATTTCGGTTGAAGTGCGCCTTCCGAGGTAAGTCTGTAGATGTCCCACAGATTGATTTCGCTTAATTCCCGGATGAAGATAAATCCTCCGCCTGTACCTTCTTTTGAGGTGATGAATCCTTGTTTTTTCAATAAACTAAGCACTTTACGGATTCGGACCGGATGGACACCGGCACTTTCCGCAATCGCATCGCTTGTAGACATCCGGTCCATCTGCAGTGCAAGATACGTCAGACTGTGAATGGCCAGAGTAAAATTACTATTCATGGGATGCCTCCCCTCGCTGAAATATTACTGCAATGTTATCTGTTACAGTTTAACTTGTCAAGGAGACCGCACGGCGGTTAATTAGCCAATCGTTGTAACTCTTGAAACGAGACTGCACGCACTTTCCTTGGAAGGAAGCTGCGGATTTCTTCATCATTGTATCCTACCTGCAACCGTTTTTCATCTAAGATGATCGGTCTGCGCAACATTTGCGGATTCTCCTGAATGATTGTATATAGTTCCTTAAGCGGCAGCGAATCAATCTCTACGTTCAGCTCCTGATACGCCTTTGACTTCTTCGATATGATCTCTTCTGTTCCATTTTCAGTCAGACGAAGGATTGATTTAATTTCATCCACATTCAACGGTTCATTTATGATATTTCTTTCGGTATATTCGATGGAATGCTCCTCAAGCCACGCTTTTGCTTTCCGGCACGACGTACAGCTTGGCGTCACATATAAATTTACCATAGTAAAAGCACACTCCTTCTAAATAGAATAAAAAAAGTTACAGTTGATCTTTGTACTGTAATAATATGATTTACAGTAGAGAATGTCAATCATATTTTCATAAAAAAAAGAACCCCAAGTTTTCATTGGGCTTCCCTTCCCTGTATCGTACGGGCTCGATCATCCTTTAAAAAAGAGGAGCGTAATGAGAAAAATGATCAACCCGATCATGAAAATGGACCCTACATTGGCACTGTATACAATATAAACCTTCAAATGGAATATCACGTGAACAATGAGGATGACCAAAAGACAAATAAGGCAGATAATGACGAAATTCACACTTCTGTTCCTGTACAAAAGATCAGCACCTTATGATACATAATAGGATAAGCTTTCACTATTATATATTGGGTACCTGCCACGATTATTCATCACAGAAGGAAAATAGCGCAAATAACGGCTGTGATCACAATGAGTGCCGCCAGCAGAAACACCTTCGTATCCTTCTTGAAAGAGATGAAATCTTCCTCCATTTTCTCTTCGCTGCTCTTATACACCTTTCCATTCCTTCGGTCCTGGCGATTTTGAAACACTTGAATGAACGATTCAACAAGATCGATTAACCAATACATCTACACTGCCCCATTTCTGTAAGGTTTGTCTGTATATACGATCCTGCTAAAAAATAGTTTCACTTTACTCAAGGCGTATTCCAAAAAAATGTCGTTACGACCGTCGGGACAAGAATGACAATGACAAGTAATGTTCCATTACCAATCAACCCGATTCGCTTATACAAGCCTTTCTCTGAAAAGAGAGCGGTGATCAATCCAGCAAGGGCTAGCAGCGCCCCCATAAAAAGTAACCCATCATATCCTGTAAGCATGACTACATAGGCAACGGCACTTAATGCGAACAAACTACATGAAATGAGACCCAACCTTTTCTTTATTTCCATTTCTCCATCTCCTTCGATTCATTTGGGCAATGCGATGTCGTGTCTTATTCAGCCACTTTATTCCCCTTCTTTATCTTTATTCCCTACTCTCCATGCTAAGTATAATACTGCAGTTGTTATGACGATGGGTGTGACAAGGTTCATGATATTCGCTCCTTGTAGTATTTTATTAACAAGCGAGGTGCGGTTGATTTCCGCTCCAGATGCTCGCTTTCCGCGGGGATGGCGGTGAGCCTCCTCGGACTTCGTCCTGCGGGGTCTCACCTGTCCATCAGTTCCCGCAGGAGTCGAGCATCTTCCGCTCCAATCAACTGACAAAGAAAAATGCTAAACTCACAGGACTAAACGCTAATTCATTTTCAAAATCAAAGTGCTAAACAGAATTCAAATACTTTGTACCTTTGCTTGCTATGCCTGTAACTTCTTATAACCACCCTCTCGAATTTCAGAAAGTAGTAACGTTATAGTCTTTTAAAAACAATATTTTACACGAAAAGAGCCTTTACAAATACAGCCCTTCCAGTAATGGAGACATTCAGAGAACCGTCATGATTCGCAATATGTACGTGCACCCGTCCATCCTTACCTATTTCCTGTCCTTGCTCAACAATGAGGTCAAGGGAGCCATCATGATGCGGATGGATGTACCGGGCATAATAAGCGCCCATGACGGCAGAGGCCGTACCCGTTACCGGATCTTCAGTTGTACCTGACGACGGGGCCGAAAAGTGCCGACCGTGCATATGGGCTTCCGGATCATATGTTTCAAGGCAAAATGGATGGATCGATGCCTGTGGTATGTCGGATAGTACGAGGGGGAACAATGTATGATCCGGTTTCATAGAGGTAAAGGCTTCCAGAGAATGAATAGGAACGAGCAACGTCCATTTTCCCGTACTCCCAAACATAATCGGATAGTCAGTGTGTAAATCTTCCTCTTTTAGTCCAATAGACTGTGCCAAAATTCTTTTTGAACCTTCATACTCAACCAACTGCGGTTTCGCCTGCGCCATCGTAATAAGTGGTCCGTCCCCATTCCCTGAAGAGATGGTAATTGGGAGAATTCCCGCCTTTGTTTCTATCGTTAATGTCGGTTTGTCACTAAGCAGCCCCCGGGTCTTTAATGCGTAAAGTGCAGCAATCGTTGCGTGCCCACATAAATTCACTTCTGATTCAGGTGTGAAAAATCGGATTTTTATATCAGCAACACCTGACATTAGAGGAAAGGCTGTCTCATTAAACCCGACTTTCTTTGCAATGCTTTGCATCTCATGATCGCTCAGCTTATCTCCGTTCAATACGACCCCTGCCGGATTCCCTTTGTCGGGTATGTTTGTAAATGCATCATAATGAAGAATATGGATCGATTTCATTAGCTCTCCTCCGGCTGGTTAATAGTCGTCAATTCAAGCAACACCAACCCTCTTAAATAAGAATATTGCTCAATCGTAGTATCGGTAAAAGCTTCTTCCCTGCTTGAAGGGATGTCTTCGTATTCCACTGGCTTTTGAAATTGAGAGGAAGTGAAATCATGTCGACAGCCTTCAAATCGGTTGTAATAGTGCCATCCTTCAGTCATTGGGGTTTTAAGGATTTCTCCTCCCAATACATCATTTGCAACCAGGCTTGTTACCCCGCATTGTCCTTTGGCTGGATTACTTTTAATCCATTTTGTGCTGGAGTGGATGGACCAGGTTTTTTGGAAGGTGTTTTGTAAATATGTAATCCGTTCAGGTAATTCTAGTTTGTGAAAACTATTTGATACGATTGAAACCACCCCCATATTAAACTAAACATTTATGGTTATATATTTACCTCATCCACAATCTCATCCGTATCCTTCCGCTCCAACTGAATTATTTCATATGTAACATCAGGATCTTTCTCAAAGTACCATAGATACAATCCTTCAAGGTCATATTCCTCGACCACTTTTGGGTGTAAAAGTGACAGATTGATAACGACCGCACTTTGGTGATCGATTTTCACTGCATGGTCGCCGCCATCTCTGATCAGGCCATACAGTATGCTGTCCCCGTGACTTTTCATGCCTGATAGCTTATGGCGATCTATACTCTGATCCATCGGTCCCCATGTGAGCATGTCACTTTTCCAGCCGAATATGCCTTCATGAGCGTATGCAGCACCTAAATGGTCATGATTTTTGATAAACAAATGGAGTGATTTTCCATTTGTTTTGTAGGCTGTGATTAGCTGAAGATCACTCTCTTCCTCTTGGATGGCTTGATGGGGTTGAGGATAGGAGTCTTGATAGTCCCTGTATAACCAGAAACAAGCGAACGTTATGATGATGCCTGTCAGTGTTGCTGTTTTCGCCATGGTAGACTTGTTCATGGTGATGTCCCCTTTTTATGCTGTATATGTACTTTTCATTGATCTTCTTCACAAGACTTCTTTAAGTTTAATAGTAACTGAGGTTTTGAAGGATAGAGATAAACTTCCTGCAGAGAAACCACTGCAAACCATAGAAGTTTCGGCTATTGTTTGTGCGTCATAAATCAATGCCGCCCTAAGCCGCTTATTTTCTTTGATGGATGTAGAGAGTTCTTTGTAGATACTATTCATCCGTTCATGATCAAATACACTTTCGACCGCGATCTTTCCGCACATGCTATTCCAACAGGCAAGAAACGATTTTACGCTTTCTGCGAATCCGTTTCTGCCTTTATCACTGTCCTCAAACAGTTGGAGGTAAAGCTTAAAATAGCGAGTCCATTGACTTTCCAAGTGTAATGATAGAATCCTTGCATCCACCACATATTGGTCCTCCTTATTTTGTCAGAATAGGGTCCTCCTCCAGCCGGTCCTCTTTTTTACTGCGAATATAAATCATAAACGCAAGTAAGAGATGAACCATGCCCAAAATCATAAAAGTGATGGTGAAAGTCTGTCCACCAGCTGTTGGTGAAGCAGAAACCAATTGGAAAAGAAGGAGATGAATGGCCGCTAGTATTAGGAAAAAAGACATCCTCATGTTGGGACGATGCTTCAAGTACTTCACGCCGCTTATAAGGAGAAGATAAGACATGCTGAGGGCCATGAATATTGGAAAGAACGGATGGAATTTCGCCGCATAAATAAAATGATCGAGCTGTGAAATATCACCGGGCGTGGTGACATCACCGTGCATCATCTTTGAATATAGCGCCGTGTACTTCCACTCGGAGGGGTAATCCCTGATCGCACTGCCTTCGTACCATGCGGAAAAACTTGAAATGGCTAGGATGATGAGGGCTGTTCCGTATTGAATGATGTACTTCAATGCTATGACCTCCTTATAAGTTAGACGATTTTGTTATCAATATAGATTCAATGATTTACAAACTTTTTTTCATCACAATAACTTCATATAAATTATTTCAAATCATTACCATTAAATCAAATATTTCTTAAAAAAAGACTTACCAACTGTAAGGTAAGCCAAAAGTTTAAAATATTATTTATGTGTGACAATTGAGAATCTAAGAGATTTTATGCAGTCTCCTCGGTTACCGGGAATAGCATGACTTTCAGAGAAGCTATTATTCCTACCATCAAGAATATCCATTTATATGCGACAAATGCTAAAATGGCACCGAATACGGCTGGTCCTATGATGGCACCGATATTTAGTAGCACAATACTGAAACTGAAACCTTGGGCCGGCATTGAAGGGAACACCTTTGAACTCCAAATAGCCAGATAAGCTGCATAAATCATAAATGAGCAACCAAACAATAGTCCGGATATGCAAACGAGTAACCAATCTTCAGCTATAAAGAGTAATGCTATGCTCCCTGAATAAAGAAGAACAGTAAAAACAAAACTCACTTTATAACCAAACTTGTTTATGAAGTCACCTGCCCACAGTCCGGCAATCCCTCCGACACCTGCAACTAGAAAGAAAATGGCGTTGGCATGACTTATCGTGAAGTTCTCCTGAACAAAGTCTGCCGAATATGTCCAATAAGTTGCTTCACTGATTCCAAATAAAAGTGAAGCCAAAAAAAGCGGTTTAGATTGATTGGTCATGAATGCCCTAACATTAATCTGTTTACGATCCCCACTAGTCTGCTTATCTTTGAGAACTGGAATAGCTCGATATCCCCATACTAAAATCACAAAACCGATTATTCCTCCGGTTGCCCAGATCAATCTCCATTCTCCATCTGTCAGAAGATAATATGAAGAAATCATCACTAACCCTACGGTAGAACCGGTACTGATGATTGAAAGAGATCGATTCTGGATTCTTTCCTTCACGTGCTGTTTTACACTGTTTGAAAATGATGACCACGTTAATCCAGGACTTAATCCTGCAATCGTACATCCAATAGCAAAGATCATGCTGTTATGTGTTATTGCAGCCATCAACAATCCTGTTGATACTGCAAAAATGCCTGCAAGGATCACAGGACGAGAGCCTTTTCGTGATACCAGGATTATAACAATTAGAGCTCCTACTAAAAAAGATAGAAACGTTAAACTGGAGATAATACCCAGTACAGAAGCAGATAGGTTAAAATCTTCCTTGAATTTTGGCAATAATAAACCAAATCCATATCTGAACCAACCAAAAACAATCGATAAAGCCAATAATCCAATGATGGATATTGTTGGTATTTCTATCTTATTCCCCATAAAGCATCTCCTTGATCAAATGAAATATTTTTTCAGGATAGCTTTACCCTCTGTAGGTTGGCCTAAAACTCCCAGCACCAGGAAGAAAGTGGGTCAACATGAGAGACCAGACAAAGCATGTTTGGTTTCAACTCTATTAAATTTATTTTTGAAAATATGTATTATTCCCCCATCACCTTAAACATGCCTGTCATATTAGGCGAATAATCATTGAATCCATATTTCTCGTAAAACATCCCTTTTCCATTGGACGCGAACAAGCCGATAAAATCTTTTTCAGGAGCATGGTTAGCAAGAAAATTCATTCATGCATCCATAATCTCCCTGCCAATCCCCCGGCCCTGAAAATCTGGATGGACGATAATGTCCTGGATATAAAAATAAATCGCACCGTCCCCTACAATTCTCCCCATGCCGATGATCAGTTGATCCACTTTCACAATCGCTGAAAATAAGGATTGCCGGAGAGATTGCTCTGCTGCATGGAAATTCATATAATCAGTCCACCCGACACTGCTGCACAGGTAGATGTATTCCTCTAAAGTCGGTGATGCGTCTTTCATCACGATAGGTTCATTCATCTTTTTTCTCCCTTTATAGTGCATTCACTACCAATTATTTCAAATATTTAGGTGGAACTCAATGTTTATTTCAAAGGCTCTTTTCGTAAAGATTGTTGCTTTTAATTATAAGAAGGTATAATTTACTTTTTATGGTATTGTATAGAGACGCTTATTCAGATAACAAAAACACAATTGAAGCATTTCACATAATGATAGATGCTTTTTATTTTTGGTTGAATTTGAATAAGTTCATTTTATAAAACAATAAAAATATACTGATAAAATGGATTAAATTGTTGAATAACGATAAATACTTGTTAAAATAAGCTTATGTTAAATTAGCGAGGGGGCAATACTTTTGAAAAAGTTTATGGTGTTAGCATTATTGATATGTGGGGCTATTACTTTAGTTGGCTGCCAATCCACAAAAGAACGAATGACATTATTAGATACAATAACTGAAGTTTCAATTTCAAAATCTGAAGGATATGGTGGGTTAAATGAAAACTATTCCCTAACGATTAATAAAGAAGAAACCATATTAGGTTTTGAAGAAGTTCTGAAAAATACCAAAGGATTAAACCAAGAAATGGATGTGACTAAGGAAAAACCTGACTATGACATGTTGCTTAGTTATGCAAATGGGGAAACTCAAGGATTACATCTCCTACTCGGAAATCCGGGAGAAGAAAGTGTAATAATGTTTATCGGTCAGGAAAAAAATAGGTTTATTGTTTCTGCTAAAGATATAAACGAATTAAGAAAGTTATTAGGTATTTAATAAGACTTCATTCAACGGGGGGTTAACGGAATAAAAAATACAGTCATTCCTACATAGGAATGGCTGTTTTTTATACCTCGCGTAAAAGGATGGTCAAAAAAGCAATAATCTATGCGAATAGAGCCATTTCAAAAGAAGCTGATCCGATTGTGGATTAGCTTCTCTTTTTATTCAGTGACTGCTTATAAATTCCTCATATCCCATTAAAAATTCAGATCCTACAAGCTGAGCGGTGTCTTCAATCTTATTCACGAGCCCCAGCATCCGAATGCCATTATATTGCTTCCCGTCTACTTCATAGTGAAATCCAATGTCTTTCTCCGTGAATGTGTTTAAGTGTTCTCCCCTTTTCCCAAGGACCTTTTTTACTTGAGGAGATTGTTTATGGGGGTATAACTTTACGTCCAGGATATATTCCTGATCCCGTTCCAGTCGATCTGTTGTGTATTGAAAAGTTCCCTCTTTATCCGTTTTGAAGGTGTCATGTGAGATGAGCGTCTTTCCATTCCGTTTTACATGCTCAACCACCAGAACCGTCCCCTCGGGCAGATTACTCGTGCCTTTGATGACAATTTGGTTAGGAAAATTGTACACTTTTCCTGAAAGATTAAACATTTGTGTTGGTCCGGCACCACTCTGTCCTGAACCAGCTGTCGTGTGCTGATTGATTGCATAATACCCAATGAGTGGCGTCATGATGAAGAAAATCAGAAGCAATGCAACATTGTAACGTGCAGATTGAAAGAGTCTGGTTTTCCATTTTGACCGGTGTGCTTTGCGCCACACTGTCTGAAACTCTACCGATGATTTCTCATGTGCATCAATATGATCAAATAATACGTTCAGGTCATCCTTTTTCATATAATCCCGCCTCGGAAAAATCAATTTTCTTCTTTAATTCAAGCTTCCTTAATTGCTTCAGTGCCGTGTGTAGCCGAGATTTCGCTGTCCCAACCGGAATCCCGAGAACATGAGCACACTCCTTTAAGGTCAGCTCCGAGTAAAAATGGAGAATGATGATCTCTTTACTCTTCCAGGAAAGGGAGTTGACCACTTCCCACAGTTCATGCACTTCTGTTTCCTTCTGAAAAACCTCTTCAACTGAATCGATATGATTCGGCGACAGATCATCAGAAAAGAATGATAAACATTTCAAGATTTTCTGTTTTTTCATGACAGTCTTGGCAACATTCATGGTGATCGTATAAATCCAAGGCTTGATCGGCCTCGCCGGGTCGTATGTATCGTAGTTACTCAAGATTTTAATGAAGGTTTCTTGCGTGATATCATCCGCCAGACTTCTCGACCTGGTCAGCAAGAGGGCAGTTCTGTACACATAGTCTCTATATTCGTTGAAGATGGCGGCGGCTTTGGTTTCGTTGATGAACACTAATGATTGTCACTCCTTTTTATTAGAAAGTAATAGATAGTGAGAATGAAAGTCCCATCAGCCTGGACCATTCATTTGATAAAGAGTCTTCTAAACTAATTTCATGCACGTTACAACCACTAAAAATATTAATATTAATCAATCTACCCCCTTCACATTCTTTAAAAGTATTACTATGAAAATTGAAAAAGGGTTCGGTGATTTTGTAATTATTTACAAAATAAAAAGAACATCGATGATTAATGTTCTTTCCGTAATTACTTCTTTCGTGTTTTAAGTAATTCATTTCATTAGAATTCTGAACATAGTAGTATGGTGCAAAGATTTGATTGTTAGACTGTTTACCGTGAAGAATCCTGATTCGTATACCTACGGCCCATAGTGGAAGGATAGAATTTAATATTATACATACTCCCAAGTTCCTTCTTCAATAATTCATATAATTCTACACCATACCTATTATGCTCATCTTCCATCTGAACACCATTTGGTTTTATTTGATCTAAGTCCCAATCGATCCAGTTCCCGTAAGAAGATGCCCACGTGTTAATTTTTTCTTTCAGCTCTGAAGACAATGGTATTTCATCAATATCTAAATTCCATCCACAAAGACTACACCAGAAAGGGTCTGTATCTACGTCGCCTTCTAATTTTATGTCGATTGTTTGTGATGTATTGCAGGCACAGTACATGTGATTGCTCCTTTAATATAAATATGTATAACAATTTTTATGTTAATTTAATCCCAAACTCCCCAATCAAATCCTTCAACGCAGGCCTCTCATTCCCATCCCTTCCCACGACCGATGTGGCGGTGATGAGAGAGTTAAGTACAGCTTCCTCTGTCGCTTCGCCGATCGCCCGGAATGCAAGGTCTATGTCTTCCTCGTGGATCATTGGAAGAGTGAGGCACTGGGACGTTCTTTCATGGGGAATTTTGGTGGCTGTCGAGAATCCGATCACCACTTCCCCGCTTCCGGTGGTGATGGTGGAGCCGGTTCTTGATAATCCGGTCACAGAACGTTTGATGATACGGTTGAGTTGTCTTTCTGATAGAGGCAGATCTGTAGCTGCGATGACGATGATCGAACCCTTGTCCTGTTCTTCGTGCTTTTGGAGAATGGCTTTTTTGAGGTCTTCTCCGACGTGTTTCCCGTTCACTGTGAGGTCACTGAGAATGCCGAAATTGGTTAGCACGAGCACACCCATCGTATAAGTACCGTGCTCAAATTCCATCAGCCTGGACGCGGTGCCGATTCCCCCTTTCAGTGAATAACAAAGCATGCCGGTTCCGGCACCGACCGTTCCTTCTTCTACTGTTTTGCCCGTTGTCTCCAATGCATGATGCACATCTTCTACCGTCACAAATCCGGCCCGGATATCATTTAAGAACATATCATTGCATTCACATACGACTGGATTGAATGTACCCGTCGTTCTCCCGATTTCAGGATTTCTATTCAGCATATATTGAATCAATGCATCTGCCGCCGTTCCGATGCCAAATGTATTGGTGAGCACGATCGGGGATTCAAGGGTGCCCAGTTCATTGATCTGCATCAGTCCCATCGTTTTTCCGAATCCGTTGATTACATGACTTGAGGCAATTAACTTTTCTCTGAATAGGTTTCCCTGGTGGGGAAGGATGGCGGTGACGCCGGTTTGTTTGTCCCCGTCGCTCAGTGTGACCTGACCGACCGTGACCCCTTCCACATCGCTGATTGAATTGGTCACACCCGTTCGTAATTTCCCAATCTCCACCCCATAATCCCTGATCCGTACAGACGATGCCATATATGTTCCTCCTTAATGGATGTAAAATTATACCTTCATTGTACTAAAGATGAATAGGTTCTCAAAGATAAAAAAAAGCCTGCTCCCTTCTTGATTGAAGGAAGCAGTCTGTATGATAGCTATCATGCTAGTTAAGAATTATTTTTTCCTAGGATCCACATAATCAGGATAATCGGTGATGATGGCGTCAACATCCATCTCATACAGGAAATCCACTGCTTCCTGACTGCGTGCAGTCCAGGATGCCATTTGCATATCAAGGGAATGAACGTTTTCGACAACCTCTTCGGTGACGATGCCGTAACTTGGGTTGTACCACTCTGCATAAGCAGAAATTTCCTCCAACGCTTCAGGTGTTGTCGTTGCCGGGTCCCACGCCAGAACACCGACAGGTACTTTCGGAAGCAGCTCGTCCATTTTTTTCATTGATTCAAAATCAAATGACTGCAGCATGATTTTATCGTTTTGAGGGGTGTCCAGGTGATGATCCTTCAATGCCTCAGCCACCTGTTCCTCAATGCCCGGATATAGTGTAGGAGACTTTAATTCTATGACAATCCCAATCTTACCACGATAACGGTCCAGTACTTCTTCGAATGTGGGCAGACGCTCTCCGGCGAACGCTTCCCCTTTCCAGCTTCCAGCATCCAGACTTTCAAGCTCCTCAAGGGTCAGGTCGGCTACTTTTCCACTCCCGTCAGTTGTACGGTCCACTGTCGTGTCATGGATGACGATCAATTCTCCGTCCTTGCTTCTTTGCACATCAAGTTCAATATAATCAGCTTTCATTTTCACTGCCAGATCAAAGCTTGCCAGCGTATTTTCAGGCGCATAACCTGAAGCCCCGCGGTGGGCCACATTCTCTACCTGCTTTTCGTCCCCAATTGTCCGCTCCTCTGCAGAAACCTGGCTCAATGGACTGATCAATAAACTTAATGCCAACCCTGTTCCCAACACGACTTTCCTTTTCACATTCACCATCTCCTATCCCAAATATGTATTCGACTACATGATAGGATAGGGATGTTGAGGTAGTGTTGTGTTTCTCCGTGGTCTTGATGAAGAATACGTTAACAAAATTCGACCTTTTTCACTAAAGATTTTTACAATCAACATAAGAGGTAGGCATTTGCTAGTCTTATATACTCACCCTGATTCTGCCGGGTTCATTTCTTCGACATCATTCGCACCCATTATTTAAATGATTCCGCTACACCAATCATCGTCTCCTTGGTCACTTCCGTGTCTAAACCGACCGTCTGATAGTTTAGCAAATATGTATACTCTCCGTCTTCCCAGACTACCTCAAGTCCGGCTGCATCGTGGTCAGAGAAAAAGCCTTGATCTCCGCTGATTTCAACCTCTTCCTCTTTCATATCTTCCCCAAACGTGACTTCTCCGGTATGCACCCTCAGATTGAAAATCTCTCCGTTCTCCCCAGTGAACATGATTTCATGAATAACCGATTCATGGGGAGGCCGCTGAATCTCATATTTCTCCACTTTCATTGGAAATTGAGTAGGTAATTTTGGGTTGATGCCTTCTTTCTTGAGTTCCTTAGACAGATCGGCATGATCGAATTTGATAGTGTGAGGTGAATTGGTGCATGCGGTTGTGGTAAGGCAGATTATGATGAATAACAGGATCCATTTCTTCATTGAGAGTCCTCCTTTTAAGCTGTATTCAATCATCATTCAAAATCTATTTTTGCTGCTGGCTCAGTTCCCTTCACTTCATGCAAGATGTCTAAAATCCCTCTAACAGCCCCATCCTCCAATTCATATGTAGAGCTGTTATTCGGAATCAGTTCCTGAACATATCCCTCTCCTTCTTCCGTGACCCATAAATGATACTCGCTGTCGGAATCGTCTTCCATGATCAACGTATAGGTCAGCATCGGAGGGGTTTTGATGATTTTCGAGTCATCGAGTTTTTTGGCAGATTTGGTGAGGTTGACGAATTGATCAATTGAGTTTTCATCTTTGAAGAATGCTGTTTCGCTTTGCATTTTCTCACCGGACCAGACTTTTACCTTTACTTCCTGGACATGCTCTTGAGGTGAACATGCAACAATGAAAAGCAGGGAAATCAAAGATACTAATTTTCGTAGTTTTTTCATAGAGAGTCCTCCTCTATTGGTTTGACGCATAAAATTAAAAAGTGACGCATAACTGAGATTTCAGACGCATAAATCCTGAAAGTGACGCAAAAACCAATGAATCACCTTTTTCAGAAAGCTCTCTCACACTCTCTCTATCTCTAAAAACTCACTTCTCAGCATACTCATCCTCAATCGGTCGACATATTCACCGTTTCGCAGCCTGTCTTGTCTTAAAATCCCTTCTTCTATGTAGCCGATCCGCTTGTAGGACTTGATGGCTTTTTCATTATCCACTTCGACCCTGAGCCAGATTTTGTTCAGGTCGAGTTCGCTGAATCCCCAGTGCAGCATGTGGTGCATGGCGGCGATTCCGTATCCTTTTCCCCAATAGCGTTTATCGCCGATTGCGACACCTAATTCTGCGTGTTTGTTTAAGGGGTCGATGTTTTTCAGGTCGATCCAGCCGATGTGGGTACCTGTTTCGGTGAGGATGGCTTTTTGTTCGTAGCCATTGGTTTTGTTGATACTCATGGAGATCCAGGCTTCGGTTTCTTCCCTCGTGAATGGGGGATATTTTTCAGGCATGTTCAGATGTTTGGTCACTTCCCGGTCAAGGCACCATTGATAACGGTCTTCGGTGTCTGTAAGGGCCAGTTCCCTTAGTTGCACGATTGGCCATTGCGTATTCATTGTTTCATCTCCATTTATGATTTGATAGGTGTTTCCTTGTACTTTCCCTGGTCTGAAAATGAACCGCTTGCCTTCACCCGCTTCAGTGAAGCTACAATGAGGAAGCTGACGATCACGAGGAGCAGCCATGAACTCACTTTACCGAGGTGCACGAGGCTCCAGGCATCGGCTTGATTCGGGTATTCCCATGCGCCGAAGAACGTCGCGATATTTTCGGCAACCCAAATGAAGAAGCCGATCAGCACGAAGGAAAGTGCGAGTGGCATCCGGTAGCTTGTTCCTCCGACTTCGTAAGTCACCCATGTCCTCCAGAAAACGACGATTACCAGAAGCGATAACCACCAGCGCAGGTCAATCCAATAATGGTGTGTGAAAAAGTTCAAGTAGATGGCTGTGGCAAGGGGAATGACTGCCCAAGGGGATGGCCAGTGAATCAGTTCTACCCGCAGCCTTCTCCACGCCTGACACAGATAGCTCGCGACACTTGCGTACATGAAGCCGCTATAGAGGGGAACACCGAATATTTTTGAATATCCTGCTTCCGGATAAGACCAGGAACCCATTTGAACCTTAAACAGCTCCAGTGCAAGGCCGATCAAATGAAACACTGTGATCACTTTCAGCTCGTCCTTTGTTTCGAGACCGGAGCGGAGCATCATCCACTGCATTCCGATGCAGTTCAACAGAATCCAGTCGTAGCGCGGAAGGATCGGAAGCGGGATGATTTGTGTGATGGCAAGCGTTGAAAATATGACGACGGGAAAAAGACAGGACAGTGCCTGCTGCCAGCCGAAACGTATGAGTTGTGTGAATGCTGTCATGAGCTGTCCCCCAGGATTCTTTATTGTTAGTATGATTATAGTATATATTTATTGAATTACAACAAATATATGTTCTTCCTCACTAAAAAAGAGCATTTCAAGAATGCTCTTTGAATAACCACATCATGATCCCGGTCTTTTTTCTTCAAGCAGTTCAATAATCCGGTCCAGTTTTTTGTTCATTTCTTCTGATGCGTGGTGATTCATCTGGCTTACTTTACTGCCAATCACAAGTCTCCTGATGAACAGGGTAAATGATACAACGCTCAATGCAAGCAAAGAAAAAACAACGATTAAAAATACGATATCCATTCGACTCACCAGCTTCTGTATGATTTATGTCTTGTTTAATCCCTCACCCGGTACACATTGTTTCCAACCAGGATATACTGATCAGGGTCAATCCCCTTTATAGATTGAATACGAGTACCCGTTGGTGCCATGGTGGCTTCATGATCACGAAGCTCGTAGGCGGGATTCTCTTCTTCCTCACTGCCGACAACTGTAAAAGATACAACGGACAGCTCCTCATGCGGAATGCGGTAATCCCCCTGCCGGGACTTTTCTTCATCAAGCGAATAGGTATTTCCATTCCACCGCACAACATCAGCCCATTCCACGATTACATGCACCTCCGGAGACAAGGTCGTGCACCCCTGGAGAAACAGAAAGAAAAGACAGAAGCAGAACAGCTTCATTTCCCTGGTTCGCATGCACATGTCTATTCGTCCTGCAAAGCAGCCCGTTCATTCACACGTTTTTGGGCCCTCCACGTCTGGATCATGCCCGGAACCCCTGCCATCATACTGACAATCAAACTCCACATGATGTACCGCCAATCCCCTGTGATGACGGCCACCACGATAAACAAACCAAGCTGTCCGACCAGCGCAAACCACGAAGCAATCCAGGCAAGTTGTAAATTTTCTCTCATCTTCTTTCCCCCTAATATAGCCAGCTATAAGTAGTTAAAATACTGATCATTAAAATGATATGATATCCGGTTTCTACGATTGTAAAAGTGGATTCACGTTTGTCATTGAGCCACTTTCTCTCCATATATGCTCTCCATCCTTGTTGGATGACGAAAAATAGGGCTACGATGATATAAGGTCTGAAGAAAAAGGATTCGAAATCACTCATAATGGCCACGATCAACCCAACCAGTAATGTCACTACAGCGACAGATCTGATGAATTTATCCCCTTTTTCATGCTGGGCGTTGATGTACTCGCTTGAAAAGGATTTTCTCTTCTTCACCCTAAACCATCTGGATGCCCCCCGGTGAAATAGATGCACGAGGCATAAGTAAACAATGATGATGAGGAGAATGTGAATGATGGGGTTGAATGGGAGATCCATGTAGTCACCTCCTTGGTGTCGATTTTATAAAAGCCAATCAAATGTATAGCCGACAGAAACAAAAGCAATGAAGAAGACAAGCCCGACGATTGAAATCATATATTCCTTACGCTCAGTGTTGAATTTCCATTCCATGAAAATATCAAACAAACACAGCACCATTATGATGGAGAAATTAATCCACACCGAGCGGACAATGACCGTATTAAGAAAAAAAACAGCCCATAAGGTCCTCTTTCCCCATATATGGATGGAATTGACCCCCTGTAAACCATTTTTATAAGGTGAGCAGATATTCCACTTTTTTCTTATCAACCTTTCGATTAGAAAGAATAAGCCCATCGAGACGATCAAATAAGTGAAAAACTGTAAAAATGAGTTCATCTATACTCCCTCCATTGCGATTGAATCAGATAGAAGGATCAATCACTTCCAATTTTCAAAAATCCCCAAAGCATCTCTCAAAAACCCACCATCATACCCCGTCCTCTCATGAATCCGTGTGACCCATTCCTCCAGTGTTTTGCACGGTTCTTCCTTCATAAGTCCCTCGCTGGTACTCAGGAAGCTTTCCCAGTTATAAAATTCCCAGTGAGCCGTTTCTGATTTGTACGGCACCCGACATTCAAGGAGGGGCTGTGGTTTGATATGTTGTTGGGAATGCTCGGCTGCCTGCAGAAGGTGAGCCAACTCAATCGGTTGGGTGTGGAAAGTTTGCTTGGACACTTTGCCGTTGGGGCGGTGATAGTGTATCGTTACCTCCCTGTCATCCGGCAGCACCATGACGTCCGCTGCCGGGAAGAAGCCGCTCTGCTTTTCCTCAGAATAAGAGTCGGCGTTACTGTCTATTAATATAGGTTTCAACCACTGATCTCCCAAATCGCATAGATAGCGTTGGCCCCTATCATCCAATGCGATGACGGCGACGTGGGCGTCACTGGAATTCAGGTGATGGCCGATTGGGTAAGCTTGAATGCCATCTCTCTTGAATTCGTCCAATAACCAGATGGCAAGGTCAAAGCAGTTGCCGGTGATGCCGTACTGTTCCCTGTGTTCCTTCATCTGGGATACAGCCCTCTGTTTCCGGCTGAATCCCTGCCGGCTGATCCATGCCTTTGTCAACGTCTCCATGGGGAAACCGTCGAACTTTTGCCAGGTTGAGAGAATGCTTTGTGGTGGTAGCATGAGTGTCGCTCCTTCAATTCTAATAGGTATGTAGTGAACTAATCAGGTGAATAGAAACCCTTTGATTGACACCCAAACCGCCAATCCGAACAGAGTAAAAATATAACACTCTTCTCTTTTCGTTCCTTACGAAATTCTTCTAATCCCATGAGCAACATGGTGATGCCCAAAAACATGATCATGATATGTATGTACTCAAAGTGATCACTGATCAGGCCATAAAGCGCAAGCAGTAAAGTCAAAGTCGAGAAGATCATCCGAAACTTTTTCAGCATATTTTTCACCCCCATTGCGTTCAATCGTCTTTCTTGCTTGCAAACATCAGATCAGAAAATGTCAGTCCGACTGAAACACCGAATGGAATGCCGAGATCCCAGATGTCTGAACTGGAATCCTGGATGAAATGGATCAGCAAGAAATGTCCGATACTGAGGGGGATGAACAAGCTGATAAAGATGATAAACTTCTTTCTTACCTGAGGCCCTTTTAATTTCTTCATATTTTTTACGATCATCAAGACCATAAACCCGCATAATAGGAATATATAAATCAGATACCCTATGATAAAACCAAAGAACACCGGATGGTCGAGGTCATTGTAAAGAATGACGGTCGTTCCAACCGAGCCGAAGATAAATAAGATGGATAGAACAAGTTGATGTGAGTTTTCCATATGTAACCTCTTAATATTTTACTGTTATACCAATTATTTCAAACAGCAAGGAGTTTCACAAGTGAAACTTTGAGAAAGTCCATTTACATGGTTAGTTTTCTTCTGGGATATCTCTGTTTTGATAAAATGCTATCATTGAATGTTTTAAATTATTTTCCCTGTCGTGTGTTAATTCCAATCCTTTATCGAAAAGTGCTAAGATGCTCTGTTTTGATTCTTTAAAATTCTGATCACTGATATGTATTCTATCTTCTTCTAGAACTTCCTTGATGAGTGCGATTTTTCTTTCCTCATCTAAATACTCCCAATGCTTCACCAACAACTCATCGTTTTTAATATCTGTATACTGGTTGTCATTTGCACACCCTATTAACAATAGCGCCAGTAGAAGCCATACAATAGGCTTAAAAGAAATAATCATTCAACCTCCTTTATTGGAATTTTTTAATCAACCTCACCATCTGCATCCCATCCGAAGGAAGCCCCCCATATCCTTTCATCCATCCAGGATACGTCATCGGACATGCGGTCAGGAAGAATTGGATGGTGCTGAAAATGGCTGTTCCCCGGAGTATGGAAAAGAGTGCGCCGTCCGGGGTCATGACGGATAACCACCCACAAATTGAAGCGATGAGAAGAGACATCAACGGTCCTCCGGCAAGGGCAGCCAATTTCCTCCGATTGGACAGGCTTCCGTCCCACGAGCAGTATCCGCTGTAAGACCAGATGATGTGAAAGTGCATCCTGCCCAGTTTTACTTGTTCCCTTCCTTCCCTGCTGCCTAAATAGACATGAGCATGGGCGCCCGAACCCACGACTGCCCCAAGCCCATGACCAATCTCATGGAGCAGAACGCATAAGGGGATGACGAGAAGGTAAAAAAGAAGAAACGAAATCATGGACCTCACCTCTTTAAACGTATTCATTCACAATGATTCAGGACGTTGGATGCATCGACATTTCCACCCGGGAAGGTAAGTGAACATGATGCGGTCTGCCGGTGTGACTGCTCATAGTTTTCGTAACCGGTTTCCTTCATATTTCCAAAAAAAGGTTGTGTTTCTTCGTCAAACAGCGCAAAAGACAGCGTAAATTGTTTAAATCTCATTTTCATCAGATCTTGATACACGGCAACCAGTTTTTCACTGTCCACTTCACGGTCCGTTCCGGCTATGATGATGTGGACGGAGAGATCACTGTTTTCCAGTCCCGGGGAACTGCTGAGCAGGTTGACTTCCGAATCAACCTCTAAATAATAACTGTCCATAGAGACGTGACGTTAGACAGTCTCACGGACATCCCGGTACAATCCGTATTCATCCCGGAGGTCTCCATTATCCAGGGAAACGTTAAAACGCCATCCGGTACGCACTGATTGAGCCTCTAATTTGTGCTTGTTGATTGGCTGGACGTAATCAATATATTCAATGTTGGTAAAATCCTCACCGTATCTTTCCTTTAAAGAAGTCAGGACGATGTCTTTTATTTCTTCTTCATCATTGGTGACGTGCTCCCATATCTGATGTCCGGCCAGAAGAAACAGCGGGACGAAGATCGATAGCCCAAAGGCAATGATCAAGGACAGATTGATTTTGGACATAATTCCCTCCTATGAAGCTCATTACTTAAAACAGCTTAGATTGCTGGAATCAGCAGGCTCAATGCAAAGGATAGGACAGCAGCCAATTTACTTTGATTCGCAAGGCGCTCGTCACCGTTTTTTACATATTGAAAGAATGTGAGTGTAAAATAAAAACAGAAAATCAAAGCAAGAAGTGAAAAAAGGCCCTGCCATGTTGTTGGATCGTGGGCTTCAAACATCGTTGCGCCCTACCTTCAACGCCCCTAAATAAGCTTCCCAGGGACCTACATCCTCCCGATACCTCTCTGCCATGACCCTGACGATCTGGGACAGGTGGGTAAGATCATGGACGACCCATGTGGACAGCAGTTCACTGAGCTTCACTTCCCCAAAGGCAGGATGGATTCCGGTACGTTCCAGATCTTCAGGGCAAGAGATCAGCGTGTTTAATCTTTCAACATTCTGCATGCGGAGCTGCGTGAATTCAGAAAGCTTTTGATCGATTGTGCTTGATGGATAGGTGAGGTGTGCGTCCCTGTCAAAAGGCGGGAAATCCCTGTTTCCCCTACTGTCTATGATGGACACGATTCTCGGTATCCAGTTGGTTTTTTCACATTCTATCAAGTGATCGATTACCTGGGATGGTGTCCACGTTCCTTCCCCTTCATTTGCAATCAGCCAGCCGTCCCCCAAACCGGAGAGCAGGGCATGCAATGTAACCGGCGTCCGCCCGAGAAGCTGAACCGCTTCATTTTTTTCAAAATTCATCTGTTTCACCCTTTCCTCTTTATCACAGGGAGTCTCATTTCTCACAGTTAAATGTATAGCTATTCGTCAGGCGATTGTGAATGGTCAGTGTGCTCTCCCCGCCATTTCCCTCACATTTGCTGATGAGCCCATCGACCTCTTTGTTATGTAAATATTCTGAAATCAATAAAAAACAACAGATACCTGTGATCATAAGGAATCCCCTCATCATCACAGCTTTTGACGCTCTCCCTGTCCTCATATATCATTCAGACCCTTTCCGGCAAGAATCTGTTCTGCATATTTCTCAATCCTCGCCACCCGGGTTTTGGATTGCTTCGCTTTGGAGAAATAGAGGATGTACGCACGCTGGCGGCCTGGCGTCAACTTTTGGAATGCTGTTTTTAGATCTGGTGAATGCTCAAATTTTTCAAGAAGCTCTTCCGGCATCGCATATTCTTCCGTCTTCTTCATGTCCACTTCTAGTCCGGCTTTTTCCACGGCAATGGCTTCTTCAATGTAGGCTTTCAAAACCGGCTCCAATTCCAGGATTTCCTCGACGTTTTTGAACCTGATCTGACGGGCTCCCTGTACGTTTTCCGTTTGTTGAATGAGGATTGAGTTTGGATCCTTCATCAGTGCACCTTTATGAAACAGCAAGGCACAGTAATCCTTGAAGCCGTGCATGAGCACGATATTTTTATCACCCAGTGTATAGCAGGGATGCATCCATTTGATAACCTCCGTCAGCTCTTCGAATTGCAGCAGGATCCTCCTTAACTCACCGAACTCTTCTTTCCATTTCTTCGTTTTCTTGAGAAAACCATCTACTTTTCGGTTCATGCTTGCACACTCCTTTCTCTCTTCGTACGCAGAACGGTGATAAATCCGCCGAGAATGTCATGGGATATGGTGAAGCCTTTCCGTTGGTAAAAAGCAAGAGCATCAGCATTGCCGTTCGAAGTGAAGACGAAATAATCCTCTACGTCATCAAATGTCTGTAGCCACTGCATCGACAGATCAAACAGTTTCGAACCAATTCCGTATTGGCGGTAACCTTCTTTTATGTAAAACTGCGATAAACACCCGACGTTGTCGTTTTCCACCGACGACAGATTAAAGAAAGTGGCGAAATCATTCACATACGTTTCTTTTGGTGAAATATTTGCATACACATAGGCCACGATTTTATCATCCTGATCCCCATCCTTCACGACTACGAGAAAATTGTGCAGCGCTTTTTCGATCGACGGAACGAGCCGGGTGTCAAAATTCATCGTGTCAAACCATTCAGGGTGGATCCTTGCCTTTGACTTCTGGAAGCTCATTAATTCATTGCACAAATCCCTGCAGATTTCCGACTGCTGAGCCGGAATACTTTCATAGATTAAATTCATCATCTCTCATCCTTTCTCACTCTCTATGATACAACGTCCGCCAGGAAAGAAACAGAAGGTGGTGACTACATTTTCCGTGATTTTTCCCCTTCAATCAATGTGATCCGGATATATTGAGAACCTCCATTTGCAATCGCTTCAGGCTCATTGGATACATTCAGTAATTCATTCAGTTGAATTACTTTTTCACTGTTAGCTTCGAGGGTGATGGTGTAAGGACCGTTGATATTCATCAGTGAGGTGATCTTCCTGTGAAATTCAGGATAGTATGTATCACGGAACACAAGGTCGAATGTGACCGGTTTGCCACTGTGATTCTCCAGCTTTAGTTCACACTTCCCTCTCAATTCAACTTCTGTTACGCCCTCGAAATCGCATGTTCCCTGACCGTCATATGAAACAGCATGAATGCCGGTTCCGATCGTTTCCTGATAAAAAGTAATGAGCATGATCGGTAGAAATGAATACACAACCAAGGTAAGCAGCACCGTCCGTATATGATATTTGGACAAACTCTTCACCAGAAAAACGATCGCCACAATCATCATGGCTGAACCGAAAAAGGCAAGTGGATGATATCCATTTTGATCATGGATGGGAAATGACATGAACGTCATATCGGCTGCAATCATCTCGTTGTCGGGAAACGGAAAATACAGCGTCATGCAGATGAGAAATAGAAGGGCTGACAGTATGAGATACCGTTTATTTTTTATCAATGACTTTCCCCTTTCGTCGTTATATTTTTTTCTCGCCCGCATATCTTGATTCAACTCATTCATATTTTAATAACTTTTGAGAAATGAAAAGACCGGGCGATGGTTTCCATCTTAAACAGGTCTACATGGTGTTTCGTGATGAAAGAGGACAAAGAATATGTATAGTATGATGGCCTTGCATTAATACCATTTTATAACAAAATGAGGTGGTTGTGATCAAAAGATTCATGCATGATTCAGTCAAATGGTTCTTGGCTTCACTGTTAATCCTATCAGCCGGTGGTTTCCCTGTCCTCGCATCTGAAGGAGACGGGTCGAAAGTCTCCGAAGACGGCGGTGGCCAGGGCGGGGTCACATGGCAGGAATACTACAGGAGAACATCGGGCAGTTATACAATCATTACCTATCGCAGCGTGAATGGCGGCAGTCAATGGAAGGAAGTGACCTACAATCAGAGCGGCGGGGTTGTGAAGATTGTGTATGGGTCATATTGAAAGGAGATTGTATTAAAAGGGTTCGTTTCTTATTGGCACTTTTCACATAGATTGTTGCTATTAAGAGACGCTAGTGTGAGCATCTACGGTAATTGGAGACTGTGGAATGAATAAATTCCCATAGCAATGAATCAAGGACAATGTACTTGAATGACATTGATCACTACTATTCGGAAGATGAACACCGCCATCCCAGCGGAATACGAGCATCTGGAGTGGAAATCAACCTCATCTGACTGGTTTAAAAGCCACAATGTTTACAAAAACAGCTTTTTTATTAAAAAGCTTCTGTACAAGCCTATTAAGCTCGAATAAATAGTCATCTCCTCTTTCACAATTTCATATATGAGCCGGTTTTCACAACTTATGAGCTGCTTATTCTTTATATGGTCTGCTTTCGGGCATGTATGAGCTCGATCTCTGAAATATGATCCTGATTCCTGAGATATGATCTCCATTTCGAATATATGAGCTCTTTGTCGAAAAATCCTTACACAAAAAAGGATGCCGGGCACATCGCCCCCGGCATCCTTCCCACCTAATGACTGAATGACTCTGCCATTTGAATCATATCATCTTTCGTCAGGGTTTCGCCTGAATGTCCCGGCGTGTATTCCATTTCATACTTGATCCGTCCATCTTCTATCCATGAGATGTGGCTGACGGTTGCCGGACCAGCTGATTCCGAGTAGCTACCGGGAGATTCTCCCACCTTCACTTTTTTCTGGGAGAATTCCAAATCTGTGCCTTCTGAAAGCGTTTGGAAGGAGATTTTGAGTTTTTGGTAGTCACTGCCTTCAAGGGTGATGATGTCGAATGGACCCATTGGATTTTCGCTCGTTTTCGATGTGACGTTTTTCACTTCGAATGGGGATTTGGTCAGGAATTTGTACTCCCCCGGAAGTGATGGCGGCCGGTCGGACGGTTTGTAATCGTAAAACGGGGCACTGGCATTGTTGTTGTCGATCAAACCTAATTGGGTTCCGCCAAAGTAGACGAAGACGCTCAGGCATGCTGCAACGAATATCCAGGACATCAGTGGCCCGAGGACCGGTTTTTTGAATGAGAATGATTTCGGCTGGCGTTTTGAATGAACTTCATGCAAGATGTTTTTTCTCATCTTACCTGTGAATCCGTGATGTTTGAATACTTCTTCTTTCATTAATCCTCTCAGCTGTTTGAGTTCATCCATTTTTATACACCTCATTCCGTTTGATCGCTGTACCGAGAAGCGCTTTGCCTCTCGTTATTCTTGTTTTGACGGTGTTTGTGTTTAGGCCCATACACGCACCGATTTCAGAAAGCTTCATCTCTTCGAAGTAATACAGGAAGATGACTTCCCGGTATTTGACGGGCAGCGCGAGGACATTTCGGATCAGCTCCGAATGCTGTTCCTTTTCAAGGACCGATTGCTCAGGCGCACCCATCTTTCCTTTTACCAGGTCGTTGATTTTATTCGAAATCGAGATCATCCTCGTGTCCCACCTTCTTAAATAATCTTTGCAGTGGTTGACGGCGACGCTGATGATCCACGTTTTGAGACTGGAATCTTCCCGGAAGGTATCCATTTTTTGATAAAATTTAATGAAAATCTCCTGGGTGAGATCTTCTGCCAGGCTGTGTTCCTTTACATAAGAAAAAACGATATAGTACACATCATTCCCATATTCCCTCATCGCTTCCTCAAGCAATTGGTCCTTCTCGGCCTTAGCGTATTTCCCCTGCTGTTTCATCAATCCTTCACCTGCTTCTTATGTATCTCTACTAAATAGGACGTCTTCGGGTTTGAAAAAGTTTGGGATATATTACAAATTATCAAAAATAACTGCGCCTGTTGAGGTTTCTCGACAGGCGCAGTGCTGACTTATATGGCTTGACGAAGATTCTTACTCCCTTTTCGGACGGTTGCAAGGCTTTTTGCAATCAGGAACTGGGCTGCGTAATAGGTCGCCATGATTAGGATGTCTGCATAAGCAATCGATGAAACGAACATATTCCAGGACAGGATCGAGTCAGATATAACGAACAGGATGGCGCCGCACGCTGCCCACACGTTTCCGGTCATGATCGCCGTCCATGCCATCAGGGAGATGACAAGTAAATAAAAGAATACCGGAACGACAAGTCCCCCGTTTCCATCTGTCTGCAGTGACTGGATCAACTGACTGCCTACAATGAATGAATAGATCCCGATCGGAAGGATGGCGGCAAGGCGGATTGCACTGAACTCCATCCTGTGAAGGAAGCCCGCCACATAAAACAGATGACCGATCAGAAAAGCCCCGAGTCCAGGCAGAAACGAAACGGCAATCAGTCCGTCCCCGAGCATGCAGAAGATCAAACCGATGAGCACAAAGCGAACAGCTCTTGTCTTGCCTGACCGCTCCCTGAATGCGAATAGAAGAATCAGTGCCATCGGAATCAATTTAAAGACAATTTTCAACCATTGGGGCTCTGATGGCATGATGAATATGTAAAGGATCGCCATCAAAGCAATGATCATTGGGAGTTGCATGTTTTTCCCCATCGTAAAAGACCTTCTTTCCTTTTGAATGGATCACATCGAAACATCGCTTCTTTCACTGAATGGCGGGACCACCTCATCACTTTCAGCAAGAGGAAAAAGGATCTGAAATTCCGTTCCGACTCCTTCCTCACTTCTTACGGTGATACGCCCATTCAGCGCGCGGATGATTTGAAAGCTGACCATCATCCCGAGACCTGTCCCCTTTTCCTTTAAAGAATAATAGGGGGAGCCCAGCCGGTCGATCTGTTCTGCACTCATCCCGATTCCTTGATCCCGGATTGTGATCAGGATGTCCCCGTTAACGGTTTTGGAGCAGCCAATCTCTACCTTTCCTCCGTCCGGCATGGATTCCACGCCGTTTTTCACAATATTGATCAATGACTGATTCAATTTCTGGGGATTGGCCATGATCCAACAATCCTTTTCAATAGAGGTCTCAAATTCCACCTGTTGTGTCAGGCTGAACGTTTGGATGAGGCCCGTCACCCTTTTCAGCTGGTCCCCGACATTGATCCTTCCATATGTATGTCCGGATGGCTTGCCAAATGCGAGGAAATCACTGATGATGTCATTCGCCCGGTCCAGTTCTTCGATGGAAACGTTGATGTATTCCCTTTTCTTATCCGGAAGATCAGGGGCATCCAGCAGCTGAAGAAAACCTTTCGCCACCTGCATCGGGTTGCGGATCTCATGGGCAAACACACCTGTCAGTTCACTGATGAGCCTGAACTTTTCCGCGTCTTGCACGTTCAATCTGAGCTCATGCATCTCCCGGATCTTTTCAATCAGGATGACACAAATCCACGTAACGGTGACCGTGAAAGCGAGATGAATGAGCTGCACTTTCACATAGTCTGGCGAAAAGCCGAAAAACATCCCGGCAATGCTCATCCCTCCCAAACAGTATCCGGCGGCTATGGAAACTGCCATCATCACACGTTTGGTCCTGTTTCCCCTAATAAACGCATGCTGAAGCGACAGAATGACCGGCATCGCCAGTGCCAAAATCAGCATCGTGATATACACCCCGAGACTCATCCCGAAGGACAGCCTGTAAAGGATAATTAAAATTGACAGCAATATCCCCGGCCACACACCAAGATACAACGTGCCAAGCAGCAGCGGCACGAACCGTATATCCAGTCTCGCCCCTTCGCCATACTCCACCGGAAAAGACATACAAAGGAGAATCGACAACCCCCACAGCATGGTCATCACCAGTTTGATCCACCGGTCCTTTTTGACCCTCTCCAGAATGAACGTAAAATAGCTGAAAATCGGAATCACCATCAATGTGAACTGCAGCAGAAAATCTTTGAATATATTCATCCATCTACCATCCTCACAGGGTTCGACCATTTTCTTCTATTTTAGCAAAAAATACTCGATGAGATGATGAATTGTTTGAAAATTTACAGATTTGTTTATGAAGTGATTGTCGGGAGGTGTTTGGGATGGGTATAATTGGTAAGTGACGCAAATCGGGGTTGGATTGACGCAATCAGGGACTGAAACGACGCAATGAACGGCTGGATAGACGCAATTACGAAAAAAATGACGCAATCAGCCGCCGATCAGACGCAATTAAGTTTTGGACAGACGTTTAGACTGAAGTTCATTGCTTACATGAGCGCTTCTTCAACGACGAATTTAAATATCAGGAGCATTACTATGAGAAAAACAAAAATTCGTGGCTTAAAACGTAAAATTAATGCTGTGATCAGCCGAATTCATACAGACACGGAAGATTTTCCAACAACCTTTCATCAAGGGTATTGGCACCTTCCCCTCCCGGTCGCCTATGACTTCATTACGTCTCCCAATACCCCTTTAAAGGTAAAGAAACGCTGTGTTCAGACACTGGTTGACCGTGCTGTACATCTCATGGAAACCCAACCGAATGATGGGAATAATTATCGTGTGGTGGTCGGATTCGATCCCCCGAGCTTATGGGGTGCACAGATCATTGTGTTCCAGGGAGACTCTTATTACGGCGATTTTTTCAAACGGGATGATGAATTTCAAAAATGGCTGCCACTGCCAAGTAATCGAAACATTGTAGAGGAATGGGCATTAAATCTTCCTGATGGGTGGGAGATCCTCAGCTTTAAAGAGACCATCCTGAATGACGACGGATCTCACACAGAACGAGAGCTTTGGTTTGCCGGTGAATTCAACTGACAATCTAACATAAGGAGTGAAACCCATTGACCACCATTCAAAGAGCAACGAAGGAAGACGCGCTGACACTGGCCAGCATAATGAAAGAAACTTTCGATGAGGAAGCAAGGAGATGGCTGCCCCACCCGGGCATGATTGATACGAATATCCAGCCGCCCGGTTATGCTTCGGTCGAGATGACCCGGTACATGATGGATGAGTTGGAATACTTCAAAATCATTGAGAATGATAGAATCGTTGGCGGAATCATCGTGACGCTTACCGGGAATGTATTTGGCAGGATCGACCGGATCTTTGTCCAGCCGGATCATCAAGGGAAAAAGATTGGGTCAAAGGCAATGAAACTGATTGAAGAAACATTTCCCAATGTGGGCACATGGGAGCTCGAAACGTCGAGCAGACAAGTGAACAACCATCATTTCTACGGGAAAATGGGGTACAAAACCACGTTTCAAAGCGAGGATGAATATTGCTATATAAAGAAGTTGGATGACAACGACGGCAGACTAAAAGACAAAGATTTGTCCCATACCATCTATAAAAATGGCAATCTGGAGCATTCGGTCGGTTATCAGCTGAATGGGAAGGGCATCGGGGTTGGAAGCAGCACGCTCGAGAAAGCCAGGTTCAACAACTGCAATATTTCTCACGCCACATTCCAAAATATCAATTTCAGAGACTCGCTGTTTGCCGACCTTAACCTTACCCAAAGCGCATTCAAATTTGTGACGATGGGCGGGGTGAATTTCCGTGACACTGACTTGGGAGAAGGCTCTGAGCCTCTTTCATTTGAAAGATGTGACCTGGAAGGGACAGTCATGAAGAACTGTAATTTGCGGAATATGGACATACGGGACTGTGATTTGACCGGTATGAAGATTGATGGGATACCGGTGGAAGAGTTGCTTAGGAGTGTTCGGAGATAAACAACTGAGGGACGGACCTCCAAAATCCTACCTAAAAGCAACAAATGTTAGGAAAAAACCTTATAAAACGCAGTTGAGCATCTTTCTTTATGAGGTCCGTCCCTCTTTTAGTACTACACTCCACCACCCCGAATGTGTCATTTCCATGACCACTCCCACCACAATTCTCAATGAAATGAGAATTGATTCGAATTTCTCCTTTTATCCATTTTCGACTGTGGTATAATCGTACAGTATTGAGAAAACTAGGAGTAATTTTCCATGAAAAAATATACGTTCAGTTTGTTTGTCGTGATTGCTATGTTCCTGACTTTCCTACCTGATTTTCATATAAATGCGGCCGGGGAAAATGAACCGGTTGTGATCACGGATCGTTTTGAGGAAATGGACCTGTCGAACCGGCTGGAATTATACATCGACCGGAAAGACCTGACCCCTGATGAGATAGCGAAAAAGAGCGATGCGTTTGCGCCGCTGTCAGAGAGCGATCCGTCCGGTGACATCTCTGAAGCGGTTTATTGGTTGAAGGTGAGCTTCACCAATGCTTCTCCTGCCGAGAAGGAGCTTCTCCTCGAAGTCGAAAAGCCTCATCTCAGTTCGGTGACCCTCTATTCACTTGCAGGGGACGAATTAAGTGAAGATGAAACGATCGGATATCAGTACCCTTTTAACCAACGTGACTATAAACATAGAAATCTAGTATTTGATCTTCAGCTGGAGCCGGAAGCCTCCTCCACTTACTTTTTAAAAGTGAAAACAGACAGCTTCTTTCAGGCACCGGTGACGTTGTGGGATCCGATTGCGTTCTCTGAAGAAAATTACCAGCATCAATCGATACTTGGTTTATTCTACGGAATCATGTTTGCCCTCGTTGTGTACAATTTGTTTCTGTTTCTTTCTTTAAAAGAAAAAAGCTATCTTTATTACATATTATTTGTGGCTGGATTCACCATGATCCAGGCTATCTGGGATGGATTTGCCTTTCAGTATATATGGGGGGATTTCCCGTGGTGGGCGCTGCGGTCAAATTCGTTCTTTATTCTATGGTCGGCCTTGTTTGCCCTGTTGTTCGCGCAGCATTTTCTCAGACTGAAAGAGTCTGCACCGGCACTGGACAAGGCGGTCAGACTGTTTATAGGTGTATCGATTCTGAGTTTGTTCCTGCCGTTCATCGTTGAAATCGGCTTGATGACCATGACTGCGACGGTCTTTGCGACAGTCGTCATCCTCTTCCTGATTTTCGTCGCTTTCAGAGTCAGGGCAGAGACGAGGGCGGCCCGGTTTTATCTCATCTCTTGGGCATGCCTGTTTGCAGGCACCCTGCTCAACATTCTCGCTGCCTACCAGGTGCTGCCGCTGAATCAGTTCACCCTGTATGCACCGAAGTTCGGGGCAGCGGTTGAGGTTCTCGTCCTCTCCCTCGGTCTTGCCGACAAGATCAACCGGATGCGAAAAGAAAAAGAATATGAAACGAAAAAGTATTACGCTCAAACGCTTCTGCAGAACGCGAGAAAGCGCATGTCTGCCACAAGTGAGCTTGAGTCGCTTTCAAAGGAAAGCTTGCGTTGTCTGATGGAAATCACCCAGTTTGACAAAGGCTTCTATTTACAGAAAAATGGTGCCCGCTGGAAGGTTCTCTCGAAGGTCAACGTACCTGCCGTCCTTGAAAAATATTATATCGAGCAATTCGTATCCTTTCAGAATGGAGACGCCTTTGGGCTCGATACTGTGGAAGGCTCGACGTTCACCGTGCCGATTTCTCACAAAAACCATCAGGGACGCTTTGTTCTTTGGAGCAAAAAGGAAGAAGTCGATCTTTCGATGATGGACACCCTGCTTCCTGCTTTCGTCGAGCAGTTCACTTCATTTGTTGATGAAAAAGAGGCATTCGATGAACTGAAGATGTCAGCGACCCAGGATGATTTGACGAAAATGCTCAACCGCAAGTATTTCCTTGAGAAAGTGAACGATATGTATGTGGAGACAGAGCCTGCATCACTTCTTCTGATGGATATCGATCACTTCAAGGATATCAACGATACGTACGGCCATATCATCGGTGACCGTGCCATTGCATTTGCAGCCGATCTCATCAAAAAAGTGTTCGACGAAATCGGGATCGTCGGCCGTTTCGGTGGCGAAGAATTCATCGTCTTCCTCGAGAATACGAATGGAAAACAGGCGCTTGGTTGGTCCAACCTTCTATTGGAAGTGTTCCGTCAGGAAGGAATGGAACTTGAAGACGGAGCGGTCATCTTCTTAACAATCAGCATCGGGTACAGCAGCAGCCGGCCCGAAAGCTTCCTGACGATCGACCAGATGATCCAGACTGCCGATGAACAGCTTTACAAAGCGAAAAAGAACGGCCGGAATCAAGTATCAGTCATGACACATGAATAGAGACAGCAGAATGTCTGCTGTCTCTTTCTTTTCCCCATTTATCCCGCCAGCTGCTGTATGACAAATATAGGCAGAAGGATTCCGACGATCGTATTCACCACACTCAACACCATGATGATCTTCCCTTGATTGCCTGCTTCGTAATCCCTCCGCAGGACGATTCCCAGACAGAACGCAATCGGTCCCAACAGAATCGGACTGAATAAATACGGCATGAATGTAAGGATCCAGGTGACCGTGAGTAAGATCTTTCTCCCGGATTTTTGCTGCGGTATCGTTTCCATGACGATGCCCCCCCTATTTTAATGAATAGTCTCTTGTTTATGATTATGCTCAATAAGAAATACCATAACCTGCACAACCGGAAGAGAGAGAATCCAACGACTCCCCCGATTGTAATAATTAAACGCTATGATATTGCGGTTGCGGAACTTTCGATCTCCATTCATCAATGCTTGAATCGTGAATAGAATCTACTATTCATAAACTCAAGGATATAAAAGATAACATACGTGTTTACAGGAATAAAAAATGCAAATTCAAGAATGCCTATACTTATAAAAGATCCTTCTATTTCTTTCATGTGGAATTTTTTGTAAAAAACGATTGTAGCAATTGATAAAAGAAGCGTATTGATAAAAAGTCCTGTTAACACCCCTATCCATTTATTGGATTTTCGTTTAAACACCCAAATTGAGAGTGAAGTAGATATAATCAAAGAAAATATTATAGTGAGATATGCCGCGATGTTAACAAAAATACCCCCTTAGTTAGGTTCACGCTTCTCCTGCTACGTTTGCTGAATAGGTTACTGTGAATATAATACCATAAAAAGTAAATTTATCCTTTATCTCATTTAAAGCGAAAGATCTTAAATAAAAGAAATTCAAGCTAGCCTGCTCGACTACTTTCCCTATAAAAATAGGCGAAACTAAAGATCACCATCAGAAGCCCAGTACCCCCGATGATATACATTCCATCCCACCCTGCAGAGCTGCCGGTCAGCACCCAGATTTGATAGGGAATGAACATCAAAAGTGTAAGGAGGATGAGACCCCATAAGAGTAACCTGGCGTTTTCTTTCACTGCGTTGAATAAATTGCGCTGTGCGTCCATGTTAAAAGAAGCCACTTTTTTTATTGAAATGATGAAGAGGATCAGTGCTAATATGCTGTATAGGGGATGGAACATTTGATTGCTCCTTTCTTTAACAAGTGAATGATTCCCATTATCGAAGGATGACTACATATGCTTAATCAGCCAATACACGGCCGGCAAATCAATTGCGTGTATACGTTGCATCTCTTTTCCCAATCATACCACATAAATATGCTATAATTATCCAATCACAAGAATTGGAGAAAACACTATGGACTATTTTGATCTGCTCCTCCCTCTCAGTATTCTGACGTATGTGCTGCCGGTCGCTTTTGTTTGCTGGTTTCTGATCAGCTTTATCAAAGTACAAAAAGAGAGAAACAGTATTTTGAGAGACATTTCAATGAAATTGGATAATAAGAGAAAGGAAGAGTGAATCGCTCTTCCTTTTTTCAGACGAAATCATCAATCATTTGAATATTCGTCTCCCTCAATTCCTCCGGCAGCTCCTTCCGAATAGATGCCAATCCAAAATAGTATGTATCTGTAGCAGGGTCAAGCGTTTTATATTGATAATGAATCTTCTCGTCAGTCAATCTGGCGACGATATTCTTGATAAATTGGTCGTGAGGCATCATGTCTGTGGCCCCGAGATGGAATATGCCCTTCAAATTGTGGGTGATGATGTAATGGAGCTGCTTTGCGAGCAGGGTGTCTGAGAGGTGATTGCATTCCAGGTTCGTGTAGACGTCGATTGTATTCTCTTCAATCCCTTTGTTGATGGCTTCCATCCGCGGGGAGCGTCTTCCCCATATTTGCGGGATACGGATTATAACGGCCCGGTCCTTTAGTTTTTCCTGAAGCATGTACTCACAGTCAATTTTAAATTGGCCGTAGGGAGATGACGCTTGAGGGGAATCCGATTCGTTATGATGCTTTGTGACATCTCCGTCAAATACATTGGCGGTTGAAATGTAGTAGAGAGCGGATTCCGTATGCTGGATGTGAGACGCAAGTTCTTTATGAAATTTCAGCTGCTCCTCGAAGTCACCTCTAATGCTTGATACGATGGCATCCGGCTTTACGGTAGAGATGATTTCTCCCAGTTTTTCACTTTCACTGCACACCAATTGAAATTGCTTCTCTTCAGAAAGTGGGAGCCCTCTTGTTGAATAGGTGCCATACACCTCAAAATCATCACTGCATTTTTCAAGCAGCGCTTTTCCCACGAGTCCGCTGGCACCGAGTATCAACAGTTTTTTCATTTCGATCATCACTCCTTTTTAGGGATACATACATTTCAAGCCAGTAATCCCGATGATTACTGGCTGTTTTGCATTTCATACGTGTTAGGTTCAATTGTTTTGATTTTCTTGATGAAATAATAATGTTTATAGCATGCGAGTCCGATCAGGATGATGCGGACGATGAGGATATCCACGTACAGGACGGATAGAAGAATAAAGAAATCTGCGGTAAGATTGATCCGGATTTTCTCTTTTCGGGTCATGCCCTTCTTTTCAAGGAAAGTGACCACATACTTCTTATAGATTTTCGTGCTTTTAAACCAGTCCTCCATCCGCTTGGAGCTCTTCGTGAAGAAGTAGAGAGCCAATAAGAAAAACGGTCCCCCCGGCAGTACCGGCAGCACAACCCCAGCAATTCCGAACACCATGAATATGAACCCCAGCACCATAAACAGCATACTTCTTACCTTTTTCAACGTCATGAGTGATTTCCCCTGCCATTTTCATAGTCTTCTTCCCTCATTGTACTATAAAAGGAGGGTCATGGTCCCCATACTTGTTTGGGAGTTTGTGGTGCCTAAAGAAATTAATCCCCGCTATCATCCCCGTCCCCGTCGGAATCACCGTCGTCCGATCCGTCCCCCGTGTCGAAATAATCATTAATCGAATCCACAATCCCCTTCTTCTTTGCAGCATCTTCATCCACCAATGCCGGCTGAAGAAAGCTTTCCAATGAAATGACCTCCACCACCCGTCGTTTGTATCTATTCATCAGGTAAGTGAGCACAAGGCCTGTAAGAATAATGAGAATGATCAGTCCCGTTAAGACTTCTTTGGTCATGTGGGTGCGCCTCCTTTCTTTTTGAAGGATATGAGTGGGGAGAGGGAAAGATGTGTGTACTCTTAGAAAATTGATAAATTGTCCTTTTCAATGGAATTTTATGCTAATCTAATAGCAATATCAAAATCAGGAGGAATATCCATGCAAATGAGACAAGCCACAACACATGATTACGATGCAATCCACCACATCCAGAGGCAGGTGCACGACCTTCATGTATCCGAACGGCCCGACACTTACCGGATGGCCGATGTCACACTCGATAAGGACTACTACAACAGTCTGATAGACGGAGAACAGACGAAGGTTTTTGTGTTAGAAAAGGAGCTGCCGATCGCGTATACGATTTTGACGATAAAATCGACAGAGGAAAGACCGATCCTCGTGCCACGGAAAGTGGTGTATATGGATGACTTTGGTGTGGACCAGGCTTACAGAGGTCAGGGAGCGGGGAAATTATTTTTTGAAAAGGTTGTGAAGTTCGCAAAGGATCTCGGAGCCGATTCACTGGAATTGAGTGTGTGGGCGTTCAATGAAGATGCGATTAAATTTTATGAAAAAATGAAATTGGAGACGAAGGTGCGGAGGATGGGCATCTCTCTTTAAAAGCAGACGGCCAGCCGAACCGGGCTGGCCCCTTTCAGTCTATCTTTCTATGTACCAGGTCAAAACGCTCCTGATCTGTTACCCCTTCCTCTTCTTCCATTTCATCTTGACGTTTCACCGGCATTGCACTGAGATGCTGGTATCCTTCAAGCATCAACTTGAAAGCCAAGACGGTGAGCGTCAGGAAAAAGATCGGTGAGAAGGCTATCCACCAGTAGGTTGTAAACAGGAAGCGGAAGTTGTTGCCGATAATGCCCGACCATTCGTTGGACAAGGAAACGAATACCATGTTTTCAAATAGATCCTCCCTCATCGTTCCTCCCCCGAAAAAGATGCCGAGTATCCCCAAATGAGCAAGAAGCACCAGTACCTGAATAATCTCCCGAAGGAAAATGATGACGAGCTGGGGTTTCAGGATCGGCAGGATATGCTTTCTTAAAATATGCCTCCGATTCCCTCCAAGCACCTGCACGCTGTCCATGAATTCTTTCCGCATAATGGCGTTCACTTCTTTTGAAATCGTCAGAGAGGTAATGGGAACGGCTGCACAGGTCAGCACGGCGATTTCGATGATCACCCTTGTACTGAAGCTGTAGGTGAATTCACTGTCGACGCCGTTAAAGACACCATCTTCAAACAGCACCCAGTAAAGCATTAAATAGGCAATCAGCGTTACCGGATAGTAGTAAAATGTTTCAAGAAACGGACGTACCTTCTCATTCAGTCTTGGAAAATAAAGCTCTGACACCGTTCCCCATATGAATGACAAACCAAACCGTAAAGCGGCGACGAGAAATGCGACACCGAGCGTAAACTTTGCGCCGATGAGCAGGATATGAAAGATACTCTGAGCCCGGTTGTCGGTGCCGAAAGGAGGGTACTCCCACGGAGAGTATGGCGGACTCTTCACTCCTTCATCCGTGAACTGGAGCTCGGCGACCGGGACCGAATTATCGAAAAACCACCCATACATCAAGCTCCCCATCAGTGTCAAAAAGATGAATAGAAACCCGGTCAAAAATGACTTATTCTTTAATAGACGCTTCATGCTACTCCCCTCCCACAACCTTCGTTTTCATCCGGTTCACCGCCACTTCCAACAGAAACAGTGGAATAAACATAAAAATGACGCTGATGGTGGCAATCTCATAGGTGGGATGATTGATCACAAACCATGTCAGTCCGTAAGTATTAAAGAGGATCTCCAGCATGATCAGATTGGAAAGCATAAAAGAAATGATCATTTTTGAATGATTGATCAAACTCACAACACTGTTCCTGAACACATGAAGAATCAATACTTGCAATCCCGACAACCCTTTTCCGGTTGCAAGCTCCACATAGGGCCTGATCATTTCTTCTTCAAAAATGAGCATCAACGTCCGGTAAAGGAAGATCGTCGGCAAAATGCAGTATGTTAGAAGCGGCAGCGCATATGGCCGCTCACCCCCGCCAACCACCTCAAACACGAGGATCCCGGTTTTCTTGAAGAGAAATATAAAGAACAGCTGAGCAAGGACAATGATGAAAATATCAGGAATCGACTCCAAAATGGCTGAACTGCGGATCAACAGCTTCCGCTTTTTCCAAGAAAGCTGAAACGTCACGACCACCCCGGTGATCGCGAGTGCCAGTGCCAGCAGAAATCCGAGTAGCATAATCGTCAAGGTATACGTGTAATAGCCAAAGAAAGCAGGAAATACATCATACTCTGCCTGGTGGATGAGGGAGGATTCCGTATGAAACGTCAACTCTCCGGGTTGGATGAGCGTTTTAAAAAGGTGAATTACATTTTGCCAAAATGCTGCTGCGCTGATGTGGATGCCGTTTTGAAACAGATGGATAAAGGCACCGAGGCAGATGATGCTGAGGATGATGGCCAGTGCTCGGAATATGGTTTTCAGGTGGGTTCGCTCCTTTCTTTTTGGTTTGAGTGTGTGTGTGCGTGAGTGAAGATTTTTCGACAAAGAGATCATATATCACGGAATCGGGATCATATATGAAAATACCAGCTCATATATTTTGAATCGAGCTCATAAAATTCGAAACCGGATCATATTTTTGAAATCCGGCTCATATATCGATGGGGGCCCATGGAAATGAGAGATTTCTCCTTTCCGAGCGTCCGACATCTTACAAATTTTTTTAAAAACCTCACATCCCCCTATCAAACTCCCTCTCTACAAGCAAAAAGTCTCTCTTTTTGGGAGCATTTCCAATCTTTTTCTCATCACCTCCACTTCTGACTGGAGCAGCCATCCCGCCGTCCCCTTCCAACAGCCCTTCCACTCCCTTTGCGATTCCGGTCAGTGAGAGGATGGTCAGGGCGAAGAAGGTCATCGGGACCATGAAGATCCACCAGGCGTTGGATAATTCGATGAAGCTCATCGACATGATGCTTGCCCATTCCTGGACGATAGGCTTCGGCGGGTCGCAAAACGGGCCGTAGCACACGTCCGTCCCTCCAAAATAGAGCTTAAAAAATCCCAGATGAGCGAGGATCAGCAGCACCTGGATGGTGATTTTCGGAAAGATGATGAATAGGCGCATTTTCAGGTGGGGCAGAACATGCTTCTTGAAAATGAAGAATTTGCTTCCTCCGAGGACCCTTGCGCTTGTGACGAATTCTTTTTCGAGGATCTGCCCGGTTTCGTTTGATAATAGAATCGCTGTTGTCGGTGCGGTGATGACGGCGAGCGTGATGACCTGAAGGATCACCCTTTCGCCAAAGCTTGTTTCAAAGCCTTGCGGCGGCTCCCACAGCAGCGGATACAGAATATTGTAGGCAATGATCGACTGAGGGATGAAGTAAAAGGCCGTGAACACCGACTGGGTCCATTTTTTGGCCCGTAAAGAGGTAAATCCCCCTGCCACCCCGATGATAAATGAGAGAAGAAAACTGACCAATGAAATGACGATCGCTGCACCAAGCGTGTACTGTGCGCCTTGAATGACTTTATACAGCAGTTCATCCCCTTTCCGGTCGGTTCCGAACGGGAAATCAGCCGATGGCGGAAACGGTGCATCACCAATGATTTTTCCTCCGTCGTCATAAAGGATGAAGGTGTTCGGTATTTTCCCGTCGGATAAATGGAAAATCACGCTCCAGCCGACCAATACGACGATGAAAAGCACCCCAACCGAGATGGAAATGTGATGTTTATTAAAGGTTCTCATAGGCTCATCTCCCTGCCTATTTTTTTCGTGATCACAAGCTGAGTGCATTTCAACAGCAGATAGAGTGGAACAAACAGCATGATCGAAGTGATCGCAAAGATCGCCGGCGTGTTATAAGTGAACAGAAATGACGTGACGCCGAACACATTGAACAGAAATTCCAAGATTAATAGATTCGACAGCATCATCCAGATGATCTGTTTTCCGTGATAAGTGAGCGATACGAGCACATTCCTCATCATATGGATAAACAGGATCCGGTAGTGGCCGAGTCCTTTCCCCTTTGCCAGTTCCACATAAGATAGCCCCTCTTCTTCATGCAGAAATGACACCATCGCCCCGAGGAAAAAGAGCGCCGGCAGGATACTCAGCGTGATCGCCGGAAACAGGATGACCTGGTTCTCCCCCAGAGAGGCGACGTCAATCAGCAATAATCCGGTTCGTTTAAAGAACCATACGACAAAGATCTGGAGAATCCCGATTACGAAAATATCCGGTAGCGCCCCGAGGTAAAATGACACTTCCCGCAACATTGACCGGACCCTTTTGCCAACGGAAAAATACAGAATCATCAGCATGAGCGAAACGGCCAAAGCCATGAGAAGTGCCAGAAAGAAGATCGCTGCCGTGCTCATGAATGCCTCGAAGATGATTGGGAATAACGGTCGCTGGACGTCTGAAATCGGATTAACGTACACCAATGACTGAGGCTGAAATAATTGGCGTAATAACTGAATCAGTTCCTGTACATATGTATTAAGCGAAAAAGCCTGATTCTTGAAAATGCCTGATGAGGCACTGATCAAAATGATGCCGACGATAATCAGAAGGGCTTCCACGCCGGATTTTTTCAATTCTTTCACACTGAACCTCCTTGCATGTCACAATTACTAATCATTTCCATTATAACAGAGTTGAAAATTCTGTAAATTTAATTTGGTATAAAACGAATTCTAGCTCTTGATGCAATAAAAGTAAGTGATCACTCACTTTTTTATTGACATGAAATAAAAAGAACGTAATATTAATAATGTGAGTGATTACTCACTTTATTAATTAACGGAGGTACATTCAATGAACATGTTTAAAAACAAACTCGTGCTTGCTTCCCCTCTCATAGCACTTGCGATCATTTTTATCTTCTCACTGACACTGTTCCCGTCGGTTCAGCCTCAGCCGAAGAATTTGCCGATTGCGATTGTCAATAGTGATCAGGGTGTTCAACTTCCTGATCAGCCTGAAATGAATATGGGCAACACGATTGTCGAAAAGGTCCAGACGATGGCAAAAGCTGCTGGGGATGAAGACCCTGCAGTGAAATGGATTGAGGTAAGTTCGGATGAAGTAGAAAATGGGTTGGACAGTCAAAAATATTACGCAGCGCTCATCATTCCGGCTGACTTCAGTGAGAAACAGGCATCTTTACGGACACCTGCACCTAAGACCCCTGAAGTCACCATCCTCATTAACCAGGGAATGAATACGATGGCGGCAACGGCTGCCGGTCAGATACTAAACGGTGTCGTTGATAATATGAATGACACCGTGCGTGATCAGCTCCTTGCAGGTTTAGAAGCACAAGGTGCCAGCCTCACACCTGCACAGGTGAAAAACCTGGTCGCCCCGATCTCGAAAAATGTGACCAATGTCAACGAAATCGGAACGAACAGTGCGAACGGAAATGCGCCTGTTTCTCTGTTCCAGCCTCTATGGATGGCGAGCATGGCAAGTGCGGCAATCATTTACATTGCCGTCAGCAAATACACTTTCGCAAGCCGTAGAGAAACACTTATGGCCAAAGGGATTCAGATCATGATTGGCGCAGCCATTGCCCTCGTCATCGGTTTCGGCTTAACATGGCTCGCTGACGGACTCGTCGGATTCACGATCCCTGACTTTACAGATACTGCGCTGTTCCTAAGTCTTACGTCGTTCAGCTTTTTCCTGATGATCTCAAGCATTCTATCGCTCATCGGAATCAAGGGCATGCCCCTATTCGTGCTCATGCTATTCTTCGGTGCACCACTCCTTGCGATGGCACCAGAGATGATGTCGGACTTCTACCGGGACTGGTTCTACTCATGGCTGCCGATGAAATTCATGGTCCAGGGATTACGTGAACTCTTCTACTTTGGTCATGGATTGTCGTGGAGTTCGTCTGTTGCAGCGCTTGTCTGGATTGGGGTTGGAAGTATGGTTGTGATGGTGGCGACTGCTTTCAAGCCTGGGAAGAGCGTGGAGGTTAGTGTCGGGAAATAGGCAGAGGTAGTATTGCGGGAAAATTGAAATCAAAAAAAGGGACGGATGATTTTCGTCCCTTTAATTTGATATATACTTTAAAAATTCATTTAGTGATGAAAACATCCCTTCTGGTTCCCACTCATCCTCACCGTGCATGGCGGTCAAAACAGGGTAGTTACTATCTCCAATATCTACAAAAATCGGATCTCCCAAATCTTCATCATACCCAATGACAAACCAAGTTTCCTTCCAATCACCTTTCTGATTACCTGTTAAAGAATGACCTTCCCCATCCACTCTGTATCCTAATTGCCCTTCTTCAAATTCTTCGCTTGAAAACAAATGAATGGATATCGTTTCAATGTCAGGATCCGCTACTTTTATCTCTATGTCTGGGTTTTCAAGTGCTTCTATCTTATTTAAAATCAGCTTTAAATCGGCGTTTAACACAACTGTCCCCTCCGTCTGTTTATACTCTATAAATACATATTTTGTAACTCTTTTAACATTCTTATGGACTATTCCCCTATCAATCTAACACCATTGGGATCAACAATGCTTGATGACCCAAACCCTTTTATGACAGCTTCCTTGATTGTTACTTTGTCACCGACTTGCGAAAAAACGTGTTGAACAGGCTCTTCAAACAAAATAGAAAGGTCATTTTCCAATCCTTCTTCTTTCGTTATCATCTTTAGTCTGCTAATTTCTGCACAATCATTTTCTTCATCTATCACATCAGTATTTACTTGAAGTTCAATTTTAAAACCGTATGAAGTAGTAATAAACGTTCTTCTTTCCCCTATCTGAACGTCCCATTTCAATTTTTTAGCGTTAACACATAGGTTATCATGCTCTGCCATGGAAACTAAATATCCAATGTGGTCAAACATGATTCTTTTTCCAAATCCGAAAGTAATGTTTACCGCTCCGAGTCTAGCCTCAATGATTCGAAATAGAATGTTTTTCTCACCAAAATCATCCCATGTCAGTGGAGGATTGAACGCTTGAAATTCACCTCGGTACTTTCCTATACGTTGAGATATCCGAAAGCCATTGTCTACATAGAATTTTTCAGTTTCTTCGACATTCGGCGTCCAAAAATGATAATGAAACAGCATCCTTCTCACCTCTTTCTATTTCTCTCCTAAATTTCCATCAAAAATTTCCCTTCATACTGACGGCTTTCTATTAATCTATGGGCTTGTGCTGCATCACTTAAATCAAAAACTTGTTCGATTGGAAGCGAAACCTGGTTTGAAGCAAACAGATCCAATACTATTTTAGCAACAGGTGCCAGTCGTGCTGGATCATATTTTCTTGTTGTACCTAAACTAAATCCTTTTACATTCCTACAAGTACTATGTACATCGCTTGTTTTGAAAGCACCTGCTTTGCCGCTGCTATTGCCGAATTGAACAAGAGTACCATATAATGCTAAACATTCTAAACTCCGACTGGTCACTTCGCCAGCAACTGAATCAAAGATCACATTCGCACCTACGTTATTTGTTTGTTTTAAAACTTCCTCTGCAAATGTTTCGTATGTAAAAACCTCATCAACACCCAGTCTTTTTACATAATTCGCTTTTTTAAGATTTCCAACGGTTCCGATGATGTTTTGTACCCCAGCTAATTTTGCTAATTGGACGAGCATCGAGCCCACACCACCAGCAACACTGTGGATCACAATGGTATCTGTTTGCTTTACTTCTCCAATTTCATAAAGAAGTATATAGCTTAATATGGATACAGTTGGCATCGTTGCCGCCTGTTCAAAGGATAAGTTATCGGGAATCTTAAAAACTAAATGTTCATTTGCTACTCCATATTCAGCATAAGAACCACCTTTTGGGAAAGCTATTACACGGTCCCCCTTGGAAAAATCCGAGTCAGCGGAAGCCTCTTCAATTGTTCCTGCAGCATCCAATCCCAGCGTTAAAGGAAAATGGCCGTTTCCTTTATTTCCTTTACGTTTTTTTATATCTGCATAATTTACACTCGTATATGCAACTTTAATTAAGACTTCGTTTTCACCTCTCTTCGGTATCTCAACATCCATATATTTGAGTACCTCCGGATCGCCAAATTCAGTTTGTACAATTGCTTTCATCCATATCCCCCTAACCCAACTATTTAGTTGAAACCACTTATTGTATTGAAATATCCTTTATATTTATAATATTAACATTAAATGTAAAAAAATATTGACTTATAATGAGCAGATTCGGCCAAAGCTTTCTTTTATGAGCTACTGCAAAATAAATACCAAAAAAGAGCAAGTTAGTGTACAATCTAAAAATACATATTTTGTAATATACATATAGAAAGGATTTTAAAATGAAGAAAAAATATTTACGATCCATCTCGATATTATTGGCTGGATTCCTAATATATAGCGTGTTTCTAAGTGTTGAGCGTCACTTTTCCCGTTCCTATTTTCACGCCCGTACAGCCTCCACTGACTTGAGAGATGAAAATATAGAAGGACTTCGTTTAAATGACGATATAACCAGCACAAAGTTCGGTTCTATTGACCAAAGCCAAAAGACCAGGGATGTCGCAGGATATGAATATTATTTCTTAAGTGAGAATATAGAAGTAGCGAGTAAACACAATAAAATCACAAGATTCATTGTGTCAGATCGTCACATGAAAACAGCAAGAGGAATAGGTGTTGGGCATACCAGGAATGAAGTGTTGAATGCCTATGGAAAGAATGACTATGTGCGCTCTGAACAAGGGGTGAAGATTATCGGCTATGTAGATAAGGAAACGAAAACTTCCATTGAGTTTTGGTTGGTGGATGATGTAGTGGATGTTTATAGGTATGATATTGCTTCTATGGAGTAGATTGATGACATTCACTTTTGAATCTGGGCCGGGTGGCGTCACATGGCGGGAGGACGTAAGGCGAGCATCTACCGCAGCGTCGATGGTAGTGACAGAGTTCCGGTGTTATGAAGATTGTAAATTAGTCATTTTTAAAAGGAATTTGCACAAAACAGGTCCGTTTTTTTATAGAAAGCTTCTGTACAGGCCTATGAAGCGCTACTAAATCGTCATTTCCTCTGTCACCAAGTCATATATGAGCCGGTTTTCACAATTTATGAGCTGCTTTTTAAATTTATGGTCCGCTTTCTGACATTTATGATCTCGATTTCTGATATATGATCCCGATTCCTGAGATATGATCTCTATTTCGAATATATGATCTTTTTGTCGAAAAATCTCAGAGCGATAGCCAACCTCACAGCAGTAACCATTCTTTCACCGGATCACCCTCTCCAGCTCCAACTTCCCCAAAAAAAAGAGGCAGCTGCCTCCCAACAGCTGCCTCCTCAATATGTCCAATCAGCAACCGCCACCGGCGCCAATCAACACCAATCCAACTCCATCAGTTGTGTTTTCCACATCAATTGTCAGTCCGTCTGTTTCTTCGACTGACTGATCAAAAGCAACGCGGATGCCGTTAATCGCTTGAATGCGGTCTGTCGCTTCCGGGTCATCCATGGATACGGTGACCTGCGGGCCGCAGCATCCGGCTACCGAGGATAAACGGATACCTTCTGCGCCTTGTTCTGCGAGTATGTCTGTTAACACTGTTTTTGCTTGAGCTGTAATGTTCATGTGAGACCCTCCTATGTTTGTGGATATAGTTTTTGCAGGGATGCCATCATTTCAGGTTTTACGTTGATTTTCGGTCGGACTGCTTTGGCGATGGCTTCTGCTTCTGCCAAAGTCGACGCTTCACCGAGTTCAAGCAGTGTGCCGAGTGCAACGGTACCGGTCCGGTTGCTTCCACCCTGACAGTGGAAATAGATGTTTTTGCCTTCTTTATAGGCTGAGACGACCTGGTCGATGGATGCTTTGATTGAATCGTCCTGCTCGCCTTGGTTGTCTACGATCGGGCTGTGGATGCGGTCGTATGCTGTGTCCATTGCCGGTGCTTCTGCACGCAGGTCGAATACAAGATCGATTTTTTCGTTGGTTACTGCATCGGATGCATCATCTGCGCCTCCGATGTAGATGCGGTCTTTGAGTAATTCCTGGTAGTTGACTGTCATGTTGGTTCCTCCGTATCATTTCATGAAATCTTTCAGTTTGGTATAGCCGATTTTTTCTTCTTCCAACCACGGGATTGTGCTTGTTTGTTTTCCATAGTGCTCCTTCACTTTCATGATCCACTCTTTCTCTGCCTGAGCTTTCGCCAAGAGGACAGGATCACTCGTTCTTGTGTGGGAGAGACTTTGGTTTATGACCCACCAGCCGGGTGTGATGCCGGCGCGGATCAGGTCTTCCTGCAGGCGTGAGGCTTCGAGTACGGGTGTCGCCTCAGGCAGGGTGACGATGACGACTGCCGTTTCTTTTTCATTTCTGAGGGTCGGCAGCAGCTCTTTCACGCTGGCGGGGATATCGCCCGTGGATTTCTCGATTTCCCTGCTGTATGATTCAGCCGCATCCAATAAAAGGAGCGTATGGCCGGTTGGTGCCGTGTCGATCACGACGATTTCCTCGTCGGAGCGTGCGACCACTTCACTGAATGCCCTGAAAACGGCGATTTCTTCGGTACACGGGGAATTCAAGTCTTCTTCCAAATAAGCAAGACCCTCCTCGTCCACCTCATCCTTCGCTTTCTCCAGCACTTCTTTTCGGTAGGCTTCCACTTCAGCTTTCGGATCGATGGCGCTGATTGTCAGACGTTCGTTCATATCCTCATGCTGAAATTGATAGTTGAGATGAGCCGCGGGGTCCGTAGTTGTCAGATGTACCTTGTGACCTTTTTCAACCAATCCGACTGCAATGGCTGAAGCGACGGTCGTTTTCCCGACGCCCCCTTTCCCCATGGTGAAAATCAGGGAAGTCCCGTTTTGGGAGAAATCCTCAACCAGGTCATGCAATCGATCCGTTTCGATCAGTTCTTGATTCAACACGCTTAGGTCGGGTTGTGTCTCAGACGCTTTGAATAGCACCCGCAGATTGTCTACACCTGTCAGTGAATGGGAGACAAAAGGCAGTGCATAAGTCGGGAGCGCTGCAAGATTGTGAGGCAGTGTACTCAATGCCTGCTGCTGCTTTTGATAGAATGCAAGTGAAACCGGATCATTGTCCACTTTATTGGTCAACAGGCCGTTGATCAGAAGCAACTGATGATTGATTCCGGTCGAGTTTAATTCATCCGATGCCCGGGATGCTTCTGCCAAAGAAGATCCGTCCGGTCTTGCCACGAGTAAGAGGGTCGTTTGGGTTTCGTCTGACAGAACGGCCACGCTTCTTGAGTAGATTTCTTTCTTATCTACGAGTCCTGCAAGCGGCCCGAGGCACGACGCTCCGTGGGTACTTTCTTCCAGGAACCCGTCCCAGGCAGACGGCAGCTGCAGCAGGCGGAGCGTATGGCCGGTCGGTGCTGTATCAAACAGGATATGATCGTACTGACCCGTGATGCCCTGATCGGAAAGCAGTCCTGAGAATTCGTCGAATGCGGCAAGCTCGACCGTGCAGGCACCTGATAACTGCTCCTCCATTGTTGCTACTACAGAATCAGGAAGAACACCACGGTACGGCCCAATCACTTTTTCCCGGTATGCACGGGCAGATTGTTCCGGATCTATATTGCTGATATAGAGTTCCCCTGCACCCGGCACTTGAGTGGGTACGTGAGCGCAGTCAATCTGGAACACATCCTGGAGATTTGACGCAGGATCAGTGCTGATGAGAAGCACCTTCTTTCCTTGATCGGCAAGGGCGATCGCCGTGGCACTTGCGGTTGACGTCTTGCCGACTCCCCCCTTTCCGGTGATAAAAAGGAAAGGGGTACGCAGAATATGAGGTTCATAAGTTTGAAACATATCGTCCCTCCTACTTCCGTGATTTCAAGTCTAGTGATAGTCGGACTTTCGGTTTCTTCGTCAGTTCTTCTGGAGAAAGCCCGAACCAGCCTGCCAATTCCTCATTCGATGGATAGCTTCCAGACCGCACTGCTTCTCCGTCAAGAAGGATCAGCGGCAAAGCGTCTGGTCCCTTCTTCTTCAACACTTCGCTGACGACGGGATTTTCTGCGAATGCAGCCGGTTCAGTTGTCAGTTGATAGCGGGATATGCTGTATCCCTTTTGTTCCAAAGAATAAACAGCCGAAGCGATCCGAGTTAATTCAGGGTCGACACCTGGACCGCAAACACCGGTTGAACAACACATTGCAGGATCAAAAATCTCGATTTTCTTCATCTAACCACTCCTCCATACACTTATAAGCATATACTTATATAAAGATAAAAAGAAAACCAAGAGAAAAGCTCTCCTGGTTATGCTTTTTTATTCACCGGTCTTTGCAAAACGTTGAATTCTTTCTTCAATTTCATCACGCACACGCTGGAAGAAAGCCCATTTCTCTTCGTCTGTTCCTTCCGCTTTTGCAGGATCATCGAATCCCCAGTGAACGCGTTTCACATGTGGTGGTGTTACCGGGCATTTGTCAGCTGCGTCACCGCAAAGTGTCACAACAAGGTCAGCTGAATTCAAGATTTCAGCGTCGATGATATCGGATGTTTGGTTCGTGATATCGATATCAACTTCGTTCATCGCTTTCACTGCATTCGGGTTTAAGCCGTGTGCTTCGATTCCTGCGCTGTATACGTTCCACTCGTTTCCTAAATGCTTTTTCGCCCAGCCTTCAGCCATTTGGCTGCGGCAAGAGTTTCCTGTACATAAGAAATAGATGGTTTTTTTAGACATGTTGAGTCTCTCCTTTAATGTTTGTTAGATGATTAATAACCATATATAAAGCCCGACCAATGTGATGAAAAGGGTTGGGATGGTCAAGATGATGCCTGTTTTGAAATACGTCCCCCAGGAGATTTTCACTCCTTTTAATGACAGAACGTGGAGCCATAACAGCGTCGCGAGCGACCCGATCGGGGTGATCTTCGGTCCGAGGTCGGAACCGATGACATTTGCATAGATCAGCGCTTCGCGGATGACGCCGGATGTATCGGTATCGGCAATCGCCAGTGCGTCGATCATGACGGTCGGCATGTTGTTCATGACCGAAGACAGAATCGCGGCGATGAATCCCATGCCGACTGTGGCAGCAAACAATCCTTGATCTGCCGTCACCTGGATGATGTCTGCCAGCACATTCGTCAATCCGACATTCCGGAGGCCGTAGACGACCACGTACATGCCGATCGAGAAGAAGACGATCGCCCAAGGAGCGCCCTTGATGACGGTTCTCGTATTCACCGCTGCACTTCTTCTCGCCATCATGAGAAAGAAGATCGAGACGATCCCAGCGATGATGGATACCGGAATCCCGATGAATTCACTTGCAAAATAGCCTGCAAGCAAGACGAGCAGCACCACCCATGAAAGGCGGAACATTTTTTGATCCTTGATCGCGTCCACCGGTTTCTTCAGCTGTGACACATCATAATTGTCCGGGATGCTCTTGCGGAAGAACAAATACAGTACCAGAATACTCGCCCCAAGGGAGAACAAATTCGGTACAATCATCCGGGAAGCGAACTCGACGAACCCGATGCCGAAGAAGTCCGCGGATACGATGTTGACGAGATTGCTGACCACCAACGGAAGTGATGTTGTATCAGCGATGAATCCACTTGCGATGATAAACGGGAACACCAGCTTTTCGCTGAAGTTCAGGTTCCGTACCATGGCAAGCACGATCGGTGTCAGAATCAATGCCGCACCGTCGTTGGCAAAAAGGGCCGCAACAACTGCGCCAAGCAGGGATACGTACACGAACATCCGCACGCCGCTCCCCTTTGCCGCCTTCGCCATATGTAAGGCAGCCCATTCGAAGAATCCGATCTCATCCAGTATGAGTGAGATGATGATGATCGCAATGAATGCCAATGTCGCATTCCAGACGATGCCGGTCACATCCACCACATCGTTGAAATCGACCACACCCACAATCAGGGCAAGTACCGCCCCGCCGACAGCCGACCATCCGATCGACAGTCCTTTAGGCTGCCAGATGACAAGCACTAGGGTGAGTAAGAAAATCAGTGATGCTAAAATTGTCATAGTGCCCTTACCTCCTATTCATCACAGGAAATGCGCAAGCCCTGCTCGGTGAGCTCCGTCAATTTGAAGCCCTGGTCCGGCAGCTGGTTCAGAAGGCTCTGGATCATCGGGAAGATTTCACTTTCCCGGTTGAGGGAATAAATGACCCACTGTCCACGGCGCTTCTCCCTTACGATTCCTGCGTCTTTCAATTTACGGACGTGCTGACTGATCGCAGGCTGACTTGTTTTGAAAATCTCTACAAACTCACACACACAGCAATCATTTCCATCCAATATTTTTACCATTGTCAACCGGGTTTTATCCCCGAGCAACTTTAAAACACTTGCAGCTTTGTTTATTTCAACAGTCGATACTTGCATAAATGCACCTCCTGAATCAATTCAGATATTAATATATAATAATTTGCTTATATGTTCAAGGAGAAATGTCGAACTTTTTATTTCGGATTCAGTAACAATACAGTAAAAAAATGGTAAAATATGAGTATTCACTTTTTATATGCAGGAGGTTCCGTTTTGAAACCAAACGTCATAGTTATCTTTGTCCTCACCATTTTAGTCCTAACCCTTGCATCATGTGATGATGCAGCCGAAACGAGTAGGGAATCCGTAAAGAAATCCATTCAATTCGAGGACCTTGTCACAACTTTTCAGCACCCCGATACACAACAGTCCTTCAAGATCATTCATGCCTACGAACTTTTTCAGAACTATATCGGCGCAGTAGCTGACCATCCAGATGATCCTTATATGGAAATTTATCAAGAAGAAGTCATTGATCCGATTTACGAAGATTGCTTCAGTGACGGTGAATTCCTGTATATGGCCGACCCAATCCTGAAAGGTTCGCCCCAGCAATTGAGCGTCGGTCCTACCCATTTAGCCGAAATCCAGCATCTCATCGATGACATCGACACAGAGAAAACCGAAAATCTCATCCGGGAATCACTTCTGAAATCGTCTGAACTCCTGCCTGTAGAGATGGAAACAACCGTATGCGTCCTTCCTTCTAAAAACAAACAGGTAAATATGATCACAGTCGGTGCAGGGAAGATCAGTGTCCTTTACAACCCGCTCTATACGGAAGAAACACTAAGGGCAGGCGTTGCCCATGAATACCATCACAGCTTCTGGGCTAACCGTTATTTAGATCCATCTGCTCCTCCAACGGTGTTAGATAACATGATATTTGAAGGAAAAGCGGTCATGTTCGAAAAAACGGTTTACCCGGATATAGAAATGACCCGCATTGATGATGCATATAATAAAGACAATTGGGCAAAGATCCAACAACATCTCGACAAAGTCGATGTAAGCCGCTCGTACGACATCATGATGGGTGGAAAAGGCCTGCCGTGGGGTTATGGCTACAGTGAAGGCTATAAAATGGTGGAATCCTATTTAGAGAGAAACCAGGACCTATCCCCTGCTGATTGGACCCCGGTACATGCCAAGGAAATCTTTGAGGCCGGCCAGTATGATGACCATTACCGTTAAGGAAAGAGGGTATTCAGGTGAAATCATTTCATAAATGTATTGTGCTGCTTGTCACCGTCTTCTTCATTTTCTTACTGTTTGATTTCGTGAAATATGATGATTGGATTTGGAAAGAAAATCTTCTGCAGGCATTCTTTTTTACTTTCTTTTATTCCCTGCTGGTTTGGTTGATGGGGTTGTTGAAGAAGAAGGAATGAGAGTTTCAGGAGATAAAAAAGGGCTGGCACATATCTAAGCCCTCTTACTCAAAACACGAACTTTTATAAAATACAGTTCAATTTGGTACACCGCTGTTGATTTCCGTGCAAGGCTTCGCTTTCCTCGGGCGGCGGTGAGCCTCCTCGTCGCTGACGCTCCTGCGGGGTCTCACCTACCCCGCTTTTCCCGAAGGAGTCTTCGCCTTGCACTCCAATCAACAGCTGGACCCTGCTAAATAAATGTATGAGGAAGAGCAAAAAAATCCGAACGAAGTAGATTTTAATAAAATCATTCGTTCGGATTTTTCATTCCCTCAGGAGTCGAGCATCTGCAGCGAGAATCAACCAAGTAAATGGTGCCTATAACCTTGAGAATCTTCTATTAATTAACCATTCAATCATTTCCCATCAATGGTGATAAATGTATGAAAACTCTGCTCCTCACGACTCTTCCTCCCCACGGTACACCCCGTCACTCAGGAATGCATTCACTTCATTAAGATGATTTCCGTCGAGCATATAGGTGACGCCGTATGTGTCACCGACTCCGTTATGGTTGAGGGCAATGTCCAGGTCATGGACAATTTGTTTGATGTACATATAAGAATAATTTAACGCAGCATCGGCAGTTTTCCATCTGTCAACGGCCGTATGGGCTTCTGTCTCCCCGCCTGTGTTATCGATATGGGCCGTTCTCATGTATTGACTATGACTGATCATGCCCGACAGGTTTTGGAGACTGTGGAAATCAGCAGCATCCGACTCCTCCATATAGGGCAGGATGTGATCCACCTGGTTTTTAATCCGTTCCGATTTCAAATACCAGCCATACTCTTTGTCGAGCCCTTCTTCCATTAGGGCAGGGTCCATCGGTTCATCGAGGATTCTCTTTAAGCTTTCGACCGTATCCAAAGCCCCTGCTTTATTCTTCATGTCGGTCTGCCTCACTTGATTTCCAGTTGTAGCATCACTCACTTCAACGCTTTCGGCTGCTTCATCAGGAGCCTTTGAAGGTGTCGCATCTTCCGTTGAACAACCGGTCAGCACCAGGCCTCCAATGATGATCGCCGACCAATTATGTATTACTTTTTTCAATATACCTTCCCCCTATCAATCCCTGCCCCAATTATTCCCTTTTCACTCAGGTTAATCAAGACCTTTTGGCAAATCCATCATGTTCGCAAATTGTCCGATATCCTTTAAAAGGATAATTCTTCTATGTTAAAATAACCCAGTCAGGACATAAATAGATTGGAGCTGTAAAAATGAAGAAGAAAGTGTTGATTGCCGCAGCATGTTTCATGCTCTTGTCTGCATGCAGCAATCAGGAGGATGCTTCCAAAGAGGCAGAAGTGGAACAGCATGTGGAGGAAACATCTTCGACAGAGGCGACTCCTCCTGCCGAAGAGCCCCAAACTTCCATGGAAGAAAGTGATGCCGAGGACACAGCATCCCCTGCACCTGTGACCAAGGTCGAAGGAAGAAAAACTGAATTTCTGAACCTCCTGGATGCCATCCAGCAAGAAGTCGACAGCATGCCGGAGAAAAAAGAAGTGGACAAAGGCACGACAAACGCGATGAAAAACTACTACGGTGTTTCGCTCGACAAATATGACGCCGCTTTGAATGACATTTACGCCCTGCTGAAGGAAAAGCTGTCCCCGGAAGTCATGTCAGATTTAAAGGCGGAACAGTTGCAGTGGATAGAAGAAAAAGAAGCAAAGGCAGAAGAAGCACGCCTGGAGTATGAAGGCGGCACGTTTGAGAATGTGGCTTATTTGATTTCGTTGAACAAGTCAACGAAGGAAAGATGTTATGAATTGGTGAATGAGTATATGACGGATTAGTCCGGGCTTCCCTGGTGAGAGTGCTTGCAGATCGAATATGACTGCACCGTGCTCCTGCCAGGTCTTTCACTATGACCAGTTGACAATCATTCCCCTGCCTTCACCTCAATCAATTCCTCCCTCCCATTCCATTTCACCTTCACTTCAAAAATGGTGTCCTGATCATCTACTGCGGGAAATTCCATGTCTTTTGAGATAGAGGTCGTACCCCCGGTGCCGCTTGAATGGGTAAATATCCGATCGGCTGGGATGACTTCACCTTCAGAAGCCCGTTGTGTACTGCTCCCACGGGGAAAAGTGATTTCCACCTTTGCGCCTAAATCCGGTTCGTCTCCCTGATAATTCAGCGTCCACACTTCCTCCTCATCATAATCAATTTCATATTGATCTTTAAATTCCGGATGGTCTTTATAGGTGACGGCAGCATCCTGTACGAATTGAGCCGACCAATGTGTGCTGTTTCCTTTAAAAGTCTGGTAATATTCCTTCGTTGACGAGCAGCCTGATAAAAGAGTGAGCAGTAACACGATGAGAACAGACATTATCCTATATTTCATTGTATTCCCCCCTAAAATGAGCTTATTATATCTACAAGCTGCATTATGCCTGCATTTACTGGATAGAAGAAAAAACAGCCCTGTAGGCTGTTCTGCTTTCATTCAAATGAAGTCGAATTCCGGACGATTTCCCCGTCTAAATTGATACTGTACTGTGCGATTGAATTTGTGGCGCCATCTGTTTTTGTCAACCCGCCCTTATAATTGAACGTCACTTCCCACGTTTTTGAAGAAGAGTCAAACATCGTTTCATCTGACAGCAGTTCAATTTCCTCAAGATTGATCTTTTTACGGGAAGTCTCATTATGCTCTTTTACATCCTTATCAAATTGTTCAATCGCAATTTCTTCTGCTTCCTTGCTGCTGACGCCGTCGGGTTCGTTGTTGCAGGCGTAGAGTGAGAGAGCTGTTAAGATCATGCACATGACAATACTTAGCTTTTTCATCAAATCCCCCCCTTTGAGCTCGTTTTAACTTCTCAAGGACCCCTTCACACAAGAAAACGCCAGCACCACAGGAATTCTCTTTCGCCTCGCAAATTCTTCGTCAGAGCTGAAATGAACACGTTCCGGTGTTCCTTCTCTTAAATCAACCACTGAGAAGCCTGCCTGTACGAGGGCTCTGAAGTACTGTTCGATCGTGCGATGATACTTCACGACCGTTTGATCGATCCACGGTTCTTTCCGTTCGCCATCGAGGAAATAGTCATCCACGATCCAATTCCCCCGTTTGTCTCCGCTTTTTTTGCTGATAAAGGATGAAGTGGTCAGCGGATGCTGGACGCTGAAAATGAATTTCCCGTCCTCGCTCAATGCGTGATGGATGTTTTCAAAGAGCGTGTGAATATCCGCCACGTAGTGAATCGCGAAACGGGATGTGACGATATCAAACTTGCTATCAGGGTATGTATAGCTCTCCATCGTTTCATGATGCAGCGTGCCGTTTTCTTCACCTGACAAATTCATCTCGGCAGAAGCGAGCATCTGCTCTGACCCTTCCACTCCTGTGTAATGACCGGCGCCTTTTTCGAGCAGTTCTTTTCCGAAGGAAGCATCACCGCAACCCAGGTCGAGGACGGCTTTGTCTTTGAAATCCCCAAACAGTTCATACATGATTGGCCCTTCGATTGCGTTATTCGGACTGTCTTTCCGGCTTCTTCTTTTCATGTAGGCTGAGAAAAAATCACTCTGATTGTAAGCATTTGATCCTCTGAAATCCATTCTGGAAATCTCTCCCTCCGTCGATGTCCTTCTATTATTTTATCATAGTAAATGTAAAATACTAGAAGTAAATTCACTTCACTCTTTGATTTGAAAGTGGATATTCCTTTGCTTTCCCAAGGAGGATGCGGTGATTTCCGCTCCAGGTGCTCGCTTTCCGCGGGGCGTGAGTTGAGCCTCCTCAGGCTTCGCCCTGCGGGGTCTCAACTTTCCCGCAATTCCCGCAGGAGTCGAGCACCTTCCGCTCCAATCAAACGAAATTTTCCTTCATGTGCAATCTAATATATGAAAAATTCACAGAAAAAATCCGGATGGCTTAATTCCTATCCTATCCACTACTCCCCATACACACTTAATTTATCTTCAGCCGAGGTACGGGGCCTGACTTGAGGCACTTGATCAAAGTAGCCGAGATGGAGGAAGCCTGCAATTTTCTCACCCGGCTTCACGTTCAGTAACTCCCGGACTTTCGGGTCGTAGATATGAGGATTGGTTTTCCACACGACGCCGAGTTTCTGTTCCCAGGCGAGGAGCTGGAAGTTCTGAATCAGCGCACTGACCGCCCCGAAATTCTCTTCCCACTGCTTCTGACGTGGGTCCTCGTCCATGACTATGATGAGGAACGCAGCCGGCTGGCTAAAGTAGTTTCTTCTGTTTGCCTGCATATCGGGAGAAAATGTTTGAACGAGATCCTCGACAAAGCGTTCTTTCTCAGATGTCGGCACAAAGATGAACCGCCAAGGCTCCCTCAAACCGTGATTCGGTGCCCATACGGCATCGTTCAAGATCTCAAGTATCGTTTCCTGCGTCACTTCCCTGTCACTATAACCACTTTTAATTGATCTCCGTTCACGAATGATGTTGGCGATATGTGATGTTGACTGTTTCATAGGTCCGTCCCCTTCCAATATGTATGATTTTGATAATCATTCTCATTTATATAGTTTAGACGATTTTCTTCATAAAATCCATTGAAAATCTGCAGTATTCTTTTTTAACTAGAAAAATATGTTAATATATACACACGTTAGGAGGTTTACGATGAATCTTAGAATATATAAAATTGTCCATATTGCACTTACAGGAATCCTCACCATTCCCGTAACCCTCTTCTTTGCAAGCGGCGGCCTTGGTGAGAATTACACTGGGAATTTGTTTGTTTACCCGCAGTTTCTTCTGGTCAACGTGGTATGGCTTGCCGGGGCCGTGCTTTGCTTTTATAAAAACACGATGATAGCCGGTCTGATCCTGACTGCATTGTTCCCAATGCTTTTCATCGTAAACGTGTTAATAGTTGTTTTAAAATGAACCAATAAGAAAGGAGTTTGTCTATGAATCACACAGTGGCCGGGTTTTTATTGCTAGGCTTCACGATGCTGACAGCGGTCGTGGTTTATGCAATTGGAGAGCTATCTGATTCAATCAAGGCTTCAGCAGGCTACTTAGGGGCCGTGATGTCTGAGCAAGGCGGGGCAGATCTCGGCTGGGGAGGCAACCTGATCTCATCAAACATTGCCGTGATTCTCCTTTTACTGCCGGTTTCCATCGCTTTGTATCTTATTTTCTATAAGAAAGATTAGCCCTTTCAATCCAAAATAAAAAGACCTGGAAAGATATCCTCTCCAAGTCTTTTTATGACAAATGGTCACAGCGATTTATTGAAGCCCATCATTCTGTATACGCCGACTCCCGCGTAAGAAAGCACACCGATCGCCAGGATGATCACGCCGTATACTATGAATCCCGTACCATTCCATCCCCTGATGAATACAATCCCCCATACGAAGGATAGATAGCCTATGAGCAATATGGTGATCGGGACAGCAAACCCCTTCTTCCTCTGTCTCCTGAAAAAATGGATCCCGAACAGGACCAGCATGACTGTCAAAAATGAAACTGCGATCACCGCATCTCCGTAATACTGCCACCACAAAGATAACCCCTCCTCTATGTTTAAAATTGGTTTTTCCGCCCTTTTATTTTACCATATTTTTCAAGAGAGCGAGATATCTTCATGATTTATCTAAAGAAAGGAAAACATGACTGAGCAATCGCACAATCGCTTGTTTGCTTTCCAGTAGGGATCGTGGTCAACACCTTATTCGTTTTGATGCAAAGTACTGAGATAGTTCCTTCATTAAAGTTGGTGATATATGCTTTTTTGCCATCAGGGGTTATACAGACATCGGTCGGACCATCCCCGACATCAATTGTTGTGAGGATTGTATCATCATATGCATGTACAACCGTTACATTGTCACTGCTAATATTCGTTATATAAACCTTCTTCCCATCAGGTGTCACTGCTACACCATTCGGACGAATCCCTACCGAGATCGTTTTCGTTACTTCATTTTTCATAAGATCAATAACTGAAACTGTACTTGGTTCACCTAAACCCCGATTAGCCACGTATAACTTTTTCCCATTTGGCGTAATCGCAAGGTCTCTAGGGAATTCTCCCTCCGTAATGGGGATTTGATCTACCACTGATTCTTTACGTGTATCAATGACTGAAACAATATTACTGATTGATACAGCAACATATGCTCTTTCTCCATTTGGGCTGAATGTTATATCAAATGGGTTATTTCCTACTTCTATACTTTTTACCGTTTGCCTACAGACGTCAATGACTGAGACTGTTGTACCTCCGAAGTTCGCTACATATACCTTCTTCCCATCAGGTGACGCAGCGATACCAACCGGCCCACCCCCAACAGGAATCTCATTGACAACCTCATGCTTATAAAGATTGATCACTGAAACAGTGTTATGATTCGTATTGGATACATATGCATATCGGTCAAAAGGGGAAAGTGTAATCCCATCTGGTTGGTCCCCAACTGGAATTGTGCCAGTAACTTTATCTAAATTCGAATCTATCATAGAAATCGTATTGTCACCAAAGTTCGTTGCATATACTAGAAACTTATTTTCACGTTTGGTTTCATGCTTTTTATGGCAGAATTGCTTCTTCCTTTTCCTTTTCATTTTATCCCTCCTTCACATGCCCTCTACTAACTAGCATATGAACGGAAAGATAGATTGTGATTTAAGAGAAAGGATTTTTTCTCATTACGATAAATCGGTTTTCCCATCCCTACTTAAAATATGGATATATCCCGATATGACTGCTCAAATCACTCCCCTTTAGATCGTGGGAATTTATAACAACTATGTAAATATTAATGATATGATAGATGAAAAGGAGTGAAAGCTTCGTGAAAATCTTAAAATTCATCGTCTTTATATTGATGATCCCTGTATTTCTCTACAGCTTCTTTTCAGTATCCTGGACCGGATCGAATATCATGCTCGAAGAAGATTGGAAAAGTTTGATCGTTTTTACTCCCCAGACAGCAGCCACGCCGCAGGAGATTTATGACATTGATAAGTTGCTTTATGCTTTTCAGTATCAACCGTTGATGAGTGGGGCCTTTGTGGTATCATTTTTGTTTCTTATGGGATGTATTGTTTTTTGGATGATTAAGAGGCTTCGTCGTCGGGGTTCTAGGACAGTTTAGGAAAGAGCAACGGATTAATGTTGATGCTCTTTTACATTCAACTTTCTCAGGTAGATGTTATATAAAAAACCTGTATCATACATTTATTTGTTACGCTGAGGGGGAATATACATTTCCGTCAAATCCCCTTTCATAGAAGCCCCCCCAGACCAAGGTAATTGAATGTTAGCGTAAAGCTGAAAATTAAAATTCTCACCAGGGGTGGAATATGAAATTTTATTCACTTATTTTGTTAAGTGTCTTCTGTTTGTTATTGGGAGGATGTAGGGTGGTTCTTTTTGAAGAATCAGTCCCTGAATCGAAATATAAATTGGATGCCAAAGTTTATATAAAGCGTGCAAACATAATAATACGAAACAAGACCAATCTCCCTCCAAATACCGAGTTGGCAATTTCTATTCAACCGTATTCAGACAATCAGCCTTTAGGTAAAATACAAACCTATGAAGTTGAGCCTCAAAAAGAGAATGTCACTATTACAACAGTTTATGTGGATGAAGAAGGAAAGCTGGAACCAGTCGTAATCGATAGACCAGACCCTTCAAAAAGATACAGAATTGAGATCTCAGTAAAAAACGAGAACACCGCTGAAGACAACAGAAAAATTTCATTTGCAAAGTATATCAATTTAATGAAAATTGAGGACCCAGATGGAATAGGAGCAAACCTGACCTTTTTATCAATGGCAGAAATAAAGGAGCTTTTTCAGACGCCTATACAGGCAAATAAAAATGGTTAATATATGAAAGGAACCTTCTATTTTATGAAAGGTTCCTTTAAAAATGCTGCCGCTTGCTATTCCTTTAGAGGAAGGTTCAAATCTTTATATCTCTTTTACTTCCTTTGAACCCCAAACTTTCAGGGATAAAGCGAAATCAAATTCTTTCATACGAAAATCGTCAATCCGCAGTTATGCAGATTAAGTCCTGGAAGCAGCCAATGCAGCTAACTCCTTCTCAATATAACTATACACCTCATCTGCAATCCCCAGAAACTCCTCAACATCTACTTGACTATCCAAATAACTCGCATAAAGATAGTCAACTAAAGCTGAATCAATACTGCAATATTCTGATATGGCACGCTTCATCTTTGTAATGTCATCGTCCCAAACCCCTGTATCTTCTAACACCATAGAGTATAATGCACGAATTAATCTCTTTGAGTAGCCTCTGGTATATTTAGATCTCAGTGTGTCATCTTCGGCATTGGTTAGAAAACCGCGAACGCGATTCACTGCCTCTTCAGTGTCTGAATTCAGATCTAATATGAAATCAGGTGAAATAAGGATAGGCGGTACTTCTTCGCCCATATCAGTCCCATGTATACAAACACAGATGATCTTGATCCAAAATCCCCATTCATTGGGCTTACTTCTTACATCATCCAGTGAACAAATAACCGTATCAACCTTAGTGACGAATTGATATTTTTGTAAAACCTGATCCTTCAGACATGATACTCTGTCATAATCTATATCTTCAGGTCTTTCGCATACTATTGTAAAATCTGCATCAGACTTAAATGGCTTGGCAGTACCTTTAGGAATGGAGCCACACATATAAATACTGTGAATCTTCCCGCCGAACTCTGAAAGCAAGCTGGCTGTATACTCCTCTACAAAAGGCTTGTACTCACTCTGAATATTAATCTTCTTAATAACCTTCTCCAAAACCATATCTGGTTTCATTTTAACTCCCCCTGAAATTCATATGTTTTTGTTCTCCAAAACCGAACCCGTTCATTGAGGGTTTCTTCTAGGAGCAAGATTTACGGTCTTCTCTTATAAAAACGCCAATATATCATGAACATCTGTATGTATGTGTATAGATAAATGATCCCTAATCCTATGAAGTATCCTTTTGGCACTTTAGACTTTTCCAAGGTATGATCCATTCCCAGTCGAAACGCATATGAACTGGCTTTCCGCAAATGCCAGGGTGAGGTGACAATAACCGCTTTTTCCAGTCCTCTCTCCCGCATGATTTCCCGCGATTTCACCAAATTCTCATAAGTGCCCCTCGCTTTTGTTTCCCGTATGATAGCGCTACTATCCACGCCTGATTCCATTAGGGCTCTTGCCATCACTTCTGCCTCAACATGATTGTTTGCGACAGCTGCTCCCGAACAAATCATTACTTCTGAGATTCCAGAGTGATAGAGGTCTGTTGCTTTATTGACTCGTTCCCGCAGTATTGGATTCATGCTTCCATCCTTTTCCGCGGGATAACCAAGTACAATGATCGCATCTCTTTTTTGACCATGATTATATCCCGATTTGTTAAAATGGTTCCGAATAAATATTATCCCCAGCATAAGGCACGTGAAAATTAAGCATAAAATATAGAAAAATGTCATGGAACGTATCTCCTCTGGAATTCTTTCTATCAATCTATAAATAATATACTTTTCAGATTCACATGGGATTTAAAAACAATCATGTGTCCAATTATACTGCCATCAAAATTTATTTAAGAAGTAATACTAAAATCAGCTGCTTCTATTTACCAACAACTATAGCCCACTTCAATTAAATAGCTATAATATGCATTCAGTTCTGAAATTCCTCAAACAATACCTTTTCCCTAACGGTCCCATCAGAAAAAATGTTTTTAATCTAACTGGTAAAAAACCTTCAATTTCAACCACGTTTCATACCAAAATGTTTTTGGATTTAAAGGTTTTTCTAATTCGATTTCCTCTTCATTCTTTATTATATACACTGTACGATCATTAGTTTTCATCTTATCTCCAAAATTAAATACAATGTTAAAGCAGTACTGTTTGTAATGGTTTTCTCTCTCAACCGACCATTCTGCCTTTTTGATTGAGAATCTTCTTTTCAAGTGTAAATCAGTCCTTTTTCATTCATAGTTTCTTACTTTATTAGAAATGGATATTTATAGAAAAATCCTGTTCCTTGTTTCCTCTATCCTTCAAAAAAAAGGATACAGTTAGTTCAGGAAACGTCCCTTTTACTGGAATATGGCTGTGGGTTTAATAAAATCATTCTCCCTTTTTTTATGACTCTGTTAAACTTTAATGTTGATTTTTGATATTTTAGAGAGAAACGTCAAAAATGGTGTTTCCCCTTCCTCATCATTCAATTAAAAACCTTGTCAATTTCAGGTTTGTCATAGTCCAAAATCCACTCATTAAATATTTTATACATATTTCTTATCGTTTCAGGTGAAGTTGCTAATAAGTCACAACCCCTGTCATCGTAAACATGAAAGATCGTTTTTTTGTTAATATTTATGATATAAACCTGATGATGAATACTTGGTTTCAATCCTAAATCTTGATTGCATAATGCTTTTAACAAAGGTTTGAATTTAAATTCAGCGGATTTACACTTTAGTGTAAATCTATGTGTTCTATATGTTCCTTCATCGTCATCTTCTGGGAGCGTTTGATATTTTAACCTGTACAAATGCGATTTATCTACATAAGGCGAAAAATTCTTTAATTCGCGTTTAATATTTTTCCCTTTATCAAAATCATTTACATCTATCACTACAAATACATCATCCGCCGGAGAGTGTATTGCTTCAAATAATGTAATCGCTCTCTTATAACACCCCAATACATATGGGTTGTTTGGATAATCGTATTCCCTTTTCCACTCTATACCTAGTTCAAACCGTATACCAATATCCCAATTATAAAATAAAGGTGGCCTTAGCTCTAAATTGGGGAATGTGTCTTGCATAAAATCTTTTAAATTCATTCCTACACCTCATAAAATTCAATCTGCAGATCTTCAAGATCTATACATACAATTGTCGACTTGATTCATATCCCCTTTTTCGGTAACTTTTTTTACTTTAACAAAGGACGGCTGCTTGTTCAGCAAACGACACATTTATTCGATTAAAAGTGAACCTTCCTACAATCTACAAAACATACCTTGTAAGGTGCTATTTGAAGTGCTATCGATTAAGCACCCTTTAACTTAAAGGGTTTATTATCGTGCTCCATCATAAAACTCATCCTCATCATCAGTATCATCGATTATTTGAGTCTCGCAGCATAAATCTGAGTCATAAGAGATTTTAACAAAGACGGTATCCTGGCTGTCTCCTTTTAGTAAAGTAATTTTTATGTTTTTAGTGTGTTGACCATCAATATTCTCGTCGATATATGCTACCTTTGCTTTTTTATGTTCCTTCGCGTAAATATAGATTACTCCATCATTTTTTTCAAAGCTATGCACCATTTCATCTTTATAGGCGTCCACATTCATCAGCCATTGCTGAACATCCTGTGGAAGTTCTTCATCTTTAGATAGGTATTCATAATCGACTACGTTTTGGTCTATTTGTTGTTCAATATTGCACCCACTCAAAATATATAAAGAAAGCAGCAGGATTACACTGAATTGTTTCATACCATTCTCCTTTCTATCATTAGACGGAACGGACTTATTTTTTGGTTCAGATTATTTTATGTACTGCTGTTCTAAGAAAATTCGATTTTCCATTCTACCCTTTTCAGTTAAATTTTTTAGAGCCGGTTTTTTAAAAAAAGGGACAGTTCACCTTACCTGTCCCTCCGTCTCCATATATCTATATGCTTACCTCTTTATTTTTCAACACTTTAAATGTAATGGCGCCCAGGACGACCGAAAGTACGCCCATCCAAAGAATTGCTGCAAAAGGATATAAGAGTGGATACCCGAATATGTTGATGGTTTTGAATTGGACGAACAGGAACTCCACCTTCATGATGTATAGATAAGAAAATTTCACCATATCGGAGACCCATGCTTTCATTGGCACCATTTCCACTGCCATAAATGGCAGTGAAAATAAAGCGCCGGATAAGAAAAACGAAATCAGCGAATTCCTACTGATTGATGAAATGAAAAGAATCAGGACCGCAAATCCAATGGCTGCAAGAAGATGTATGCCCAGTTGAAGCAAATGGAATTCCAGCATATTCAATCCATAAGGAGAATGTTCGTACTTAAAAACAAATTGCAGAGGTGTCTCCCAACCCAAATTCCCGAAAATATATAGTTTGGTTATCACATTGACAACTTCCCATGAGACGACCACCGTTAGAGCATAGATCAAAGCTGCCCCCAGCTTCGCCCATGTTAGATCCTTTCTTCCCTTTCTTGAACTCAGTATGTAATTGTCGACACCTGAGCTGTACTCTCGGGTATAGATTGAAGAAAGTCCGATTAATAGCATCGCTCCGGTAATGATAAACGCGAGCGTCCCCGTATAGTCAATGATTTCTGTTGGCCCTTTGTTAAAGGAAAAATAGGATAGGTCCACGCTTTCTAACATTCTCTTTTCAAGACCGGCATTATACCTGGTTGAACCCTCCAGTTCCTGAAGCTTTTGATTGAAGTCTTCTTCTGCACTCTGAATAAACGCGATATTTTCATAGATGCCCGACTGGATTTGTTCATTCTCAGAAATGAAACTCCCTTCTGTCCCATTGGCTCTCATTTCTTCTACCTTTTCTTCTGCTTCAGTCGTTAGTTGCTTATAAGAGGCTTCAGCCTGCTGGATTTTCTCTGATGTTAGTGTTCCTTCCCATGACTTATAAAATTGCTTCGTCTGATTATCTATTTTCTCGAAGTTTAATATATACATTGACGACAGAAGGGTAAGAACCAAAAAGGTCATATAAATCATTTTTTGACTGTAAATCTTATAGAGTTCGAACTTTAACAACCTCATTGCCTCACCTTCTCTTCATCAAAATAGTACAAATACAAATCCTCCAAGTTTGGTTCTACTCTGACTGCATTGGAATGAGGTTTCCCCTCGTTAATGATCCGCAGCTGATAACCGTCCTGTATTCTCGAGATATTCCCAACCCTATTCCCAGCTTGTAAATCCTCCAATTCTTCTTCTGCTGCAGTCAGTGACCATACTTTATGTGAGATTCCCTCCAAGAGATGAAGTGGAGATTCTTTTTTGATGAGCTTCCCTTCTTTCAGTATCAGAACTTCTTTTGCGATGAATTCAATGTCCGATACAATATGAGTGGATAGAAGAACGATCCGGTTTGCTGATATTTTCGATAACAGATTTCGGAACCGGATACGTTCTTTTGGATCAAGACCTGCTGTTGGTTCATCCACAATCAGGATTTTCGGATCATTCAATAAAGCTTGGGCAATACCAATCCTCTTCTTCATACCGCCGGAGAATTTACCCACTTTCTTTTTCCGCTCCTTGGAAAGCCCGACTAATTCAAGTGTTTCATCCACCTTATCATTAGCCTCGATTTTTGAGAGTCCTTTCAAAGCAGCAATATAATGTAACAACTTTTCCGCCGAGAAATTCTTATATAATCCTACGTGTTGTGGAAGATATCCAATCAAGGCACGATACTCATCATTCATGTGGGCTATATTCCTGCCGTTTAAATAAATGGTCCCCTCTGTTGGCTTCATCACGCTGGCAATAATCCTCATGAGCGTCGTCTTACCGGATCCATTGGCACCAAGGATCCCATATACGCCGGTACTGAATTCCAGGTTGAGGTCATCCAGCGCCTTTTTTTCTGCATATTTATCTTTGAAAACTTTCGATACGCCTTCAATGGTTAAGTTCATAATCTGCACTCCTTTTATAAAACCGAGCAGCTTGTAACGTGACGAGACCAAAGGCTGCTATAATCACCAGCACATAGACAGCAGCAGAAATTGATTCCACCTTATCAATCACTTCTTCATTGCTTAAAAACACTCCGATTCCCAGCCAAACTACCAGTGTGGCCGTGACAGCATGCATATGTCTCGCTCGATTGACAAACAAGAAGGAAATTCCGGTTATGACCGTAAAAGGGGTCATCCAATAAAGCAGCATCTTCCCTGCCCAAACATCTCCGGCAAAAATAGATAGGATCACCATTGCCACCAGATTGATTCCAACATTGAACACGCCGATGATCAGCATCTTGGATAGGATGAGTTCCTGCAAACTGAATCTAAAGGACAGCTCGAGTTCTTCCATACCGGTAAATCTGCTTTTAAGGATCTCAAATAACCCTGTCATGGTTGGCAACGGAGCAAGGAGCATCAGCGTTACATACGGATCTTGATCAGCCATTAATACAGAAAAGCTGCAAATAGCCAGAAACAAACTGTTTACGATCCAGAATAAAGGACTGAAATAAAAGATTCCTTGAAATGAATACTTCATGAAGGCCAAGATGTTTTCCGTATATGTCTTCCACCGGTCTTCTTTTTCAGGAACATAAGGTTTAATCATTTCGATCGTCCTCATCATTTCCGCCTCACTTGGATACTCGACATCATAATCATCCAATTTGAACCCGAGTTCCTTCTCTAGCTCTTCTAACTCAAGCTCCAACTGAGTGTCATCATTTTTTCTGATGTTGTCCATATTCCTCACCTCTTCCTAATAGTTTCGCAAGTTTGCCAAGTCCCTGTCTCAGCCTGGACTTCACAGTAGCTTCATTGCTGTCTGTCACCGAGGCAATCTCATGAATCTTCATTTCATGAAAATACTTTAGAATAATGGCATTCCTCTGATATTCAGGTAGCTCACCTATCGCTATCCTTACTCTCTCCCTTGCTTCTTTTTGAGCGAATATGTAGGAAACATTTGTTTTATCATTTGTCAGATATTCCGAAAGCTGTGACTGCTTTTGAGCCCTTTGATGTGCTGCACTTTTCCAGTGATCTCGGCAGTGATTTACTGCGACCGAAAATATCCAACTTTTAAATTTTCCAGTATTAGAATAGGATCCGATTTTCTTAATGACCTTAATGAAAATTTCCTGAGTCAAATCATAAGCCAAATCCTTATTTCCTGTTTTCCGATAAACAAAAGCAAAAACATCTTTATAGTATTTACGGGTTAGAACCTCCATCGCAGCCTGGCTACCACGAAGAATTTCCTGTATAAGCTGCTGGTCTTCAGACACCTTGCATCACCTCAATATGTAAGACGAGAAATAAATTAAAAAGATTTATAGATATGTAAAAAACTTTCGAAAAAACACAACTTATAGATAAAATTAATGACACTTTAACAGCAAAAACTTCTTCTTGATCATAAGGGCCGTGGTAATTGTTTAGCGTATTAACTCCCTAAAGATCATCACTTCATATAAAAAGGGCTAATTCCCCTATCCGAATTAGCCTCTAAATGATCTAGTTATCTGCCGTTTTCTCTATCAAATAAGAACCCTGCATCACACATCCCCAGGTCAGAACCAGATCAGACCCGTAATATAGAGGGGCCCCATACCAGTCACAATCATCACTCCGCCAATTTCTCCAATAATCCCCCATCATCTCTACTTCTAATGGTCACAATCTTCCCCTCTTCGTTGAGATTGATGAGCCCTTGGACCTTGGCGGTATGGTGGTCTTCACCCTTACTGTATTCCACTTCAACTTCATATTCGTATGCATGATCTTCGACTTTTTTTATTTCCATACTGCCAGGATTCAATTGATACCCATTTGCATCAGCCATCCGGAGGAAAACTAAGATCTGATTTTCATTGATCATCTTCTCAACATCATGCACGAGTGGCGTGTAATGTTCATCCACATACGCCTCTAATGCAGGGGGAAACGCTCCTTCTTCATTCAGAGCCGATTTCAATTCTTCATCTGGACCGGTGAATTCTTTCTCCAGAAACGTGGTGATCGTCGTTTCATTTTCGTCCTTTTCATCTGAAGAGGTGCAGGCAGTCATGGCGACAGAAACAATCAGAATCACCATGAATGTTTTAATCAAATCTAAAGATACTCTCATGAATACTCCCCTTTAGTCTGGTTAATTCATATAGGATAAAATCTTCCCTTTCATTCCCCCATCGCTTGTAAAAAGAATATACGTTTCGGCCCCCGTTTTGATGACAATCCGGTCAGTGTGCCCATACGGAAATCCGATCCTAATCGCATTTTTCTCCTCTCCCCCATATGTATCATCGCTCGACACTTCCTTAATTTCAGAAAGAGGGATATCGATTTTACTCAGTTGCCATTTGATTTGGAGGCTGCTCTCTTTTTTTGATACTTTTACTTCCATGGTTGTCCCTCCTGTCTTGTTACATAACTATACGATTTACCAAGTGGGAAGTTTCAATTTTCAGGAAATTAGGGATGCAATCTACTGCACTAGTCGATAAAATTCTTGTTAGTAACACCATCGGGTAAGCCAGATCGCTTATTCACCAATTCATGTATGTCATTCTTTATAAAAACAACACCATATAATCCTCATCATAAAAAGTATCATTGATTTTTAGTGCTTTTATTTCCGTACCGAATACTTTAAAGCCTAATTTTTCGTAAAGCTTCTTTGCTCTTTCATTTGTTGTGACAACCGTTAAATTGATTTTTTTCAATACGGTGATAGATTTTGCTTGCTCTATTGCCTTTGTTAGCAGTTTTTCACCTATACCATTACCGCGCGTGTCAGGAGTTACGTACATGGCCACTACATTTGCCCGGTGACTCAGTTTGGCCGGTGTTTCCTGCAGCAGCGTGACAACGCCAACCAGTTCTTCGTCCTTAAACGCACCAAAAGTGAAGTTCCCTTCGATTGATAAATTTTGAGCCACACGGTCAATGGGATTTTCCCTTTGTATAGCTTCTTCATAACTTGTGGCGAATGCTTCTGGATTTTGTTTCAAAGCCTCCAGTCGTAAGTTCCAATATTGTTTTGCATCTGATGGTGTTAACAATCTGATATTCATATATTCTCCTCTATTACTGATTTTGTTTTGTTCAAGTCATCTGTCCTTTAATGATTAAGTATCATTTCAATCCGTTTACTAAATTGAAATGTTTACTATTATCCACCTATTCCCTTAGCTAACAACAGGAAAAAGCTAAAAACCAAAACCGCACTATTTAGTAAAACACCAATAATTCCTGACACCAGTTGTTTTGATGCTATTGCTAATAGTATCCCAATGACCGATAACGTTGTGAGAATACCTATGGCTAATGTCAGATTAGCATTTGGTCCCCTTAATATAAAAAATACCACTACACTGCTTAGTACCATAAGGATTGAGGTAACACCTAACTTGTTCATCTCCCCGCCCTCCTTTGTAAAAATGAATTGTATCCTTCTCAAGAACCGTATTCTTTATACTTTCTCATGTACCGTTTCTCACGCCATACCGAAAATAAAAACGTAACGATAAACAACATCAGTTCCACTTGATTGAAATGAAAAAAAACCTTCAATGCATCCCTGAATGAATGTACAGCATACATCCCACTCAGCAGCAGGGTTGGATAAACTGTGACCAGCATGACCAGATAGTGAATGAGGATCTGCTTCCCCCATTTCCACTGCTGCACTTCATACAGGACACTTGTCAGCCCTAAGAAAAATGTGATGAGTGCAAGGACGAAGGTATTGTTGGCTTCAGCTGAAGATCCTAGAAAAGCATGCCAGATGGATGCTGTGCCGAGGATGATTAGAGGGATGACGCCCCTGATCAGGCATTTTTTAAGTAGATTCATATGTAGATCCTTTCTTTAAAAGGTTTCTGTGGTTTACATAATATAATTACGTTAAATAAAACAATAACTGATCCAATGATTCAATCTCTCCATAAGGTTGAATGTCTGAATGATTCTCTATTTTGCCCGGATTGTACCAGATCCCCATCATATCGAGACTTTGACTTCCGTAGATATCGAGAATCAAATGATCTCCTACAAACAGTACCTCTTCGGGCTGGACGCCAAGCTTAGCGAGTGCAATCTCAAAAATGGTTTTGTCCGGTTTTGATGAACCGACTTCTTCAGAAATGATGATGGTGTCAAAGTGCCTGTCCAGATGGGTGTTGGTGATTTTCTCATTCTGTCTCAAGCTGGTTCCATTGGTAACGATGCCGATTTTCACCTGCTGTTTCATTGTATGAAGCAGATTGAATAGCTCTTCTTTGATGGAGAAACATGTTGGGAAATGCTCATTCCAAAAGTCTTGGATGGCATGAGTCGGTAGCCTCTTCCCAGTTGGAAAGTCAGCAAAAAATGATTCCAGCACAGGAGTTTTATCACCTTGACCAAAGCTTTTCTTGTCATATAATTTGAATGCCCTTAACATGTCTGACTTCACATTGTCGTCCACGTCACCGTAGCACCGTTCCAACACCAGGAGAAACAGGGCGTCCACTGCCGCATTTCTGTCCAGTAAGGTGTCGTCCAGATCAAACAGTACTGCTTTCACTTTGCTCAACGTCGCCACATCCTCTCTAACTGTCAATCTTCAATTTTCCGATCAATTCAATGATGTCTTCATTTTCACCGGCACCGACTGAAACCAGCTCGGCCTCTTCAATGATTGTCTTCGTGTAGTCTTTCATGGATCCTTCGATCTGTGCCGGGCTCGGCCAATGGGATGGAATCGGATATACATTGATCGTGCCGTCCCCGTTTCCGCTGTACGTGACGATGCCGTCCGCTGAGATGCTCCCGCTTAGCACAATGACGTCCTCGGGGTATGCCACGCTGCCGTCATCATAAGGATTCATCTGTTCTTCTGCTGAATGGCGGCTGACGTGGAGCTCCCCCACGTCCCTGTTTCCCGTCACTTCCATCCACACTCGGGCATACCCGATCTTCTCCGCTGAGTAGGAAGAAAGTGGATCCTCGGTGCTTTCTGATTGTTCACTTGCCAATGCATCTTCCAAATCAACCGAGTCAGGTTCTTCTGAAACTGACTCCTCATTATCCTGTACTTCCTTTTCAGGCTCATCGACATGCTGTTCTTCACTCCCGGTTTGAGCAGACTCTCCCCCGCAGGCGAACAGGGCGGCCGATGAACTGACCAGTATCATGCATAGAACGATCTTTTTCATTTGTACCCCCTCTTTCCTATTGGAATTTCCACTACTATCCTATCAATTCCATTTTATGTATAATATTAGTTAAACCCAGATGGGCAAAACATTCAACCTTTTATAAAAGATTTACCGAAGAGAATAAATCATGCAGAAGGGGTATTCAGCATGCAACTGAAATTGAGAAGACGAACTGAAGAAGATATCTCAGCATTTCTCACATGGAAATATGATGGGATGTACGCTTTTTATGATAATGATAGTCAAACAGAGAAAATACAAGGATTGAAGCAGAGCGTACATGCCGTGAGGGCTTTTTCGGTCGAGGATGAACGTGGGAATCTGATCGGGAATTGTGAATTTTATGATGTAGAGGAAGATGGCAACACCATCCTTGTGATGGGTGTCCAAATGAAGCCGTCGTTGACCGGGAAGGGATACGGCTCAACCTTCGTCAAATCCATCATCGATCAGGGGAAGGAAATGTTGAAGTTCACCCACTTGGAGCTCGCAGTCGCTGACTTCAATAAGCGGGCGATCCGGACTTATGAGAAAGAGGGCTTTCGCAAGCGGGGACAATTTGAGAATACCATCAGAGGAAGAGACTATACGTTTGTCATCATGGAGAAAGATTGGAAGAAGTGATTTGTCGAAAAGGGAACGTCTGGTTGGGCGTTCCCATTTTCTTTACCGTGCTGCTAATGAAGGATCCTGGCTCGTTACAGTCGATTGTATGAAATCCTGGTCGATGGAATTGAATACGCTTTTCAGGTTCTCCCGCCCACCCATTTTCTCGAACCATGCATGAACACGCTTCATATGCGCTTCATCGCTTCTCACATTCCCTTCAATTTCCTCGTACGCCTCATAACTGTCGTATTCCCAAATCGCAAACACTTCCACTTTCCCGTCACGTTCTTCCGTCATCCATCTTCCGACGAGCCTTGACCCGTATTTTAACTGGGTCAGCAGAAGCGTTTTATTGAAATGGAGGTTGAAATCCTCGAGGATGGTTGGGGATATTTGGTACATTTTTCTGCGGTAGATCATCGGGTGTTAGTCTCCTTTCGGGTGTTGTCTTAATTAATTCGTTAAATCGACGCGAACATCCACTTTTTTTCAGTCAAAAAGCACCAAGATACTATATATTTCCTTGCATGACCCTTTTCTTCCGCCAAGGCTCGGCAATTTTATGAAAGAAATTCAATGCCACGGCAGCCCCCATGCATCCTAATAGGCATCCACCCACCAGAAAAATAGTAAGCTCCGATTCTCCTATCAGTACAGATGCGACCCCTCCAACTGCAGGAAACAGTGCAACCATATAGCTGCTCAGCGAAGCCCCAATTTGTTTCACCAAATTCAGATAAAACATCCAGGCGGCAAAAGACGCGATGACTGTCAGATACAATAATGCACTAACGTAGGAAATTGACGTCGGAAATGCAAATGTCTCCCCCTGCATTATGGAGAGGACCAGCAGGAATAAAGCTGCGACAATTCCACCAATGCTATTCGAATAGACTGGATGAATATGATGTTTCGCGTTACGTGCGGAACTCGCATCTCCAATAGAGGTTAACAGCGTGCCGAGCAGTGCAATTCCTATCCCTTTTATATAATTCAAAGAGAAATCATGAACGAGGATGGGATAAACCATGACTCCCACACCCATTAATCCAATCATTCCCCCTACTAAAATACGCGGTTCTAGCTTCTCTTTTAAAAACACCCGGAGCGATATCGGTGTCAGAACCGTCTTCAGAGAGAAAATCAAGGTAACCAATGCAGCATTGCTCCAAATGGTCCCATAATAGAGAAACAAATAACTTAAAGCAAAATTACAGATCCCAAACGTTACGATCGTAAACATGTCTTTCTTCACAGGGAACCCTTCTGGCCTTGTCAGGAAAGCAAAGAGAACGAAAAGACATGCTGCCCCAAGCAGTCTGTAAGTTAATGAGACTTCCAAACTGACCGGCGTACCCTGTATCTTTACTGCAATGAAATTCAATCCCCATACCAATAAACAAAAGACATACATAAAGGTTCTCATCCGAGGCACCCCCTTACAACCATGCCTTCGTATAATATTCTATATTTTTCTGATGCCTTATTCTTGATGAAATCTCTCAAAGTAATCAACAAATTTTGCTTCCTCCAAATCGGCTGTCTAATGAAACAGCTTAAAGTGAATGAAAATCCTTTTTATGCATCTCCTCATCAACTAAAGCCACTCTTACCTCAACTTTCTTATCTTCAATCCTTTTTACCCTTTTAAAAGTAAAAAGAGACAGCAGCCAAACTACTGCATATTTCACTTTTAAATCATGCGGATTCCGCTGAATAATGTTCATCATCAAGCCCATTCCTTGTCATATCACTCTTCAAACGGCAACGGCTTACTCCCGTCTATATCCGTAAAACCATACTTCTCGGCCAATTCAGCGACCATCAGTACTTCGCCGGTGATTTCTGAGACATTTGTGTCTCCTGCCAGCGCCGCCACTGCACGACCGACATACGCCGTGGTTTCGGTCGCACCATCCTCGGGGCCAAAACCTGCATCCTTCACCCGCTCAGTCCTCATCCAGCCTGGACAGAGGGCGACGGCAGAGACGTTGAATGCGCTTAACTCCTTTGCCATCCCCTCGGTCATGCGGTTGATCGCATTCATGGCCAGATCATAATATAAGTTGCCTGAAATTCGATTTCGTATAAAAAATGTGATATTCACAATCAGCCCATCATGATGCTGCATGAGCGGCACAGCGTACCTGCTTGTGAGCAAATAAGCTTGCGGCCCGGCTACCATCATGGCATCCCAATGGGCTGTCGGACGCTCCCAGAAGTGCTTCCCCTCACCTGCAGGAAGAGAGCTTTCTGAGCCTCCGAATACACTATTCACTAAGAGATCGAGCCGGCCATGTTCCCTTTCAATCTGATCGAAAAGGTTTCGCACGTCTGATTCATTCGTGTGATCACACCTGACAGCGATGCCCCTCCCTCCCCTGGAAGTCACACCAGCGGCCGTTTCCTCAATCGTTTCCGGGCGATGATCGGTTGTATTTCCCTTCACACTGCGCCCGGTGACGTACACCGTCGCACCTGCACTGCCGAGTTCGAAGGCAATTCCCCTGCCTGCTCCACGGGACGCACCTGTGACAAGGGCGACTTTTCCTTGTAGTGGTTTCATAACAGCTCTCCCTTTTAGGTTTTTGATCGGGTATGGGGTGGATTCCTCACTACACTCAACAATATCTCTGTTTAGATAGTGAGGTTTGGTCTGTTTAAGCGTGTAGGTGAGGTGAAAATGCTAATTTGTTGTATGTATGATGGCTATTTTGCAGGTAGGGTCTCCCGTATGGGGGATATATTATCGACTTCGGCCGGGATATTATCGAGTTTCAGCGGATATTATCGACTTTGCACAACATATTATCGAGTTTCTGGATATATTATCGACTTTGACCGATATATTATCAACTTCAACAAAACCCCTGTCCACCACGACCTGAAACGCCACTCCTCCCAGCCCATACATCAAGCTCCCTTTCATACCTCAACGACACATACCCTTCCCCTTCATCCCGGTAGCTTTCCTTTTCCCTTTTAAACACAAACCCTCTTGCTTCATAAAATGGAATGCCTTTTTCATTTCCTTTCTGCACTGACACCCACTGTTTGTCTGCTTTGAAATCATGCTTCTGCTGGTGGGTGACGGCATCGAGCAGCATGGTGCCGATCCCTTCGTTCCGTCTTGCCGGATCAATGTACAGGACGAACAGTTCCCCGTCGCTTTCACTGATCATCCCGCCGCCGGCTGCGCCGACGACTTCATCGTTTTCGACTGCAACAAAGTAACCGCCCCAGTGCCAGTTCCGCTCCTTCACTTCTTTCAGGACCCGCTCCTCGTTGTAGAATTCCTCAATCACTCTCTCAATATAGGAGTCTGTATACATGTCCCCATACGTTGCCCAATATCCTCCACTGCACACCCTCATAATTCCTCGCACGTGACTAGGATCCGCTTGTTTGATCTGTATCATCGGTTCACCATCCTTCTATTCTTCCATTTTACCAAAAAACGCCAATCAACACCCCTTTTTTTACCACATAGGCGCAATGTCCCGCTCCCCCAAGAAAATTCCCATCCCTCTGATTCCATTGATACGGGACCTAAGCTTCAACTTCACAAAAGAAAGACTATTTACAAAATTTTAACTTGTTAGCATGTTATTCCATCCACTATCATGACTAGTAGAAGCAGGGCTGTTAACATGCCAATCCTCCGGGAATGACATGTTGATATAAAAAAATACATACAGGAGGCATCCCCATGCTAAAAAAATTCATGTTGTTGGTTGTTGCTCTACTTCTTTCGTTCGCTTTATTCCTGCCGTCGGCGCTTGCGTTTCCGCCCGGCACGCCGTCAAAGTCTGCGGCACAGTCCCAGCTGAACGCGCTCACTGTACAGTCGGAGGGCTCGATGACCGGCTACTCACGGGATAAGTTTCCCCACTGGATCGGCCAGGGCAGCGGATGCGACACACGCCAGCTCGTCCTTCAGCGTGATGCCGACAGTTACAGCGGCAGCTGCCCAGTTACGTCCGGCAGTTGGTACAGCTATTATGATGGCGTGACATTCACTGATCCGTCAGCCCTTGATATCGATCACGTTGTCCCGCTTGCAGAAGCATGGCGCTCAGGTGCCAGCAGCTGGACGACCGACAAGCGCGAAGACTTCGCGAATGACCTGGACGGCCCGCAGCTGATTGCTGTCAGCGCGAGCACAAACCGTTCCAAAGGAGACCAGGATCCATCCACATGGCAGCCGCCCCGTGCCGGTGCCGCATGCGGTTACTCGAAATGGTGGATCAGCACGAAGTACAAATGGGGGCTCACACTCCAATCTTCTGAAAAAACAGCCCTGCAAACGATGCTCAACAGCTGTTCATACTAATGCACTAATGGGCAGCGCCCGTACGTATACCGTACGGGCGCTGCATGAATCTATAAAAGTATTGGAGGAATTCTCATGGAAAAGAAAACATCCATCTTCACCGCCACACACGGCGTCATGACCGAAGAAGCCGGCGTGATCAGCGGGGAACTTGAACTACTGACATCATGTGATGCCGATGGTGTGCTCACACTCTCCATCACCTACGTCGGAGCTGAAGAATGGTATACCTTACCCGGCGATGCACAACGCCTGTTTGATGTATGGGATCATGAAGTGATTCATAATCTGCTTGTAAAAGTATTGGAGCGTCCTTAACGGGCGCTCCCTCACATATCACTCGGAATCGTCATGTCTTCCGAAACCTCAACATCCCAGCCAATCACCGTCGTGCTGTCTCTAACCCCATGATCTCTTATCGTCTCCAGCAACATGCTGATGGCTTGGGCAGGTTCCTGACCTTTGATAGAATCATATATTTTCTTCGGGTCAGCCCACGGCTCATCCGGGCACTCCACCAACCCGTCCGTCGTTAACAGAATCCGGTTCATTCCCTGCCTCAGCTCCCTCACCCCGCTGCTGTAGCACGGCACTTCTTTGTAAAACGTGTTCACCTGCCCCACCCACTCATAAAATTGCCTCTGGTTGATCCCATATTGCCCGTGATGCGCAAGCTCAGGGTGAAAAAGAAAGGAAAGACAGTCTCCTACCGAGAACCACCACACATACTTGCCCTTTCTCAACAGAAGTAAACAAGCCGTCTCCCCCTGCACATTCCGACACTTGGCTATAAACCGTTCCTCCTGAAACATACCCAGCACCGTTTCTTCGAGCTTACTAAACGTATCTTCAATTGGCTGAGAAAATAGATGAAGAAATTCTTCTTTATATGACATGCACTGATCTGTAACCAATTCAGCACTCTCAGCCGACATATGGGCATCAAGGATCATCGCAAACTCCCACTCCTCATCAGTATCCGCCCACACCAGGCACCCGTCCTCATTCTTATACTGCCCCACAGCTGAATTTCCGCCAAACCGGCCAAGCGTCACATGGTTGATGTTGCGAATGTCGATGCGATCGACAAAATCCTCCTCGCTCCCTACCCATTTCAGCTCTTTAATACCTGGTCTATTCTCCATTTGCATCCCCTTTTGAACGACTATGTATTTTTGAATATTCTATATATTTCCAGTTTGGTTGTCAATAGAAGCACGGGGGACGGTTCTCATGCTTCTCATTCATCACATAGTATAAGAGATACTTATAACAAAATATAACAATCCCCTATTTTACTTAACACCTATTCAGCGATAAGATAAATGTGAGTTTGGCATATTTTTCTAACTATAGATTAGGAGGGGATAAAGATGATCCTTGGCATCCATCACGCACAGATCACGATTCCGCAAGACCGTGAACAGGAAGGAAAGGATTTTTATATCGGGGTACTCGGACTTCAAGAGGTCGATAAGCCCCACTCACTCCAAGGCCGTGGCGGCTTCTGGTTAAAAGTCGGCGACCGGGACGTACACGTCGGGACTGAAAATGGCTTCGACCGGACGAAAACGAAAGCCCACCTGGCATATGAAGTCGACAACATCAACGCATGGAGAGACAAGCTGAAAAAGGAAGGCATAGAAATCCTCGAAGGCATCCCCATCCCTGGTTATGAACGGTTCGAGTTCAGGGATCCGTTTGGGAATCGGGTTGAGATGATTGCGGAGGTGGGGTGAGGAGCGTTGGGACGGTTCTCATGCTTCTTTTCATTGGTGCTAAGCCTGCCCACACCAATGCCAAAAAGCGGATGCATATATAAACATCAAACATTTTAATAAATCCCTGCATCTATATCCAAGCCAGATTTTCACTAAAAAAAGGCCATTTCATCATGAAACGACCCGAGTTTTCTCCTCTTACAAAACACCGATATTATGTTGCATAATAAAAGACTGTGATTCCTAAGTTAATCACCATAAACAAGATCAGTCCTAACGTGATCGGTGTGAATCGAAATTGAAATTGCTTCACTTCTCCTGCATCTTGTCCGGTCCATCCTTTGATGCTGGTGTTATGAACGTTATTACTCTGATTTATGAACAGCAGGTACAACCATACGGCACCGAAGATAAGTAATCCACCTATGAACAGGACGTCCAGAAGTCTCCATCCAAAAATGAATGCCACCAATCCCAGAAGTCCCGCTTCTATCAGGATGGTCATGGTGACTGCAAAGAATTTTTTCATCGAACAAACCCCCTCTGTATGTTAACTTATATACGGAAAAAGCTGATGAAAGTTTCATTTTTTTGGAAATTCGTAGGATCGATAATAAGAATCAACAAAAAAGACCCGTCTCCAAACGGGCCCTCCAATCAATTCACTACAACAAAATACTTCGCCATTTCCCCCTCAGAGACAATGATCCGCTCTGAATAGTCATGGGTCCGCAATATATATTCTTTGATGCCTATATACTCGGATTCAGCGACCATTACGAATGCTTCACCCTTTTTATAGTTCATAAAGTTTCTTTTTAAATACAGCCTTTTCAGCATTGGCTAACTCCTTGAATGTTTTACATTTTGATTCTGATATCCTTTAATGTACTACATTCAAAGAGGCGGCGCCACAAACTCTACCTTAATCCTGTCGGGATCTTCAAAGAATACGGCGTAATAATTTTCACCGCCGGCAAAAGGGTGCTTGTCTTCATAAAGGATCTTCACGTTCTTTTCCTTCAGTTTGTCGGTCATTTCGTCAACCCGTTCCCTTGAAGCTGCATGAAAAGCGAGGTGATTCAAGCCAGTCCTGCATCTGTGATAAGGCACGTCCAGATGTTGCTCTTCTGTCTGGACAAACACAAGATACGTGTCACCTAGCTTCCAGCTGTAGCCCTGATCCCATTTCTGAAAAGATTCGTATCCTAAATCTTTCAGGAACCAGCTCCAGAATGAGGTTGATTTTTCTAAATTCGATACATAGATTTCGACATGATGCAGCAAGCCTTCAGGCATGATGGATCCTCCTTATGTATGGATGGGGGACGGTTTCTATTCTCCGTCCTTCCCCTCCCAGTCTTTTAACATTTCTTCATCAATCTCTTCCAGCACTTCCTCAGAACCGTCCGCCCGCGTCACCTTCACTTCCTGGGATGGCTCACTGCTGATTTCATACCAGAACCGCTTACCGTCGGCTACATCAATGATGTTCGCCTGTTTCCCGCCAACATGCACCTGTTGAATGGTAGGATCACTGATGGCACCTGAAAAGATATACGGCTCTTGGTGCATGGCCGACCATTGCACAGGCGTACCCCATTCAGCTCCCCTTGTTTGCTTCCATTCCCACACACCATTCTCCTTCTTGATATAGGCAATGAATATTTGGTCTCCTTGAAGATTATGTTCTGTAATGATGGCAACCGCGTCGTGATCGGTCACCACATTCTCTTCATGATGCACCAGGGAATAAGCGTACTTCACTTCAGGTTCATACTCCTTTGCATGTCGCTCCATTCTTTCATGAAAGAAATCCTCAAAGCTTTGGTTAACCGAACATGCCGCCAACGATGTGAGCATGATCAGGACGATAAAAAGTTTTTTCATATGGATCACCTGCATTTTCATTATGTATTGAAAGCCCACTAACCAGTATATTGAAGAGCCATAAGAAACATGGCAACAGTCAGTCCAAGGGCACTTGCTTTCAGCTTGGCAGAATGCTTTCTGGAACTAAACATGTAGTAGATCATCACTGCAATAAACCCCATAGGCATCCAAAGCTCGAAGATCCCTTCTTCCGTACTATGGGAATAGACGACACCTATATGGGTACTAATCAAGAAATAAATAAAGACAGTATATCCGCGGTTTTCTAATTGCTTGCTCCATTTTATTAATATGTAAATGATGATGATGGCAGTGGTCAGATAGAAGATGTTTAAAAAGTTGATGTTTATGGTGGTCACCTCCTTTTATATGATGTTAGGAATATATGAGATTATACCAATTATTTCAAAATACTTCTGAAAATTCAATAAGCAAGTAAGCACGGGGACGGTTCTCCTGCTTCCTCTAACTTTTAACCCCACCTACACCCAAAAAGAGACCGTCCCCAAAAGCTAAGTAGTTCTGTTTTTGTGGACAATCATCGCAAATAGCAGAACTGTTGGTATTGATATATCGGCGTTTTATGAGAAAATAACAAAAAACATTATAAGAAATAGCACCCTTAAAAACAACGTGACAAGGGCTATTGTATTGTACGAAATTGGGTGCTTTTTTACTTGTGAATTGATATGTGATTATAATTCTATTACGAGAAAAATCAAGGATTATTACAATATGTGGTATTGTTGATTAGGATGTTCTTATTTTTCTGGGGGTGAAATATATGGAAAATAGATGGGTACTGGTAGTGGTATTATTTTTTGTGTTAGGTTCTGCTATGGTAAGCAGTATGAATTCGCTTAGTCACACATTTAAGTCATTTTTTTATGGCATATCTTTGACCGTTTTAATTGTAATAGGATTAGTAAATTTATATCGATACTTCAAATTGAATAAAAACTAATTCATAGAGAACCCCTTACACTAACGGGGCTTTAATTGAATCAGAACAACACATTCAATGACAAAAAGCTTGGGATATCCCAAGTCTTTTTTGTTGTGTTAATTGAATTGTAATTCACTCACTATTTAAGTTGCGAGAACGCATGTTTTTGCGGCGGTGGTTTTAAGTTTCCCCCATGTTATCCGAACTACCTACCCCCAAAGGCCGACCCTCCCCAAACTAAAACTGCTCTAAAACCCCTCAACCCATCCAATATCCGCTTTGTACTCCTTCCCAATACCCTCCCAAAACTGAACAAACCTCTTCTTTTTTCTTCCCACTGGGGATACGCATCCTTAAATGTACCGATAAATGATGTATCCCCTGCGAGCACCCCGTGATTCTCATGTGACACCCTCAGTCCCCATTGGCCTTGGGGTGAATAGATCATGAATGAGCCGGTTCGCTCTCCTGCTGTTTGATATGATGATATCGGTGTATTTCTTTTGTTGAGATTGATTTAAATCAGGAAGACTCGTCAATTTACTTTCAAGATGGTTTTCTCTTTTGAGTTCCTTCATCACATTTGTCTTGCCCTTGAGCAGGGTAACTAATTCATTCAAAGCATCATTGATCTCCAATGACGGGGCATAACCTGTTTCAATCTCCCAGCATCCCTCGAGCCTTGTCATTATGCACGGGGACGGTTCTAGTGCTTCCTCTTAACTGTACCTAAGCACCAGCCCCTCCGCGTGCCAGTTCACACAATATAAGGGTAGTATCATCAATTCATTTCCACTATAATAGCAGGAAGGAGGTGAGAAAATGGACAAGCAAATCGTGAACATGTTATCTGATATTCAACAGAACATGAAAGAATTCGACCGTAACCTAAAGGAATTCGGAAGTGATATAAAAGAGATAAAGGAAACGGTGAATAGAATTGAAGTATCACAAACAGAAGATGTCATTGCTTTGTTAAAAGTAGGCAACCAGCGTTCTGAAACAGACTTTGATTATCTGAACACAAGATTAACAGATATCGATAAACGGGTTTTCACCCTTGAGAATCGATCGGAAGAGTAATCGTCATTCCTCGATATAAAGTTATGCCGATTACCTTTTACCTACTCTTCGTTCCCTCTCACCATGATCCACACTCCATTTCTTCGATTTTTCCCATCCTAAAGCTTTAGCACAACGGGGGCCTGACCCCCTTATTAAGTGGCACACCCATTCAGGTAGAAATTCTAAGCCCTTCACACCTTAAACTACGCCCCTTCCATTTCACAGAATAGAAGATATTCACTCGGATGAAAGAAGAAAGGAAAAACACTGCGAAGAATAAAAAGTGAAGTCCTCCCATCTGAAATCCCCGACCCTGCGTGCAAACCATGCTGTTTGGACGGGTTAGAGGATATACAATGCCCCATTGAGGATCATAGCGGCGGTTCTTTCCTCCATAATTGAAGAGATCAATGTAAGAATACTGTATTTACCTTTCAGGAAACTTAATGAAAGTTTAAGAGAAACCTAAATTTTTCATCTGACAAATGGATTCCTCTTCTTGCAAAAGTCGATCCGAAGCTCTCACCACCCCAAACCAACTCCCCCCCACTCACCCTCACCCTCTCCACCAGCCCACCCTCCTCCATCAACGTCAACATATCCATCATCACCGCAAACGGACTCTCAAACGATTGAAAGATCCCGGCGCTCTTCCCCGCTTCCCACAGTTCCCGATAGCTGATGAAGCCATAACCCGCATGCCGCAGGCACCGTTCCCCCTCAAGCAACTTCAAAACAACGCTATATAACCGTAAACTCTGCATCTGGAAATCCTCCTTGTTTTCCTGTGCATATTTCGTCATGAACATCTCTCTTTCCCCCTTGCTCAGTGTTTTTAACTGGATCACCTCAAACCTCGATATCCCAACCTGCCAATTTCCAACCGGCTTCCCTATCTATATCCTTAGCGTCACTAATTGGTGTTGTTGTTCTCTGAAATCTCTTCTTTCTTTAAGATCTAAAGTCTGTTTGCACTCCCTCTCTACACCCGATTCACATCACCATCGCCATGGGAAAACGCGCTGGAACCAGGTATGGTCACCACCGTATTCATCAACCGCTGAACCTCATGTCCAAGATTTGCAAACCTCCTCCTCAACTTGACCCCATCCCTCAAGACACCAGTCGACCCGTGATTCCCCACCACAATAGCCCCCATCTTCTTCACATACACACCAACTTCAACAAACGTCCCGTGAATCAACTGGACGCCACCCATTCCATTCACCAACCCCACCAGCACATCCAACAACATCCACACCGTCATATCCAGCAGCACGCTTCCACAATCTCTCATGTCGATCACTCCTGTTTCATTATGTACTCACTCTTTATATAGGCAAAAAAAAGAACAAAGGACACCCCTATAACAAAAGAATTTCAATATACATTCGGGTAAGATCCGAATGTTCTCTGGTGTTTCCACCCATCCAACTTTAATCAGCCCAAACCAATAAATCCCTTGAACTTACATCTATTTCATTTAGACTGAATATGATGACACTTTGAAAGGCGGATCATTCATGCAGCCCACAACATTTACATTCAGACTTTCTGACGAAGGATATCTGGAGCTCCTTCGAAACATGCCTTATATTAGAAAAATGTATGCATTCATCATCACAGTGCTGGTGACCCTCTGCACCCTATTTTCCCTGTCTATAAATGGTGACTTACAAGCGTACACACGCTCTGCTTTTGAAGTCATAAGTGCCGGTGTAATCGCTTTCTTACTATCCTTCGTGTTTCTCATTGCCCTGTACTTTTATATTCGTTCAAAATGGAATCGGGGCTTAAAGAAACTCGCAAGGTCATTAAAAGAGAAATACCAGGGATCAAAAGATGAAGATTACATCATAGCGTTTGATCAGAATGAGAAAGCATTCTACGTAGGATATCGCAGGCATAAAATTGAGATCGGCCAGCGTTTACATGTTGTTTCTACTTCAAACTATCTTCTTTTTTATCATGGAAAAGGAAAAGCTGAGGATAAATTTTATATTCCTAAAGGTGGCAAAGAAGGGCATCGGGAAAGTGTCCGGATCGTTGAAGCATTCTTGGAGAAATCGGAAGAAGTGCAGTTTAAAAGGAAAAGACCGTCGTGAGTCCTCACGACGGTCTTTTTGTGTACTTATAAGCGTTCCGGCTGCTACAAATGATCGCTGGCATCTACAGATGATTCTTCTCCTCCCTCAGACTCTCCTCCAGCTCGTCCAACATCTCATCAAGCTGCTCCATCGTTTCCCGCGGGGAGAGATATGTCTCAAGAGCCTTCTCCAAATACCTCGGTGAGTGGATCGTCAGCCTCGAATTGACGCTCTGCTGCTTGTCAAACTGATCATCCATAAACGCAATCAGCTCATCGGTCGACAACTCATTCAAGCTGATCCGCTCCAACGCCAGGTAATCCATCGGCGACAAGATCAATCCTCTCCCCCTCCTGTAAATGAAATGGTCGATCAGCACCTGAAGCTTACCTATTTCCTTCACCCCGTTCATGCTCGTGGTATTCTCTAAAGCCCCTTCATTCTCTAAGGTCTTTTGACTATTTGCAGATTCCATCCACTCCTGTTCCACGTCCTGTTCACCGCAGAAAGACCGGCCGGAACCAGCCTCATCATCGAGCTGGTCACCACCGGATTCATCACCCCCATCCTTCACAGCCGTCCCCATCTCCCTGCAGGCGAAATCCTTCGCCGGTCGTAACGTAAACACATATCCATGCTCATACTTCTCCGCCTTCAACCACCCGCACTTCTCCAACCGCTTGATCGAACGCTGAATCCGGGAATGGGAATACTCCTCAACCCCATTCTCATTATAAAACCACAAATCCTCCCGCAGCTGCCTAAGCGAGCGGACATACTGCCTCTCCCCTAGCACCACACCGCCAACCAGGACCCCGCCTTTGTACGTTGAATTCAACAAGATCAATACATACAACCGAAGATCCTCCGTATGACGAAACGTCTCCATCTCTTACATATCCGTCTCCAACTTTCTCCATCCATTCATTACAATCACTCCTATTTCGTTTTGGTTTCATCTTTTATATAGGGGGATGGGAGGGAAAGGGATACCTTTTAAAGTATTTTTTCACAAAAAAACCTACAGATTAATTAAAATCAATCTGCAGGGTGATTTTCACATATTTTCTCTATAGAATTACATCTCTGTTCTAGCATTCATTCATTTTGAAAACCAATGTTTATTACCTAGAACTTTGTATCATTTGTCGTCGTGTTATTAAATAATTGATTGTCCAATACAGTACTGGAATGAAAGAAAACAAAAGCAAATACACCAATGAGTAAACATTCATTTCCAACAGAACTCCCTGGTTCCCCGTGGGTAACAATATCATTAGGAAATAAATTAGTGAATGCATCAAAAGTGAGTTCTTAATAAAATTAGATTTTTTTAGTAGTATCCAATCAATGAATAGCGATAATGGCAATCCAATAAGAAGCATAACTAAAAAGGTTATTGGTAAATATATTAGATATCCTAGGAATTCAAAAACACCCTCAGATAGAATAAATATTGAGTTTGCGATTAAACTGCATATGGTTAGGGATAACAGTTTATTAAGAGGTTTGTTAAATTCTTTCAAAATATCCCTCCCAATTATTAGAGATTATCAATTTTTCACTTAAGAAAAAGACCCTCGTAAACGGTCACAATGGCCTTCTTCTTTTTTTATATTCCTACATTCCCCTCTATATCTCCAACCAGCACTTCTACCATCGCTTCCTGATAACCAACTTTTTTTTCTATCTTCATCACTTCAGCAACTTTCTTTAACCCATTATGCTGAAGTTTATCGACTTGACTCAAACGCTTATCAGTTAAGATTTCTTCTGATATTGAATCAGAATAAGTTTGTACATCCATCCTCCATAATCGGACGTTTCCCGGAAACCTTTCTACCAGTCGATCCGCGATAAGCATTCCTTCAGGATCAAGATCACCCGAATAGTAGATTGTCAGCCCTGACATCGCAAGTTGTTCAATCAAAATCCAGCCGGCAATTCGCAGTTGTCCATGGGTACAGATGATTGGAGCACTGGGAACTAGGTCCATTAATGTAGAAGCCACGCTAGAATTCTCGACCACCCATACCACATTACCTTGTAATGGGTAGATTTTATTTACTTTTATCAACTCTTTTAGTGGTAAATTCAAAACTGTCCCCGTGTCTTGAGCTGCCTTCCATACAGGATGAATCCCTTGATTATTCTCAGCAATTAAGTTTAAACATGTCACAAAACTCCATAAATCATCCCTTATTATTCGATAATATCCAAGCAGATCATTTTCTTCTTCTGATGTTTTACTGAAACTGAGATCCGTTTCTTTACTTATCTGATCAATTGTCAACAAATGAAGTAACATTTTCCCAAGTACCGTGTTCCGGTCGAATGCATGGGGATTGCCCGTTACCTTTTGAGCAAATAAAGGCAAGCGTATGAATGTTTCTTCTTCCTCTATCAACTTCCACGCTTTTCGCAGGAACCCCAAAGATTGTTCCAACTCAGTAGGATCTTCCTTGTATATTCTCCATATCCCTCTGGTATCTGCCGACTTGGAAGAAATCCAATTAATATACCAATCAAGCTGAGGAAATTTCTCTTTCATGTTGTTCAAAAAGTGTTCTTCTCGTTCCTGCTCCTGTTTGAAACGCTCTTTGTTCGCTATTAACGATTCACCAAAGTAGTCTTCAAGAAACGATAGCAACGTATCATATTGATACCTTGTCCGGCTCAATTCTTTTTCAAACCTAAGAAGGGTAATCGATTGTTTCACTTTTAATTCTTCGACCGATAACCCCGTTAAACCGGAAATGGTCATTAACTCATCACTTGAAAATGATTTTAGGCTAACCGAGCCACCAATCCTGCCGAGGGACTCGTATCTTTTTCTGAATAAGTGAAACAGCTTCTGAAAAGCCTTCTCCTTCTTAAGTAAGCTCAAGTCGTTCATAAATCTCTTCCTCTTCCTGATGAACTGGTTTCCTTTGAACCCCGTCCCATTCATAACGCATCACCGTTACGAAATCGGCGTTCTTTGGTCTCAATAGATCAGCGATTGACAAGGACGGCACTGTATCATAATCCCCCCACAATGCTTGTGAATTCATGATATAGTTAAAGCCTAACTGTTCAATGACTTCAAACATATCCCGAATATTGTTTTCATCCACTCCAGCGAATGCCTCGTCTAATGAAATGATATACGGCGCGGAATCTCCTGCCTCTTTATAGCGGGAATAAGCGGCCGTAAACAACGGAATATACATGGCCATCGCCTTCTCTCCCCCAGAGAATTGGAAGAAGGCATTATTCGTCAACTCGCGCTTGACCCCTTCATTTTCCCTCTTGTATGATAGGACGAACGTAAACCATTTCCGGTAATCCAGGACTTCTTTCAGAACCTGATGAAGGGTGGAACCTTCATTTCGTAAAGTGATCAATTCTTTGGCTTTGGCAATCCTGGATTGGAAATGACGGGTGATTTTATTTAGATCATCTTCATGCAGATGCTTACTGTCCCTTTCTAGCAAGCTCACAAGTTCCGCGGTGTCCATTTCTTCTTCTGATTCTGCGGTCTGCGCTTTCCAAGCAATCGAGAAGATCAATCCTGATGAATTGTCACGTGTAGACATGATCTTATCCATTTCCCGCACCCATTTGGCTGCCCGCTTAATTCGGCTTCTTAGAATCGTTCCGATATGATTCAGCATGATATCCTCATACAGCTTCCGGTCCTGTTCATCTAGATTACGATCCTGTTCTTCGTATGTTTTCGTTAGAATCTCGGCAAGATAGTAAGGATTGACCTGACTGCCATTGTAAGAAAAACGAATCATCCGGCGATCTTTCAAGTTGCTGTACTCTTTCACAATAGCTTCAAAGCGTTCTTCCTGCTCCCCGTTCATCCATTCAGGTGATTCCTTCTCTTCGGTATAAATGGTCATCCTGTATTCCGATAGCATATGTTGTTCTTCATGGAATGCTTTGGATAGCTGTTCTAGTATTTTCGGTTTATCATATGAGGTTAACACGTCCCCATATACTGATAAAATATTCTCCGCCTCGTGTTGGTCCACTTCTACAAACTGATGTTGGATTTCTTCTGCAACGTGTTGTTTCCACAAATCACGCATTTTCACCCAGAATTCTCTATCTGCAACTTCCCTCTCTAACTCCGCATTCACCCGTTTTAAATCATTAGCTTTATCAGAAATTGCCTTTAGCAGGCTCTTCAGCTCATTCTTCACATGTTCATAGTTCTCTTGTACACGCCTAATTTCGTCCCTGATTTCATCCACACCTTTTAGGTTGAGCTGATCTTCAATGGACTCCATTTCCCTCTCGAGCTTGTCAACAGTTCCTTGTTCAACATTGATTTCACCCTTTAAATGATCTATCTCTTCTTCAATCTCATCAAGTAACCTTGCAAGGTCTGTGATCCGTTGACGGTTTGCCTGTAACTTAACCATTGAATTTTCAAGAGTATTGAGATTCCCTTCATATTCCTTCATCAACTTAAGTGCTACCGCTACGCTCTCCATATTCAGTTCAAAGCTAAACCGGCTGCTGTAATCGTACAGTTGCTGTTTCAGTCGACTTAGTGTGACCTGCACGTCTTTCCAGTTTCGGTCAGTTTGATCCAGCAATGCTTGTTGAATAGTACGATCTTTCTCAAACTTTACATATTGCTTTCGAATTTCAAGGAGCACACCATCTGATGGAATAGCATGTTGCCATTCTCTAATATCCTCAATAATCTGGGTTAAACGGGATATTTCCATACTGACTTTATCTCTGTCCTCATGTAAATCTTCAAGCTCTGCCAAAAGAAGAGCCATCTGCTCTTTTAAGTATCGTTTTCTTGATGTGCGACCGATGAATTTAGATGGACCCTCTTCCGGTGCATGACCTCTTATGATGCCATAGCTAAATGAGCCGTCTGTATCAATCACAAACGCTCCAGCAGATTCCTCCATAGGAATGGAGCGAAGTATGTCATCCACCCTTTGGTTAGAAACAGCTGAGTCTCCTTCTACATCGGGTTTCAGGTAATCAGCAAGGGTTTGCACCATGAGGAGTGGTTCCGGTATAAGGATCGCATCTTGTATGGGTTTGATCTCATCTGCTGTAATGAGGCTATCCAGGATCCCTGTCTGCTTAAGAACCGCTTCAATCCGGGACTTATCCTCTTCCGTTACACCATCCTTAAATTCCACTGCTTCATAAAATGGTATCCCGGAAACTCCTTTTTCTTTTAGACATTCACGGTGAGAAGAAGTTCCTTCCGAACGCTCTGGTTCAATCATTTTTTGTTCTTTCAATTGGGAAATCTGTCTATTCTTCTCTTGGATCCGCTCTTCTAAGCTTCTGAGAAGAGTGTTCTGTTCATAGTTCTGTGTCCGAACCTCTTCCTTGTATTTATCCAGACTTTTGAGTAAGATTCCCTTCACTTGTTCATATGAATTCTCATCATAAAGCCCCTGAACAGATCGAGCTACATTCTGACGCTGTTCATTCGTGAAAGAAAGGGAGTCATGCTCAGACATCCACGTGAAAATAGCGGATTCCAGCTTCTGCAGTTCTTCCGTAAACCATTCCTCCGTATGGTCCATCTGTTGCAGGATTTCATCCACTTTCTGCTTTAACGTAGAAGATTCCCTTTCAAGCTCACCGTATCTATCTTGTTGTCGGGATCGTTCTTCAAGCAACTTCATGGCATCTGAAAGGACATTCTGATGGTTTAATACCGCTTTTTTCCAGACAGTAAAATCGTACAAGGATTCTTCCATCCGTTCGAAATCAGCTTGATTGATGGCATGTGTTGTAAAACCACATTCCTCTGCTAATTCTTCCAACTCAGCTAATAAGTCTTCTACTATACTAGCTGCCTTCGATTCGCTCTCCTCTAACGACCCCAGCTCATCCTTTTTCTTCACATAATCCTTGTGCTTTCTATCGTTGCTCTGTTCCAATCGTAAAACGGAGTCCTTTTTTCGCGAAGACTCCTTTTCAAGATCTTTCTTCTTCGCTTCAAGGGACCACACCTCATGACGATTTAGCTGATCTTTCTGTTTCTCAAGCATGTCTTCTTCATTCGACAAATGTTCTTCTCTTTGTTCTAGTTCTGCAATCTCGACTTTCATCCCGGCTTTACTTTGCTGAAGTTCATTCACCGTTTTTTCTTTAAGGATGACCTTACTTTCTGTATATTGCCACTTTTCCGCTCTTTCAGCTAACACGTAACGATTATACCTGTCGTATACCCGAAGAACTTTTTCCATCGATTTCTTTTGACTGGATAATCGTTCTAATTCTTGCTGAGCCTGATCCATGTGATCAATACTGTCAGACAAATATCGGATTTCATCGTCGGTAAGAGGTGGCAATGCCGATTCAAGAATTTCATAAATCACCGTTGGTTTAAAATCTTTTGATAACTTAGGGCTTCTTAACTGAATCAATAATTTAATAAGGTCCTCATAGGCTTCGGTTGATTGAAAGCCGAACACATGGCGATTGACAAGTTCCATATACTCCCTCTGAGAATTTACTACTTCTCCCCCGGAACTAATCCGGTTCTTTAGCTCTTTTTCTGACATGGGAACCTTTTCCCCTGCATGAGTAAGCGTAAGAGAAAAGTCAACTCCAATCCGTCGATTATCTGTGATGACGAAATACCATGACTTCATTTGCTTATTCCGTTTCGCCTGCATACCCATACCTGTTGTCATATACTGTCCAGTACTTTCCTTCACATACTCCATAAAGAGATAGCCCGTCCGCTCATCACGATCCACAATCCCTTTTTCTCCAAGAAGATAATCTTCCATTCTTCTTGCTTTGGAACCAAACGGATCCAGTCTGTCAGGAGACTTCCTCCCGTCCAATAACACAGGAAGAAAGCTCTGCATTGTAACGGACTTCCCTGACCCATTTGCTCCACGGAGCAGCAGCTTACCGTCTTTAAAGTGAAACGTCTCTTCATCGTAATACCAGAAGTTCACGAGGCCGGCGCGGTTTAATTTCCATTGTTCATGACTCACTGTCATCACCCTTTCTAGTAAAGTCGTCTGGATATTTCCCTGCAAGGATTCCAAATAACGGCTTAATATAAATCATGACTTCATCTGTTTCAGCCATCATCCAGCTTTTCATGGAAGAAATGCATTCCTTTCTGATGGTCTCAACCGAAGCGTCACGGAAATACTTTGACCAACCTGCACCATTCTTCTGCCTTAACTCAATGATGTACTGATCGAATTCACCTGTCGTCAACAACAAGTCTCCTGATTCGAGGGGAGAAAGGGAAGAACGCTTTTCATACAGATGATAGGACAGCTGCAACAACACATCGGTCACTGCCTTAGCATCTGGAAAATACTCATATTTATAATTGGGTTCTTGGGATGATAAGAATGCCGTATTCTTGAACAATCTAAGGCGATAATGGCTATGTTTCTCGATATCTTCCATAATTCTGTTTCGAAAATTCCTAATATATATAAAGTCGGGGTCGCTGCTCGATTTTCTATGTAAACCCGGTGAAAAGAACAATTGCCGGTAGACCCGCTTACGTGTCTCATCTTCCTGCTGGAATTTCCAGTCTTCATTGAGTAAATTCTGCCAGCTGGTAAACTGAGTCAAGTCCTCAGGAAAAGAACGAATGAAATATTTACTATAAACCGTTGTTTCATAGAGTACCTCATGCTCCTCGTCTGTATCAAACCTCTGAATATTCCCGTCCACAGTACGAATCAAATGAAGGTCTGTCATCGTTTTGATTGTGCGGATCAGAGATTTCCGGTGGGTATAAACCGTCCAATCAATTCCTTCATCCCCCGTGTAGTCATGCCTAATCTCCTCAGCCAGTTCTGATAACAGAAACTGTTCAGCGACAGATTTCTCCTCAAGATATGCCATAGCATAACAAAACAGCGCATAATCTCTTTGCTCCTGAAAAGAAGCAATACCCATCCAGGCTTCCGGTTCAACCGGAATCTTCTCAAGCTTAATAAAATGCTGATGGACGATTAATAAAAGCCCAAATTTGTCATCAAGATACCGCCTTAATACTTTTTCTCTTTCACGAATCAACTGATATTCTTGTGGATGCTCACTTCGCAATATCCAAAACTCATGCAAAAGAAGTTCAAGCCCTTCTATCGCTTTATCATCGAATTCAACGGTCTGAACCTGCTCCAACCTATAACCCACCTTTCATTTCTAATGTCACATCCGGCATTTTTAAGACCCCATCTTCGGCATGCATGATGGTCATCCGATCTCTGTGCACGTGCACCTTCACTGTGAATCCATAGTCGGTTTTAATCACCCGGCTCTTACTGGACATTGCCTTTCCGATCCAACCTAGTATTACTTTCCGAACAAAAGGCTTTACCACTCCAAGCTCTGAAACCGTCATCTTCTGGTCTGTAAATAGAGTCTCAATCATCGTCCGTTCCTCCGCCCTTTCAGCGAGGTGCTTTTGCATCAAGGCTTTTTTCTTTTCATCATTTGAAACCATGGCCCCAGGTTTCGTTTTATCCTTAAAGGACCTGATGCGCGGTTTAATTGGCAGAATGATTGGTTCTTCCTCCCAAATGTCTGAATGAATATTTTCCGTAGTATCTTCTTCTATCTTTAAATGACGAATCGTCATTGAGCCGAAAACAACCGCTGATAATTGATGGGCGTCTTCCATTGAATGGCTTCCACTGAATAGTTCAGCAAGGTGAAGATAATCTTTCTTTCGACTGTGATGACTATGGTGCCGCTCGCTCATCCGCTGGACATATCGGGTAATTCGCCTGATCATTTCATTCGTCTGCAGCTGCAGCATCTCGAGCTCGCTTGATTGGCCCTCGCTCCCGATGAACCACGATCTCATCACCCGCCAGAAATCATAGAACTCCTGGTACCAATCCAGCACCGTTTCTTCACTGATTTCCTCCAACCGTGGTATTTGCCTTCTATAATCAGCAAGCTTGTCAAAGAAAGGAGCGACAAGCTGTTGATCCATTCTCTCCAACTGATCTGAAATCTGAAAGGACGTTTTCTGAAGAGACACAATAAAGTCTCTTAAATACGTCGTGAATTGATTCTTATACACCAAGAACGCCTCACTCTGCATCCGCTGATCTGTTTGTTCACTATTTATATAGGCGATGTAATCAGCCGTGTTCGTTCGAATCGTCTGGAAATATTGCAGGAGATCTTCCCATAAGAGCATATATGTCTCAGGAGATTCCGGCAGATCCTTCTTCAACTCATGTTCCAGCTTATTCATGGATTCAAGCAATCGGTCAAATTGGGATTTCTCAAGAGAACCTCCAAAACTTTCTCCGCTCTTCTTCTCAAGTGTCGCCACCATTCTCTCGATCTCAATCGTATAAGGCGTAGATTGATAACGAAACCGTTTCTTCTTATACTCTTCAATCGTCTTTGCGTTCGTCATGTCCTGCCTGGCATTCAGGTTCTTCCACTTCACCAGCTGAGCAAGTTGGACGAGAAGCTGTTCCTCCTCATAACGCTCGTAATGGGGAAGTGATCTCAAATAATCCAACACCTCTTCCGGTGAAATGAAGTCTCTCATCCGTTCATGTTGCATATAAAAGTATCGTAGAATCGTTCGATACTCTGGAGCGTTCTCTGCTGTCAGATAACTCGCTTCGATGAGCTTTTTCATAGGACCTTGCATGATTCATGCACCTCTTTTCATGGCGATCATACTTCATTCAACTCTGTATGTATATGGAACAATTATATCAGCAATGGGGGTATAAGTTAATGGAATGACAAGAGTGATGGAGAGGTAAGATTGGGTGGAAGGAATTTAGGAGTATCCATTGTAAATCTCCCTATACTTTATTCTTAAAATCAGATGGTTTATAATAAAGATAAATCATTCAAAGTTGGTGATGTAAATGGAACCTATAAGAATTGAACAAGATGATGTAAAAAAGGCAATTCAATCGGGGCATTCATACATCCAAGTCGGTAAACGAAAGTATTTATTAATGGAAGTAGAAGAAATCAGTAACAATGATGGTTACCAAGTAACAGATCCAGAAGAAGAAAAGCAAATATTGAAGGCATTAGAGGAAGATAATCCGATCCTTTCAGAAGAAGATATAAGGAAGATGTTAGAGAGTTAAAGCCATGAGAATAGTGTGGAGAAAGTCGGCGATTTCTTCCCTTATAGCTCTTGATAGATGGAGACAAACCATTGAACTTCAACCCATTGCAACATATCTAAAAGAAACCATTGAATTGTATTTTATTCACCAGGATTTTTCAGTTCATATTCCAGGAAGACATGTACTTATAAAGAAAATGCCCGTTGACCTACGAATGGTATTAATATCTATAGGAAAGTCGGATCCCTATAAAATCTTTTACAGAATAAAATTGAATCAGATTGAAATCTTTTTAGTACGTCATCCTCACCAAAGGTCAGTTGAGTAATTAGGATACAGGCTAATTCCTATAAAAAAAGATCCACATCTTCCATTAGAAGTGTGGATCTTTTAATGTAAAGTAACATGGCAAGAGTCAGACACCTATTCATGTTAACGATTTTATTCCGTCAAATGTTGAACAGCATAATCCGCTTCCTCTTGAGTAAACTGTTCACCGTATTCAGAAACAAGTTGGTCTCTTATCGCTTCTGGTGACATGGCCATTGTATCTTGATAACTTTTGGCTTTTTCCAAGGCGTTCTTTTTATAATCGGCTTTCATTGTATCGATCGCATATTGTGCTTCTTCCGCAGTGAACTGTTCACCGTGCTCTGAAATGAGCTGATCATAGATGGCTTCCTTTGACATGTACATCGTATCAGAGTAAGATTCCGCCTTTTTCAATGCGTTGTCCTTCCAATCAAATTCAAGCTTTTCCATGGCATACGCAGCCGCTTCCTCGGAAAACTTTTCACCATACTCTGAAACTAATTGATTATGAATCGCTGCTTTGGACATATTCATGATCTCAGCGTAAGTTTTCGCTTTTGTCAAAGCGGATGCATGTTCTGCGGGGACGTCATCTTCCACTTTTGCTTCTTCTTTTTTGGGTTCCTCTGGTTTGGGCTGTTCTGTTTTAGGCTCCTCTGTTTTGGGTTCCTCTTTTATATTTTCTGACTCTTTTGGCTCAACCGCAACGGGTTCTGTAGCTTCTGATTTGACTTCCTTTTCCTTCGTATCAACCGCCTCATCACCATTCCCACCAACAGCTGCTGCAACAATCAGAATCACAATGACCCAGACCCACCACTTTTTATAAAACGGTTTTTTCTTTTTTGGTGATTCCCCCACTAGCTGTACCCCCTTATATTGGTAAACCTACATAAGAAGTATATTTTCCTTGATCGACAAACATGCAGGGAGTCTGTAATCAATGCTCAGGGACCAGTCCCCTCGGCTTCAGAAAAACACAGCCAGCAATCTCTGTAACCTGTATTTGCTAATAGAACTGACCCCGGATTACTCAAACCGAAGCAACAGTACCGTCCCCCTGCATACACCCACCCCGAAACCGCCCAAACTCCCTCACAAACTCCAACTTCACCGTCCCCACCGGCCCATTCCGGTTCTTCGCAATCTTCACTTCCACTTCCTGACCGTTCTTCGAATCTGGATAGTAGTAATCATCCCGGTACAGAAACAACACCACATCCGCATCCTGCTCGATATTCCCCGAGTCACGCAGATCCGACAGTCTCGGCCGCTTGTCATCTCTGGACTCGACTCCCCTCGATAGCTGGGACAGCAGAATGATCGGAATCCCAAACTCCTTCGCCATCCCCTTCAGCTGCTTCGTAATATGGCCAATCGCCAGATCATGCCTGTCGAAACGCTCCTTCACCGTGATCAGCTGCAGGTAATCAATCACCACTAGAAACGGCTCTGTCGGGTAGTCCCGCTTCAGGTTCATGATCCGCTGCCTGATCTCCGGCAGAGTGATCATCCCATTCTGTGAGAGTTCAAGTTTCGCTTTGTATACCGCATTCATCGCCCCGTGCATCCTCGGCATCTCGTCCTTCGTCAGATACTTGTAGGGATTCTGCCATTTCATCATGTTAATATCCGTCAAACTTGAAAGTAATCGCTGCATAATCTGTCTCGAACTCATCTCTAAGGAGAACACCATGCTCACCCCATTCTCCCGCGTACATTCCCAGGCAAGCTGGATGGCAAAAGCCGTCTTCCCCATAGAAGGTCTCGCCGCCAGGATGATGAGCTCCCCTTCCTTCCAGCCTCCCGTCAGCGCATTCAAGCTCTCGAAACCTGTCGTGACACCGGGAAGTCCGTCCCTCTCCATGTAAAGAGATTCATAGAGATCCATGATGATGTCGTCCTTCGTTTCTTCGTCAGTGATCGTGTTGGTATGCATATCGATGAGTGCTTTGTAGAGGCCATGTGCGGATTCTGGGGTGTAGGCGTTCAGGAAATGATGGGCTGAATTCTTGATGAGGCTCAGTTCGTAATACTTCAGTACGATCTGTTCATACTGCTCGATGTTCACTGTCGTCGGACAGTAGTTGGCAAGAGTCAGAAGAAACTGAACCCCGCCTACATTCTCAATGTCATCCCCCAGCTCCTCCACCAGCATCACGAGATTAATCTCGAGCCTCTTCTTCTGCAGCCCCTTCATCGCTTTAAAAATAAGGCGGTTCCTCACCAGGCTAAAATGCTTTTCCTCTAGGGTCAGTGTATCCAACACATCCGCATCCAGAAGAACCGCTCCAATAATCATACTCTCCGCTTCATGTAACTCCCGAAGCAGCTGCTCATCGTGCCCAGGGTGGTGCAGGCCGTGTCCACTCATTTCTACGTTCATTCTCAATTCGTATCGCCCCTTCTTTTTCCCATGCTTCCATGGTTTCTAGTATCGTAGTTTCCTCCACCGGCAGTTCATACAGCTCGGAAATCTTCGGTATGTGCGGACTCACTTTAATATGGGCTGCGATCCGCCTCTTCACCACATGATAATCACAGTCCTTCAGGTGCTGAAACCAGATATTCGCCGTCTCTCGAGTGAGCGGTCGCTGAGGATAAGCTCCCTGGATCATCTTCACCAACTCCCTGAACTCATCAATCGTCATGCCTCCGTCACAATCTCCTCAAGCCCATCCAAAAGGTCATCGATGTGCTCCATGGATCCCCGAGGAGAAATGTACCCCTCAAGCGCCTTCTCCAAATACCTTGGACTGTTGATTGTCAGCTTCGGATTGATGCTCTGCTGTCTATCAAACTCCTCATCCATGAACACAATCAGCTCCTCCGTTGACAACTCGCTCAAGCTGATCCGCTCCATCGACACATAATCCATCGGGGTCAAGATTAATCCTCTTTCCCTTCTGCTAATGAAATGTCCGATCAGCGCCTCGAGCCTCTCTCCTTCCTTAGTGCCGTTAAGGTTGGTGGTGTTCTCTTTCTCTTCTTTCTCTAAGTTCTTAAGTCTGTTTGCAGGTTCTCTCCGCACCCCATTCACATCCTTATTGCCGCACGAAGACTTCCCGGAACCAGCCCCATCATCAGGCTGGTCACCACCGGATTCCTCACGTCCCTCTTCCTTTTTAGACATTCCCATCCAACTCAAATACTCCCCACAGGCGAAATCCTTCGTCGGCCTCAGCGTAAACACAAACCCATGCTCATACTTCTCCGCCTTCAACCATCCATCCCTCTCCAGCCGCTTAATCGACCGCTGAATCCGGGAATGGGAATACTCATCAATCTTCTTCCCATTATAGAACCACAGATCCTCCCGCAGCTTCCGGAGCGAACGCACATACTGCCTCTCCCCCAGCACCACACCACCAACCTGAACCCCACCTTGATACGTCGCATTCAACAGAATCAACACATACAACCGAAGATCCTCCGGGTGATGAAACGTCTCCTTATCCAACATACCTGTCTCCAACTTTCTCCATCCATTCATTACAATCACTCCTATTTCGTTTTGGTTTCACCCTTTATATAGGGAGATGGGAGTGAAAGGGACACCCTATGGATAATTTTTTATTAAAAAAACATTCGGGTGGGGTCCGAATGGTTAAAGGCGAATATATGAAATTGTTAAAACGCAGAACTAAATTTATATCAAGCTTTCTGATGAAGGATATTATTAGCTCATCATCATAAATTCTATTTTTCGGAAATTTCACTTCTTTTAACTCATTGGAATGATGGGTGTGATCTTTACAGTATTATTTCTGCCTTGATTAACATCAGCTCCACTTTTGGGGTACAGTGCCTATTATAACGAGAATATTATGTGGTTTATGTACGTAAGGATTTTGAAAAGGAGATTGGAATATTGGATAATAGCTTAATGAGGAAAACACCTCCTACCAGAATCTTGCTATGGCCTGAGTTCACATCATTTGTTCTGATGCCTTTTCGATAAAGAAATTGTTAGTGATCCCTATTATGACCTACATATGCTGAAGAGAAAACGACCTGTCGAACGATTGCAACACTGGCTAGATGTATTGTAATTGGAGAATTAATTAATAGGAATAATTTTCAAAAATCAATCTAAGCCAGGCATCCCCCTGGCTTAGATTGATTCCAATAAGATCTAGTTCGGAAGAACCGATAATACCCATTAGACTAACTAACTTATGTTTTTCTCTATCTCAATGTGTTCAATTAGATGTTCACTAAGGATCATTAATGGTAATTTGTATGTTAACTCCATTGGCCCACTAACAATCGGCTGACGCGGAAATCTTTCTTGAACCGAATATACGTCTTCTGTTAAAAGCATGAACCGATGGCTAGTTTCTTCAGAAGGCAATTCTCCCACATAGGATAGCAAATCATAAAATTCATGTAAATCATCCACTGACAATAATGGTGTAATTTGATCAATCAAATCATATAAAGATTCACCTTCGTCGTGCTCAATGAAGTGTAATACAGATAAAAACAGTTCACCATTATAATGAAGTTGCTCCACTCCATTTATTTTAATTACTTCCTTTGAGGTGACTAGACGAGATTTCACTTCTCGATGATAGCTTTCACAATGAAAATCATGATGGTCTCCGTATGGTCCCCTCCAACAGGAAAGGGAATTACCTTTTTGCAGGTAATTTAAAAGCGTTTTCAATTCACCAAGGAGCCCAAGCTGTTTTTCCTTGCCCATAACCTCATCAGAATTACTCCGATAATATGAAACCCAGCGCAACAACTGATGAAGCAGCCATACCACATACCTTTCTTCCTGATAATCTTCAAATAGGGTTCGATTATTGGGTTGTAAAAGATCTGCTGCTAGACTAAGCAGCAGATCACTGTCCTGATAGGAAGACATAAGCGTGAAAGTATGGATGTCGATTTTAGATTTTATCCCTTTACAAGAAATAACAGGAAATTTGTATTCATTTCCGAACGTAAATTGGATAAAAACATAGGTGGCTCCATCGCCTATCAAAACATGGACAGGTACGCCGGGAATCTTCCGGTAATAAATACGGCGCCCATCTCCTTTTACCTCATCCAGTAGATGACTCAGTTCCATTTTCATTTAAGATATCCTTCCTTACATTCGAGTCATTTCGAAGAGCATTAAAAATCTGTTGATATTTTTCTCGGTACACTTGATTCACACGCTGATCAGCACGATTGTTCGGCTTCGGCAAAAGCAAATGATAACCAATTGCTGGGGTATCAATTCCCTGGATCCCGTGTTTTTTTCTAAGCGTTTTATTAATGCTCTCCATATCAAAAACGTATATCAAGAATAAAGCTCTCGGTCCTGATGCACTTTCCCACCTTACCTTACTTACCACTTTTGATTCTGGCGTGGCCCTATCCTGGAAGGAGGTGCCACTTCGCTCTTCAACTATTTTGATTTCCTTGTCAGTTAAACCGTATTGATAATGTCGCACAGTTACAGCCCGTCCCCTTGACAATTCAAATATGCCCGCTTCTTGGCTGAATGTTAATTCTTTTCGTTCTGCAGGTACTACATCTATCTGATTCGCAAAGGAAATACTTTCACTTGCACCATTTTTTTTCATGGTGACTATACCAACATCAACACTACTCAACTGACCACTCTCATGGAGAGCTTTTAACCTCATAGCCAGCTGCTCTCCGGGTAAACTACGATTGTTTCCGATATTAGGCCATTGATCTATCCATTTAGAAAATGTTTTAACGCGTACTTCACGATATAGATATACACCGTCTTGTTTTTCTGGCTTCCCAAGCTCATTTATAAGGATATCCACTCTTTCCTTACGAGCCTTTAAGCTTTCATTATCCAGAGGGAATATCGCGTCGTCGTAATCTGCTCGTATGTTTAGATTTCCGCTGGTAGATGTACTGTGTAGCATTTTGTTGCGTGCAGTCGGCAAAATCCCTCTTGTTTCTTCAATTGCAAATCCATATTGGAGCGGAGTTTTGCCCTGGCTACACATTTGATGAAACTGCTCAAATAGTTGCATAGTAATACCCGTTGCATAACACATCACATGTAATACTGTCTTGGTTGTAAATAATCTAATAAGATCCTTATACATTTCGTGGTAGCCAAACCATCTGCAGCATTGAAGCATTAAATCAGCCTGGGAACTTTGTCTTGTAAAGTAACTGACAGATAAACCTTTTAAAGTATAACCCCTTGATAAAATAGTTCCTCCAACAGCTATTACATGAAGGCCCTCTGGATATAAGTCAAAATTTAAAACATCCGTGCTATCAGAATTAACCATGACAACCTTAGCACGTCTGCTAACTAAATACTCTTTTACGGCATCCATGACTTCATGGTTCGAAAAGCCCAAGTCATAATTTTGTAATCCGTGCTGTTCTTGGTACTTATTTACCTTTTGGTTCTTTTTTATAGACTGTGCATAAATATCCTTTATTGCCTCCCAAAATTGAGCAGCTCTTCCAGAACTATTACTAACGTCTATAACCAATTCATCTAGATACTGGTTTAATAGCTTTACAACACTTTTATGTGGTTTTTTCCTAACGTTTGTGTGAACCAGCATCGTATGATGATTGTTTTCATAGCCACGAAGGACACTGACACCACCGTTAAATAAAAATTGGTGCAGCGCCCTCTTTAAACTAGGCGGAATGGATAACATCTCACCCTTTACCCCAAAATACTCGATCTCGTCACCATCGTATTCTTCGATTTCTTCAATGTAAGGCAATAAGCCTGCCTTGGATTTAGGTGTTCCAAAGAAATGAGTGTACCCAATATAGTTGGTAGGTGGACTTATGCATTGGATAAAATGCCTTGGAAATAGATCGAATTCTACTAGATTCCGATCAGGTGGGTTGTTCGAAATAAAAATATTGGCAAATGGGGTCGCGGTATAGCCAATATAAATACTTCGATCAAACAAATCCAGAAGCTCCCTTATACCTCGGTTTGTTTCGGTTGTTTCACCATTATCCTTTGTATTGAGGCTATAGTAATCACACTCATCATCCATAACCACTAATGTAACTTTACGGCACCTATTTGACGGTTTATGGAAAAACTCTTGGGACTTAAACCAGCCAGTAAGCGTTTGAAGCACGTTTGGAAGTTTTTTGATAATAAAAAGGTACTTTTTCCCCGGTTCGTAGCGCGTTACATGGGACCAATATGTAGAAAAGTCTCCACTTTGTAAGACAAGCGGCTTTCCTTTTGAGAAATCAATTAAATCTTGGGCTGTTCCACTAATAACCGCTTCCACTTGATTGTTTTCCAAATACTTGTACAATTGATTAAAACGTTTTAGACTCGAGTTATACCCTGTCACATGTCTTTCTCCCCGCCCCTGAGTCTGGTTTCGTAAAGTATTGGTGGCACCTGCTAGTATCACTATAAAATCTGTTGAAAGATCAAATAGTTTATTCGTTAGTCCCATCATATGATTGGTCTTACCACTTTGGACTAACCCGACTACCATACCAAACACCTTAAACACTTGTTCTTTCCAAACCTCAGGCAGGTATTTCAACACATTGTTCGTGTCAACTTTTAGGGTTTCTAAAACCTTGTCAGGCAGCCCCTCACTGTCTAGCACATTGATAAATGCTTCAAATCGCTTCCACTTTTCCTTGAAATCCTCCACCGCGATAGTTTTCCATTCATCACAGACCATAGTGGTGGCATTTTCTTGCGAGGTGTTAATTTGTTCTTGGATCGTATTTTTAATATGAGTAGACAGCCCCGGATTCTTAATTAAAAGTTCTGGAATGCTATCTTCCATAAATGCCGCTATCCGATCCACAATTTTGCGTGATTCTTCAATAATTTCAGCCTCTGACAACGATTTGCATTTTATTTGCTTGATTCCCATTTGAATTAATGGTTCAAAACTTAAATAATTAGTCATTTTGACCTCCTTTATAAGTAAATTGTTCCACGGCCAAAACAAATTATTCCTATTTCTTATTTTGGCCGTAAATTTCTTTCTGAAATAAAAGATTCTTGGTTAGGAATCAATAGTATATGTAAGCTTAGGCAGCAAAGTGGAATCTAATAATTATTCTCAGAAAATTCATTTACTATTTAGCTTTTCAACAACTGAAGGTACCATCCAATTATTTGGATGGTACCTTCTCTCAACCACATCATCTTCACCAATTTCAATTTCATATTACAAAAAATAATTTCCATATATAAAAAGCATCCTATAACAGAATGCTTAAATTTATCATCTTTCAATTGTCTAAGTCGGAAAGTCCCATAATCAATTGTTTCTTTAATCGATTATATCTAGTTACTTCCATATCTTCACCAGAGAACTTTTCATTTGGTGCTAGATGACTACAAGCAAGCGATTGTTCGACCGTTGCCATCTTTTTGGTTCACTTATAACATATGTCCAAAGCTAATTGCAGAGCATAAAGATTCTTTTTAATTGTTCGATAAACTTTTTAAAATCTTATGTCTTTCCGCGGAACTTAAATAAACTCTCCTTATAGTAAACTCCTTAATTTGAACTTACTTACTCTTCTATTAAATAATTATATAAAGAACTCTCTACTTCTTGCTCCAACAACATATTCATTCTAACAATCGGCAATTTCTTGTCATTCTTATCTAACATAATCGTTTGTTCCTCACTATTCATTTCAGTTATAACCTTACCAATATAATAAAAGTCATTTCCCTCGCCATCATCTTTCTTAACAAAGAGATGTAGATCTATTCCTAATTGTTCTGCATTAATAATTTTTTGGACTTCCTTAGATGTTAATTTTCTATTTCTTTTTGAATACCACCTTAAGACTTCTTGACTCAAAAACTCATCTTGATAATTAATAGTTCCATCTATTTCCTCACTCTTATGATATGTAACAAAAAGCGGACAAGTCCCATGTTTAGTCTTATATCCATACAGGGTGGAGGTTTCATCCTTTGACCAATTTAATAATTTACATGCATCTTTACGAGAATATTTTTGGTACAAAGTTAGTGAATTTGAAGAATCATAAGCACAATTTTTTTGTTCAGCCGTTCTTAACAAATCTTTTACTAAAGACTTGTAGTATTCATTACGGACAAGACTTTCAACTATCCGATTATTAAACCGATAGCACTCTTCCTCTTTCACCACAATTGCTTCTTCACCATATTTCTTTATTGCTCCTTTAGTAAAGAATGACAAGTCCAATACTCGCTCAACAGCTGTCAAAGTTTCTGTATCTGTTATACACCCTGCAGAAGACAATGCCAAAACATACTCATCTCTTGGGACTTCTCTTTTTTGTAGCAACATCTTTAATAAAACAACCTCATGTTTTCTTTTACCATTTAATATCTCTTGAGAAAGCATCGTTAACACTTCATTTTCATACTTAGACAAAGATGGTACTTCTTCGTTTATTTTCCCCAAGAATATATTGTAATTTGTTATTTTACCTTCACTCACGATTACACAAGGATCAATAGAATTATAGGTAACAAAATCATACAGATATGGAACTCGGCCAATTTTATTTTTCAATTCTATATAAGCGTCTCTTAATATCTTAAAGGATGTTAACTTTGTATCATTTATTGACTTAAAGATTTGCTTTTTAGCAATCTCTTCAAAATTAATCGTGGATACACCCTTGATATAGCAAGTATCCTTAGTATGACGGCGAATATTATCTTTATTCTGAGAACGATCACCGGATAGGGCGACTGGGATCAGATAGTTATTCTTATAGTTCCCAATGAAGTCGATCACCGTTACATACTCTTTACTGTCATGCTTTCTAAGTCCACGACCTAACTGTTGAATGAAGATAATACTTGATTGAGTTTGTCTAAGCATAACGACTTGATTGATACTTGGGATGTCGACACCTTCATTAAAGATATCCACCGTAATGATATAATCTAATTGTCCATTTTCTAATTCATTAACCCTACTAATTCTTTCCTCTTGAGAATGATTCCCTAATAATGCTACTGTCTTTAGTCCTCTCTCATTGAGAACTTTCGATAGCTCGCTTGCTTCCTCTTTTCGGCTACAGAACATTAATCCTCTTACCTTATTCCCCGAATGGCCGTAGTACTCGATTTTCTCTAAGATATGTTCAACTCTCTCATCAGTAATGAGTTTAGATAAAGCAGCTGTTTCATCTAATAACTCACCATTGATTTCATAGTCAGTTACGCCAAAATAGTGAAAGGGACATAGCATTTCCTCTTCAAGCGCTTCCTGCAACCGGATTTCATAAGCGATATTGTAATCAAATAATGAATAGATGTTGAAGTCGTCTGTTCTCTCTGGAGTAGCTGTCATCCCCATTAAGAAATTAGGTTTGAAGTATTCCATGACTTTTACATAGGAATCAGCCCCGGCTTTATGTACTTCATCCACTAACACATAATCGAATTCAGCAGGATCAAATTGATTCAGAACATGGTCTTTAGACAAAGTCTGTACCGTGGCAAAAAGATACCTCGCTTCACTTTGCTTGGAATTTCCTGATAAGATTCCGAAATCTCGATCGATGCCTCCCAATACCTTTTGAAAATCCGATTTAGCCTTTTGTAAAATTTGTTCACGATGAACGATAAACAGCATTTTCTTTGGTGCAAATCGTCTTACATCAAAAGCAGATAAATAGGTTTTACCTGTACCAGTGGCTGAAATAACCAATGCCTTGTCTTTGCCTTCTGCTCTCACACTTTGAATACTTTGTAAGGCAGCTTCCTGCATTTGATTAGGAACAATCTCTACTGCATCCTTCAGAGAGTTATGCTGATATTGTACCGGATGCTCAATCACATTCTGGATGTTTGGCAGATTTGACGCCTGATATGTTTTCTCATACTCCTCAATCCATTCAGGAGTCAGGTCGATCGCTTCACCCCATACTTCTTCAAACTGATCAATAAAGTGATGAATAATCTCTCCATTTTCATGCGAATTCAATTTTACATTCCATTCATAATTTGCTTTTAAAGCCTGTGCAGTTAAATTTGAGCTACCAACAATCAAGGAATAATGAGTACTATGTTTAAATATATACCCTTTGGCATGAAAACCCTTTAAGTTGGTTAATTTGACTTCAACATTAGAAACTTTCATGAGCTCTCGGAATACGTTGGGCTGATTAAATTGTAGAAAGGTAGATGTAAGAATTCTCCCTTTCATCCCCTTTTGTTTAAGATCCCAAAGGAGTGCCTTTAACGTAGCTAAACCACTTTCCGTGATAAAAGCCACCGAGAAAAAGAAATCCTCACAATGACTTAATTCTTCAAGAATGGTAGAAAGAATATTCTTGTTATACTTCGCATTATTGATCAACAACTGGGGTTTGTATCGTGTAGATTTCCCATGTGCATGATCAATAAAACCTTTATAAATTGAGTCCGTTAAGTTTTCAACAAAGTTCGTCATTAAGATCTCCATCCATTTCCAGTATTATAGTAAAATTGTAATATTTATTACCAAGACTGTAAACCGTATCCATAAAGAAAAGCTACCCAATGAATGGATAGCTTTCTAGTTATGCATATACTTTTTGTATTTTTTCAATGGCAGGGATATCTGCAGGTGCCCATTCAAGAGTATCTAACTCATCAGGGGATAGCCACTTAATCGCTGAGTGCTCTGTTAAGACTGGTTCTCCTTCATTCAGCTTGCAATGATAGGTAGTCAAATGAACAATACCAAAATCATACTCATGAACTGTATGTTCAATCTTCTCACCAATTTCTATCGAACAGTGCATTTCCTCATGGATTTCTCTTTTTAAAGCTTCTTCAGGCTTTTCACCTTTTTCAATCTTACCGCCTGGGAACTCCCACAAGAGTGCTAATGATTTTTCTGTTCCTCTTTGCGCACAGAGGATTTTGTTGTCTTTAAAAATTACCGCTCCTACTACGTGGATGTCTTTTTTCATTGTTTCCTCCTTGGGGTGAAGGTTATATTATACGAAAAGGATAACATATTAGATTAGTATACTACAATCAGGCATCACTTAATGGATGTAACTCTTCTTCTCCTCTTTCTTCTGAAAATAAGCATGCAACCTATACTCACAAATCTCCCTAGTAAACTCAAAAACAATTTGCTCAAATCTCTCAGGCACTTCTAACTGAACCTCAAAACGTCCACCTTCAAACCTGATCAACCCATCAGAACTCTCACTCCACTTAGTCATAGGCATCTTAGCAATCAATCCAGCAACCTTCTTCTCATCATACTTCCACATCTGCTTATGAGACTTCCCGGAGAAATCAATCCGCTTCCGGTATTCCTCACTAGTTAAATACGAGTGGAAATATGGAGCAACCTCAATTGGCGTTACAGCCATATACCAATCAGACGGTCCTCTTTCAAGCATTGCTTTTAATAGCACCATTTTATAGCTTCTGCTCATACTCGTCTTTTCTACATCCTTCAGCCAAAGTTCATACTGTATATATACTTCTTGTTCTAACTCATTCAGCTCTCCCATTTCATATAGAAACCGATGATACGATTTCCACTCATCATAATAAGCATTGGCACCCATTCTTCCATGCAAATGAAGCTCCAAGTAACTAGGTCGTCGTCCCATCTCATACTTAAGCTCGTAGAATGCATCTTTAAGAGCATCCCTTCTAGGCTGCTTTTTCCTTGCCATTTCAGCAAATAGATCTACTACTTTCGTTTCTAAATTCAATGTGCAACTGACTGGAGTAGTTGGAATGACGTTTGTTTTTCCCTTCGTCGCCTTCTCTCCTTGATGAAACAAAGACATCTTAATATCAGCATTACGATAGTTTCCGATCAGATCGATGATGACACACTGATTTTTGCTTTCATGTAAACGGAGACCACGACCAACTTGTTGGGTAAATACAGTCAAAGACTCAGTCGGTCGTACGAATAGAAGGGTATCAACAGAAGGAATATCTACTCCTTCATTAAACAAATCAACCGTAAAGATCGCATCGAGTGTCCCATCTTCCAGCATTTTAATGACTTCTGACCGACTCATGCCACTTGGCTTTGAAGTAAGAGCGATCGTGCGGTATCTTCTTTCATTAAAATACCCTGATAAAAATTCTGCTTGGCGAATGGATGAACAGAACACCAGGGACCTCTCTTGTTTGTGAGATTCCCACGCCTCGATAACCTTCTCAGCATAGCTTGTTCTTAATTGCACTGAAAGAAGTTCTGCTTCATCGTACCTCGTTCCCAACCAGGTTAACTGAGTATAATCCGTTTCATCATAAACCCCATAATAATTAAAAGGAGACAACCAGCCATGACCAATCGCCTGGAGGAAGTCAATGCGATAAGCGAGATTCCCTTCACAGATCGCATAAATGTCACGGTTATCATTGCGATCAGGAGTAGCTGTGATACCGAGAAGGAATTCTGGTTTAAAATAATTCAGCACCCTTTGATACGTGTTGGCTGCTGCGTGATGAAACTCGTCAATGATGATGAGATCAAAATCTTCCGGCATAAAACGATTAATATGCTTTTGCATACTCAGTGTGAAAATAGAAGCAAAAACAGCATCCGCTTCCCCATCTTTTGTCGTTCCATTATATATCCCTGTGGTTAGATCAGGGAGCACATTCTGAAACGATCTCTCTGCCTGCTTTAAAATCTCTTCTCGATGCGCAACAAAGAGAATTCGCTTAAAACGCTTTGCGAAGAATGCAGCTAGATACGTTTTCCCTAATCCAGTAGCCATAACCACCAATGCTTTCTGGTAGCCTTCGTCATACGTCTTCTCCAGTTCTTCTAGAGCTTCAATCTGAGCAAAGCGTGGGGCAATCTCCCCGTAAGGTGCAGGAGTCTCTAAAACGACATCCTCTGAATGCTCCATCTTTCCAGCAGGAAGCATCATGTTAACCTCTTCCTGCTCAGTCCATACTTTTGCTAGATTCCCATGATTTCGATGGAATTCTCTATAAGACACCTCATACTCTAGAAGGCTCTCAGCATTTAGTGCGATGGTTTGCTCATGATAAAACAACCTCATGAACTCCTCTGAACCTTCCTCGAATATCTTCTTCTCATCATTGATCAGTACATTCCACTCAATGCCCTTCCCCATAGCTGATGCAGATAAATTGGAAGATCCAATGAAGAAATGATCATGTTCTGCCGTCTCAACCAGATACGCCTTTGGATGAAAGCTAACTCCCTTACTCTTCCACAGACGAATCTCTATAGAAGGATGGATAGACAGTAAACCGTTCAATGCTTCCGGCTGGGTGATGTAAAGATAATCCCCCGTTAGGATCTTAATGTCAGCCCCCTGCTCGGCAGCAAAACGCAAAGATGACTTCAGTAACTCTACACCAGATCTCATTGAAAAAGACGTAATGATGTAAACTGACTTCCCTATAGTGATTCTGTCTTTCAATTCCTCTCCGAAACGAGAAGTAATCAATTCAATTGAACTCATACAATCAATCCTCTACCTCAATTAAAAAGACCTTCTCTTCAAAGCCACCACGCTTCTCCGCTTTCTCTTTGCGTACCAATTCAACTTCTTCTATAGAAGATCCATGATGCTTAGCCAAAGCATGAATGATCTCTAACAGATCCGCCAGCTCCTCCACCGCTTCTCCATTCGATTCAGCTGCACAATATTCGTCCAGTTCCTCATAGCTTTTTTCCTTTAAGTATTTTATGTAGTCCTGATCATTTAGAATTTCTGTTGAAAACTTCTTTCCTGTGTTTTCAATGATTTGTGGAATTTTATCTCTGACTAGTTTGTTGTAAGTTGGCATAGTCTCCTCCTAATTTATGTATTTTCATTAGTTTATCATGTTTATATTCAGTTTATATATTTTTCTTTCTCTTCAGCTTCTAAAAAAACGCATTCCCATCTTATTCCCGAATACTCTCTTAAAACCGCTCTCTAAAATACTCTTCTAACTCAGGATTCTTACAATACACATAGCAGAACTTCTGCCCACGAGTCATCAACATCCGGTACGCATTCCTTATAATCTCATCAACTACCTTTTCAGCGCTCTCTGAATCTACCCTCAACATTTTCTTTATTCCCCTCAATGAAGAATCGTCTAAGCTCTTTCGGTATGATCTGTGATAACATATCAGACTTCATATCTTATGTCATCCCTTAAATTCACCCTTACGTAATTCAAACTCCAGACCCTGGCATGTATGAATATTTTGCTATTCAGTTGAATTTTGGATTTAGCAAGATCCCTATAATTTTCACCTCTTCAAAAGATAAAAAAAGAACAATAATCCAATGAAATTCCATTTATTTCAATAAGTTGACGACCTGTCCGTTTCAGGCCATTTTCATCATTTGATAATGGTTGTAAAAGGGGTCAAAGTATTGGAGAAATCACTGACAGAACGAGAATTATACGGAAAGTACATATCCATTTTATTGCGATTAAGACGAAACGAAATGGGCTACACTCAGGCAGAATTAGAAGAAAAAGCAGGCCTGGCTCGAACCACGATAAGCAATATTGAACGGTGTATACGAATCCCTGAATCCTATACCTTATCCAAAATTGCAATTGCATTGGGAATCAGTCTGGACCGCTTAAATGAAGAAGTATGGGAGAACATAGAGAAACACAAAGACAATCACTCTTCTGCATTTAAACATCTTTACTCCGATTTATACTATAGAGGTGATTGAGATTAAAAAGCAGGAATTTGTTTTATTGAAGGGTAAGCAGGTTTATAATTTTATGATTGTTGAGTTTGATGATAAGAACGCCTATGGGGAGATTTATTTTACGGAGAATGATAGTAAGACTTCTATATTTAGAGGGTCTGATGTGAAGGAAGTTATAAGGTTGGTGAAAAAAGAAAGCTGTGGCTTACGTCGAGGGTAAGCCACAGCTTTTTTACTTATAGAATACCTTCTATTATTTTAAGACGCTCTTTCAATTCCTCCACCGTTAAATACACTCCATCCTCTTTCCTATGAAGCATCGCATGACAATTCGGACACACAGGAATAAGATCTTCTATCGGATTTACCTGATATCATTTCTGAATTTCATGAAGGGGTATAATGTGGTGGACATGAATGAAATCTCTCCCCACTTCCCCATATGTATCTTCAAAGTTCAATTTACATACTTGGCACTCGGCACCATAATGATCCATGCACTGCTTACGGGCAAGAGGATTACGTTCATATGAATTAACAGTAATCGTTCTACGTTCTCCTTCCCACATTTCCGGCACTTCGTCAGGATAAACCTCAGCTGACAAATCCTTATGAAAGAACGGCATGATATAGTCACTGAGCTCACCAGTAAGTTTCATAGAACCCTGAATATTCCCTTTCAATCCATGCTCCCTTAATTGATAAAGAGATAAATCATCCGTATCAACCACATCCAACAAACGGATACGTGTCTTATCCCCACCAAAGAAATGACCTATTGATATTGGTTACAAGTTTTTATACATAACAGACTAAAAATTAAAAACTTCATATAATTTTCTTCTTAAAGTCGAGGTTTTCTATAGAAATAGTTTCCAGCATATTTGTTAATTCTTTTATTCTGGTAGACTCTCTATCAAAAAAATCCATTACAACCATCTTAACCATAGATGCTACAAAAATAATTAATAATATTAATATTCCAATTGAGAGAAATACCTCTAATGATTCATTAATGTCGTTTACTTCGTTTGCAAATATCCACCTAATAAAATAGTTCCATACAGGTAGAAAAAGTCCTACTCCTAACCCCCTTACAAATATTCCAGTGAATTTTCTGAGTTCAGCTTCTTTATTTAATACATTAATTATTTTTTTTAATTGCTCCTCAGAATCTAATCTTCTATATACAAAACGTTTTAAGATATCCAACTTTCTTTGAGTTAACGGTAAACCTCCCCAAAAAACCCCTTGACTTTCCCTCAAAATGTTATGTTTTTTTTCTAATATTAGTTTATTATGCCTGTTTAAAATTGCACCTTCTATAACCAATAAACCTAAGGGTATTAACATTAGATAAAGGTTTGATGCAAATATTAATCTCATGAATATAAAGCTTAAGGTTATAAAAACAAGTATGTATACAAAAAGAAGCCATTTGCTCATATTTTTATATACTAGGTTCCAAACACCAAGTTCATTTTTATAAAATTCTATAAATTCTTCTTTCAAAGTATTCCTCCTTATTAAACACCAAAATAATTTGTTTTGCATTAATAATGGTTGTCTTTTAGTTTTGTCTTGGTAACACTTAAGATTTGAGGTATACAATCGTACATACTTTCTGTTGAATCCGAATCTATTATGGCCCTTACATTGCCCCACTTTTACTGAAGAGCATCAGGAATCCTACTGCTAGTTTAAAATTCTAAACCAGAAAATTTTTTCTTTTACTGTATCTTCTTAGCACGATAATCCCCCTACTTCTCATTATAAGGCTTTTTTTGAGGAAAACTTTAAACGGGCTTATTCGTGCCACTTGAAATATTCTTTAAAACTTCTATTGCGTTCGTTATATCCTGAGCATTAGGTAAGTTTGTTTGCGGATTCGTATTTGTATCCTGTGGCGGACTTTTCAATTCAGCTCTACCGAAAATCAGAGGGAATAACTGCTCTTTTAATTTAATTTGGTCGTCCTCAGAAAAGGCAGCTATATATGGATTCAACGTTTTTAACTCTACCTCCATCTGACGGTTATATTTTTCTTGCGTTTCATTTTTAGTAACTTGACGAGCTGCATAGGCAGTAAATGATCCTAGAGCAGTAGTAACAATAAACCTAGCAACTAGAGAGGGCCAATCTAAATCTTTACTGAAAATAAATGCATAAACACCAAAACCTATCGTTACAGCAAAGCCAGTAACTGTAAACCTTTGCCATAGCGTAGTCAGTTTTTCCTTTTTATCAGCAACTTCTTTAAAGTGGCCTGAAATTGAATTGGTTGAAATTATTCCCACAAGACTTTCTACAGATTTTTTGTGATTTTCTAATACTTTACTATATTGTGCTTGTTCTTCTTTCGTATTTTGGAGGAATTCTTCTTGTTCAGTAGTTAAAGTATTAATTAGTTCTTGGAATTCAGCCCTTGTGGAATCAACATTTGATTGAATATCATTCTCATACTTCTTTAAAGTGTCATTAAATTCTTGCTTGAACTCTTCCTTCAAATCAATAAATTGTTCAGATCTTGATTCTTGATTTTCTAAAAAGTTTTGCTGTTGTTGATTGTATTTGTCCTCAATGTTTTGTATTCCTATTGATATTTTGTCATCGTATTCATTGAGAGTGTCTTCAAAGGATTTTAGCTTCTCTATGATGTTTTTAGATTCTTGAGTAAGTTCTGTTTGTTCTCTTTCCAAAATTGTTTTATATTGACCCACAGACCTTCTTAGGGTAGTAACCGTCTCGCGAATATTTTCTATAGATTCCTCATTAAATACTGATAGAATTTGACTGGAATGAGTAATAATATTATCAATTCTAGTATTGAGGGTGTTTAGGTTGGAATGGTTATTAAATGTGTTTGTCCCATTATTTAATTGAGAAGTTACATTATTTAATTCATTATGGATAGCATCAAGAATGTTTTTTCGAAATAGTGCTGGGTCTATAGAATCTAACTTTGTTGATAAATGGGTTAAGATAGCTCTCACTCGATTTAAGCTTTGAAAAGCATATTCATCTAAATTCTTAAGAAAATCTTCATTATCCTCTAAAGATGCTAGGCTAATTTTAGTTGTATCTAATGTACTAAAAATAATGTGTTCTGATAAACTACTTATAGTTGTCACTGTGTATACCAACTCTCACTTGTTAATTATTTACACTATACCAAACGTACATTCTCTCTGTCTATCTGAGTATTAAATTTGCTTTGCTTTTCATTCTTAAATAAAGCATGGGGAGGGTTGTAATGCCTCCTATTATTGAGAACCGTTCCCCACCTCCTATTGTGAATCAATTATTATGTTCAAATAAACTATCACTTGAACTGACTTCGAGCATAAAGAAAAGGTCCGTCCCTAAATCTCAGACTCGGACCTTCCTCATATCCAATTCAAAACATACACATACACAAACGCCAACACCGTTATCGAAAGAAAATACACCCCATTCCACTTAAATGCAACGGTTACCCCATTCCTCTTAACACACTGACTGATGATAATATTCATAGCATTCAACGGAGAGATCGCTGATGACAGCATCCAAGTAAAAATGCACATAAATGCTACACTGGTAACCGCTACACTAGGCATGGCTGTAAAGTCAAGAGAGGTTAATATCAAAGGTGTGACGATAATCTGGTGAACTCCAAGAAACGCCATAAAAATCACCAACAGAATGATAAAGAGAAACAAAACCCCAATAGATTGCGTGGCAGACCACTGTATAGACCTCTCCAATAGCTCCTTGACGGGTGTATGGGATACAACATTCCCAAAAAGCCCTGCACTTAAAAAGAGGCAGATCTCCATTTTCTGTGAGTGGAGCTTGTTCTTATAGAGAATGATTTCCTCTTTAACGATCGATTGTCTTTTCCGGAAGATCACCCAGGCCACAGGAACCAGAAAACAAATGATGCTGACTAGGAGCAACATGGACTTATGGAAGGCCTGCTCCATGACAATCAATAGCACAACCAATCCAATGACAAAGACAAAGAGTAGATACATATCCTTCTTTGGCCCTTTATCAGGTGTAATCATTTCGTTTCTTTCCTCTGCCGCAGCAGTCTCTTCTACCATCCTTGGCCGAAAAAGAACAAAACCCACCGTCATTTGAATAACGGCAAACATCACTCCTACGACGACATATGAAAGATAAGTAATATCTAAATAGAATAGGACAATCCCCACTGAAGCAAAAAAGGGTGACCATATGACCGCCGGGGTAAATCCTACGTAATAGGACCTTGATAGTAACTTGGACGGTAGATTTATACTTTCCACAAACCCATGGACAATCCTTAAGGCACCCATATTTAAGATAGGTGCTAGGGTCATCATAAACGTGCTTATGCCATAGAACGTTTTACGTGGATTGTGTTTCAACTCATTCAAATAGAGGATAACAGAATCAATAACCCCTTCTCTTCTCAGTGGCGCGGACAATAGTGGGGCTAAAATGAGAATCGATAACAGGGGCATGTTCTGCGTGATTCCCTGGGCTAGATCAAAGCCTGTATCTCCAACCGTATAGTGAATGATTACTCCTGCAGCAAACAGGCTCAGTGTAAATATCCTACCTTTCCATTCTAATAAAGGAAGGAATAACAAAAATACGGCAACGGCCACTATGTTAAAAACCAAACCAATATAGACGTTCGGCATAAAAGCTTCAACAATATAAAGTAAACACATACTCATGGTGAGAGAAAAACGTAACATGTTTTCCCTTCTCTCTTTAAGTCTTTAACAATCTATATTGTACTGGAATGATTCCCTTATCCCCTTTGTACTTTATCCGGAAGGGGCGCATGAAGCTTTAATAGATCCCTGAATTCATTTCCGAGTTGTTCTGTCGTTGCCCCTCCGCCTAAATCAGGGGTGAGAACATCCTTCTGGGAAAGAATCTCCTCAATGGTCGACAGTATTGCACTCCCCCATGCTTCTTCACCAAAATGATCCATCATCTGACTGACAGAGCATATGGCAGCAAGGGGATTGGCAAGTCCCTTGCCAGCAATATCAGGAGCAGAGCCGTGGATGGGTTCGAACATGGAAGGATATGCCCGTTCAGGATTGATATTGGCCCCTGCCGCCAAACCAAGGCCACCTGTAATGGCAGCACCTAAGTCCGTCAGGATATCCCCGAAAAGATTGGATGTCACCACAATTTCGAACCTTTCCGGTTGAAGGACGAAATAAAGGCTTGCTGCGTCCACAAGATATGAATACGTTTGGACGTCAGGATAGTCCTTCCCTACTTCGGTAAAAACTTCATCCCAGAAGACCATGGAATAATTAAGGGCATTCGCTTTGCTGATGCTCGTCAGCGTCTTCTTCTGTTTCCGTGCTTCTTCATATGCATAGCGGATAATCCGTTCAGTCCCTTTCCGGGAAAAAACCCCCGTCTGCAGGACCACTTCCTCCGGCTTTCCTTTAAAGAGCCAGTCACCCGCTCCAGCATATTCCCCTTCGCTGTTCTCACGAATCACCAGGAAGTCTATTTCTTTTTCACTTTTGTTCTTAAGGGGGGTTAAATCAGGGTGCAAGAGTTTAATCGGCCTGAGGTTTACATACTGATCAAACTTTTTGCGAATTTCCAACAATAATTCCCAAAGAGAGATGTGATCAGGAACTCCGGGATAGCCTACCGCTCCCAAGTAGATGGCATCGAATTTCTTCAATTGATTGATCCCGTCGTCTGCCATCATCTTTCCGGTTTCCACATAATACTCACATCCCCAAGGGAACTCGGTAAAGCTGAAAGAAAGCTGTGGATCGACTTCCTCAATCATTTTTAGTACCTTTACACCTTCCGCTACGACTTCAGGTCCTATCCCATCCCCGGGGATAAGGGCAATCTTCATCCTTTTCATCATCCTCGACCTCCTATGCTTTTGGTCCCCCGGCAACATATAAAACCTGACCGCTAATAAAAGAAGAATCCGGGCTCGCAAAAAAGCTTGCTGCCTGCGCGATGTCTTCCGGTGTACCAGCCCTGTTGACCGGGATATGTTTGACTTTGGCTTCTATCAGTTCCTCGAAAGGGATCCCCAGCCGTTCTGCCACTGCTTTGGTCATGTCTGTCATGATGAAGCCGGGAGCGATTGCGTTCACCGTAATATTATATTTCCCTAGCTCAATGGCTAACGTCTTGGTAAAACCCTGTATACCAGCCTTCGCAGCCGCGTAATTCGCCTGACCTCTGCTTCCGAGTGCTGAAACGGAAGATAAATTAATGATTCGTCCATACTGATTTTTCACCATTGATTTCTGGGCATATTTACTGCAAAGGAATGTGCCTTTCAAATGAACATTCATGACATCATCCCAGTCTGCTGAGCTCATCTTGTACAATAGATTGTCACGTATGATTCCGGCATTATTAATGAGGATATCTACCTTCCCATGATCCGCTTCCACCTTGGCGTATAGCTTTTCCACTTCCGCTTCGTTGGTGACATCTGCGGTTATGGCCATAACTGAAAGATTCTCTTCCATGAACTGATGATACGTCTCCATTAAAGCCTGTTCCTGAATGTCCACTAAATAAACAGTGGCCCCATCCAAGGCAAGCTTTATGGAAATCTCCCTGCCGATCCCCCTGCTTGCCCCAGTAATGATGGCTACCTGATTCTCTAAGTTTGGCATGACCTCACTCCCCTCTATGATTCTGGTATAATCGTTCAAGCTGCTGCTCGTATTCTGCCACGATGTTCTGAATGATCTCTTTAGCACTTCTAATTTCGTTGATTAATCCGATAGTCTGGCCCAATGAAATCACGCCTGAATGGTCATTTCCCGTAGTGAGTAATTCCTGGTAGGATTCACCGCTGATATAAGGAAAGATCTCTTCAAGGGTAGCTCCTGCTCTTTCCTTTTCGACCAGCTCCACTGCCCGTTCCGTTTTCATCACTCTCATGGCTTTTCCAATCGATTTCTTCACAAGGATGGTATCAGTTTCCTGTAAATCTATTAATCTCCTTTTAATCGATTCATGGAGGACCACTTCCTTTGAAGCTAGAAACCTTGTACCCATCTGGACGCCTTCTGCCCCTAAAGCAAAAGCAGCAAGAGCGGATTTCCCTGTTGAGAATCCTCCTGCTGCAATGACTGGTATTGACAGTTCCTCAACAGCCTTCTGTATCAACGTAAGACTGGTGACGTCTTCTCTTCCCGGGTGGCCTCCACACTCATATCCAACCACTACCACTGCATCACAGTCGATCGCTTCCGCCTTTTTGGCAAACCTCACGGATGGGACGACATGGACCACCTTGATCCCGTTTCCTTTCAGACTGTCCATATATTTCTCAGGGTTGTTCCCTGAAGTAAAGACAACCGGTACACGGGCTTCTATAGCAGCCTCAACGAATTCATCCATCGGTTTACGGATTCCGATCGCAATATTGACTCCAAATGGCTTGGAGGTGAGTCTTCTGGCAACTGCGATATCTTCCAGCATCTCTTCCTTGGACGAATAGCTCCCTGCTGTGATGAGCCCCAGCCCCCCTGCTTCTGATACTGCGGAAACGAGCGGCGAGGTACCAAGTCCTTGGAGTCCGCCTTGGATGATGGGATAGCGGATATTAAACATATTTGTTATAGCTGTATTCATCATATTCTTTCACCCTTTGAGAGCTTAAATGTTCCCGTACAGTGGCCGAGGAGTTCACCGTCTTCATTTTTCAGCCTTCCTTCAACGAAGACCGTATTCCGATTTTGATGAATAATCGATGCTTCTGAATAAACCGTCCCGTCCATGACTGAGTTTAGATATTGAATATCTAAATGGAGTGTTGCTACTTCATCAAAACCCAGTGACCTGCCAACCATGCCCATCGCTGTATCAAGAACCGACGCATATATGCCTCCATGAACTGAATTCCTTACATTAATAAACTCTTTCTGGATGGGAAGAGCCAGTAAAACATGACCTACTTTCAATTCTTTGAGTTCCAATCCGATAAAATTCCAGAATGGGCTATTTTCAAAATCTGATCTTACTGTCTGCAAATGATCTGCTGTCATGAAAATGCACCCTTTCCGGCTTCTGAAAGTTCATCTTGATTGGCTATGACTGAAAGCTTCTCCCCATTGATCACACGGATCAAGTTCTCTGCAATCAGGATCGAGGTCTGACGGGCTGCCTCAAGGCTGATCCCTCCGATATGAGGACTCATCGTCACTTGTTTCAATTGAAAGAACGGATGGTCCTCAGGTGGCGGTTCATTTGAAAATACGTCAATTCCCGCTCCAAGAATCTGATTCCGCTTCAGAACATCTACTAAATCCGCCTCATTCACCACACCGCCCCGGGCTGTGTTAATGAGGACGGCCGTTTCTTTCATAAGCGTGAGCAACCGATGATCTACTAGTTTATCTGTTTCTTTCGTAAGAGGGATATGTAAACTCACTGCATCACTTTCAGAGAATATTTTCTCCAAGGAGGTGGTTAATTCCACCCCAATTTGGTCAGCAGCCTGCTGTTTCACTTCGTCTATTTTCCTTACATACGCCATCGCTTTCATTCCGAAACCATGTACTAATATTTTTGCAACTTTTTGAGCTATGCTGCCGAATCCAACAATGCCTAAATGTTTCCCTTCCAGTTCATGGGTATATTCTCCATCCCTCGACTGAAAGTTTCCTGCTCTCATTTCCCTGTCAAAGAAAGCTGTTTTTTTCATGACAGCCAATAGCAGGCTCACCGCATGTTCAGCGGTTGCCGTACTATTCAGCTTTGGTGCATGTAAAACGGGGATCCTCTTGGTCGTTGCATATCGTACATCGATATTATCAAGTCCCACCCCGGCTCCCGAAATGGCTTTAACTTGCTGGCAACTGTCCAAAATCGCAGGAGTGATCCTGGCAGGAGCCCGGAGGATGATTCCATCCACATGATGGTGTTGGAGGTAATCAGATATTTCCGCTTCGTGGAAACTAGTAAACTTCTTAACTTCCGTGTATCTGTTCAGGAGTTCCTCCCCATCCGGATGGTACATGGGCAAGATCTGAACAATGTGAGGCTTATTCATGGCACCACTCCCTTTTGGCATTAACCTTTTAGACTTGAAGATTCTCAATAATGGTAGAGATTCCCTGACCACCGCCAATACAAAGCGTGACTAACCCGTATTTTTCACCCCTGCGTTCCATTTCGTGAAGAAGTTTCGTCATCAGGATCGCTCCAGTCGCTCCGATTGGATGACCCAACGCAATGGCCCCTCCATTGACATTCACTTTGTTGATATCCATCCCTGATTCACGGATCACTGACAGCGCCTGGGCAGCAAATGCTTCGTTCAGCTCGATCAGACCCATATCATTGATCGATAATCCGCATTGCTTTACCGCCTTAAACGTAGAAGTCACTGGCCCGATCCCCATGATTTCCGGAGATACTCCGCTCACCGCCTGGGCGATGATTTTGGCTTTCGGCTTTATCCCATATTCATTCACTTTCTCTTCATTCATCATAAGGACAGCTGACGCACCATCATTCCTTCCACTCGCATTACCCGCAGTCACAGTGCCGTTATCTTTAAAGACTGCCTTTAGCTTGGAGAGCTTTTCTATGGTCGTGCTCCGGGGATGTTCATCTGCACTGAATTGAAGAGTGTTTCTTTTTTCCTTATATTCCACTGGAACAATTTCCTTTTCAAACCGTCCGGACTCGATGGCAGACTGAGCAAGTTCCTGGCTTCTGAGGGCAAACTCATCCTGCTCGGATCTGCTGATAGTATACTTGTCAGCAAGGTTTTCCGCTGTCAGACCCATCGTCAGGTTGCCGTACTTTTCTATTGGCTGAGAGCAAGGTTGACTTTCCGTATTTGGATCCAACACTTGCGAATTACCGACTTGGAAACCATAACGGGCATTTCGAATATAATAGGGGGCTGTACTCATGCTTTCCGCTCCCCCGGCTACCACAACATCGGAATGACCAAGCCGGATTTGCATATCCGCATTATTAATCGCTTGAAGTCCCGATCCGCATTGTCTATGGACGGTATACCCGGTAACCTCAATCGGGAGCTCTGCCCGTAATGCAGCAAGACGGGCAAGGTTTGAGGTGTCTGCACTTTGCTTTGCCTGACCTAGAATGACTTCATCTACTTCCACTTCAGCCTGACTTCGATTCAATACTTCCCTAATGACTTTCTCGGCAAGATGGTCTACAGGAACACCTTTTATGGTTCCTCCCATTCTTCCAATCGCCGTCCGGACTGATTCAACGATGTATGGTTGATTCATTCCTTACACCCCCACGTATGATGATTCGCGTTTCAGTTCATTCGCAATGATGTTGCGCTGAATTTCAGACGTTCCTTCATAAATTTTAGTAATGCGGGCATCACGATAGTAACGCTCTATTGGATAATCGCTCATATATCCGATTCCACCGTGGATTTGAACCGCTAAATCCGCCACCTTGTTATATACTTCCGAAGCAAATAGTTTCGCTATGGCTGCTTCTTTCACTACCCTCATCTTTTGATCGGTCATCCAGGCAACACGGTATGTCATTGATCTAAGAACCTCGATCTGCATACTTATTTCTGCAAGCATATGCTGAACGGCCTGTACTTCGATGATCGGTTTGCCGAACTGTTCCCGTTCCTGGGTATATTGCAGGCAATGTTCAAGAAGCTTCTCACATGATCCAAGGTTTCTTGCCGCTAGACCGGCTCGTCCATTCGCCAGGATTTTCAACGCATTGATATAGCCCTGTCCTTCTGTTCCAAGGACGTTTTCTGCAGGAACCTCCATATTTTCAAAGAAAAGCTCAGCTGAATGAGACCCCTTTAGCCCCATTTTCTGTTCTACCTTTCCTAATACGAAGCCTGGGAAATCCTTTTCTACGATAAAGGAAGTGATCCCCTTCGCTCCTTTGGCACGATCCGTTACCGCCATTACGGTAAATACATGCCCATCGACAGCGTTGGTAATATAATGCTTGGAACCGTTCAGGATGAATTTATCACCTTTTCTGACCGCAGTGGTTTTCAATGCTGCTGCATTGGAGCCTGCACTTGGTTCGGTTAAGGCAAATGCACCAATCCATTCACCGGTGGCCATTTTAGGCAAGTATTTCTGCTTTTGTGCTTCTGTCCCTAACTCGACAATTCCTACTGACCCAATCCCCGTGTGAGCACCGATCAGGGTTGTATAACCATTATGAGTTTTACCAAGCTCCTCATATATGGCGCACTTCCCCACCATGTCGAGTCCCAGTCCACCGTATTCTTCCGGGATACTCAATCCGAAGAGTCCCATTTCCTTCGACATTTCAACCAGTTTCTCCGGAATCATATCCTTCTCTTCAATTTCCATTGCCAAAGGTTCTGCTGCTTCTTTCACAAACTTCCGTACATTATCTCTTAAAAATTTTATATCTTCTGAAAAATCAAAGTTCATCTGTACCTCTCCCTTATTGATTAGTAAATTCGGCTGCTCGTTTTTCCAAAAAGGCTGAAGTGCCTTCCTGTTTATCCTCTGTCCCAAATGCTACCGCTTGTGAAAGCTTCTCCATCAGCATCGCTGTCTCAAGATCGATATCATAGCCTTTATGAACGACTAACTTTGCCAGTTTGATAGCCACCGGACCTTTTTTATAAATCTGAGCTGTCACTTCTTCTACTTGCTTATCCAATTCACCCTCAGGAGCAAGATAGGAAACAAGGCCGATTCTTTCTGCTTCCTCCCCATCAATAATCTTACCGGTGAGAATCATATCAAGTGCCCGTCCCTTTCCAATGATCCTGGAAAGGTTCTGTGTTCCACCTGCTCCTGGAATAATGCCAAGGTTCAGTTCCGGCAAACCGAACTTTGCCCTTTTTGTCGCAACCCGGATATCACATGCCAATGCAAGCTCGCATCCTCCACCCAGAGCATATCCCTCGACTGCTGCAATCGTCACTTTGCTACATTGCTGTATTTTCTTATATAACCCCTGCATCCCTGGTATCAGGGCATCCAGCATGTTCTTTTGCTGAAGCTGTTTAATATCCGCTCCAGCAGCGAAGGACTTTCCCCCCGCCCCTTTCACCACGACGACCTTTACTTCATCGTTCGCCTCTGCCCATCCGAAAGCATCCTCCATCTCTTGAAGGGTTTCGAGGTTCAGGGCATTCCGGAATTCCAGGCGGTTGATCGTCAGCCACATCGCCCCCTGTTTGATTTGAACAAGCAAATTCTCATATTGATGCACGCTCTCATCTCCCTTAAGAATAGTGATAGAAACCACTTCCGCTCTTTTTCCCAAACCGGCCCGCTTTTACGTATTTAAGCAAGATAGGACTAGGTCGATATTTTTCACCCAGTGTCTGATGCAAGTACTCCATATTTCTTAGCCGCGTATCCAAACCTACTAAATCAGCTAACTCAAGTGGCCCCATCGGATGATTGAGTCCCAGCTTCAATGCTTTATCAATATCTTCAGCCGATGCCACTCCTTCCATCAGCATATTCATGGCCTCATTTCCAATCAGGCAATTCATCCTGGAAGTCACAAACCCAGGTAATTCATTTACTTCGACCGTTTCCTTCTTAAGTCTCTCACCGACTTCTTTCACAAGCCTTACGGTTTCATCTGACGTTTCCAAGCCACGGATGACTTCGATCAGCTTCATTTTATGAACAGGATTAAAGAAATGCATCGCCACCACTTTATCGGGACGTGACGTCTGAGCCCCGATTTCTGTCGGACTCATGGTGGACGTATTAGTGGCTAGAATGGTTTCTTCGGAACAAATGGAATCCAACCTTTTGAAAATATCAATCTTTAATTCCATTTTTTCAAGTACTGCCTCTATGACAAGGTCAGCGTCTTTTGCCGCTAATTCCAAATCTGTTTCAAAAAGAAGACGATCCTTTGCCTCCCCATATTGGTCTTCTGAAATAAATCCTTTTTGTAAGCTGCCTTCCAAAAGGCTGAAGATATCGTTCTTTGCTTTTTCCAGGATTTCTTCGTTTATATCATTCAAGTAAACATTAAAACCCGAAACCGCACAGGTATACGCAATTCCTTTTCCCATGACTCCCGAGCCTACCACTGTAATAGTTTGCACCTAAAAGCCCCCTTAGCTGGATATTGTATGTTCTACAGTCGTGCGTTTCGGATTGAATTTTTGATAGAAGAATACGAGTGCCAGAATGGCGAATCCAATGATATCCGTTACAATCCCCGGATTGATCATGAGGATTGCACCAATAAACAGGATGATCCTCTCATACCAAAGAGCATTCCTCAAAAGCCACCCTTCTGCCGCACAAGCAACCCCTATGATTCCAATAATGGATGTGACCACTGATAGAATGATATGAGGAGCATCCCCTACCAGGAGCAATGTCTCTCCATAAACAAACATATACGGAACGATGAAGGCTGCAAGCCCCAGTCTTACAGCTGTCATTCCTGTTTTCATCGGATCCGATCCCGAAAGTCCTGCTGCAGCAAATGCAGCCAGTGCCACTGGTGGTGTAATCGCAGATAAAGCGGCAAAGTAGAACACAAACATATGGGCCGCAAGCGGTGATACACCAAGTTCAATCAATGCTGGAATGGTGAGAGGTACTTGAACGATGTAAGCCGCAACCGTCGGAAGCCCCATCCCAAGGATAATGCTCGTAATCATCGTGAAAATAAGCGTTACAATTAAAATCCCACCTGAGATATCAATGATCATTCCGCTGAATTTCAGACCGATTCCCGTCAAACCGATAATCCCGATAATGAAACCTGACGCTGCACAGGCAATGGCCGTTTCAATGGCAGCCCTTGCCCCTAAATCGAGAGCTTTATACATTTTTGAGAATGATAGTCTCGTAGACTTCTTCAAAGCCGCCACCACAATCGTCACACCGATTGAAAATAAGCCGGCCCGCATAGGAGATGCTCCAGATGCCAGCATAAAGACGATGACGATAAGCGGAATAAAGAACATGAAGCCACTCTTTAGAACACTTGAGACCTTCGGAAGATCTTCCTTCTTAAGACCATCCAATCCGAGTCGCTTCGCTCGTAAATCGACTTGAAAGTATAAGCAGCAGTAATAAAGAACCGCTGGTATAATGGCAGCCACTGCGATATCCATATAAGGAACCCCTAAATAGGAAGCAATGATGAAAGCTGAGGCTCCCATGATTGGAGGCATGATTTGCCCTCCTGTTGAAGAGACCGCTTCCACGGCAGCTGCAAAATGACTTCTATATCCTGTCTTCTTCATTAATGGAATTGTGAAGGCACCTGTTGTCACCGTGTTGGCTACAGCGCTTCCTGAGATGGTTCCCAAGATGGAACTAGCGACAATGGCCGTTTTGGCGGGACCACCGCGGTATTTCCCCATACCTGCAACAGATAAATCAATGAAAAATTGTCCTGCTCCGGAAACCTCCAGAAACTTCCCAAATAAGATAAACAGGAAGATAAACGTCGCCGATACTCCAAGAGGGACACTGAAAATGCCCGTCACTGTATAGAATAGGTGATCTACGATCCACATGGCGGTAAATTCACGATGGGAGAGTTCACCTGTGATGAGGTGTCCAAATATGCCGTATACCAAACAAATGAAAATAATCAGGACCAGCGTATTCCCAATCACACGTCGGGTCGCTTCGATTAACAATAATCCCGACACAATCCCAATCGTGATTTCAAGCATAGTGAGCGGTTCAATATAACTCATCCGTGATGAAATCACCTGTGCGTTCATCACATAATAGGAATAACAGGCAATCGACAAAATCATAAACACCCAGTCATACCAAGGAATGCTCTCATTTTTCACTGCTTTTTTGGATGGTTTATATATCGCAAATGTAAGAATCAGAGCAAACGCCAGATGGGCAGATCGCTGGAGAATCGACTCAAATACGCCGAAAAATGCCGTGTATAAGTGGAACAAAGACATAAGGACAGCCACAATGGAAATAATCTTGGCAGCTGCACCCTTTAAAGAGCGCAGCTTGCTGTTAAGGTTTCCATCTTCATCATATTGAGTTACAATTTCCGATGCTTCTAATTCTTTTGACGAATCCTTTTTAGTCATACTTTCACCTTCTTTTTCATGGATATAGTGTGTTTATCACTTACTCGAGAGCCCCGACTTCTTTATAATATTTCTCTGCTCCAGGATGAAGTTTACCTACATTATTCTTCACTGAATACTCTGCATCAAAGTCTTTCATAATCGGTGATAACGTTGTCCACGTATCTTTTTCTTCTACCATCATTTTTGTAAGCTTATACACCGTCTCTTCATCCATTAGGTCATCGTTGACTAATAGAACGGTATAACCGGCAACTGTGTTGACATCTTCTATCACATTGGAATACGTGCCGCCTTCAACGGTATATTCCAAATATCCTTCATTCTTTTCATGCAGACCTTTAATCGTTTCATCATCCAAAGGAATTAAGCGGATTCCAAGTGTGGTATCAAGTTCCTGGAACGTGGAAACCGGTGCTGCTACCATTCCGACAATAGCATCGATATGACCGTCGCGAAGAAGATCCGCTCCGTCAGCCGTACCAATATATTCAATTCCGCCAAGGTCATCGTAAGACATATCATTCAGCTTTAAGATATCCTGGAAGGCAAGTTCTCCACTATAACCCTTAATCCCTGGGCTTACTTTCTTCCCTTTTAAATCCTTTACCGATTTGATATCTGTATCGGCACGTACAACGATATGGAATACATTCGGATAAAGGGTTGCAACCGTACTGACATTGTCCACTTTTTCTTTAAATTCGTTTTCACCATTTAGAGCTTCCGGAACCGTCTGACCGTTACTGAATCCAAGTGCGAACGTACCTTGACTTAATCCCAATAGGTTCGAAACAGATCCACCCTCGACAACTGTTACAGATGAATCAGGGAATACTTCACTCATCTTCTCCCCCATTGAACCGGACAAGGTATACCAGAAGCCACCCACTGTAGCCGATCCGAATGCCATATCTTTAGGAGGCCCATCAGCACTATCCTTTTTAGTGCTGCCAGCTTCATCTGAAGAACATGCTGCTAATGTCATTAATAATAAGGTTACCAATACGATTAAATATTTTTTCATCATTACGTCCCCCTTATTTTGTTTTGATTTTTGTTTCTTCCATTAAATAAAATGGTGCATCTGTTATTTCTCTCAATCCCTCTACAGAAATATCAGAGAGTATTTCAAACAAGTACATCTTTTCTTCCATGAACTTGAATACCGCATGCTCCGTTACGATCATGTCCGCTTTTCTCACTCCGCTACTTGGAAACGAAAGCTTTTTCACAAGTTTTGGACTCCCACTTTTCGACAAATGCATCGAAGCGATGATCATTCGTTTCGCTCCTGCAACCAGGTCCATGGCACCCCCAACCCCCAGGATGGTTTCACCCGGTACTGCCCAGTTGGCAACTTCTCCGGTTTGATCAACCTGTAAAGCACCAAGGACTGCTGTATCAATATGCCCTCCCCGGATCATCAAGAAGGAATCAGAGCTGTCAAATAATGAAGAACCGATATCCATGGAAACAGGTTTTTTACTCGCACTGATCAAATCCATATCCACTTCCTCACCAGTTGGAGTAGGTCCCATTCCAAGCAGTCCATTTTCTGATTGAAGGTAAACCTTTTTATCTCCAAGATAATCGGGAATGAGAGTGGGGATGCCGACTCCTAGATTAACGATTTCATCTTCGTTTAATTCTTGAGCAACCCTTTTGGCAATTGTGATTCTTTTAGAATGACTCAACGTACCTTCCCCCTTCCTTCACATAGCGATTTTGAACGATATAGTCCACGTATAAGTGAGGTGTCACTACTTCCTCGGGAGCAAATGACCCTGCTTCCACAATTTCATCCACCTCTGCTATGACGATCTTAGCTGCCGTTGCCATCACTGGATTAAAATTCCTTGCTGTCTTGTCATAAATCAAGTTTCCCAGTGTATCAGCTTTCAGTGCCTTGATAATAGCTACATCCCCTTTGATCGCTTTTTCAAAAATGTAGGGTTCACCATCAATCACTTTTTCTTCCTTTCCTTCAGCCAGTTTCGTTCCCACACCGGTCTTCGTATAGAAACCACCGATTCCAGCCCCACCGCAGCGAATCGCTTCTGCCAAAGTACCCTGGGGAATGAGTTCAATTTCCAATTCACCCTTTGACCAGGCTTTGACTGCATCACGGTTCGTCGTAAAATAGGATCCTTTTGCTTTTTTGAGCTTTCCGGCAATCAGGAGTTTTCCGAGGCCACGCCCTTCCTCTCCCAGGTTATTACTGATGATCGTTAGATTGTCTTTATCAGAATTCACCAGTTCATCGATCAGTGTCAGGGGTGTTCCGGAAAGACCAAAACCTCCGACCAACAATGTGTCTCCACTATGAATGTGAAGCAGCGCGTCATCCAGACTTAATCGTTTCTTCATTTTGTTCCTCCCCTTGTTTTTGAGATTCCGAGTAATTCACATAAGCAGAAAATGATTTGATGGCTGTGCTTTCTTGAAAGAAATATGGCTTCTTAGTCTCCTTCAATATGTCGATTGCCAACTCATCGTTGTATCCCTGAGACATAAAGATCGGTAGAAAAATACAATTACTTTCTTTTATCAACTTTTGGATTTGTCCTGATAATATTTCATTTTGATAGTCTACTTGGAACGGAAACGGAACGATGATATTGTCATAGTCTTCTGATTCATGTAGTACCTCCAAGCATGAAGTCAACTTGGATAAATCATCATAAACAATCGTGGTGACATCTAAAGGATTCATAAAGGCCTTCTCGATTCCCGTTATGCGAATCATTTGTTTCTGCAGGAACTCAGATAGAGGCGGAAGATCAATTCCATACTTATCGCATAAGTCCGCCAAGTAAATGGACGTAGCGCCAGCCCATGAGAAAATGACGGTTCGCCCTCCCTTTGCTTTCTTGTACGAGTCGAAAAGCCAGGAGATCGCGACCACTTCATCAATACTCTCTGCCTTTATTAATCCTGGATGATTGACCATCTCCCATGGAATGGCATAATCATTATTCCTGCCCAGATGATGCTTCACGGCAATTCTGGATATCTTCGAGTGACCAATTGGAAGTAAGATAACAGGCTTACGCTTAAGATAAGCTTGATGTAGCAGACGAAAAAACCGCTCTTCTTCTGTAATCGACTCAATCACCAATAGAATCGTTTCTGTATCGGGATCGTGAATCAAAAACTCAAAGCAATCATTCATGTTGATATCCATCTCATTCCCCGGAGAAAGCCAGTAGGAGAAGCCAAGACCTTTCTCATTCGCGTCCAGTATGGCCCTACCGATGCTCCCTCCATGACTGATCAAACCAACGGAGCCTTCATGAAAGTTTTTCGGTTCAAATCGAGGTGAAAACGAGATTCCCCAATTCCCAATAAAATGATAGAAACCAGGTGAATTCGGTCCATAAACCCTTGTGTTTGTACCCCTTACAATCGCTTTAAGTTCTTCTTCCCTGGTGATTCCATCCGGACCACTCTCAGAAAATCCTGAGCTTAGGATGATCACATTTTTCACTTGTTTTTCTACGCATTCTTTTAGTATTTTTGGGGTATGTATAAAAGGGATGATTATGCATGCCAAATCAATCTCTTCTTTGATCTCCAGTACACTTGGATAACAAGTCATTCCCGAAATGGAATCATAATTGGGATTAACGAGAAAGATATCCCCAGCAAATTTTGATTTTTGAAGATTCACCATCACACGTCCTGCATTCTGATGAAATCTTTCAGATGCACCTATGATTGCAATGCTTTTAGGGGAAACGATAGGTTGTAGTGTTCTCATGATTTGATTGATCCCCCTTCTAATTTTTTAACCTTCCTTACAATAGTGGAAGGATTCACTTTAAGAGCCCGGGCTATGCCACGGTAAGACTTCTCTGTGAGCGACGCCTTATATATAAGCTCTCTTTCCAGCTCTTCTATCGCTTCCTTCAGTGGCAATATTTCATTCACAACAATTGCTTTGTCAGTACCCGTTTTTCGTTCATCCGTTTTATTAAACAGCGAAAGTACATCGCTTTCATTCACTTCTTGGTTGGTAGTTGTTACATATAATCTTTCAAGTATATTGACGAGCTCCCTCACATTCCCCGGCCATCGATAGTTGCTGAGAACTTGTATGGCTTTCGTCGAAAATCTGAGATGCTTATCATATTTAGAAGCAAACATTCTTGAATACGTATCGACCAGGAGCGGGATATCCTCCAACCTCTTTCTTAAAGGAGGGATGGAAATCGGGATGACATTCAAACGATAGAATAAGTCTTCACGAAAATTCCCTTCTTGGACCAGTTCTTGCAGGTCTTTATTGGTAGCAGCAATGACACGGACATCTATTTTCTTGGGAGCTGCCGAACCTACCCGGGTTATCTCCATTTCCTGAAGGACCCGTAACAATTTCACTTGAAGATGGGTAGGGATCTCTCCAATCTCATCTAGAAAAATCGTTCCATTGTTCGCTTGTTCAAACAATCCGGCTTTTCCCTTTTTTAAAGCACCTGTAAATGCTCCTCCCTCATACCCAAACAACTCTGATTCCATTAGCGTTTCTGGTATCGCTCCGCAGTTTACTTTAATGAATGGCTGCTCCAACCTTGGGCTGGCCTGTTGAATCAATTTGGCTATTTCCTCTTTTCCTACTCCCGATTCACCTGTTAATAAAACGGTGACATCTACTTTAGCCACCTGTTCAACGGTTTCGATCAACCTTTTCATTTCTGAAGATTCCGCTATGAAGGAGCCTGTTTTCTCAGATAAGTGTAAGGTCTCCAATAGTGACTTTGCTTTCTCAAGCTCATTCCTCAATGCGTCAAACTCAGACATGTCTTTCACATAAATGACAATTCTCTCGATCATTTGATTGCTGCTATTTTTTATAGGGTTCGCGGTAATGATCAAAGAATTATCGCTGCCGACGCTTGTTTCCATGACATTATGTCGTTTGCCCTTCGCAATCACTTTGTTGACGATCTCTTTAATAAAGTCCGGTGTCTCATGTGTGTCGGAATCGAGATCAAAAAGAGAACAAAAGCTTTGATTACTTTTAATAATGATTCCTTCGCCATCTGTAATACAGATTCCATCTGTTGAGTTTTCCAGTACACTTTCCTGCTCCCTTAAGAGCTGTTTGACAGATTCAAGTTCATTCGAAACAAATTCAATTTCTGAAATATCCTGAAAGACTCCTACTGCACCAGTAAGGTTTTCACCGTCATAGAGTGGAGTTCTATGGGTTAAATACATTCTTCTTCCCACACGATATTTTTCTGTGTGTCCTTTGCCAGTCCGGATTACATTCAACAATCCACTCGGTGTTACGACATCCGTCAAAAATTTGCCGATTGCTTTCTCTTTTGACGTCATGGCCATTTTTTCTGCAGGAGGGTTGATCGATGTGATTTTCCCTTCAAGATCAATCGAGAGGATACCATTGTGGGCCGACTTGAAAATCGCATCCCAACGGCTGACTTCCAGTTGAGAGAACTTAGCATAGGAAGCCAAATACTGATCTTTCGTCAAGAATCCGGAAATATGACCATTCTTATTGATCACCGGCCAAATTTCGTGATCCATTTCTGATATATGTTTTAATTCATCTGTTTCCTTTAGAAAATGGAAGTTCGTTTTATGAATGTCAGATAATGTGCCTTTGTTTTTTAGCAAACCTCTTAAAAGATCATTCTCTGTAAAACACCCCACCAGTTCATCCTTTATGTTATAAACCAACCCGCCCTTCACTCGAGATTCTAGTAAACGATTTGCAACAGCTTCAATGTAATCGTTTTCAAAATACTTTATAGAAGTACTAGTCATTGCATCTTTCACTAACAATGTGCTCGCTCCCTCTGAGTGATCCACTCATTTATTTGTATTGCAAGAAGTGTGCCAACATTAAAAAGACTATAAAAAACTGATTATTCTAATGTTTTACAATATTTAAACTATAAAACACATTCTAATATGTTGCAATAGCGCAACAGTTGTTGCATGAGTGCCACTATTTAGATGAGAATAAGGTCGAAAAATAGAAAAAAGACCTATATGTCTTTTATTCATTAAAAAAACCGTTGCATTTGAGCAACAGTTTACTTGTTTTATTGGTTAGAAGATTAGAAGTGGGGAGACGATGCTTCTACTTATTTTCAATAAAAAGAAGCACGGGGACGGTTCCCGTGCCTTCATTACCACCTTAATCAAATCGGATTATCAGGAAATTCATTGTGATACTTATCAATTAATGCTTTATAATTTTCATCAGTAGGTACCGCCTCTAAATATTTGCTTTTCCAAATAATCATTTGGTCACTAAAACTATACTCTGTATCAAACCAATTTGTATAATCATAATGCAACTTAAATTTACCACTACTGTTTAAAGACATTGTAAAAGAATACCAAGCTTCTTGATCGTTATCTTTAAAAACTTTCCTAAGTTCCTTACTTAATTTATATAAGTGATCTTCTTTTTTCTCAAATTCATCTTCATCAATTTGATATTTGAAGGGAATTTCCAAACTATATTTATATTGTTCATCTTCTAATGTATTATAAAAAAAGTAAGTTCCTCCCCCGGTTTCAGATATTTGGGCATACAAGTAAAATTCATTCCAATCCTCTGGAATCATTTCATTAACTGTTTCAGCTAACTCTTTATATAATCTTTCCATTTCCTTTTCCATTCTCAACCTACTATTGTGATTACAAAGGTTACTTTCCTTCTTTACCATCTATTGATGAACGATTTTATCAGAATCTGATTTGAATAGAATGACGATTGAAAAAATGCTTTCTCCATGTTCCCAAGAAACTCTAAAAAAATGCAGTCAGTCCCCCGTCATACTAATGCATTAGTATGGCGGGGGACTGACCCCAAATCCAGCTATATACTCATTAATTCATTTTAAAAGCAATGATTTCCCCTTCTGGATAATCACCTTTCCAACCGCAAGGAAAAGCACCAAGTTTATATACATCAAACAATTCTTCAAAGAAAGAGCTATTCTTCCCGTTTATCGCTCTATTAATGGCACAATTAGTAAGATCAGCTACAACATCGTCATAAAATATACTATATTTAAATGAGCTTTTTCTCACATTATCAGCAATAATTCCTAATAACCCTTCCAATCCTTTAGGCTTTTCACTTTCTGACATTGCGTAATAAATACCCCAAACTTCACTCATTTCTAATTCTCTGATATCTTTCCAATTATACTCATCCTCGCCAAAAATCTCATCATAAGCTAAATGCTCTGCTTTTTTTATATCATTAATAATAACAGTTTCGTTGGAAATATTATTAGTAGTTTCACTCTGGAAATTTTCCGAGAACCGAATTACCTCTTCAACTAAATGATTATATACTCCATAGTCCATTACTTATTATACCACCTTTCCCAAAGGTCAACTGTTGCCCCTCCTCCTCTTTTCCATACGGGGTTCGTAACCTCTTTGTCCATTCTTTCTTTTGTGTATTGTTCCATTCCAATTTCCTTAATCCTTTTAAGTTCATTTTCAAGGTAATTATCCTGCATGTATAATGGTAATCCTTTTTCTTGAAGTAGTCTTAACTTTTGTTGTAGTTCATAAACTTTTTTTTCTATTATAGATATATCTTGTCTAATATCTATTTCATCTAATTTTCCTCGCACAAAATTACTATAAACTGCATGGTATCCTTTATGTCTAGAAGTTACACTAACATCTGCATCCGGAACTCGAAGAAAAAATCCATTTGAGGCATTGTCCATATCCATACCTATTTTTTGTAATACAGGATGACTTCTAAATTCCTTAGGAATAATATGTTGTGCTTGATAAGGTGTTCGTTTTGTAACTTTAGGCAAACCCATTCCTTCAAACATATTTTTCCCTAGTTTTGTAGAACTTCCTCCTGTTACTTTTCCAGGAGTTCCAGGAATAAGCCTATTAACTTCACCCGAACCCTTAGTCTCAACCCTTCGAACCCGATCCTTCCCAGTAAACACCACATGCCCATCCTCATTCAACAACACCTTCCCCATACTGGAGAAAACCTCTGACTGCCCAACCCTCGAAACCGGACCGTCCACAACCTTGTGATACGTCTTCTCCATCACCGATCTCACTTTCTTCGGATTTAAGACGTTTTTAGTTTTCCTGAATAGCTCTTGAAGATGTCCGGAAAAAGCGTTCAGTCCCAGTGCCCTTTTTCCGGTTCGGGAAGAAAGTAGCTGATGGGCGGTGTCCTCCACTTTTCCGAAGGTGCTTTTGACTCCGTTGTGAATGAAGGATTTAATTTTGGCTGTCGTCATAACATTGTAGGGAACGTCGGTCTTGGAGCTCATTTTTCCGGCTTTGCCCATCTTGCCGACTTTTTCTACGCCTTTCGCTCCGATAATGGACGCGGCGATATAGGTTCCCGTGTAGGAAAAGTATCTCGCTCGGCTTCGCACGTCTCCATTGACGACTTCTTCTTCAAAGGATTGTTTCAGGTCCTTCCATATGTACTTCGCCGTGTCGATGGGGTGCAGGACGGTATGAATAATACCTTTGAAGAATCCGATGGGATCGGTGAACAGGGCGATGAGCGTGTCGACGAGATCGCTGACGATATCGACAATTGCAAAAAAGGCTCCTTCCACGGTCCCAAGAAACTCGGATACTTTATTTTTGGCCATGACCAATGTAAACTCGGATAGTTTGGATAGAAACGATGAGTCTTCCTGATGAGCCTTCTTCTCTATTATACCAAGCTTTCCTTTTTGAAAAACAGTTTGGAGCCGGGCGATATGCTGCGTCATCGTGTGGACCTGTTCTTCGAGGGGCGCAAGGGAAGCCGTTTTAGTATGGTCAAACTCATGCAGCTTTCGGAGGATGCGTTCTTTTTCCTCCTGGGCATGGGTCACCTGCTGTAAAAACGACCAGTCCTGGATCCTGGGCACCGATACGATGTCTGATACACTTCTGATGGTCGAATTGGCTTCTCCTTTCAATTCCACCGTTGTCCGCCGTGCCCGTTGAAGACCTTCTTCTACTTCGTTGTCCAGGAAGCTCTGCCTCATGAACCCGTCAGGTGAAGGCTCCACGTGATCAAGGGCCTCCTTCATCTGCCGAATGACGGATTGATAGTCGGATAAAAACAACTGGTACTGTTCCAACATGGGAAGGTGCTGACTCCGGTAGAAATCCCTAATGGCATTCCCGCCCTCCCCCTTGAACGAAACATCCAGATTGACCACGTCCTGAACCGCTCTTTCAATCTGCTCTACCTGATCTTTCTGGGAAGACAGGGTTTCCTCTATCTCCTTTATTCCATTGAGAAAGCCGTCTACATCCAGTATTTTCATAGAGTGCCTCCCTTACCGGCTCAAAGTCATGGTAGAAGAAAGAGTACGGTCGGTTTCTTCCATGCCTTCTACAGAAAGTTGCGTGGCCGAATGATTTTCCATCAAAAGCTGATGATAGCCCTCCAGCATCTTCTGGCATTGTCCATTGAGTATATTCAGCTTGTTGATGACCTCGAGTTCGTTCGCCCCGCCAATCTGCCTGGGATACGCTATATTCCAAGCGTCAATCGTTTGACGAAGCTTGGAGAACGCCCTCTCCGTCTCTGAATACTGAATCTGGATTTCAGTGTGCATGTGATCGATCCTTTCTATTCATTTCAACGCCCTATAAAATTCCAATTCATAGAATATCGTACCATCGTTTCCACCTTCATACTATTCTGAACCAAGTTTTTTCAATAAATTAGTTATTTTTACTCAGTTCTTAAGCAACAGGGAATATTGAGAGATTTTCTCTGGTAAAAAGAAGCATGAGAACCGTCCCCCATGCTCTAAAAATTGATAGAAAATGTGTAAAAGCGTAGCATTAAACCCATAATTTGGTTTATAGTGGAAAAGATGGTATTGCTCTTCTTTTTCTTGTGGTTTATACCATGAACGGCGACATGTGGTTCCGCAAATTCATCTCCCTTGTCGCTTGCTACAATATACAATCTAGAAAGGTGTGTCTGCAATGAAATACATAGTCGGCATGTATATCGTAATGGCCATGATGGTATGTGTGACTTTTATCAGTGGGTATCTATTAAACGGAGAGTATTGGGCGATTGCGAGCTGGTTGATAACCGCTTTGTTTTTCTTTGGAACTTTATTTTACATTAATGCCAGATACATATATTCGAAGAATAAGGATGAAAGTTAATAAGAAGCACGGGAACCGTCCCCGTGCTTCTTTTCATTGCCTAAAACGATGCATTAGCCGAAGCACCCGCCTGATCCTCTTTTACACAATCAATCGCAATGACAAGCGCTAAAATCAGCGTCTCCATCTCTTCATCCAATATTTCCACCTTGTAGCTATCACCCCAACTAAACCACTCTTTCCCCACTTCTCCTACTACGGCCCCTTTAAGCAGTACCTGAAAGTCCATATCCAGCCAGTTCCCTTGCACTTCAATACCTGCCGCATCAATGGAATATCTCGCTTTCAGAAAAGAAAACTCCTTCTTAATCGTCACGACCGCTTCACCATTCACCTCAACATAAAACGTCGGCAGAAAGCTCAATACCTTTTTAGTGATCAAGGCTACCTCATCACGGTCTGTATTCATGATGGAGAAAGTCTTCGGTACTTTCATGAAGCTCCCCTCCACATAATAAACATCCCTCTCGTCCTGGTCCTTTACTGTGAATTTTTCACTGAGACTGAATACTTTTTGTTTGATGTAAAGCTGTTTCATCGTCATGCCCCCATTTTACGTCTTTCCTTTATATACGGATGAGATGCGTTTAAGTTCCAGTCATCCTCACCATTTTAAAGTCAAAAATAAAAGCCACCCCTTTACGAAAGGAATGGCCAACACTATCTATTTATCTCTCACACGCCCATCCATCTTTGTCCCGGTCATGTTTCTTCGCGTAAGCAGGATGATCGGAAGCGACTCCGTGTGGGTAGACCTTTGTAAGTTCCGTGCAGTTTTGGTAAAACTCTTGCTGAGTGGCAGCTGCAGGTTCTTCGCTTGCAGTACCGGATTCATTACTTGATTTAGACGTAGTAGATGCTGTCGAAGCTTTCTTTTCTTCCTTTGGATCCAGATCTCCTTTAGTCGTACCGTTTTCGCCATAAGCCCAGAGCCCCGTACCCTTCTCCCTTGCTTCCCGGGCGAATTTCATGAAGTACTCGCTGTACATCACATCCGGGTTGTAAGTGGACGGCTCGGCATATCCGTTTAATACCAGGTCCGCATTGAACATCTTCGTCCGGATCTCTTCTTCGTTCATAACATCCTTAGGGACCTCAAGCCAAATCAGGCGAAGGTAACGGTTGTACCGGTCCGTATCGGACACATCTTTTTGAAGCCAGACCGTTTTGCCTTCCAGCTTTTCAGTCGTGTAATTACTTGCTTCTTTCCCGTATTCTTCAGTCCTCGTTGTGGACTCAGGCGTGTTGACGCCGATGAACCGCACCTTTCTTCCATCCTTCAATTCGACTGTATCACCATCGATCACGCGGGAAACTAGTACTTCTTCCAAACCGAATGATTCGGCAAGTTCCTGCTGCGCTTTCTCAGCTTCAGCTTTTTCCACTTTCGCCTTTTCTTCAGCCAGCTTCTTCTCTTCTTCCTTGGCTTTCTTCTCTTCTGCCGCCTTCTTTTCTTCGTCTGCCTTCGCCTGTTGATCGGCTTCTTTATCAGCCTGCGCAGTCGTTTCTTTTTCCACTTCTTTTGTTGGAGCTGCACAGCCTCCCAGGACGATTCCCAGGATTCCGACCGTGATCATCCAGCCTGCGTACGCCCTTTTAACTTTTCTCTTTTGGGAAGTGTGGTATAAACCAAACACCACGATTAATAGTCCAACCCATGCTAAAGGCGTGATCATCGCCATGAGCAGCGTGAAGATGATGGCAATGGCAGCCAAGTTCCTACGTGATTCTTTCATTTCAGCACCTCATTATATTTTTTCGTTCAAACCTTCTGAATGGCCGCAACCTTTTAACAGTTTTGTATATTAATTGTATTATAAAATGGCTCATTTATCAGATAATCTCGCAATTTAGTGAAGAATATTCTGTACTCGGGAGAAAAAAGGGCAGATGCTTTATGCTTAACAGGTTCTGTTTTGGAGAACAAAAATGATGATTAACAGTTAATAAGGGTTCCAATCATTGCTTCGTCCCCCTTTTAAAAGCCCTGTTTTATTTATAACCTATTAAACACTTTTTAATTTGAAAGATATAATTTATCTAAGTCAGTTCACCTGAAACAGGTGGGCTACGATTTTTTTGAGGGAAATGTAAAAAATATGTTAAAGTAATGACAGTTATAAATGGCTAGGAGGGTTTAATTGAAGAACGAAGTGTTACCTAAGAAATGGGACGTTTTTAAAAACATCGCTCTTGTTATCATTCTCTTTATATCTATAAGATATCTATTTGATGAAGAGCCCTTTAATGACAATCTTGGTTGGTTTGCCATGGTACTTTTTTGGATTGTCAAAGTGTTCTTTGACCTTATTCAAAATATAAGCAAAGGTGATAAAAAGTCTATGGTCGGGGATGTCATCTTTTTAGCCGTGGGGTTTGGCTTACTGCTTTGGCGAGGGTTTAAATGGTTGGGAATTCCACCTTATTAACGGTTGTAACTCTATACCACTTTGACAATAGCAATCTTCAGTAAATGGCAATATTAAATAGAGGCTGGGCCAAAGGGTTCCAGCAAAACAAAAATCCAAACAAGTGATTTGATAAAATCTAACTCGTTCGGATTTTTAATTTTTAGTGCTAAAGCTTAATCCATGTATTAAGCAGGTTCTAGCTGTTGGTTGAAGTGCAAGACGAAGACTCATGCGGGAAAAGCGGAGTCTTGGACGGACATCAACAGCGGTGTAACACGTCATCTAATTGTTCATCTTTAGAGTGTATAAATTAAGTTATGTCCCAGCTTCTTTTCGGTTTGATATTTTTCTTGTTGATCATTCGACTTGTAGAGCCAATGATTAATCCTGCTCTTTTCTTATTTTTTTACTGCTGTGAAGTCACTTTCTTCATATTATCCTGAAGTTCCAAGATCCGGTTGGTCCCCTCTTCACGCAGACGCTTGTTCTCTTCTTCAATCGATTTCGTTTCCTGCAGTCCTTTAACGATCGTATTCCAGGACTCTTCAATCGTTTCAATTTGAACGCTTGGTCTTCCTGCCAATTTGGCAATTTCCGTGCTTTGATTTGCGATGTTTTCTGCATTACGCTTTAACATCTCATTTGTACGGCGATCAAGCTCATTCATAGAATCAGCAACAAGTTTTTGTCGCTTCGCCGTAACCGCCTGGATGATGCCGTTTTTGAAGATTGGGATCGTGATGATAAATGCTGAGTTGATCTTCCCGATCAGTTTCGTATTCCCCCGCTGTAGAAGGCGAATTTGCGGTGCTGTCTGGAGGGCCACCATGCGGGCCAAATCAAGATCATATACGCGTTCTTCCAGCGTTTGGATAGCACTCTTTAACGTATCGAGTTGCAATTGGGCCATCTGGTCCCCGTTCATCGCTTTTTGTTCATATTCCGGAAGCGTGTTCTTCAGTTCGTCCAATTTGATTTGACCGGCCACGACGTATTTTTCCAGCTCCATATAATATTGGATGTTGTTTTCATACATTTCTTCAAGCGTCATCGTCGAGCGAGTCATTTCATCTTTGTACTTCGAGATTTCAACGTGGACTTTCTCGATTTCGCCGCCCAGTGTCTGGTATTTGCCGAAGATCTTTTCGATCATGTCGTTTCCACGGTTGAACAGTTTCCCGAGCAATCCGCCTTTTTTCTCTTCGAAATCCTTCTTATCAAAGCGATCCATGATCTTGCCGAGCTGCTTCAGCATGGCTCCTGAGTCCGTCACTTCCGTCGTTCGCATCATGGATAGGATGCGGTCTGAGAACTGGGAGATCTGCACGGCCGGTTCTTTCCCGAACTCTAACAGTTCCATTTGGTTTCGTGTATCCACTTGCTGGGACAGGCGGATGACTTCTGGATCCTGGCGAAGCTCCTTGCGAATGTCCTCGGCCTTTTTCTCTGTGATCACTTCATTGTTCTCAAGAGTTGCAATGTTCGTTTCGTTTACCATCGTTTCTTCACTCCTATTTATGGGATTTGATTGTCTTGAAAATTCTTCTTACAATCGAAGGTTCTTTATACTCAAGCTCAAATGACATTTCCTCCAGCCAATGGGTATCGAATACCTTGGACTCGATAAATTGTTCGATGCAATTATGGCCCGGTGGATTATAGACGACGATATCCACTCCCAGTTCGTTAAAGAAGAGAAGCCTTGCTGCATCTGAGCGTGATAGCATACCGTTCATTTCATTATTGAACAGCACCAGCTTCGGAACATCCTGTGAATAATCAAACTTCTGGATGAGTTTCAAGTCTTCCGGGGAAAGATCCGTCGCTTGAGTGAATAGATAAAGTTTTACGTCCTCCAGTCGTTCATGATTGAACGGAAGCAGCCGGGGGCTTTCACACATTTTTGAGATGACATGGGCAATGGCACGCTGAACTCCTTCAGGAAGATGCTTATATTGCCACCAGTTGCCGGTCATCATTTTCTCTACATCCAGGGTTCCGTCACTCGCCAAGGAATGTTGATAATGGAAGGTATGATTGGCTTTCACTTCCGTCGTGAACGGAAAACGCTGGATCAATACCGCATTCTTGTCTTCTGCCAAACTATGTAAACGGCTCCAATATTCCTTGTGATTCTCTGAAACCCCCATAATTTTAGCGAAAATCGCCGGGATCTCGACTTTCTGCCTGGTGGCTTGGAAATTCGGACGGACGAATGCCTTCTCTTTACTGATTAAGAACAGTTCATCATACGTTGTTTTCAAGGTGACCGACGAAGGCAGACTGTTGCGGAATTGCCACGGTTTATACAGTTGGGATCCGTCATGGAACAATACATCATTCAGCTCCTGCGTTGCACGGTATGCGACAGTCGACTGACGATCCGGCTTCTCCGTCGGGAACGGTTCCAGTTCTCCCTTGCTTGATTGCTGAATAACCTTGGAGCATAACTGATCAGGGTCCAGATCCGCAAACTGATCTTCACCACCGGGATGGAAGATGAGGACATCACACCCGATGCTCATCAAGTAATAAAGAAAATACAACTGACTCTTCGTTGCGTCTCCGTACCAAATGACCCGGGGCATTTCAATTTCCGGATCAAGCTCTTTTAACCATGGGTCCAGGTGATTCCAAGACCATTTCACAATGTCCACTAACACCCTCCGGAAATCGGGACTTCCTAAACCGGCGGGATGTTTTTTCTCAAAAGTACCCAGTACCGAAATAAGGGATTGTCTCAGCAACCTGTGAAACTGCTGATTGCTGTGACCGGGAATGAGTTGCTCACCTTCCATGAACGCGACAATCCTGTTGACGGACAGCCCTTTTTCTTTTTGATTGATCATGATAATCTTCTGAACACGCTGAAACATTTCCGGTGTGATCTCTTTATTTAATTCCTCACTTAAGACGTGGATCCCATCGGACGTATAAAGTTCATAGAGGGACAGATAATAATCCGTTTCATCGTATCCAATTCCGACAATCCTCCCCGTGACCTGGCAAAAGCTTAGCTGTTCATCTTTCTCATAAGGAGTCCGTTCAGGGAGTTTTTTATATAATATTTGTTTCCATTTATCAGAGTCGATCTCTGCTTGAGTCATGTTGATACTGGAATAATCACTCATGATGTCACCCCTCACATACTTTTTTCAGCAGAGGTCATCAGCCGGTGACCTCCATGTAATGCATAATTCCTATTTTGCCTCTACGTTCCCATAGCGGCTTTGTACGAAATCGACGATTTCCACTGAAGCGTTGATTCCAGCTTCCCTCGTCTGATTGAGTATAGGAAATTTCTCCAGAACCTCTCCATGAAGGGGGGCAATCCCATACGTCCCGTTCGTAATCAGTTCAAAATCCAGGATGGAATCACCTGCTGTGCAAATATCATCTAATCCGAGCGCCACTCGTAAATAGCGAAGGGCGGTCCATTTCGTAAGGACCTTTGGAATAAAATAAAGTTTCCTTCCCTGAAGTGACACTTGCCATCCTAAATGATCCGCAAGTGCCCTTAACTCTAAGAATCGATCAGAAGAAAAACGGTCCGTATGGAGGATGATGTAAAAAAACACAGAGTCTCCCGGTTTGATTTTCTTGATCCAATTTGTGTCGTTAAGGGCTGTGACTTTCTTCATTATCTCTTTAAGGGGCGTGGAGTTCTGTAGCAGCTGCTCGACATGAATCGTCCATTCCTTCCACACCTCACCCCTCTTCAAGATCGTTCCCCCATTGCTGGTGATCGCATAGTCGGGCTTGATTGTATCTTGAAACAGCTGGATCCTCTTATACTGCTCGATTGTCCTTGTTGTCACCGGGATAAAAAGCATGTCATCATTGATCTGCTTCAGGATCGCTTTCGTTTTGGTTGAAATATAGGAAATGGGTTTCCCGTCGAGGAGCTCAATGCATTCCTCGTTGCCGTCCGACCCATACGCTGCGAGCATTCTTGGTGAGAAAATCAGGGTACGGTCCAGGTCACTTGCGAATGCGTTCATGTCTCTTTGTCCATCTGCTTGATCAGGCCGCAGCAGCTGTACGACATGTCATTATACTCTTCAACGGGAACCCCTCTGTCCTTTGCAAGCATGAGGATATGCTCTAGATAATGTTCTTTCTCCGTATTGATCAGAATCTTCCACGGCACCCTTCTTAACAGAACACGTGTCGTTTCCCCGACACCCGGCTTGATATGATTGATATCGGGAATATGAAACTCTTCCTGAATTCTCCTCACCGAATTCAAGCCTTCCCAATTCATGTCTGTATGGTTTTCCCGCAGCCCGGCAAGCTCTCTTTCCACTATTGATGATATCCCTTTAAATTCAGACGTAATCGTATCCACATAGAACAATGACAAGTCTTCCGGTAACAATTCCTTATAGTATTTTGCCCCGTGGAAATCATCAGGACCAATCAACGAGTCATTCAATACCGTACGGCTTACAAGACCGGAAACCGTCGAATTCAAGCCGGCACTGGGAATCAGGAAATCCTCCCGGGTGCCGTACAGATTAGAGCAGTGACCGGGATCGGCCAGGACGGCAAGCTCAGGGGAAAGATCCGTTCCATGCTTCTTGTTGTAGCGGTTGATAGATGATGTCAGCTCTTTCGTAATCGCACCCTTTCCGGTCCACCCGTCCACAAACACCAGATTCTCTCCAGGGTGTTGGTCCAGTATGAATGAAAGAGCATTTTCATCGATGCCACGGCCCCTGATGATCGATATACTGTAATGGGGGACCGTCACACCATATTTGTAGCCGATATACCTTTTCATCAGAACACCTATAGGGGTCCCTGCCCTGGCCAGACTGCAGAGGACGATATCCAGCCCACGTGAATGTACAATCTGTTCAGCGGCAAGGGCCACATATAAAGCGATGTCCTTTTTGGTTTTTTCCAATGAATCATGAAAAAGCTTGATGTATTCTTTGGAAGGCTGATATTCGACTGGAAGCATCTCGGAATAGTGGACTCCGTTCTGGATCGCCCTTTCCCGTTCAAGCGTACTTTTTTCAATATCGGCCCCAGACAGATCCTTTAGGAGGAAGGTAACGTCTTCCTTTGTGTAACTGCCCAGATTATCTATTGTTTTGACCATCATCATCACTCCTTTCCATAGTGGAAAACATAACGACATTCAAAGTCCCGATGCCCCTGTCCTTCGCCAATTGTTTAATTTCGTTCAGCGATTCCTCTGAAACCTCTCTTTCAAAGAAAATGAACAATTCATCATACTCATCCCGGGGGATATTGTAGATATAATGAACCACTGCATCGTCTTCTGGATTCTTGAATGAAAAACCGCTCTTTATCGCATACCCCTGCTTCTCTATGGGAAGAATCGGGCTCCTTGTGGTGGAGTGATAGAGTACTCCTTCTCCCATGAGTGAAGCGATCTTCATCGGGAGGTACATCATTTCACCGGTACCGAGACAAAGAGTCTTCTTATTAACCCGGTACTGTTTCAAATAATCTGCTGCCTTCCCGCAGGCTGCGTCCACGTCCTCTTTATGGTTATGGGCAATCCCGAATCTTCCTGTTTCTTTGATATATGGAATCCCGTCTTTGTTATTAACATATGGAGTCCGGGTGAAATACGGTGCGAGGTTGAACCTTTCTACGTGAAGTTCATTCCCCTGATCTATCGCCTGATAATCATACTCCGCTTCCCCGATGGTTTCTCCGGAAAATGTGATATGTCCCGACAAGAGGGATGTCGTATGGATCTTCACTTCTAATTCTCTTTCCAACTGGCGGAACTGCTTTCTATTGTCATCCGATCGCCAATCCAGAATCGATACGACAGTATACTGTTCACGTGGAAATTTGGAATGAATATCTCTGATGATATTCAAAGCCGTCTTACCCGTTGTCATTTCATCATCAATCAGTACGATCGGTTTATCGTTTCGTATGCTGTGCTCATCTAGATAGCAAAATTGGTTGACCGCATGTGAGTGTTCTTCTTTGAAATTCAACAGGGGAACGAGGTCCTTGATTTCTTCCCTTGTGGTATGGATATATTCAGCGTCCCCGATACTGTCAAAAAATGCATGTCCGAGCGAAGTTGCGGTTTCGGCAAACCCGATGATTAGGGGATTGTTTGGTAAACAGAGCTTTAAACCGGACAGTATATGATAGGCTTCCTGGATTTCCAAAGGTTCATCAGAGAAAGTACCTTTTATGATACAGTCTTTCTGTTTCACACTTTTGCCTGTGATTTGTTCGTAATATTCAATTGCCAATAAACCCGATGCAAGCAGTGACTGTGAAGGATTTAACGGTAAATGTTTTCCTAATAGTTTACTAACAAATAGAAATCCTCTCTTCTTATTCACCCTCGCTGCCATCAGGAATAAGTCGTCGAGCGTGAGGTTCAGGGGATTTTCCAAAACCTCTATTTCAATGGTCATATTAGGTAACAGTTGAAGTTTGTGCTGTGTCTGACAATAAGTCGATGTAGTTGTGATTTTCATTGTACACCCCATAAATCATTGATTTTCTCAAAACCTTCTGTGCCCATAAATAATGGGGTTTGATTTCGTTCATTTTGTTGGCGTATTCACTCTTTTTCACTCCAACATTTCCATTTGCACTCTCCGTGATAGACAGTGCATCCAAATAATCCTCTTTCGAAACGGCATTCAGACTTTCCACAATTTTGATGTGATCCGGATGGATGACCGTTTTGCCATTCAATCCATTGGCCAGGTCCAACAAGGTCTCCTTGATTAATCCATCATGATATTCACTCAATAACTGCGACCTGAACCGTAATCCTTCTTCTCCGTAAGATTCTTTAAAAGGAGACTGTCGCAACTCAGGCTTCAAGATCCTTGAAGAGGAATGCTCAAAATACTCCCACACAGGCCCGGAAATCGTGTAGTCCCTTCCGAAATAGTTCATCACATCCATCATAAAATCTTTCACGAGCGAAATATCATATATCGTTGTATGGCAGTTGCGTCTGACTCCGTAAAGCCCGCAAAGATCCGTGGCACCGATACGAATATTCAGTATGTACTGCTTATATTGATGAAGTAGCTTCTTTATATCGGATAGATGACTGTACCGGGTCTCTTTTTCGAGGAGGTCAGCTGTTTCAAAGATCGGCATCCCGTATAAATGAATCCCATTTTCCTTTCCAGCTTGAATCAAGTGATTCAAATAGGAAGAAGCATTACCAAGTGAAAACTTAGGAAATACGAACCCGGTTAAACAGGAGATCGCCTCTCCCAGGGCGCTGCTCATAGTGGAGATTTGCTCAGGTGATCGTACTCGAAGAAATATCAAGGGGAGATCTGTTGTAGACAGTCTTCCGTTTTGTAAAGACTCATAAATCGATTGAAGATGGTGGATCACCATTTTTTCCGCATGTGCTACTTCACTGTCACCAATGGCATCCTCGAGACATAGGACCATGGAACATAATTCAGGGTATTTCCTTTCGATGACCAAATCTGAAATATCTGCCCTTGTAGCCGGCATATATAATGTGGCTCCCAAGCTGTATTCCAGCAGGTCTTTCGGTGACTCTTTCGTAATGTCCGCCGGTTTAATATAAAAAACCCCTGCAGTCTGCAGAGCCGATAAATAACTAAAATGCCTCATCTATTACACCTCATATTTAGAAAAAAGAAGGAGAGTCAGAGTCTCCTTCTTTCCATTATTCTTCTTTGGAAGCTGCTGTTTGCTCGCTGGCAACCATTCTAGCCTTGTTAATATAATGAACGACGAATGTAGCAAGAAATGCCACAATCAATATGACAAAGAACACGACATGATCCAGATGGAATCCGAAGATACTTGCAAACATCTTCGCCGAAATCAATCCAATCAGAATGAACGCTGTGGTTTCAAACTCGGGAAACTTATCGATTAATCTCAAGAAGACACCGGCAACGGTACGCATCATAAGGATTCCTAGCATACCGCCAACAAGCAGTACCCAGACCTGATCTGAAATGGCAAACGCTGCCAGGATTGAGTCCACACTGAAGGTGATATCGACCATTTCAACAGTAAATACAGTTGCCCAAAAAACACCTATTGTACGAACCAACCAGCTGCCTTTATTGAATTCCTTCGTTTCTTCCTCATCATTCTCACTGTTCTTTTTGCGGAAGAAGTCAATGACGATCCAGGCAAGGTATGCCGCCCCAATCACCTTAACAAATGTAAATTTAACTAAGTAAACACCTACTCCGATAAATAAGAAACGGAAGAAATAGGCTCCAAACAATCCGTACATCAACGCTTTTTTCCTTTGTTTTTCCGGCAAGTGTTTCACTAATATTGCAAGGACAAGGGCATTATCCGCGGACAGTAACCCCTCAATGACGACAAGCGAGCCGATTAATCCCCATGCTACAGGATCGGTCAACACTTCTCCCCACATCTCAAAGTCAAAAAACATCGCATACGTTGAAAGTATTTGTTCTATAATTTCCAATTATTGATCCTCCTAAAGCTGAACCATAAGTTTCAGCCTGCTTTAAACCTGCAAACCATAATTTCGGCATAAGTCTGCCAATCCACCAGAAAAGCCACTGCCAATTGCACTAAACTTCCATTCATTCCCGTGTCTGTATAGTTCACAAACGACCACTGCTGTTTCAATCGAGAAATCTTCCCCTAAATCAAAACGGAGCAGTTCATTATCAGATGCATCATCCACCAAACGAACGAATGCATTGGACACTTGTCCAAAGTTCTGACGGCGCGCGTCAGCATCATGGATGGTGACAGTGATACCAATCTTATGAACATACGAAGGAATCTTCGAGAAATCCACGATTAACTGTTCATCGTCACCATCTCCCTCCCCTGTCAGGTTATCACCTGTATGTATAACAGACTCAGAAGGGTGGGATAAATTGTTGTAAAAAATAAAATCCTGATCATTTACACATTTATCATTCTCATCCACCAGAAAAGCAGACGCGTCCAGGTCGAAATCATGCCCGCCTTGATATTTATTAGTATCCCATCCCAGACCGATAACTGCTCTTATCAATCCAGGATTCGTTTTGGTCAAATCAATTCGTTGACCTTTCGATAACTGAATTGCCATTTTTATCTCTCCAATCATTATTCATAGAGTAGATGTTTTATTAGATTGAAAGACCATAATCTGTAGCGATTCGTGCTAAGCCGCCCTGGTATCCGGAACCGATTGCAGAGAACTTCCATTCTCCATTGTGGCGATATAATTCACCTACAATAATTGCCGTTTCAATCGAGAAATCCTCACCCAAATCATAACGGATGATTTCCTCATTGTTATCCTCATTCACGATTCTTACAAACGCATTAGACACTTGACCGAAGTTCTGGTTGCGCGCCTCTGCATCATGGATCGTGATGACAAATGAAATTTTTTCAACCGCTGCTGGAACAGCACTCAGGTTGACTTTCACTTGCTCGTCGTCTCCATCCCCTTCACCAGTAAGGTTATCACCAGTGTGCTCAACAGAACCATTTCCACCAATCAACTGATTGTAGAAAACAAAGTCCTTTTCAGAAGAACATTTACCGTTTGAATCAAGCAAGAAAATACTCGCATCCAAATCGAAGTCATTTCCACCATCGTACTTATTTGTATCCCAACCAAGACCAACCATTACTTTGGATAGACCAGGATTAGTTTTTGTTAAATCTACTTTTTGACCTTTTGATAATGTGATTGCCAAAATAATTCTCCCCTATCTTTAAGTTAAATTTTTTATCAGATTGTTTATTACGCAAACTTTTGAACGAGGTCTCCTACTTTCCCATCATTGGTCCCTGTTCCGACTGCAGCAAACTTCCACTCGTTTCCGTGTCTATAGATCTCTGCCACAATCAAGCTTGTCTTGCCTGAGTAGTTTTCTGTTAAATTAAACTTGATCAGTTCTTGCTTATCATTCATATTCACCACGCGAATAAATGCATTTTCAATCATACCAAAGTCTTGTTTACGTCTGTGGCAATCATAGATATTTACAACAAACACAAGCTTATTAATATGTTGAGGAACTTTTTGAAGGTCTACAAGGATTTGTTCATCATCCCCATCTCCAGCACCGGTCAGATTATCACCGGTATGATTGATACTTCCGCAATTACTTTTCAAGTTGCCGAAATAAATCAGATTTTTATTCTCAGTGAATCGATCATTCTCCAACATTAGGACAGATGCATCACAATCAATATCCGGAGTTCCACCGCCTAAACCGAAGAATCCGCTTTTCTTGACTTTAATAGGATCCCAACCAAGACCAACCATTAGTTTGGATAAACCGGCATTCCCTTTTGTTAAATCAATCCTTTGTCCTTTTTGTAAAGAAATTGACATTCCTCTTCACTCCTCTTCATTAGCAATACTACTAAACAATTTTTCGCTTTTTGTAGAATGATAGTGGTTTTTTTAGAAAATTGTAACACACACTATCCACATTCTACTAAAAACCTTTCATTAAATCTAGGATTCACTATATATAAATGAATCATGGGGACGGTTCTGTTGCTTCTTCGTTATGTAAAGGAAGTACGGAAACCGTTTTTAAATATGCGAATTGCCTGCTGATTCTTCGTAGACCTTCATTGAATTAATATAAAACTTCCTCCTCTTATTAGGCCTTACTATTATCTACGATTGAGACTGGGGTTGGTTTCATTATTTTTTATTGATTTGAAGATTGAGGGGATGCTGCGGATTTGGTAGATGGAGAAAAGGGTGGCTAATGTTCGTATTTAGAACTGTCTGAATTCATTCACAGGAAAGAATCCGTGTTGAAACTACAACACAAACAACCTCTTCTTTCCGAGAATGATATCTCCACTATTTCCCAAGCCTTCCTTGAGGCTAATATTACTGATCTTGAGGTCCGTGAAGAACACGTTCAGGCGTTAAAAGGCGCCACAACACCAAAATCAAATTGCGTCATCTGCCATAAAGCTGTGTCTGATAAAGTGAAAGCTTATTGTTTTGATCATCAGAAGAATATAAAAAAACTAGAATGAAAGTTTGGGGACGCTCCTTGTGAAAATAAAATATAGGAACCGTCCCCATATTTCTCACCGATGCCTCACCCTATAAATAACCGCAGCCAACAAATTTGCCAAAAAGAACAGCCCATTCCCCTGCATATTCTCATGAAGGACCAACTCGCCCGCATTCATCTCATCATACATCTCACCCTGCTTCTTCCCTTTCAACCTGTTCTTTTCTTCTTCCGCTTTCAATGCAACCAAGAAGCGGTACTGGATTGGTAAGATCAAGAGGGATATCAGTACATACAAACCGAAGACAGCTAAGAATATTGTCAATGTCATTTTTAACAACTCCTTGATTGAAATAATGATTCATATATGGATATACGTTTGACCTTGTAAAAAGTTCCAATACCAAAATATTTTTCGAGTTTGAAATTCTCCGTCTCAAAAAAAGAAGCACGGGAACCGTCCCCGCGCTCACTCCTCAATATAAGGCTGCTCCCTCAAATGGCTCGTGTGCTCCACCATCGCATAATAGAAGTGGTCATACTCGACCCATTTCAAAGGCACTTTCAATTGAAGCCCATTTTCTTTGTTGTAGACGCTGATATGCTTCTTATCATATGTCACTTTCTTGATGTCTTTCAATGGGATGCTTTCTTTCTTGGCTCCGCTCATTTTGATCAGGTCCCTGCCAACGATGGAGACGGTGCTCCTTTTATTCTTCCAAATTTCATAGATGGTGAGCATTCCGCCCAGCAGTGTGAAGGCGATGGAAATGAAGATTTCACCTGAGGTTATGCCATTGGTGAATGCCCGGATCCAGTGGCCGATAAGCAGGGCATAGAAGAACCACAGTCCTTTTGACAGCTTGGGAGAGCTGTCATAATAGACGGATTGTTCATGCTCCTGGGCGTTTTCTTCCCGTTTTTTCATGAACAGTTGTTTGTGCTCTTCGACTGAACGGCTGTTGAACGGTTCGAAATCAGTGTATGTTCCTTCCCACATGTCGGCACCGTCATCCTCTTCTTCCAGGACATAACCGCCGACCCACGCTGCCATTACTTCATCCCCGTTTGAGAAGCTCATGAGGAAGTAACGGAGGGGCTGGCCATAGGAATTCACGGTGTCGATGGAATCGACGACAGTGATTTCTTCCGGATAGAGTGTCATATGCTCCCCTTCCTCATCGGTCATGAATGCAAGATGACTGAACAGATGGGATTTGGCGAGGACCTGCTGTTTCGGTTCCACGGCAAAGACATGTTCTTTGTTATTCTCCGCCAAGCCCCAGTACAGCATTTCTGCACTTTCCACATTTGCAGAAAGAAATTGGAGCGTCTCCAGTTCGACCGGAATATTCTTATTCAGGCAGACCAAAGCAGCAATCGTGCTGATGCGTGGGTCCTTGAAACCGACTGCCTCTTTCAGCAGTGCTTCCGTCTCATCTGAATAATAGAAGTTCATCAGGTCTAGCAGCGTGTTGATCCGGTACCTCAGGGTGAAGTAGGAATCCCTCCACGAACGATACACGAATTCTGGCTTGTACTGTCTGTCATAAACAAGATATTCCTCACGGAGCTTCTGATAGTCTTCTATAAGGATCGGAAGGATGGTAGTTCTTTTGTAGCCGGGATCGACGCCTGAGTCGTTAATCGATGTCAGAAAGTCATAATACATATATTTATAATGAGGTGACTTCAGATTCTCCAACGTCTTCTCGACGATGCCCTTCACGAGTACCGGAAATTCACACAGCTCCTCGACTGGCAGATGGGCATCCCCTTCTTTCATCATGGAAATCGTCTTCTCTTGAAGCTCGTGGAAGATCCCCTCATCTTTCGTCGATAACAAACAGAGAAGGGCCCGTACCTTCGCATCCCTGTCCAATCCGTCGAAGGACTTCATGAGCTGGTCAATGATTTCCGGCATCGGGTAATCACAGACGAAATCAATCAGGGCAAGGGACGGATTATCCCAGCTGTCGACACGCTCCGGGAAAGGGGCAGCCGCCGACTTTACCATCTCCTCCAACAAATCAATCCGGATCTGCAGGTTGTCGTTTTCCTTCAATTCATACAAACTTCCTAAAGCATTGTACCGCTTTTCTTCATCAGGAATGTGCAGCTGCTTCATCAAACTTCTTATTTTCAACTCACTCATACGTTTCCCCTTCTCTAATAAATCCAGCATGTTTCTTAGTCATTTTATTATGGAAAAATACGGAGTACACGTGTCTTTGTACCTAGTAAACTAAAATATTTTTACAGTGGTACGAAGCGGTCTGAGGAGCATCAATCCTGCCTGCCATGCTACAATATGGTAGAAACTGTTCTTTCACACTAAAGGAGGAAATGATCATGTTCACAACCGTAAATGATTTCGTACAAGAATGGAAACGTGAAGCAGCCACAACCCAGAAAGTACTGGACGCACTCACCGATGAGTCGTTGAAGCAGGAAGTCGCTCCTGATATGTACAGCATCGGAAGCGTAGCCTGGCACATCACAGGTTCATCCTACTACTTCCCCGCTCAGCTCGGCATCATGTTCGAAGCACCGGACCTTCGCAAGGACGCTCCTGCTTCAGCTGCTGAAATCAGTGAAACATACAAATCTGTCAGCGACCGCCTTTCAGAAGCCGTTTCTGAGCAGGTAACGGATGAAAGAATGAACGAAATGGTGAACCTGTTCGGAATGGATATGCCGGTCCAGGCAGTCTTCCGCCTCTTGATCCAGCACCAGGCCCACCACCGTGGACAACTGACAGTCCTGATGAGACAGGCCGGAGTAAGAGTGCCTGGCGTATATGGCCCTAGTAAGGAAGAATGGGAAGCGATGAATGCCCAGAAGAGTTGATGGAGATGGGGCAGCCGGCTTTGGGCCGGCTGTTTTAGTATAACGATTGGTGATTGATGGATTCTCTTTAAGTTGAACGATGAACTTTTCATTGAAAGGGTGTATTCCATGGTTGGCTGCCAAACACATGAGAGCCTGGTGATTCTCATACATGAAATACATGGCGTTAATGATCACATGCATGATATAACCAAGAGAATAAGGAATTTAGGTGTAGATGTCTTGTGCCCGAATTTATATCCTTCTGGAACACCTGAGGGAGAAAGTGAAGAAGATCATTATAAGAGTTACTTTCAGCATATTGGAATTAAAAAAGCGAAAAATACCGTCATAGAGTTGGTCGACGAAAACAGAAAAAATTATAGAAACATTTATGTCATTGGTTTTAGTGTCGGTGCCACCGTTGCTTGGTTATGCAGTGAGCACCAGTATATTTCCGGGGTGATCTGTTATTATGGTTCGAGAATTAGAGATTATGTTCATATAAACCCAACCTGCCCCACACATCTATTCTTTTCTGATGTGGAAAAATCATTTGATGTACGCCATCTTTCAAAAGAAATTGAGCAAAAAGAGAATGACTATATCTCCCTTCATCTCTTTCATGCTTTCCATGGATTCGCAAATCCCTATTCACAAACGTTCTGCCAAAACGCCTTTCATCAATCATTTGCTCTATTAGAAAATGTATTAAATGGGCAAAAGATGCAAAAGTGATTTGGCAGAGATAAAATGAATAGTCGAAATGGCGATAAACCTTTTTCTTCTTCCTCGATGAATCCTAAGACATTTATGAATGTATTTCGAGCATGTTTCATCGTAAGTAAAGAATGCATAAAAGAACAAACCACCTAGAATGGTTTGTTTTTTATGGTTAATGTACTGAAGCAAACCCGTACATGAAAAAAATAAGAAATGAAACGTCAAAATGACTCCCTTAAAATTCTGTGCACTGCTGCTTTTTTCTTCCTTTAAATTTTTCAAAAAAGAAATGAAATTCACAAACCATAAAACTCCTAATATCGGAATCACAGCTAAGTATAAAAATAGCATATATAACCCCTTATTACCTGTTTATTGTCATAATCCCTGCCGGCCCCTCAACCCTCGCCATTTCCTCCCGAAGATCCCCAACCAGCAACTCTGCATCCTCCATATAAATCAACGCCTTCTCAACGATCTTCCTCTGTCCGAAATACCCTCTAGCGATCACTGGTTCCTTAAAGACGATTTCATACTTCAATTCATCCATCATCCCGAATACCCGGGTGAACACCCTTGGAAGCATGGCGACATGGAAGACGTTCTTTTCATGAATGATGGCCCCGCTTTCCTTATACTGCGTTCTGGCAGCCTGGATGAGAGCGATATCCTCTATATAAAAACGGAGTGACCTTCTTAACCCGATATCCATGATGACCTTATGTTTCAGGATCCTGATTGGGGAATTACGCACTAGGTTATAATCACCGAGCATATAAAGGACCGTGTAGACATGCAGGACGACCAGAATCTGCGCCCTTAATGGATCCACTTCCTTTAAGTAAATATGAAAGACGATGCCCTCGATGATTTGTTCGTGAAGTAGCGCGATGAACAGCCAGAAATAGTTCGATCCTTTATGGTAGGAATAGCTCCGGACTTCCGGGCTTCTTTCAGGTTTCACTTTCCACCTGAAGAGTGCATGGAAGAATACCAGTCCCTCTTTCTTCAGGATGGTCACAAACGGATTATGTTCCATATCTCCCCTTCTGTATTTCACGAACAGGATGACGGCACCTGCTTCAGCGAGAATGATGAGGATAACGAGTGAGATGATGAGTTGAGTGTCCATTGGCGGCTCCTTTGGGCTACTTTTTTTATCTGGAAAGCACTTGTTAAATATATTATATTATGTAATATAATGGTAGCACAAAAGAGGTATTTTACTAGTATTAAAGAAACGAGGACCAACACATGCCCATCGCAGAAAGAGACTACTGGAGAGACGACCGTTATCGCCCGAAGCCGAAGAAACCGTTCAAATGGTCATGGGGTGTAATTGGACTATTTGTGATCGCCCTGTTTGCCAGTGGATTGCAGATGAAAATTTATCAGGAGATCACCATCAATAAGGATCAGAACATCCGGAGCTACTTGCAGGAACGGGAGCAATACTTCAGCGCAAGTGATCAAAGTTATAAACAACTGCTCACGAAAGTGTACGCAGCGAAAGGCAACCTCTCTGCACTGATCGTGGACATAACGAAACGGATATGATGCTGACGGAACATGTTCTAAGACTGAAAGAACTGAATCCCCCGGGAGACTTCAAAGATCTCCATTTAAAAACAATCGAACTGTATGCCGTGAAACAGGCGGCGGTGGATTATTTGAAATCAGCTGCTTCCACAGGCTATCACCCTGAGATTCTCTCAACCTACATAGAAGAAAGCAATCGAAAGACAAGTGAGCTCCGGCCACTCATGATAGCTGGCCTGCAAAAAGCCGGCTTACGCTATCAAATCGAGCAGGATGGCACCCTCACCTATTGGGTGAAAGATCACCATGCCCGTTCCCTCGACTAATTGAATTTCTGCCAAAGAAAGGAGAGAGTTTATGAGAAACACAGGTGTCATCATCTCAAGCCTTGCCGTCCTCACCTTCTGTATCGTAAAGACAATCGAAGATGCAGTGAGTTATATAGCGATAGACGTATCTGTTTCCCTGAATTGGTTTACTTACGCACTGATATTCGCTGTCTTCCTCACGGGTGTCCTATTCATCCTCGAGGGACGGACCTCTAAAAAGGAATAGAACAAGAAAAACCGGACATCACTGATGCCCGGTTTTCTTATAGTTGGGATGGCAGCGTCTCTTTCAGACGCAGTGCCGCGACGATTCCTGCACATAGAGGCAGGCATGCCACCAGCCCGATTGCCCACGTCACGTTCAGCATATCGGTTAGGATCCCGGCGAACAATGCGCCGAATGCATAGCCGCTGTCTCTCCAGAATCGGTACACGCCCATGGAGGAAGCTCTCCACTCAGGCGCAGCCACATCGCTGATGGCCGCCTGCAGTGTCGGGTATACCATCGCCGTGCCGAGCCCGAGCAGAATCGCAGCCATTAGCCAAAGGCTGTAGTGATCCACCATCAGGATCAGCCACAGGGACACGGCCTGCAGCCACATCCCGCCGACAATCAGCCATTTCCGGCCGACTTTATCGCTTAAAGCCCCGGTGAACAGCTGGAAGAATCCCCATGAAGCAGGATAAACCGCGACCAGCACGCCGATCTCGGATACACTCAAGCCCACACCGGTAAAGAATAACGGAAACAGCCCCCAGGCCATTCCGTCCTTCAAATTCGTGCTCAAACCGGCGAATGTAAGGCTCGACAAACTTTTATTCCTGTAGGTCGTAGTCGTGAATACTTCCCTGGCAGACAGGGACGGACCTTTCTGCATCGATGCTTTTCTGTGAAGCGCCAAGTGGCCGCCTGTATCTTTTACCAAAAGAGATAGAATCAGACCGATCACGACAAGGAGGATGCCTATATAAAATGGCTCGGGACGGTTGGAATAGGTGGTGGCCACAAATCCGGATACAGCGGCCATGACTGCCACACCGGTGTAGCCTGCAAATTCATTCAGTCCCACTGCAAAGCCCCGCTGAGTCGGCTTTGCGACATCTATCTTCATATTCACCGTCATCGACCACGCCAGTCCCTGATTGATGCCGAGGAAGATATTCGCGACGACAATCATCCACCAGGACGCTGCAAAAATGACAAGCAATGGAACAACCAATCCGAACGCCCAGCCGATGAGCAGCACTTTCTTCCTCCCCAGCCGGTCGGCGATCGCCCCTGCGAAATAATTCACAACTGCTTTCGAGAATCCGAAACTGATGATGAATGATAATGCAGCACTTGTAGAAGCAAGTCCAAAGTCCGCTTCTCCAATGATCGGGAGGATCGTCCGCTCCAGGCCGACCATCGATCCGACGAAGAAATTCGTCACAACGAGGAGGATGAATTGCACGATGTTCTCTTTGATTCCCAGCTGTACGTTGTTCAATTGATTCATCTTCTTACCTCAATCCTTTTAACATCTTACATATTTCCGCTTGAATCCGATCCTCAAACGCTCCACCTGTTTCTGAATATCTTCATACGCATGCAGGACAGCGTTCTTTTTCCCTTCCCGCTTCATCTCCACCGGCCCGATCGCTTTCGCCGTCTCGAGGGCAGTCTCGTGGAGCGGGGCGTAGGAAACCCCGACAGTCGTGACAAAATTATTCATCGCTGATTTGGTCCTTTCCGGTGCGTCGTGGATCGATTCCTTCACCTGTTGAAGCATGCCTGCAAGCTTCTCCGTCGAAAACTCCTCATCCTTCCTGCTTCCGAGCAGCCAGCAATAACAGCTCCACCCTGCAGACATCTTCAGTTCTTCTCCGCTTTCGATCCATGCATCGGATACGTCCTGGGCAATGTCTGTTTCTGCCAAGGTGACCGCGACCACATAATCAGACAGCATGTAGAAATACGCCCCGTCGATCCAGCGCTCGAAGTCTTCAACGGTCATCGCTTTCGGATCGGCAATGACACCGGCAAAATACATGGCATCATAATTTCCCGTCGCATAGAGCTCCTCTGCCAACACCTGATCCTTCTTGATCTTTTTCGCGATCGGCTTCATCGCCCCTGTCGCAACCCCAAATACCGGCTCGCGGGCACCGTTCGATATGTACATCTTCTTGCTCCGTTCCTTGCCGAGTGCTTCAAGTTCTTCCATCACAGTTTCTTTGTTCACCGGGCACACCATCCTTTTCATACAATTGGCTTTTCCTTCTCATACTATATATCATATAACACCCCATAAAGAGAAACCAGCTTCTGAATCAGATGAAACCCCTTGTTTTGTAAGGATTCCGTAAAAATTCTCCATTCTCGACGCTTCATGCTTTCAATAAGAATTCTAATCTATTATAATAGCAGATAAGAATCATTATAATTATCACATAATTGTTAACTTTCGTGATAATGCATGCACCACCATTTTAAAACAGGAAGGTGATTGGTAAATGGAACACAATAATCGACCAGATCAAAAGGATCACACAGCTGCAGGTCAATGCCCTGTCACACATCACAAGGACAGCGCGATCACGACGACGACTGCTCCAGGCGGGACGACGAACCGTGACTGGTGGCCGAACATGCTCAACCTTAACATCCTTCGTCAGCACGACCGTAAGTCAAATCCGATGGGAGAAGACTTCAATTATAAGGAAGAATTCGCGAAGCTTGATTACGATGCGTTAAAGCAGGATCTTCATAATCTGATGACAGACAGCCAGGATTGGTGGCCTGCCGATTATGGGCATTACGGTCCCTTCTTCATCCGGATGTCATGGCACGCAGCAGGTACATACCGTGAAACCGACGGCCGCGGGGGAAGCTCAACCGGTGCACAGCGTTTCGCGCCGCTTAACTCCTGGCCTGATAACGTTAACTTAGATAAAGCAAGACGCCTTCTATGGCCGATCAAACAGAAATACGGCAACAAGATCTCCTGGGCCGACCTGCTTGTACTGACAGGTAACGTCGCACTTGAGTCCATGGGATTGAAAACATTCGGTTTCGGTGCCGGCCGCGAGGATATTTGGCATCCTGAAGAAGATGTATATTGGGGATCTGAGAAGGAATGGCTTGCAGACAACCGCTATTCCGGCGACCGTGAGCTAGAGAACCCGCTTGCTGCCGTGCAGATGGGTCTGATCTACGTGAATCCGGAAGGCCCTAACGGCGAGCCTGATCCACTTGGAAGTGCACGAGACATCCGTGATACATTCGGCCGCATGGGCATGAACGATGAAGAAACCGTTGCACTCGTTGCCGGCGGTCATACGTTCGGTAAAGCCCACGGTGCCGGTGACGCTTCCCTAGTCGGAGACGATCCGGAAGCAGCAGACGTCGAGCACCAGGGCTTCGGCTGGCAGAGTTCTTACGGAAAAGGAAAAGGCCGTGACACGATCTCAAGTGGTGTGGACGGCGCCTGGACGACGAACCCGACTACATGGGACAACGGCTACTTCGACCTTCTGTTCGGATATGAGTGGGAGCTGACGAAGAGTGCAGCAGGCGCATCTCAATGGGCACCTGTCGGCATGACGGAAGAACATATGGCACCTGATGCCGAAGATCCATCCATCAAAGTGAAGACGATGATGACGACTGCCGATATGGCGCTCCGCATGGATCCGGATTACGAGAAGATTTCCCGCCGCTTCCATGAGAACCCTGAAGCGTTCGCCGATGCGTTCTCACGTGCATGGTTCAAGCTCCTTCACCGTGATATGGGACCGAAAGCAAGATACTGGGGTCCTGAAGTGCCGGCAGAAGACTTGATCTGGCAAGATCCGGTCCCTGCAGTGGATTACGATCTTTCTGACGCAGAAGTTGCTTCATTGAAACAACAAATCCTTGAAACCTGCTTAACCGTCAGCGAGCTTGTGAAGACGGCATGGGCGTCTGCAAGCACTTACCGTGGATCCGACATGCGCGGCGGCGCTAACGGTGCACGTATCCGCCTTGCCCCGCAGAAAGACTGGGAAGCGAACGAACCTCATCAGCTTGAAAAAGTACTCGGCGTCTTCGAAGAACTGCAAAGCAAGCTCGACAAAAAAGTCAGCCTTGCTGACCTGATCGTCCTTGGCGGAAATGCAGCCATCGAAAAAGCCGCTAAAGACGCAGGCTATGATGTGACCGTTCCATTCTCCCCTGGCCGCGGTGATGCGACACCTGAACAGACCGATGCCGATAACTTCGGTGTATTGGAACCTGTATCAGACGGATTCCGCAACTACCAGAAGCAGAAATACGCTGTCAGCCCGGAAGAAATGCTTGTTGACAAAGCACAATTACTCGGCCTGACCGCCCCTGAAATGACGGTTCTGATCGGCGGTATGCGTGCACTCGGCGCCAACCACGGCGACTCGAAGCACGGTATCTTCACTGACCGTGTCGGCACGCTGAACAACGATTTCTTCGTGAACCTGCTTGATATGGGGATCGAATGGAAACCGGCCGGCTTCAACGAGTACGAAGGCCGCGACCGCAAAACAGGCGAAGTCGTCCGCACAGCTACACGCTTCGACCTCGTCTTCGGTTCCAACTCCGTCCTCCGTGCACTTGCAGAAGTGTACGCCCAGGATGACAACAAAGAGAAATTTGTGAACGACTTTGTTGCCGCGTGGGTGAAAGTGATGGATGCAGACCGGTTTGATTTGAGATAAATTGAATGGAAAAACGCCTCTTCGGTTTGGGAAGAGGCGTTTTCTTTTTGGGGTATTGGGTTTGGGTGGTTGGTTGCTGGTTGGTGCTGCGTGCGGATGGTGAGTTTTCGACAAAGAGATCATATATTTGAGAATAGGATCATATTTCAGGATTCGGGATCATATTTTAAAAATCACGCTCATAAATCTGAAATCAGGCTCATATATTTTTATTTCGGCTCATATATCGGGCCGGGACCCTCATTTTTCCAATATATACCATTTCTAGCAGTCTATTTTTCTCCAAAACGACCTGAAAAGACTAATTTCCCTTTTAAAACCTTTCAAAAAGACCAAAACTGCAGTCATTTCCGGTTCACAAGCAACATTTCCGTCCCCAACAGCCGCTCCATAAAAACCGGCAGAAACGATCACACCACGCTATCCCCCAACTATGCCCCAATCCGCTCCTCAACCGCAGCCTCTTCCACACTACCAGTTCGCTTCTCCAGCTTATACACCAGTACGCCGCCGATCAGCAAGCCGATGCCAAGGATTTTTTCCCAGGACAGGGATGAAGGCTCAAATCCGAACCATCCGCCTGTGTTGACGACAAATGCGATGGTGATCTGTGAGATGAGTGCGATGGAGATCGCGTACGCCGGTCCGATCAGGGTGACGCCCCGCATTAGGAAGAATACGATGCCGACGCCGAATACGCCGCTGAACAGGAAGACCGGGTTGACTCCGCTGAAGTCGAGGATGCTTTTGTCTTCCATTGTATAGAAAACGGGCAGTGAACAGACGAGGCCGAGGCCGAGTACGAGGCTCGTTGTCGCCCACGGGCCTGTTTTTTCACTGACACGTGCGTTGAATACGTTTTGTAAGCTGATTAAAATGCCTGCCATGATGGCAAGTCCTACTCCGTACATGTTGGACCCTCCTTATTCATAGATGTTTCCTTTAGCAAGGATGCTGAGTTTTTCAAGGTTTTTGATGGTGATGGAGCCGTTGACCCGGTCGATCAGGTCGTCTGAGGCCATCTTCTTCAGTACTCGGTTGAGGTGGCGGTAGCTTGTGCCGATCCATTCGGCGAGTTCCATCAGGTTGGATGTGTGCATTTCCTGATGAAACATCGTCCCTTCCCCTGCTTCTGAGATCGAGAGCAGGTAGCTTGCGAGCCTCACTTCAACCGGATATAGCATGTGCATGCTTGTTGCGTGGGACTCTGTGTAGAATTTATGGGCGACGGTATCAAACAGGAAGCGGATGATCGCCGGATGTTCACGTTCAAGCCTTGATAAATCCTTGAACGGGAGCGATATGAACACCCCGTCGGTCACCGCTTCCACCGAGTTGATGACTGCACTTCCCTTTGCATATTCCACATCGCCGAGCACCGCAAGCGGACGCTTGAACCGGTTGATGAGCATCTTGCCGTCCGGTGTATTGGTGAAGATTTTGATTTTCCCCTTCGTCAGGAAATACAGTTCATGAAATGCTTCCCCTGCAGAAAACAGCACATCGCCTTTTTCAAACCCGTACACTTTGATAAGGGATCGGAAATCTTCTGGAAAGTACCGCTCGAGCTCAAATTCTTTTAACATAGTATCGGGCTCTGCCCCTTGAATTTCTTTCATATCAGAACCTCTTTTCTACAATTGAAGCAGAATGACGCCTGCAAGCATCATTGAGAGACCGGCGATCTGCCTCTTTGTGACCGGGATCCGCTTTTCACCGAACCAGCCCCGTGATTCAATAAGAAAGGCTGTTCCGATCTGTGCCACGAGCAGGATCGCGATCGCGGCTGCGGGCCCGATCATATGGATGGCCGTCAGTTCAGAGAACACGACGAGCACGCCGAATGATCCTGCGATCAGGTATAGAAACGGGACCTGCCGGAAGCTCTTCCCTTTCCCGTCCCTTACTTTCATATAAATCGTTATGGCGATCGCGAAGGCGACAAGATGGACGATCGACGTCGTATGCCAGCCTCCGATCGCGTCACTCATTCTGGCATTAAAGATTCCCTGCATGGTGATACAAAGACCGCCAAGCAGCGCAAATAAAGCACCTTTCATCGTTTCTCCTCCTATTCTTCGTACTATTAAACAGGAGGGAGGAAATTTGTGAAAGGACATATGTCCTAAGCTTATACGTTTTTCAATGATGATAACCTTTTCATCAAAAAAAAGATAGAAATAAGGGATTTCCCCCTATTCCTATCCTGTCGGAAGCAGAATCGTCGTTTTCGTTCCGACCCCTTTTTCACTGGAAATCTGTACTTCCCCGTTCATCGCTTCAATGACCCTGAAGACCACCATCATGCCGAGGCCTGTCCCCTTTCTTTCCTTTGTGGAGAAATAAGGTTCACCTAGGCGTGTGATCTGAAGCGGGGTCATCCCGATTCCTTCATCTTGGATATGTATGCGCACTGTTTGATTATGTACTTCGGAGGTGATGTGAATTTCTCCCCCTTTCGGCATCGCTTCTATACTGTTTTTCATAATATTGACGAGTGCCTGTATATATAGTCCCGCATTCCCTTTCACCACTTCATTAGACATACGGGACGAAATCACGACATTATTCAGGTTGGCAAGCGGCTGCATCACATGGATCGCTTTCTCCATCATGTTCTTTGCAGATAGGTTCTCCACCTTATCAGGGGCAGGTTTAGCGAATGTGAGGTAATCATGAATGATGTCGGTCGCCCTGTCCATCTCTTGTATCGCAACGTCCAGGAATTGCTTCTCCTTCTCAGTAATATCAGCTGATTCCTGTACCATCTGCACAAAACCTCTCGAAGAAGTAAGGGGATTCCTGACTTCATGGGAGATGCTTGCTGCCAGGTGGCTGACTACCTCTACTTTTTCCATCCGGATAAGCTTCGTGAGGAGAAGGTGCTGTGTATGAAAATATTCTACTAAATAGACCGTTAGAAGCATCCCTAAAATGTGAGTGATGATGAATGAAAACATGAAGCCAAAGGTAAGAAGGTCATTGAATAATAGGTGTATGCTAAGCAGGACTCCTGAACAGGTAAGAAAAACTAACGTAGAGGTGAGCAACAGCCGGATCCGGATCTTGTTACGATTAAATAACGGGCGGGTCCACATACAAACCAAGTATAGGACAGGAATCGCAATGATCGGTATCCACATCCCCTCTCCCCCGTGTATTGCCCTGATCATGATTGTCAGTAATCCTAAGACAGCCGCTGTGAATGGATGGGCATAAAAACATGCCAGAATAAATGAAATAAAACGAAGGTCAAATATGAGGCCGGCACTGATTTTAAAAGGAAACAGCATGCATAACAGAATCGCAAATCCTAAAGAGATGAACATGACAAATTCATTTCGTCGATTGTATCTGAGCGGTTGGTTAAGCCAGAACTGCATAAAAAGGATGGATAAAAATATAACAAGTAAATTGATTAAAAAGTGCTGCATCCCCACATAAACGTCCCCCTTACTTCTGTAATCCCATTATATCGAATGTAGGACACGGCGACTACACTAATATCAAAACATTCACATTTTTCCGTATGACTCATGGGAATCCGGCACATACTACCATATTGACATAATCAAAGAGGTGGGCGCGATGGATGACTTGAAAGTAAGGGCAGAGAGACTTCTCGCCGGGATGCACGACAGCTCAGATGTGAAAACCAGATATTTGAAGCATCCGGGGGAGCACCCGTTTGCCTGCATCCTTTACATAGACGGGATCGTCGATACTCCCTCCATTCAGGAACATATCATCGAGCCGCTCCTGAATACGCCGGATGCGCCGTCCCTCCCTTCGTTGCTTGAGGTGCCTGAAATAGAATATGTAAACGAAGCCCAATCTGTCGAAAAACTGGTGAACGGTGCGACCATTCTCCTTTTCAGCGGAAACGCTGACATGATTGCGGCAGATACGTCTAAGTGGCAGGAACGGTCGATCACAAGCCCAAAGGGACAGCGGACGATTGAAGGGCCGGATATCGGATTCACCGAAAGCCTGGGCACGAACGTGGCCCTTCTCAGGAAATATATTAAAAATCCTTCCCTTCATGTGGAGACGGAGACGTACGGACAGCATACGGGGACGTCTGTTTCCCTTGTCTATTTGGAAAATATGGTCGACCCCGATATCCTTGCCAATATAAAGGAAAAGCTTGCAGAAATATCGATCGATTCCATCATCGGATCCAATTACATCGCAGAATATTTGACGAAGGAATCGAAAACGATCTTCCCCCTCGTCCTCAATTCGGACCGACCGGACGTTGCCGCTGCGGAAGTCGTCGAGGGACGGGTGTGCATCATCGTCGACGGGACACCGTTTGTTTTGATCGCACCTGCTGTTTTCATCCAGTTCTTTCAGTCTGCAGATGATTATTACATCAACTCGGCAGCATCCGGGCTTGTAAGGCCGTTCCGTTTTCTGTTTTTCTGGATATCCCTTTACATTCCTGGATTATACGTCGCATTTACCACGTTTCATAAAGGGCTGCTGCCGGTGAATCTGCTTGTCGGCTTCCTTGCCCAGAGGGAAGCCGTGCCGTTTCCAACTGTATTCGAAGTCCTTCTCGTCCTGCTGTTGACCGAGGCGATTTATGAAGCTTCAAGCAGGCTTCCCCAAAGCGTCGTCATCACGATTTCCTTGTTTGGGGCAATCGTATTCGGACAGGCGTCGGTCGAAGCACAGCTGGTGCAGCCGATTACCCTGGTGGTCATCAGTACGGCCTTCATTTTATCAAGCATCATCCCGATCGCGGCCATGGGCTATGCGACCCGCATCATCAAGCTCAGCCTGATATCTGTCGGCGCCCTGCTCGGCTTATACGGCATCGCCCTGTATACGTTGATATTACTGGTGCATCTCTGCTACCTGCGTTCGTTCACCGTTCCGTACCTTGCACCGATTGCGCCATTTACAGGCCGGGACATTTCGAAGGATGTGTTCTTCCGAAACCCGATCCCTGACATCAACAAAACGGTGCCTGCTTTTCATAAAGAAGAACCACTTGAGGAACAGCCGGATAAGGAGAAGAAGTCATGAAGCTGTCTAATATACGTCTCGTCTTCTTTGTTTTCATCATCCTGGGTGCCGTCGTTGTCGGCCATTTGCGGACAAACTCCCTGAATGAAATCGAACTCGTATCAGGCATCGGCATCGACAGGCAGGATGACGCCTACTCCGTCACCCTTCAAGTGTTCAACCCATCAGCCAACCAGAAGAATTCGGTCGATCCGACTGGCGGCTTCACCTATACACAGACCGGCAGTACGATTCCGGAAGCCATCCAGAAAATTAAAAAAGACAGCCTGAAAGAACCGATCCTTGATACCCTTCAAGTCGTGGCTTTGAGCGATACTCTGGCGAAAGAAGAAGGGTTGGAGAAGTCCCTTGACTTCCTGATCCGGGACCCCCGGGTGTCGTCCAATGTCAGCACCATCATCATCAGGGACGTGTCGCCTGAGGTGTACCTCACCCTGTTCACGCCGCAGCAGAAGCTTTCGTCACTCTACACGAACATCATGATCAAAAATGCGAAAGATGTGTGGGGAAAACTCGTGAACACTTCCTCTGAAAGGATCAAGAGCTATCTCGAAGACCACACATCCGATTTCGTCATCCCTTATGTGGAGATCCACGGGGATGTGGAGAAAGGCTTATCCAAAGCCAACATCGAAGATTTCACCCCCGACGTCCATGTGTCTCTCGAAGGCTTCGTCACGTTTAAAGGAGACAAGGTGCAAACCTTTCTGACGCAAGAAGAAAGCAACACGCTCGCACTGATAAAAGGGATCAACCAGGTAGTGTCGATCTCGACCCCCTGCCCCGATGCTGAAGAAGATTTCACCATTGATACGATCAACACCTCCTCCTCTCTAAAAGTGAAGGGTGACCATACCGTCTCATTGCAGGTCAAGGTCGAAGGAAATCTTGAACAGCTTTCCTGCAAAAAACAGCTTCCTGCAAATGAAATGAAAAAGGTGCTTCAGAATCAGTTGAAAAAAAAGCTCACCTCTGATATCGAGGCGCTGATCAAGAAAGCCCAGGAAGAAGGAACCGATATAGTCGGCGTGAAGGATGCCTTCTACCGGCAGGAACCAAAAGTGTGGAAAGAAAAGAAAACTGATCCCCACTTCTTTTCAAATGTGAAAATCGAGACCGATGTGAATGTCGTATTCATCCGATTCGGTCATATTAAGTAGTAAGGAGGTAGATACCATGAACAAAGCATTCATCTCACCATTTGAACTGGGCTCGATGATGCTTCTCTTTCTGACAGGAAGCACAATCGTCGTCGGCTTGAATTTCTCTGCCATGGAAGGGAGCATCCTCGCCATCCCGTTTGAGGTCGGATTCGGGATTGGCCTGTTCTACTTCTACCTCCTGATCATGAAAAAAAGCGGCTGGAAGGACTTCCTTCCTTTATTAGAAATGGGCTTCGGCTCGTTTTTATGTAAAATTCTTGCCGTTCTGTACAGCATGTATTTTCTCTACATCGCTGCCCGGGTGCTGAACGACTTCTCTTTTTTCACCACCCAGATCCTCTATCCCGATTCGTTGAAATGGGTCGCAGCCGTCCCGTTCCTCCTTGTCGCCGGCTACTGTGCGATGCTCGGGATCGAAGCGATTGCAAGAAGCGCCATCATCATGACCTTCTTTTCTTTTATCATCCTGATCGCCCTCTGGCTGCTCGGATTCCTGTCCGATGAATTTCAGGCAACCTATCTCATGCCCTTATTTGCACAAGGCTTCAAACCGATCCAGAAAATGATCTTTCCGACCGGGCTGACGTTCCCTTTCGGCGAGCTCGTCGTCTATCTCGTGCTTCTCCCCCTCGTCCACGGGAGAGAAAAACTGAAGAAAACCGCCTGGATCCCGATCACAATCGCAGGCGTCATTCTGATGATCACCATGGAGCTGGTCATCGGCATCCTTCATGCCCCTTTTGCCAACACCTACTATTTCCCGTTTGTGAAAGCGATGGAAATGGTCACTTATCTCGATCTCGTCGAACATCTTGAAATCTTCACCTACCTCCTCCTCATCGGCGGGGGCTTCATGAAGATATCCGTATTCCTGTACGCGGCGAGGTCGGTTCTCACCCAATTATTCCAGGTGAAACAAAAGAATTGGCACGTCATCCTGCTCCTCGTCGCCGTCTACCTCCTCTCCCTTCACCGGAGCAGTGACATCACCGATCCTCTGTATGTAGGGCTGAAGCTCGTCCCCTACTATCTTCATATTCCGATACAGTTCATCATTCCGCTTGTTCTTGGGGTGGTGGTGTTTTGGAGGGGGAGGAAGGTGGGGTGAAAGAAAAAGAGAGGCATATCCCGGACGGGGGATTTGCCTCTCTTTTTAATGATTTTGTCACTTCTGAGCAGGAGAATGTTTCACCATCAACCAAGCCAACGAAAGAAAACTCCCCGCAGCGATCACAAACAAAAATGAGATCGTCCACTTTTCATTCCCCTGTACACCAAGATAATACCCAAGTGCGGCGAAGAGAATTCCCGCAAGCAGTAAAAGCATTTTTTTCATCCATCATCACCCCTTCAAGAAAATGATTCCATATCCTCACTGACTCTTCAATCTTTTTCCACACCTAGTCCCCACGCCAAATACCCAATGATCCACTCGGTCTGTTCTTTCAGCTGGATGCTTTCCGCGTCGAGGATGGCATGGTCCATCGCCAATCCGTCGATGTGGGAGATGAGTGCCTTTGCCAGTACTTCAGGAGCATAACGGGGCTTGAACTCTCCTGCTTCCACCCCTTTTTCGATGATGTCTGTCATCCATTCGTATGCTTGTTGATACCTCTTCCTTGCATGTTCCTGCCTGCTGCTGTGATTCCTTCCGGTGATGAAATATTCCAGTTTGGAAGGAGCGAGGGGGTCCATTTCATCGGACGGCTCTTTGTTTTCACCGAGAAAACTCATCAGGAGAACGTCCCAGTAAGAGTCGTGATGTTTTGACATCTCATCGATGGCGTCGATGAACTGCTCCTGGATCACGGCTTCGAAGAGATCTTCCTTGTTATCGAAGTAGAGGTACAATCCGCCCCGGCTGACCCCGGCCTCATCCATCACGTCTTTCATCGTCGTATGTTCATAGCCTTTCTTGATGAATACCCGTCTGGCCGCATTTATCAGGTCAGAGCGACGCTGTTCCTTGTGTTCCCGGCTGACTTTCGGTGACATCGTTCTCCTCCTTTCCGACTTTGTTCCGCGCAGCGATCGATATGATGGAAATCAGGATGAGCAGTGAACTCGTCACGATAAATGAAGGGATGATCCCGATCACCGTGGCAAGGGCGCCGCCTGCGAGCGGCCCGATGATCGTCGCCGTTGTTGTCGTGCTGTTGACGACCCCGAACACCCTTCCTGTCATATGGACCGGCGTTTTTTCCTGTGCTGCCGCCTGGAAAGGGATGAACACAAACCCTGCCGATCCGCCTGCGATCAGCGCAAGAAACGGTACCCAAAGAATTGACCATCCTAGATCATAATGGGTCAGAATCGCCATCGGACCGAATCCCGCACTGATGCCGAGTACGCCGTAACACATATAAAGGAAGGCATTGTATTCGGTTTTCTTCGAAAGATAAATCCCCGTAAGAAGCATCCCAACACCGGCACAGGTTACTGCGTACCCGAACAGATCAGGTGAAACGTCCGTGAGCTGCCTGATCAGCACGATAATCTGAGAATCGGACAGTTGAAGGATCAATAAACTGACCCCTAAGAGAAACAACCCGTACAGCAAAAAGCTGCTGCTCCGGATAAACGTGAACCCGACCTTGATTTCCTCTTTGAATGAAGACTTTTCCCCTTTCTTCTCCTCTTCCCTCTCCCGTTCATTCACTGCTTTTGGCAGCAGGAAAATCAGGACCGCCGATAGGAAAAACGTAGCCGAATCGAGGTAAAACACATTGTACGTGCCAATCACCGAAACCAGAATCCCGCTCACAAGCGGGCCGATGATCTTCGTACTCGAATCGATCGTGGACGAAATCGACATCGCCCCTTTGATGTGCTCGTCTGAAACGATTTCTTTCAACTTCCCATTTTTCGCCGGAATGAACACGGATGAAAACATCCCGACAAGAAACAAACAGCCGTACACCATCCACACATTTGTCGCAAGCGTCAGAAGCAGGATGAGTACACCCCTTGTTACATCAGAAAACACCATCAATGTTTTCCGTTCCATCCTGTCTGCAATCGTCCCGGTCAGAGGTCCGAGCAGTGCCATCGGCAGCGCAAGGCTAAGGATGACCAGCGACATCTGCATCGGCGTCGCCTCCCATTTCAAGCCAACGAGCGTGATGATCGCGATGATGCTCAACCAGTCCCCCAGTCCTGAAATCGCCTGTGCCGTCATCAACGTGATGAACGGCTTATTTTTCTTCAAAGAACCTTCCATTTTCCAAATCCCCTTTTTAAAAAGACATGAATGTCGTTTTCCTATATTCATCATATCGACACCAGTGTCTTTTTACCACTGTTTTTTAAAATTTTCTAAATATATGTATAATAGTCTTATCATAGTTTGAAAGGAAGATAACAATGGCCACTCCAGTGAATATCGATGAACTTGCTCAGGAAATGCAATCGGGATTTGAGATCATGGTAACCTTCCTCCATCTCGAATCCGGATCGATCGTCATGATTCAAGAGGAAATCTTTCGTCAGGCGGCGGATGAGGAGCCGGTGGAAGAGCTCGAGGACTGGGAGCAGATCGAATACAGAGCAGCTCAGGATATTCTCCTCCACCCGGACCACTACATTGAATTCCCTGATAGAGATGAAATCAACGAATACCGCATGATGGAGCGCTTCTGTTTGTCGTTGGAGGAAGGACGTGCCCGTGATCGCCTGCTTTCCGCCATCCGCGGGAAAGGGGCTTTCAGCAGATTCAAAGACGGGGTGATGTCCATAGGAATGAACGATGAATGGCAGTCGTTCAGAACCGAGTGTTACCGTGAATTTGCGAAGAAATGGTGTGAGATGAACGGAATCCCCTATGAATAATGTGAAAGCCCTGCCCCAGTGAAGCGGAGGCAGGGCTTTCATCTTACATTGTATCTTTAAATTTCTGCGGCTTCGTTACATAGCTTTCAATGATAAAACCGCAGTCTGTACAGAGAATATGCTCAATTTCAGAGCCGAAGCTCAATTTCTTGTTCACAGGAGACATCACTGCATAGCCTGAATGCATCCCTTTTCCAAGGTCCGTCCCTCCGCACTTTGGGCAGCGCGCTGTTTGTTCTTCCATGGAGATCATATCCTTTCTATTGTTGAAGGCAGCCGTATTTGATCAGCTGGAAATATTGATCGATTTCCGGGAGCATTTCTTCGCTCAGTTGTTCGAAATCGATCGGTTTGTTTTGGTAGAGGGCAATATATTTCTTCGTGACATGCTCCAATGCCATCATCGTTAAGTTCATCACCGCTTCAGGGGAGGTATGGTCTTTCAGGAGCGCTGCGTCGAGCAGTTTCCCCAAGTACTGGTCTCCGTAGCTGTCTGCATTCTTCTGGAGCAGCTCCTGGATTCCCTCTTCAAGCCCCACCGGCGGATTCAGCATGGCGTTGGTGACGAGGTTCGTTTCCTGGCTGTATTGAAGCTGGACCCGTAGCTTGGTAAGAATCACTTCCCGGGTCCGCTCGAAGAAATCGTCTGCCTTCACACCTTCCAGCTCTTCCATCAGACGGTCTCCGATCAGGCGCCGGCAATGATCGACCACATAGAGATACAAGTTCTTTTTGTTTTTAAAATAATGAAACAGAATCCCTTTCGATATCCCTGCTTTTGACGTAATCGTATCAGTCGACGTCTTATCAAAGCCTGTTCGGCCAAATTCTTCTATGCAAATCGACAGGATGGCCTGCTTCTTTTCTTCTGGCAATTTCTCAAAGTTCGGGTACAATGTACAACCTCCACCATTACGATGCGATATCTTTCCTATTGTAATGAAGGAATGTGCCTACTCCACCGAGGAGGATGATTCCTGTCATGATCAATAAGTAAAGCGGACTGAGAGCCTGATCGGCAATAAGCTCCGGCGCATCGACGTATTTGAATACACTTATATATTTTAACATATCCAAATCCTCTGAGATGCCAGACATGATGCTTAAAATGTATGAAATGAATACAACACCGAGGGAAGCTGCCGTAATCGTACGGGATTTCTTCATCACCGCAGACAGCAGGAACGCGATTGCCGCGAACGTCAAATGAATCAGGATCGTTGCTCCGATGAATACAGCATGTATCTTAAACGGCATTCTTTCATCCGCAAACTGAAAGCCGATCAAGCTGATGATCACAATCACCCCATTAAGGAGCAGGATATTCGTGACGACCGCCATTGCCTTTTCCGCCACAATCCGTGCCCGGGAAACCGGCTTTGACAGAAGGAACTCTATCGTCTTTTCATTCTCTTCCTTGGCAATGATGTTCGACGACAGCATCACGGCGAACAGACTGCCTAGCAGCGTCGTATACATGTGAACCTGCATCCCGTAATAGCCGACGATCGTCCCGAGATCCAATCGGTCCATGCTGAATGCCTTTTTGAATTCCTCAGGATACGCATCGAGGAACTGAGTCATCGTTTCCTGCTCTTTCGAAAACTGGGGAAAAATGCTCAACGTCATCAGAATCAAGCCCCCGATGACCACACCCCAGATGATCAGTGACTTCATATTTTTCTTTAACTCACGTTTATACACCAACATTTCCTTCACCTCTCCTATTCATAAAAATGCATGAACACTTCTTCCAACGATGGTTCCTCAATCGTCACATCCACGATATCCATCCCGTGCAGGTGCCCGAGGAGTTCCTTCACTTTTCCGTTATAAAGTAGATTGATCTCCTTGCCGTTTTGCCTGCATTCCTTGATGCCGGCAAATTCAAGTTCTGCAAGATCTTCAGTTTCCACCACCATATGGATCCGCTTCAGATTATTTTTCGTGAGCGTCTCCACCTTTTCGACGGCAACCAGCCTGCCTTCCTTGATGATCGCCACCCTGTCACACAGCTTCTGCACTTCACTCAGAATATGTGACGAGAAGAAGATCGTCGCTCCTTTTCTGTTTTCTTCCTCCAACAGCTCAAAGAACACATTTTGCATCAACGGATCCAATCCACCGGTCGGTTCATCGAGGATCAACAGCTTCGGCTCATGAAGAATCGCCTGAATGATCCCGACCTTTTTCCGATTTCCGAACGACAAATCTTCAATTTTCTTATGAAGATCAAGCTGCAGCCTTGCTGCCAGTTCATGAATTCTGTCCGTGTTCTTATACTGATGAAACTTTGCCGAATACAGCAGCAGGTCGATCGCCTTCATATCATCGTAATAATGCACCTCTGACGGCAGATACCCAACCCGTTTCCGGATTTCCTTCGAGTCGGTCGTAATGTCCTTCCCAAACACCGTCGCGTGGCCGCCTGTCGGCTGGAGAAAGTTCAGAAGCGTCCTGATCGTCGTACTCTTCCCCGCCCCGTTCGGACCGATGAACCCGAAGATCTCCCCTTCCTGAATGGAAAAAGTCACATCTTCAATTCCACGACCCTTTCTATACGCCTTTGTCAGCTCTTTCATTTCAATTACATTCATCATCATGACCCCTTTTGAGGATGTATTGACTGGTTAGTCAATTTGATTATAAAAGTAGATTGACTCATTAGTCAATACTTTTTTCGCCACCTTCCTCAAATGAATATAGTTGACAGTAAACCGACCGGTATGGTTACATATTGATAAAGTATACCGAACGGTTTAATTAAGGAGGAATTATTTTGATAACTAAACAACAGAAACATTTCTTCGCTGCAGTTGGGTTCATTCTTATGTGGAGTTCTGGCTTTATTGGAGCCCGTCTCGGAACGGAGGAAGCCAATTCGATGACGGTTCTAATGTGGCGGTTCATTGTGGCCAGCGTGGTTTTGGCTATATGGTGGGGATGGACACAACGAAAAAGATTTTCCATCAAAAGCGTCATCACACAAAGCATGATCGGTTTGTTCGCTCAGGGAGGCTACCTATTCTGCGTATTTCTATCCGTGGAACAAGGGGTTTCGGCCGGGACATCAAATTTGATCACGACGCTTCAGCCGATCGTCGCAGCAGCCTTGGCCGGTCCCATCTTGAAAGAAACGACCACCAGCAAGCAATGGGTAGGCTTATTTCTTGGAATTTTTGGCGTCTTATTTGTGGTATATGCTGATTTAGGCGGAGGTCGTCACATTCCCCTGTGGGCTTATGGACTTTCATTCTTCGCCATGCTCTCCCTCGTGTTTGCCACTTTTTTCGAAAAAAGAATCCAGAATCCTGTTTCTCTTGCAGATGCACTGCCCATCCAAACGGTGATCAGCGCACTCCTTTTCACCGGTCTCGGCATATTCACAGATCAGGCAATGCCTCCTTCATCCCCAGATTTCTGGATGGCGATTGCATGGTTGGCGGGGTTTTCAACAATTGGCGGCTATGGATTTTATTGGTTCAACCTGAAAATAGGCAGTGTGACCAGGGTGAGCAGCCTCCTCTATCTCACGCCTCCCGTCACAATGATCTGGGCATATGTCATGTTCGGTGATACAATCGGTTTTCTTACAATTGCAGGAATGATAGTATGTATGATAGGTGTAGTGATTATTAGAAAAAGATGATATTACTTTTCGAAGAACTGTAAAAGGGTGTGAAGTGTATGGAAAACACCAAAATGACGCCTGCCGCTAAAAGGATCCTAGAGGCAGCTTCCGACTTATTTTATTGGAAAGGAATCCATTCAATCGGTGTCGAAACCATTGCGAATGAAGCAGGCGTGACAAAAAAGACACTGTATGACCGTTTCGGTTCCAAAGAGCAATTAATCGTTGCATACTTAAAAAACCGAGATCAACAATGGAAAAACCATCTTACCGGCTATCTACAAGCAGTTCCGGACCAAGAGCCCCTGCAGAAAATCCTCACCATATTCGATGCGCTGGAAAGTTGGTTGAACCAGCACAATCAAAGGGGATGCGCATTTGTCAATGCACTGGCAGAACTGACGGAAGACAACCATCCTGGAAAAACGGTTATCCTTGAAGAAAAACAATGGCTAAAACAACTATTCTCGTCATTCCTCCAGGAGTTGAATCTAACCGATGCTGAAGATATCAGCGAAAGATTGCTCATCCTTCATGAAGGTGTCACAGTCACTTTTTCCATGAACCTCTCACAAAGAGGTGTGCAATCAGCAAAAGAAACAGCTGTACTGTTGATAGAAGCAAATAAATAAATAGATAAGAAAAAGCCAGGGTGCGGCGTCACCCTGGCTTTTCTAGTATATCGGAATCCTTTATTTTATCTTATTCCCATTACAAAGATTCCTAGAGAAATCGGCGAAGCGACAAGAAATTGCATTTAAACCGTCTTAATAACATCCCCAACATATACAAGCCCAAACGGCAGGATCATCGTAAGCACACCGACGGAAATTGAATACCTGCCGAACAGCTTTGCAAGCTCCTCCCTGTCCCTCTTGAAAACGTCTTGTAAGACAGCAGGAACTCAAAAAGAGCCCAGGCAAGGGAATGAACAACCTGGCTGATTTAGTGGGGAGTATGAACTGGAAAACAACAGGCATTTCCCTGCTTCTGTTGATTTTGGGGACAATAATATTTTTACTGTGTTTTTAATGAAAATGTTATTCCCTCACATCTACTCCCTGGTGTTATTGGACCCTTCAATCTCTTTCGGTACATCCCACAAATCATAACTCTCCGAATACTGTCGGGTCTCAACCGTGACACGCCCACCATCCTTGACAAATACAAGCCCTGAACCGATTTGTTCTTTAAAAGCCCACCCGTGATTTTTCATAAAATCTTTAACAGGCCTATAAGGGTCCTGTTCCTTCGATCCGGAAACATATCTTATGTGGTATTGGTTTTCAACCACTTCTTTAAAGCTTACTCCGCTAAGTTCATATTGAATAATTGCCTTTAGATAAGGAACGGGATTTCCTTCTTGCGTCAAAGCACTGCCAAACTTTAACCCTATAAATCCAACAGTTAATACTAATATTACAGTTAAGATTGCCAATAATCTTTTCATCCTGTCACCTACATTCATTGGATGATCACGCCCTATTTTCTCTTCAGCGTAAACTCATCCTTCTTAGCGTCCCACTCAATCACTACTTGAAATTCATCATGTTCTCCCGGTTTGGCACAGCCTGAGCAGCCTGTAGAATGAGTAAACGTTTTTCCATCCACAACGATATGGCCGCTGTTTTCTCCAGAATGGGATATGATTTTATAGTCGAGCTTCCCCACTTCGCCTTCACCTGTGTAACCAAACCTGAATTCTCCATTTTCGGTGTTTTTCGTTTGATTGCTGACATACGTCCCTTCCCAATCGTCACCTTCCCCTTTATAGGTGTAGGTTGGTTGCCCGCATCCTGACATGGTCACCAGGAAGAAGCTCATACTGAAAAAGAGTAGTTTCTTTAAGACATTCATCCCTTCTCCTCCATTAGTTTTTTGCTCGGAGTCTGTATTGATTTAGCTACTTCAATCTTAGCATATTTTTCCAAACACAACTTATTAATTAAACATTTCCCTCCAAGCAGTGAAAACGCACTGTCTGTCAAGCACAGTGCGTTCCCCTGGTTATGTAGAGCTTATCCTGCTAGTGTCATCACAATCGAACTCAATCCGACCAGTAAACAAATAGAAATAACCGTGAACTGCAGCCGGTTACCATTTCTGTAGGCGGCTTGAGCGAATACGGCTGTAAAGAATACATACACGAACCGAAGCCAAAGCGCCTGCTCAAATGGACCGGTGTAAACCAGAGCCACGATAAGCAGGAAAGCGACTGGAATGATGATAAAAAATTGTTTATTCACTGAAGCACCCCTCTGCAACTCACCAACCTATTCATACACAATCATCTCTCCGACTTCTTCAAAGCCGAACCGCTCATAAAGTCTCTTCCCGTCCTGTGATGCAAGCAGGACAACCTCCTTATGTTTATCAGGCATTTCACTCAACAGGTGGCGGAACATAGTGCTCCCATACCCCTTCTGCCTGTGGCTCCCTGCCGTCATCAGATCATAGATTCCGTAACACGCTCCATCATCTATGAAGAGACCCGTTGAAACGACCTCATTCTCATGACGGCCGATATACATATGTACATTCTTTAAGAGTATGCCAGCGGATACCTGACGAAAGTACTGACCCAGGGCATTTCTTTCCTCTGTTCCTGCAAACAGGCTCAATAAAATGTCCGCATAATCCTTGAGTCCGTCCGGTCCGTTTACCTTCTCAATCAAAAGGTCCTCTTGTTTGACAGGTTGAATTCCCACCGTCTGCTCCAGTTTCATCATGGAAGAACGCTCGGCTTCTGCCAGATTGAATTCACCCAGTAATGCTTTCCAGTTGTCCGAGACGAAGCGGCTGTCGATCCACGCACTGAAGGGGAAGCCTTTCTCCCTCAATCTGTTCAGTCCCTCTTGGATGAAAGTAAGATTTTCAACTCTCGCTGCCAGTGACAGCAGGACATTATGTGTATCGGTCGGAATCCCGGTATCTGCGAGCAGGAAGTCTTCCTTGTGCAGAAGGGTCCCGCCTACCGCTCTTGTAAAAAGATTGATTTTATGTGCGAAATTATTGATGACGAGCTGTTGGTTGATCATGGCTGTTACCTCCTACACGCTTTATGACTTATATGAGACATATATTCAAATGCCGTCGTTCCGTACACACTTTTAAAATGTTTGTTCAGATGAGCAAGGTCCACAAATCCGCATTGTGCAACCGCTGAATAGATATCCCGTTCCTGCTCTATTAACCCTTTGGCCCTTTCGACTTTGCCATTGAGGAAATATTGGTAGGGTGAGACGCCTGTATGCTGTTTGAATAAGCGGATGAACTTGAATTTTGACATCTCAAGCTCTGCTGAAATCTCATCAAGCTTCAATACCCCTTCCAGACTCCCTTGCATCATGTCCTTTGCTTTCCCGATCAGGCCCGAATCCTTTTTATCAGGAAAAGTCAGGTTCGTTTCCGATAAACGATCAGTTAAAGAAAGAAAGTATTCATTGCACAGAGCTTCATCCTGCCCGCTTAGGATCGCCTCTGCAAGGGTGACGATCCTCCTTTCAATCGTGGAATCATAGACGAGCGGAACGCTGAAACGGATGAGTTCTTTCCTCCCGGTCGCTTCCAGCAGCAATTCAGGGGGAATGTAGAGCATCACATACTGCAGTCCCTCTTCCGTATGGGCCATCCCGTCATGTGCCTGTTCAGGGTTGAACAGCATTACGCCCTTTGGATGGGATAGGTGCAGGCTGCCGTCGAGGTGATAGTGCTGGATACCGCGGAGCGTGACCCCGATCGCATACTCCCGGTGGGCATGCTTCTTGTATGAGAAATCTGTCATCGTGGCAGAAAGTGCCGTAATGCCGGCTCCCTTCCGATACGTAAATGTGTCCAATTATCCCACCCCCTACATCCAAATCATCACTGCCGAATAACAAAGAAACAGCGCCATCAGAACATTCACCGTCTTCGTATGCCTTCTTAAAAAAGCTTTAAAAATCGTACCGAACAACACCCAAGTAAGAAAAGCGGCAAACCCGATGACCGTAATCACCAGCACCCCTGCCGTCACCTCGGGAAATGCCACATAGTGGGGCAGGATGAAGCTCGGAATGACCGTCATCGTAAACAGCACCACCTTCGGATTCAGAAACTGCATGTAAAATCCGGACCTGAACGTAGCCGGGAGCTCCACAGATTTCTTCCCTGCATCCTTTTTGCACACCTGATAGGCAAGATAAATCATATACAAGCTTCCGATGACCTGCATCACGATCAACAGCTTCGGGATCACCGTCATCAACAAGCTGTTCAACAATGCTGAAAGGGCAAGCAATAACCCAAACGCAATCGTTGCCCCGTACGTATATTCCATCGCCTTCCTCGTCCCGTACCGTTGAACCGTGGACAAAATGATGATATTCGTCGGCCCCGGCGTGAACGTCACAATCACACAATAAAACAGAAAAGATGCAGCATTCATGAAAAAAACTCCCCTCGAGGTATTCTCATGTAAGCATACATCTGAGTGGTGTGGGGGTTATAGTACATTATTGCAGCTTTTCCGCAACATTCCCTTCAATCCACCAAGCCATCCTCAACATAAGCTGGCTGAATCCCTTCCAAGATTCCCGGTAAGATGTAAGCGAATTTTCACCTCGCCCCCCACTACTACCCTACTCCCCTATACACTATTCTATCAAATGAGAAAAAATCCTCTTTTGAGGGACGGACCTCTGTATTGACCAGTCAAACCTATGAAAAACAGGAGCGTCTCTCTTATCACAATCTATCATTTTCCCAACATATACGTTTTATAGCCGCCGCTTAAGTTGCTTGCCTCAAAGCCGTTGTTGGTCAGAATTTTAGTAGCTAAATAGCCTCTCAATCCCACCTGGCAGTTCACGTAGATATGCTGGTTTGGCAGTTCCTGCAGTCTTTCCCTCAGTTCACCGAGGGGAATGTTGACTGCTCCGGTGATGAAGCCTGCTTCCACTTCTTCCGGTTCCCTGACGTCGATCAGGTAACCGCCTTTTTTCACGATCTCATCGATTTCATGATGATGAACAATGCTCAAATCACCGTCCACTACATTTCCTGCCACGTAACCGGCCATATTAACAGGATTGACCATTTGCAATTTCCATCGATAGGCGGCGTTGGATGCCGGGCGGGATATGCAGCTTCGCTTCATAGGGATAAATTCTAATCTTTTCAGCACTTTTTCATTATTACCGGTCGCTGCAACGGTCAAATCGAATACTTTCGCAACAGACGTGCCGAGGCTTCCATTATACGCTGCATCTTTGCCGTTTATATGGTCGGCCGCCAGACGCCCCTGACGATTCGCAGGCCAGGCAAGGGGGATCATAGCAGGAGTACCCTGTACAAAGTCTTTCACTTCAATCGCATCGCCGATGGCATAAATATCTGGATCATCTGTTTGAAGGTGGCTGTTCACCACAATGCCTCCCCTGTCGCCGAGGGACAATCCCGCTTTTTGCGCCAGTTCATTTTCCGGTCTCACGCCGATGGAGAGGATGGTCAGATCGCTCGTGATTTCCCTGCCGCTCTGGAGCACGATCGTCCGGCCGTCATGTTTAAATTCCTTCACACCGTCGTTCAGATACAGCTCGACTCCTTCGCTGCGCAGTTCACGATGAACAAGAGAAGCCATTTCGTAATCGATCGGTGCCATCACCTGATCCCCAAGTTCCACCACTGTCACGTTCACACCACGATGATGAAGGTTCTCGGCCATTTCAAGACCAATGAAGCCGCCGCCGATAATCACCGCGTCTTTCGGCGACTTCTCATCGACCCATGCTTTGATCCTGTCGGTATCAGGTACGTTCCGAAGCGTAAAGACATTCTCCGCTTCACTCAATCCTGCAAGTGGCGGGACAATAGGACGTGCACCTGGAGATAATATGAGTTTATCGTAACTATCTTCATAGATTTCGCCCGTTGCGACTTTCTTGATGGATACGGTGTTACGGTCGCGGTTGATTTCCACGACTTCGCTCAAATTCCGGATATCCAGGTTGAATTTTCTGCTCATCCCTTCCACTGTCTGAACGAGCAGTGCATCACGGTTCGTGATAACTTCACCTATATAATACGGAAGGCCGCAATTGGCGAAAGAAATGTATTCACCCTTTTCGACCAAAACAATCTCATCTTCCTCACTCAACCGGCGCAGCCTCGCAGCAGCTGTTGCTCCTCCGGCTACTCCACCAACAATCACGATTTTCTTCTTCATCTGACTTCCCCTCTTCCCGGCAACTAGTTTGTTAAATCTTTCACAATGTTTCTTACACCTTTATTATATGCCATTTGAACGATAAATCAATATACCCCCTTGTGTATATTTTGTGACAATGAAGAGGGACGGACCTCAAGGTAAAGAAGGTCCGTCCCTCTTATCAATCGAACTGTGTCACATACGCCATTCGACAATCTCGTTGAACATACTATTTGATAGCGTATCCCAGCTTGTTCGCATTTTTAAATAAATTATCAATACATTGGGACTTCCTCTCTTACAAAAATCTCTCTATTGTGTTAAAATTATGTATATTCAGACAAATTCCTTGCCTTTTCTACGAGAGGAGAGAATAATAATGTCAGAAAATCGTGAATTGCTTATCATGCTGCAAACGCTGCAAGCTTTTTCTGAATGTGATATCACCCATTCATTTTCTGAACATGATTCTGAAGTATTGCTGCTTTCATACTCCAAGGAATTGAACTCATTTGTCATCCTTCATCAGGACCGGGAAGAACTTTATCAGGACATCCCTTCTGCCATGTCTGTTCTGATGCTATTATTACCAAATATGAAAAGTACCTCCTAGAGGCTTTCATCTGAAAGATAGATGCAACACAAAAACACCTGCCGCTTTGTAGGCAGGTGTTTTTAGTTTTCTCTAAGTATATTGAGATTTAATTATTGGAGCTGTTTGAGCTGTTTGAGCTGTTTGAGCTGTTTGAGCTGTTTGAGCTGTTTGAGCTGTTTGAGCTGTTTGATCCGCCGGACTGGCTGCCGCCTTTCGCGCCGATTTCCTGATAGAATTTTTTGTTGTGATTTTCAGACGTCGCTTCTCCGCCTTTTTCACCAATTTCCTGATAGAATTCCTTGTCGTGGGTTCTCGCTGTTTTTTCCCCGCCTTTGCGGCCTGCTTCTTCGTAGCTCATCTTGTTGTTATTGTTGTTGTTGCTGTTATTGCTGTTGCTGTTGTTATTATTACTGTTTGCCATGATTTCTTCCTCCTCAAGATTGATTAGTTTGATTGGTTGGTTGGATGTTGAGCATGTACTGTGATAGATTAGTTGCTATTATTTGAATTGCCGGATCCGCTTGACTGACTTCCGCCTTTAGCGCCGATTTCCTGATAGAACTCTTTGTTGTGGTTTTCAGACGTCGCTTCTCCGCCTTTTTCACCGATTTCTTGATAAAATTCCTTGTCGTGAGTTCTCGCTGTCTTTTCCCCGCCTTTGCGGCCTGCTTCTTCGTAGCTCATTTTGTTGTTATTGTTGCTGTTGTTGCTATTACTATTATTCGTGTTAGAACTGCTATTGCTGCTGTTTGCCATGATACTTTCCTCCTAAATGTATGTGTTTGATCTTAAATATTTGAAATTTCATGCTGATTTTCTATAAAATGGGTTCATGCTTTTAATTGCTATTATTCGAGCTGCCTGACTGGCTGCCGCCTTTAGATCCGATTTCCTGATAAAATTCTTTGTTGTGGTTCTCAGATGTTGCTTCTCCACCCTTTTCACCGATTTCCTGGTAGAATTCCTTGTCATGATTTCTTGCTGTTTTTTCCCCGCCTTTGCGGCCGGCTTCTTCGTAACTCATTTTGTTGTTATTGCTGTTGTTGCTGTTACTGTTGTTACTGTTTGACATGAATAAATCCTCCTTATGGTTAGTGAATATGATGTTGTACGCTTGTACATTGGTAATATACCTTTCTCACAGAAACCCAAACCGAGTTTGGATGTTTTTAACATTTTTGTAATATTTTTTATACCGACTAGTGAGTTCCCTATTCTGTCAAACAATCGAGTAGTGATAGATTACCACTCTAAATGTTCGCTTCCCCAAGGGAGCCGGGCACTCACCGCTTTCAATTAAAAACCATTCCTCTAAATCTTTACTTACTGCCAATACCCCCTCTATCATCTCTTCCTTCTTCAAATCACAATTAATACGATGCAACTGAAAGTTTTCATCTCAAAATCTATTTTCATCCCTAAAGGAGGTTTGCTCAATGCATTATATAGAACGCGGGACATCCAGATTCACTTATGCAAACCTTGCCCTTTTTGCCGGGGGATTCAGTACATTCGCCATTCTGTGGGGCACTCAGCCGATCCTTCCGGAGATTGCAAGGGAGTTCAATCTGTCTCCGGCACAATCAAGTCTCAGCCAGTCATCTGCGACCATCGCCCTTGCGCTCAGTCTGTTGATCGCCGGCTCCCTTTCAGATGTTTATGGAAGGAAAGCCGTGATGACATTCTCTTTATTCGCTTCTTCCATCCTTGCGATTCTCACCGGATTCGCGTCTGATTTTCATCTCCTTGTGATTGGAAGGGTGCTCCAGGGTGTCACGCTTGCAGGGCTGCCGGCCGTTGCTATGGCGTATTTAAGCGAGGAGATCGAGGCAAGAAGCCTCGGTATGGCCATGGGGTTATACATCAGCGGGAATTCTGTAGGGGGGATGTCGGGACGGATCATCAGCGGTATTCTCACTGATCACTACAACTGGCATATTGCCCTGATTGGTGTTGGAGTGATCAGCTTGTTGTCTTCATTTATATTTGTCTCACTCCTTCCTCCATCGGCTCATTTTTCCCGGCGGCTCTTTAAATGGAGATCGCTGTTCAGTTCTTTCATTGGTCAATTCCACGTCAAAGGGCTTCCGTTTCTTTTTCTTGTCGGGTTTCTCTTAATGGGGGGATTTGTTTCCCTCTATAATTACATCGGCTTTGAACTGACCGGACCTCCTTACGAATTCAGTCAGACGATCGTCGGTTTTATTTTCATCGTATATATTGTAGGAACTTTCAGCTCGACCTGGATGGGGATGCTTGCCGATACATATGGTAAAGATAAAATCCTTCCCCTTTCTATTGTGATCATGCTCTTTGGTGTCATCTCAAGCCTGCATCCACATATCATTGTGAAGATCATCGGGATCGCCGTCTTTACTTTCGGCTTCTTCGCCGCACATTCGATTGCAAGCAGCTGGGTAGGTCGTCTGGCGGTCAAGGACAAGGCACAGGCCTCGGCTCTCTACCTGTTTGCCTATTATGCAGGGTCGAGCATCGGCGGCACAGCGAGCGGTATGTTTTATCATCTCTATGACTGGAATGGCGTTGTCATGATGATTCTTCTGGTCACGACCGTTTCGCTTGGCATTTCACGAAGTTTAGGTAAAATAAAGGTGTATTGAACGACTGACTTCCGTAAATACTTTAATGGGATGGGCATGTAATCCGGCAGCTCTTCCCTTCCCCGATTGTCGAATCTTTTAATATTATTCGGCATCTTTCGGCAAAAAATCCTAAAAACTTTGTTCTTCTTCTTGACAAAACTACCCTAATATATAATAATGAATATCGAATTAGAATTATTACAATCTGTTAATGATTCTCAATCAAACACTACTAGGAGGAATTTACATTATGTCATTAATCGGTTCACAAGTCGTACCATTTAAAGCAGAAGCATTCAAAGATGGTGAGTTCATCACTGTTACAGACGAAAGCCTGAAAGGTCAATGGAGCATCTTCTGCTTCTACCCTGCAGATTTCACATTTGTATGCCCGACAGAACTTGAAGACCTTCAAAATAACTACGAAACACTTAAAGAACTTGGAGTAGAAGTATACTCAGTGTCTACAGATACTCACTTTACACATAAAGGCTGGCACGACAGCTCTGAAAAAATCGGTAAAATCAAATACGCTATGATCGGTGACCCGTCTCAACGCATCACACGCGGTTTCGATGTATTGAATGAAGAAGATGGTCTTGCTGACCGCGGTACATTCATCATCGATCCAGATGGTGTTATCCAAGCTCTTGAGGTCAATGCAGGCGGAATCGGCCGTGATGCTGACATCTTAGTAAGCAAAATCAAAGCAGCTCAATACGTACGCAACAATCCAGGCGAAGTTTGCCCAGCTAAATGGCAAGAAGGTTCAGAAACACTTAAGCCAAGCCTTGATTTAGTTGGAAAATTATAAGGAGTGCCTCGTATGCTAGAAGCAGACATTAAAGCACAATTAGAACAGTACCTGCAAATGATGGAAGGCGATATCGTCCTGAAAGTCAGTGCAGGTGACGATGACACTTCAAAGGAGATGCTCGCTCTTGTAGACGAGCTCTCTTCGATGTCATCCCGCATCAGTGTTGAAAAAGCAAAACTGCCAAGAACACCAAGCTTCTCTGTGAATCGTCCTGGTGAAGAAACCGGTATCACGTTTGCCGGGATTCCTCTTGGACATGAATTCACATCCCTCGTTCTTGCCCTCCTCCAAGTGAGCGGCAGAGCGCCTAAAGTGGATCAAAGCGTCATCGACCAGATCAAGAGCGTCACTGGCGAACACCACTTCGAAACATATGTCAGCCTAAGCTGCCATAACTGTCCTGATGTTGTTCAGGCACTGAACATCATGAGTGTACTTAATCCGAACATCACCCATACAATGATCGACGGAGCTGCCTTCAAGGAAGAAGTGGAACGGAAGAACGTCATGGCTGTTCCAGCTGTCTACTTGAATGCTGAGTTCTTCAACGGAGGCCGTACGACACTTGAAGAGATTCTTGCCAAGATCGTAGAAGGTCCCGGTGCAGATGAGCTATCCGGCAAAGATCCGTATGATGTATTGGTTGTAGGTGGCGGACCGGCTGGAGCAAGTGCTGCAATCTATGCGGCACGTAAAGGAATCCGCACAGGAATCGTCGCTGAACGCTTCGGCGGTCAGGTACTTGATACAATGAGCATCGAAAACTTCATCAGCGTCAAGCACACTGAAGGACCGAAGCTCGTTGCAAGTCTTGAAGAACACGTGAAGGAATACGGCATTGATGTCATGAATCTTCAACGTGCAAGCCGTCTTGAGAAGAAAGACATGGTCGAGCTTGAGCTTGAAAACGGAGCAGTCCTTAAGAGTAAAAGTTTGATCATCTCAACAGGTGCACGCTGGCGTAATATCGGCGTTCCGGGCGAACAAGAGTTCAAAAACAAAGGAGTGGCATACTGCCCTCACTGTGACGGACCATTGTTCGAAGGGAAAGATGTTGCTGTCATCGGCGGAGGAAACTCCGGTGTCGAAGCAGCCATCGACCTTGCAGGAATCGTCAAACACGTAACGGTACTTGAGTTCAATCCAGAACTGAAAGCGGACGACGTATTACAAAAGCGTCTTCACAGCTTACCGAATGTGACGGTTTTAACAAACGTCCAAACGCAGGAAATCACTGGCACGGACAAAGTGAACGGTATTTCCTATACCGACCGTGACACTCATGAAATGAAACATATCGAACTTCAAGGCGTATTCGTTCAAATCGGTCTTGTTCCAAACACAGACTGGCTTGGCGACCTTGTAGAACGCACGAAATTCGGCGAAATCGTAGTCGACAAACATGGTGCTACCAACATCCCTGGCGTATTCGCGGCAGGTGACTGTACAGACAGCCCATACAACCAGATCATCATCTCCATGGGATCCGGAGCAAACGCCGCACTAGGCGCATTCGACTACCTTATCCGCAACTAAATAACACATAAAGGTCCGTCCCTCACTGCAGTGAGGGACGGACCTTTTGTATAGACTAATATTTTATTGTTTAACAGTACTTCCCTTCGCTGATACCCAAAGTAAATATCCCCCACTAACAGTTAAAATGCCTGTTAGGATCAACGGCATCATCCCCACTTCCCTAATCGCCGTTCCGAACACACCATACCTGGAATCCCATCCGAGTCCCCCTTCTTCCACCAGCCAACCTGAATAGACGGCTGCAGCGATCAGGGTTGCTCCATATAAAATGGACGCGATGAACAAACTCGACAATCCCAGTATCATAGATTTCATCTTACTTCCTCCATTTGGAGTCTGCTAGTTCTGTAGACTCCAATGAATCTCCGTTTTTTCATCACAAAAGAACCCCTCCAGATTACTTGCTTCAACCATCCTCTTAATCGTATCTTTTTCGCCGCAAATCATTGAAAAATGGCTGTCCCAGTGAGTCGTGATGAGAATCTTATGATCATGTGTGAACAGATTTCTGCATTCCCTGTCAAGAATCGTACCATTATCCTCCCGGCAATCTTCTATATATTCAAGCTTTCGTCTTGTGCAGAATTCATCACCGCACCATATCCATTCGTACCCTTCTTGTTGTAAGGCTGCCAGCAAATCGTTCACAGAATGATCCGGAAACAGGCCTTCTGCCGGGTACACAATCTTATGATCTTCACACGCCTCCAAGATGAGATTGGCATACGCTTTATTTTCATACTTTTTATTTAACCCACAGATGATTGTCCTGAGACCAATGTCCACTTCCGAAGTGGAAGATAACCCTGATTTTATCATAAACTCATTCCATGTCACTTCCCTGCAGTGCTCCAATACTGATCTTCTTAGCGGATAGGTATCTGGGTTAAAAAGTTCATAATCAATCGTGACGGGCTTAATGAACGGATGGAAAAAAATATAAACTTCCTCAAACTCACCTTTATAAAACTCTTTAATCGGCATACCAGCTTCCGCACATACCGCATATCGATAAGGTTCAGGCAGAATTCTCGTTTCCCCCATTGCAATCTCTCCTTTTCAAATCCTTGGATTCACTCTTTCACCAGTGAACGATCTGCATCCCCTCTTCATCTCTTCCTCAAATACTCAATTAACAGCCCCGACAGAATAAATGATACTCCTGCCAGTACAGGAATGACGAAAAACAATCCGATCAAATCCGTCTTGTAATTCCACGGCACAAAGGTATCCCAGAAGGAAATTACTATTTTAAACAAGATGGAAAAAATTAACGCTGTAAACACATAATATATCACTTTATCAATAATTCGCTTCAGCATAATAAACTTTTTCCCATTCAAATATATTTCTCTGTTTCTACCATAAATTGATCCAACGCTGCCTGTAACGGCTCTATTGACGCTTCCCAAAATGAGGCGTCCCGCAGGTCACTTTGGAGGAATGCTTCTCCCAGATCTTCCATCGTACGATTCCCTGATTGCCTCAAAAGCTTGTCATACCGCTCAGAAAAAGATTGCTTTTCTTGCTGGTAAAGTGAGTAGATGCCGTTGCTGAATAAATACCCGATTGTATACGGGAGGTTGTAAAATGCTTTTTCCGTATTAAAGAAATGGGCGATGGTCATCCAGTTGTACGGATGGACATCTTCTAAGGCATCCCCAAACCAGTCCCTTTCCGTTTTCTCCATAAGCTGAACAATCTCCCCGGCCGATAGCTTTCCGTGACTTCTTTTTTCATAAAACGCCTGCTCAAATTCAAACTTTCCAGTGATATACGCTATATATTTCAACCCGTTTGTGATTTTCATTTCAAGCAAAGAGAGACGGTCCTCCACAGTTTCCGCGGCCTCGATCGCAGCGTCCAGCACAAGGTTTTCCGCAAATGTTGAAGCCGTTTCAGCGAGCCCTGTACCAACATTGTGTGAAAAACCCGGTTCTTCATGAAGAAGAGAATTATGATAGGCGTGCCCGAGTTCATGGGCAAGGGTGACGACGTCTTGATAATTGCCTGTAAAAGAAAGCATCACCCTACTTTCCTTAGAACGGGGAAATGATGCACAAAATGCGCCGTGACGCTTGCAATACAGAGGTTCCGCATCCACCCATCCTTCTTCAAATGCTCTTTCCGCAAATTTCCCCAGTTTGTCACTAAAACCGTAAAATTGTTTCACCACAATATCCATTGCATCCTCGTACGTCAAGGTCGTTTTTGCCGTAAAGGTCGGCGCGTATAAATCGTACCAGCTCACCTTTTCCACACCGATAAGCTGCGCCTTCCTTTCTAAAAAGGACTGAACCATTCCTTTTTGCTTATGAAGAACATTCATCATACTGTCAATCGATTCTTCACTGATCCTGTTCTGTTCAAGCATTTCTTTCAACGGCTGTTCCCATCCCCTCAAACGATACAGCTCATTTCGATATCCGGCAAAATGGTTGAAGATTGATGCGAATCGCTCTGCATTTTCCTTACACACCATAGTCAATGTTGAAGCGATCTCCTGCCTTGTCCCACGGTCGTCGGCAAGCACAGCGGAAATATATGCCCTTTCGATTGGAATATGTTCTGTTTGCTCTCCATTCCTCACTGGTACTGTAAGCTTTGCATATTCCTGTTCATACTGATCGACCCAACCTTCAAACCCGTGAACCGATAAGGAATGGATCACTTTCTCTATCTCAGGTGCCAACAGATCTTTCACCCTCTGTCTCTTTTCGGTCAAAAACCCTTCCGTTCCTGACACCTCCGGATGTTGTATGAACAAATGCCACTCTTCTTCCGGTATGTCGGCAAGGAAATGTGAATACGCAAGCATAAGGGTATCCATTCTCGCCTTCATCCTGTTACCATGATCAGCAAGCGCTTGATTCTCAACGTCGTGCACATCTTCTGCATATAGGCAAAATAGATATTCGTCCATGTGGAATACCTGCGTATATAGATCCTGGATCCGGTTATTAATCATGACCAGCTCTTTGATTTCAGGACTTTCTATTCCTTCTATATGCTGTTGGGTTTGATCTATTTGTGAGATCATATCCAATATTTGTTTATAAAGATCTATGCCTTCATATCCAGGGCGTACATTTAGTAAATCCCATTTTCTCATTCTTAATTTCTTCAACAACGATTCCTCCCTTCTCTTTTATTTATTTTAAAGATATATGGAAAATATTTCATCCCTCTTAAGACTGAGAAAATGCTTTTACAATAAAAAAAGTCCAGAATGAATCTGGACCCGTACATTTAAATATCCTTCATTTCAAGACTGTGGCCACTCCTAAGGCATAATGCTCCCAGAGGATTTTCTCGACATTCTTACCATTCGTTTCATCACAATCTACTATCAGAATGACTTCGGACGGCTTTCCTTTTAAACGTTTATTATTAGATTTTAAGACTAGAAATAAGCGAATGACAAAGCCTATAAGAAAACCGCTCACCGCACCGATAAGCCCCCAATATATTGGTCCCCATTTAAGTTCAAAGCCAATGCTTGCAGTAATGACCGCAAATGCGGTTGCAAGAGGTAAGGCAATATCTATCATAGAAATCCCGTCAGACCTGTGAATCGTATCGAAGATCTTTCTGCTTTCTGTTGGATTATCCAGTGGAACAGCGAATATATCTTCCCTTTTAATCCCTATTTTCTCTAAATTGACGATAGCAATTTCTAAAAAAATTTGATTTTCAAAAGTTGAAAAGATCTGCATACTCATAAAACCTTTGTTCCTTTAGTAATAGAGAATGTCTTCGCTTGGTAGTTTTTCATTAGAAATCGTCTCTGTTCCTTTTCAAAAAGTTTGTTATTTTCAACAGTATTCATATATGCATCGAAAATCGCAAAACCATACAATGAAGGAAACATAAGAAGCCATTCTGGATCCAGGACTTCAGTCGCATGCTTGATCTCTCCGAGGAACAAAAGGGAGATCCCCTCCAGCATATGAGAATAATAAAAAAATATTACACTCCAAACGACCACGACAAAAGCTGTTATGATTCTGTGAATGTACAACTGCCCCAAACCAGGCATAAAAAATGACCATAAAGCCGCTAAGAACGGGTTCCTTTTATCCAAATAATTAATTTCCAATGCTCCCATGCTAAATGAATTGATTCGATGATCTTCCCTTTCAGATAATATATATATATTATTTAAATCTACCGTTGTCCTATAACTGTCCCAAATAGCAAATATGTAGACAGGAATATAAATCAATAGCCACTGTGTATTCAAAACCTCTTTCGCCATCGGTATATTTCCCTGGAACGAATAAATCATCGCCAAGTTTACATGGGCCTTTAAATTGATTATGACTTCCCATGCCAGCAATAGAAACCCCCTTATATATTTTGATAAAAGCAAGTGGCCGAAGCCTGGGAAAGATACGGACCACCACGCTATAATATAAGGGTTTCTTAAATGGATTTGGGTCGTGCCTAGAATACTGACGTGAGCTTTATACCGTCTGGCCGTGTTATCGTTTGAATAATTATCCACTAAGAGTTCGCCTCACCTATACTATGATAACCTTATCTTTCCACATTTCCATTTTTTTATCAGCACCGAATCAGTATAAATTGGTAGTTTCGCAAAAAATACCGGCCCCACAACCAAGGCCGGCACTCACTATCACTTATTTCTTCACCAAATGATCCTTCAACTGCTCCCTCAATGCCCGTTTCAAAAATTTCCCCACGGAAGTTTTCGGTATTTCTTCCATAAAGACAATATCGTCTGGAAGCCACCATTTCGCGAATTGAGGAGCGATGAAATCGATTAATTCTTCTTTCATGATTTTCCCTTTATACTCTTCTTTCAGCACAACGCAGGCAATAGGACGTTCCTGCCACTCTTCATGTGGAACCGCGACAATGCTTGCCTCAAAGACAGCATCATGGGCCATCAAGGCGTTCTCCAGGTCAACAGACGAAATCCATTCTCCCCCGCTCTTGATCAGATCCTTCGTCCGGTCGACAAGCTTGATGATCCCTTCCTCATCGACTGTTGCCACATCCCCCGTATACAGCCATCCATCCCGGAAAGCTTCTTCGGAACGTTCATCCTTATAGTATTCATCAGCAATCCACGGTCCACGGAGCAGCAGTTCTCCCATTTCCTCACCGTCCCACTTCACTTCGCCGTTTATGCCGACGACTTTCATTTCGAGGCCGGGGACGATCAGTCCCTGCTTGGAACGGATATCAAGGATTTCCTCTTCATCGAGACCCGCCTGATGACTCTTCAATGTCGATACGACCGCAAGTGGTGTCGTTTCCGTCATGCCATATGCGTGAAGGAAAGGAATATTGTACTTGGTTTCGAACGCTTTGATCATACCACGCGGCGCCGCCGATCCCCCGCAAATGATCGACCGCAGCGAAGACGTGTTGTACGACCCCTTTTCCAATTCATTCAGCAGTCCGAGCCAGATTGTCGGTACACCTGCTGTCAGCGTGACCCCTTCTTCTTCCATCAGCTCTGCCAGCAGCTTCGGCGTAAACTGAGGCCCAGGAAGCACCTGGGTAGAACCGAACCACGTCGCGGCGAACGGCATTCCCCAGGCATTCGCATGGAACATCGGAACGACAGGGAGGACGGTATCCTTCTCAGAGAGTGCCGCTGTATCAGCCAATCCGAACGCAAAGCTGTGCAGAACGATCCCCCGGTGGGAATAGACGACGCCCTTCGGCTTCCCAGTGGTGGCGGACGTATAGCACATGCCTGCAGGCTCGTTTTCGTCGATGTCCTTCACGAATTCGTACGCCGGGCTGTTTTCCTTTAACAGCTTTTCATAAGAATAAACCGGGTGAAGCGTCGTTTCCGGAATCTCATCAGAATCAGACATGACGATGTACGCTTCCACCGTATTGAACTGATCTTGGCATTTTTCTATGAGAGGCAGAAGGTCTTCATCAACCAATAATACTTTGTCTTCTGCATGATTCACGATATAAGTAATATGCTCAGGTGACAGGCGGATATTGATTGTATGAAGCACTGCCCCCATGCCAGGAGCGGCGAAATACACTTCCAGGTGACGGTGATGATTCCAGGCAAATGTCCCGACCCGGTCCCCTTTTTCCACCCCAAGCTTTTCTAATGCGCTGGACAACCTCCTTGTGCGTTCACCCATCTCTTTATAATTCAAGCGCTGAATCCCAGAAAGTGTCCGTGAAACAATCTCTTTCTTGGGAAAAAACTTCTCCGCCCTCTCAAGCATTGAACCTACAGTCAATGGAACGTTCATCATCGTAATCTTCCCCTCTCTCTTTCAATTTTTATCGTATGACGCCTTTATCCTGCCACTCCCTGATTTGTTCATCTGAAGAAGCAAGCCAGTCCTGAAGGATGCTATTGGTGTGTTCCCCTTTAGCCGGGGGAGGTGAGTCGGACATTCCCTTCAAGTCTCCGTGCATCTTCACCTGACCGCTCCCGATGAAAATCTCCCTGTCTTTAAAAAGTGGATGCTGTGACAGCTGACCTGTCTCAAGAACCGGCGTCAGACAGCAGTCCACCACTTGTCCGAATATAGACCATTCAGCTTGTGTTTTACTTTTAAACAAGCTGACCATTTCACTGAATACAGGGTTGTCAGCGTCAGGCATCGAATAATGGGCAGTCGTCCATTCCTCCCTGTCAACTCTATGACAGAAGTTCCGCCAGAATTTCGGCTCGAGGGCAGCGAGGCTGACAAACTTTCCGTCACTTGTTTCATAAAGGTGATAGGAGATGACGGTGCCGTTCAATACCTGCACGCCATGGGCATAACCCTTTTCCTTCTCGATCAGGGCATGGTTGCACATCATCGACGCCATGGTGTCGGCAATCGAAATGCAATGGTAACCGCCTTCTCCCGTCACGCCCCTGCCGACAAGCGCTGCAAGGATTCGTTCACTTGCGGCGAGTCCCCCTATGTAATCGGAAAACGTCTGGGTGGGATGGACCGGTCGGCCATCCCGGTCCTTCATTTGGGAAAGTGCTCCGCTGACGCTCATATAATTCAAATCATGGCTCCCGAGGCCGGCCATGTCTCCTCTGTCCCCGTAGCCTGTGATTGAACAGTAGATGATGCCTGGATTGACTACCCTGACTGATTCGTAGCCGAGTCCGAGCTTATCCATCACACCGGGACGGAAGCTTTCGACTACGACGTCGGCCCTTTTGATCAAATCGAGGGCAAGATCCCTTCCTTCTTCATGTTTCAGGTTCATTGATAAGCTTTTCTTGCCACGGTTATGCGCTTTAAAAACAAGTCCTCCACCGCTGTGCCGGGCCGGGTCCCCATCAGGTGCTTCCACCTTGATGATCTCGGCTCCGAGCTCTGCCAGCCGGAGTGTCGCAAATGGGCCTGGGATGTAGTTCGTGAAATCGATGATTTTGATGTCATTCAGCATGGCAGGATATCATCCCTCCCTTAATTCAACCGCTCGATGATTGTCGCATTTGCCATTCCGTGCCCCTCACACATCGTCTGCAGCCCGTATCGGCCACCTGTTCTTTCAAGCTCGTGCATCATCGAAATCATCAGTCGCGCACCGCTTGCGCCGAGTGGATGACCGAGGGCAATCGCCCCGCCGTTCGGGTTGCACTTGGCAGAATCTGCGCCTGTTTCCTTCAGCCACGCCATCGTCACCGGCGCGAACGCTTCATTCACCTCGAAGACATCTATTTCATCAAGTGACAGGCCAGATTTCTTCAATACTTTCTCCGTTGCCGGGATCGGCCCCGTCAGCATCAGAGTAGGATCTGATCCCACCACTACACGGGTGTGTACTTTGAAGCGTGGTTTTAAGCCCAGTTCTTCCGCTTTCTCACGGCTCATCAATAAAAGGACAGCCGCTCCATCGCTGATCTGGCTGGAGTTCCCGGCATGGATGACCCCGTCTTCTTTAAATACCGTCTTCAATCCTGAAAGCACTTCCTCGGTCGTCCCTTCACGTGGGCCAGAGTCCTCGGTCACCGTAGTCGTCTCCCCATTTTCAAGCGTCACCTCAAGGGGCATGATCTCCCTTTTGAAATACCCCTCTTTCTGGGCTCTCAATGCACGACGGTGGCTTTCAGCGGCGAATGCATCCAGCTCTGCCCGGCTGAATCCGTATTTCTCTGCGATCCGTTCTGCAGACAATCCCTGGTGGATGACTTCATAACGGCTTTTTAGCTTCGGGCTGAACGGGACGGCATCCTGATAATTCGATCCCATCGGCACCCTCGACATATTTTCGACACCGCCTGCAATGACCACGTCCATATCTCCTGCAAGAATCGCCTGGGAAGCGAAATGAACGGCCTGCTGACTCGAACCGCATTGTCTGTCAATCGTCGTACCAGGCACCTCGATCGGAAAGCCTGCAATCAGCGCAGCCACACGGGCAATATCCCCTGCCTGTTCGCCTGACTGGGTGACGCATCCGAGTATCACATCTTCGATGAGCGCCGCATCGATGCCCGCACGCTTCACAAGTTCTGCCAGCACCTCTCCAGCCAGTTCATCCGGCCTCATATCGTTTAACAATCCTTTTCTTCTACCAACGGGGGTCCGTACCCCTTCCACAATCACAACTTCCCGCATGCTTCCTCTTCCTTTCTATAAACCTAAGTTCTTGGCAATGATCGTTTTCATGATTTCATTCGTTCCTGCATATATGCTTGCGACGGGAATATCCCTGAATCGCCTTGCAATCTCGTATTCTTCCATATAACCGTAACCGCCGTGTAGCTGCATGCACTCACCGGCGATTCGCTTCGCACTGTCGGTCAGCTTCCATTTTGCCATCGACACCTTCGTCACGATATCCTCCCCGTCAATGTGCGCCTTGATCAACTGATCGAGGAAGCTTCTTCCCATTTCGATATCTGTCGCCATTTCGGCAATTTTGAACTGGGTATTCTGGAATTTACTCACCGGCTTACCGAATGCATCCCGGCTTTTCACATATTCAATCGTCTGCCCGAGCATCACTTCAGACGCCACCTGTGCAGCAATTGCCACAAGCAGGCGTTCCTGCTGCAGCTTATCCATCAGATAAAGGAACCCTTTTCCTTCTTCTCCAAGAAGGTTCTCTTTCGGTACGATACAGTCTTCAAAAATCAGTTCCGCTGTATCCTGAGAGTGAAGGCCGACCTTATTCAGCTTCCTACCCCTCGAAAATCCGGGAGCATCCCGTTCCACAACCAGCAGACTGACTCCCTTATGTTTCGGATTCGCCTTCGGATCGGTTTTACAGGCAACAATGATAAGGTCTGAATGGATCCCGTTGGTGATGAACGTTTTCGCACCGTTGAGCACGTAATGGTCACCATCGAGGACAGCGGTCGTCTTGATATTCGCAAGATCCGATCCGGTACCGGGTTCTGTCATCGCAATTGCCGTAATGAACTCCCCGGTGGTGCATTTCGGCAGCCAGCGCTTCTTTTGCTCCCCGGTCCCAAACGCGGTGATATAAGGAACGACGATATCATTATGAAGTCCGATTCCGACAAGGCCTGAGCCGACCCGCTCAATCTCTTCGTTGATGATGACCGAGAATCCCCAGTCAACCCCGCTCCCCCCGTATTCTTCGTCTATATCCGGGCAAAGGAATCCCTGCTCCCCCATCTTTGTCCAGAAGGAGCGGGGAATCATCCGCTCCTCCTCCCACTGATCATAGTAAGGGTAGGCCTCTTTCTCTAAAAATTTCCGTAATGACTTGCGGAAGATTTCATGATCATCCGTTAAATATAAATGTTCCATAAATCCTTCTCCTCACTGCTTCACATTTATTGTCCGACTGTATTCAGCGACTGCCGCAATTGATATTTTAATATTTTCCCTGATGCATTCCTCGGAAGTGATTCTTCGACGAAGATCCTTCTTGGAATCTTGTATCCTGCAAGCTTCTGACGGCAGAAAGCTTTCATCTCCTGTTCATCGATCGAAGCCCCGGGCTTTGGCACGATGACTGCGCATACTGCTTCTCCCCACGTATCATCAGGCAGTCCAATAATTGCTGCCTCAAGTACGGATGGATGCTCATACAGCACTTCCTCGACTTCGATGGAATAGACATTTTCACCGCCTGAAATGATCATATCCTTCTTCCGGTCCACGAGGGTGATATATCCTTCTTCATCAATGGTCGCTAGGTCGCCTGTATACAGCCAGCCGTCTTTCAGCGTTTTCGCCGTTTCTTCCGGCTTCTTATAATACTCCTTCATGAGGGATTCACCCTTTACGACGAATTCGCCGACCGCACCCGGGACAATGTCTTTCCCTTCTTCATTCACAACCCTTGCTTCTGTCAGGAACGCCGCTTTCCCTCCTTTGCCAAAATGGGTACGGTGCCCTTCAGGATCGAGGAGAATCCCGCCTGGACCTGCTTCTGTCAAACCGCAGAGGTTGTAAAATTGATCGGTCTTGAACAATTCCATCGACTTCCTGACGATTTCCGGTGCCATAGGTGCCGCACCGTATCCGCATCGTTTAATGGAAGAAAGATCATAGGAAGAAGCATTCGGCACTTGCAGCATGAAGTTATACATCGCCGGCACCCCGAAGAAATGGGTGATGCGGTGCTTCTCTATCGCTTCAAGCGTGGTTACCGGATGGAAGTCACGGTGGATGACGTGGGTCGCGCCTAACACAACCCCTGAAATGAGGAACAGATTCAACTGGGCTGAATGGAATAATGGGGCGATATGAAGGATCGTCTCTTCTTCATTAATGCCCATGCTGATCATCATCGTCAATCCGACATTGAATATCCGCTTATGGTCGAATAAAGCCCCCTTTGGTCTGCCGGTCGTTCCTGATGTGTAGAGGATTTCCAGGTCATCATCGTCCCTGACTTCTATCGCAGGATTTTCTCCGTTATCACTCACGATTGAGTCAAAGGCGTGATGACCGACGACACCCGGAGCGCCCGTGGTGATCACATGCAGAACCGAAGTCCCTTCCCTTGCAGATGTGACGGTTTCTTCGAATTCCCCGTCACAGAACACGACTGCTGCTTCCGACTGTTCGAGAATATAATGAACCTCAGAAGCCGTCAGCCTGAAGTTGACCGGGACGACGACTGCCCCGATCTTCGCACCGGCGAAGAATGCGAGAACATACTGATCGGAATTTTTCATCATCAGGGCCATTTTGTCCCCTTTTTCAATGCCGAGTGCCAGGAGTCCATGTGCCAGTTTATTCACTTCTTCATTGAACTGCTTATACGTGTACGTTCTGCCCTCACACTTGATGGCCACCTTGTCTTTCTTCTTTCTCGCATTCTGCTCCAAATAAGAACCGATATCCATTTCCATTCCCCCTATTGAACATTTTTGAAAACGCATTCAATATTATCCATGCAAATATTGTGCCAACTTTCAGAAAATATACCACACACTGATTCTAAGCATTTGTGGCTATGGAGAATATAAAGGTGTCTAGAAACTGGACACCTTGTTTAGACATGGTAACTCTGTTTAGACAGCTGATATTTCTTTAATTTTTCATACAAGCCTGACCGGCTGATGCCAAGCAGTCTTGCGGCCTGTGCTTTATTACCGTTCGATTGGGTCAAAGCCTTCTTGATCGCGCCGAGCTCTGCGTCCTCTGCCAGGCTGACCGGCTGAACGTGTCGATTCGGGAGGTTCGAGATCAAGTATTCAGGCAGATCCTCCATCTGGATATAGCCGTGCTCTGCAAACGTTATGGCACGCTCAAGCACATTCCGGAGTTCCCGCACATTCCCCGGCCAATCGTATTGAAGCAAAGCCGTTTCCGCTTTCTCTGAAATACCGGTGATGCTTGTGCCAAGCATGGTATTCAGCTCGATCATCAGCTTTTGGGTGAGGTGCTCCACGTCCCGGACCCGCTCACGCAGCGGTGGGATATTCAAGGAAATCACGTTCAGTCTATAATAAAGATCCTCCCTGAACTGCCCCTCCTTCACCATCTCCTCAAGATGTCGGTTGGTCGCTGCGATGATCCGGACATCCACCTTGATGCGCTCATTCCCCCCGACACGGTAAAATTCCCGTTCCTGAAGGACCCGAAGCAGCTTCGCCTGCAGGGAGATCGACATATCGCCAATTTCGTCGAGAAACAATGTCCCGCCATTGGCAAGGTCGAATTTCCCCACCTTTCCCCGCCGGTTCGCACCGGTGAATGCCCCTTCTTCGTAACCGAAGAACTCTGACTCCAGTAAATCCTCCGGGATGGCCGCACAGTTGACGATGACAAATTTTCCGTCGCTTCTTGCAGAACTGTTATGGATCGCATGGGCGAACAGCTCTTTCCCTGTCCCGCTTTCACCCCTGATCAATACAGTCGACCTTCCCTTTGCTGCTTTCGCTGCACTTTTCTTCAGCTTGTCCATATAAGGGTATTCACTGAGGATATGATCCCATGTGAAGCGGGCAGACTCGGTTTTCTGCAGCTCCCGGTGATAAAAGCTCGCCTTGCTTTCGGCCCTTTGCAGCTTCCGGAACAGCTCGCTCACTTCATTCAATTGACGGAACATCACTTTCCCGATGGCCCCGATCACCCTTCCTTCTCTTATGATCGGGATTCTGTGAACGATGTATTTGATGCCCTTCCGTTCGTTGAAATCACTCACTTCGGCACTTTCCGACTTGAATACCCGCTCCAGTTTCAACTCCGGGAGCACTTTCGCTGCATCCTGATGGAGCACGTCCTCCCTTTCCAGATTGAACAGCTCAAGCATCGGCGGGCTGACCATCGTAATGATATTCCTTTCATCGGTCATCAGGATGCCGTCAAAGGCATGGGCAAGCGACGTTTCAATCGTCAGCTTCAGTTTCTTCACCGTCTCGAGTTCTTCTGCCATCTTCTCGATTTCAGACAAATCCTGTAGCAGGATGATTTTCCCCTGCTGATGATTCACCGTTTCATAAGAGGACAGGTGGAGCACCGACTGAATCGCCGGCTCATGATGTGACCCTTCCAGGCCGGTTGGCAGCTCCGGGAACACATCGTGCAGTTGTCGCGTCAGAACGCTCTCCACAGGGCGCCCGGTAATCCGTGTGAATGATTCATTCGCATACCTGATGGAGAGATGTTCGTCGGTCATCAACACCCCCATGTTCGAATGGGTGAGAATCGTTTCCAGCTGATCTTTCAATGTGTTCGCTGACTTTAACAGGGCCATCACCATTTCTGTTTTGGTCAATAATCCGATCACCTTGTCCTCTTCGTCCACCACGACACCGGTGCCCGCCTTGCTCGTTTTCACCAGATCCTCAATTTGTTTATACGGCGTATTCACGGGTATGGTTTGTGTTTCTCTTTTTATGTATGCTTCGATCGGTGTGTTAAGCGGTCGTCCGTCAAGGATCATCTGATACAGCCCGCTTCTGGTGAACACACCTTGTATATGTCGATCTCCGTCCGTGATAGGAAGGAGATTCCACTTCTTATCCTTAATCATTTTCAACGCTTCTTCCAATGTGCTTTGCTCCGTCATCACACAATCGACAGGCGTGACAATCTCCCGGAACTGAATCATGTCAATCCCCCTTCAACATTAATCAGAAAATTCAAACTCATAGTTCTATTATACTGTTTAATGAGTGAAAGGTCACTGACAGATTAGGAGAATGAAAAAAGCCAGGGGGTCACTTCCCCTGGCTTTCCGTCATCTCTTCGTCTGTTCTACATTCAGCTCAACCAGGTTTCCATCCGGGTCGGCACAGAAAATCTGCATAAAACCGCTCTTCGACTGAGGTTTGTCAAGAACTTCCACGCCTTTGTCCTTCAACCACTCAAGCGCCTTGTCATAGCTCTCGACGCGGAGGGCAAAGTGACCTTCCCTGCTGGAGAGGTGCTTATCTTTACGGATCGTCTGTGAGGATGGATCCACAATCAGGTGGAGCTGCTGTTCCCCTATTTCATACCATGCCCCTGGAAAACCAAAATCCGGACGGTCAATTTCCTTTAAGCATAACACGTCAGAGTAAAACGCTTTTGCTCTCTCAAGGTTGGTCACTGTCAAGCTGACATGATGGAGACTGTGATAGGTGATCATTGTGTATCCTTCCTTTCAAATCTATCTGGTCACTTCATTTTATCATAGTCGCGTCTGGAGCTAATAAAAAGCCCCTCCAAGAAGGAAGGGCAAAAATGTTATTTCGGCTGCATGCGGATGGCTCCGTCTAGGCGGATCGTTTCTCCGTTTAGCATTGGATTTGTCAGGATGCTTTCAACAAGTCGGGCATACTCCTCAGGTAGACCGAGACGCTTAGGGAACGGTACCATTTTCCCTAAGGAATCTATGGCTTCATCCGGGAGTGATTCAAACATCGGTGTGTGGAACAATCCTGGCGCGATCGTCATCACCCTGATTCCAAATGAAGCTAGCTCCCTGGCGACCGGAAGTGTCATCCCGACCACCCCTCCTTTGGAAGCACTGTACGCAGCCTGTCCAATCTGTCCTTCAAATGCCGCCACAGAAGCGGTATTCACAATGACGCCTCTCTCACCGTCCTCATTAGGTTCATTCTTCGTCATCTGTTCACTTGCAAGGCGGATGACGTTGAAAGATCCAATCAAGTTAATCCCAATCACCTTTGAAAACAGTTCCAGGGAATGAACCCCTTTCCGTGACAGCACCTTGGATGCGATCCCGATCCCTGCACAATTGACGACCGTATTGATGGAGCCGAATGCCTCCACGCTTGCTTCAATCGCTTTCGCCACATCTTCCTCACTGCACACATCCGTCTTGACGAAAATCGCACTCTCACCTAACTCTTCCGACAGCGCCTGGCCCCTTTCCTCTGACAAATCGAGGATCGCTGCCTTTCCGCCACCTTTCACGATCTGTCTTACCGTCGCTTCCCCTAACCCTGATGCCCCGCCTGTGACAATGGCGATTGATTCACTGCTTCTCATACTATGACCTCCAGTTTTATCTATTCACACAGGGATATTGCAAGAATTGTGCCAGTTCTCCAGATCAGTCACGACCCGAAATGGTGTGGGCCACCTGTCCAAAATCCGGACACTCTGGACAGGTGCATCCCTACATTACGTGTGGACCTGTCCAACCCCACCCCATATTTCCTCAGGGTAGATTCCCTTCAAAACCGTCACCAATTTGTCAGTCGTCTCATCCACGAACCGGGTCACTTCCTCAGGCGTCAAATACTCGAAACGGTAGTCAGGCTCCAAAGTTTCTGCATAATAGGTGCCGTTATAGAAGTCTGAAATCCGCTTGATCTGCTTCATGATTTGATTCTCCGGGAAAATATCAATATAATCCGGGAAATCTGTAATATGTTGAAAAACCCGATGAAACACATGCTCCGGATGCTCCTTTAAATAAACAAAATCCGTCCCGTACCAGTCCCGCTTGATGATCCTCGTATAGTCCTCGGAACCGAGAATCCCTTGATACACCGGTTCCTTCTTCTTCTCCCTGTGCAGCTTCGTCCATTCCACATCGGTTACGAGGTGAAGATAATACCCAAGATAGAATGAGAACACTTTATCACATGCAGGTCTTTCCCTCTTCAAGTACTGATTGAAAAACAACTCAGGACAGATGATGTTATGTTCTTTAAAGTGTGTCACCACTTTTCCTGGATAAAACACCCCTGTTTCACTGTCCGGCAGCCCGCAATCCGGACCGATATTTCCGACGACAAACTCTCTTTCTACTACTTTCAAACCTTTATTCAATAGATTTTCAGCTAGCCTGAAATGTACCATCCATGTTGCCATGTCTCTCTCCCCCTTGTTATCACTTTTCTCTATTCCACACGCATAATTCCAATTATTTCAAATTTTGTATTTTTCCACAATGTTTTTTCAAAAAAAAGAAGCTTATCATAATGAAGTGATAAGCCCCTTACCTGTTTAGTTCACCTTTTCGAATTTTTCAATTGTCTGATCGAATGAACGTTTCGTTTCTTTGACGAGCTTTTGCAGCTCTTCTGTGATTCTGGTCACATTTGAAAGCTCCTTCGTGATTTGCTCGATGTTCGAATTCACTTCCTTGATCGCTTCATCGGCATTCCCTGACAACTTACGCACCTCTTGGGCCACTACGCTAAAACCCCTGCCATGTTCTCCTGCCCTCGCAGCTTCAATCGCAGCATTGAGTGCTAGGAGGTTGGTTTGAGCAGAAATATTTTTAATCAGCTTCGACGTTTCTTCAATTAAACTGATTTGATTTTCGAGTGAGTCAACTGCTTTCTTTTTCTCTGACGCATTTTCGATCACAACCTTCACCAGCTCATTCGGCATCTGCTTCAGCTGATCGATTAAATCCAACGTGAGGTCTTCCCGTTTTGTTATATCCGTAGCTATTTTCAGTACAGCCTTTACGAGTCCATCTTCATTCACAACAGGAATATAGGTTGCTTCAAGCCAGAGCCGTTCCCCCTGCTTGTTCACCCTTTCAATTTTCTCCTGAAACTTTTTCCCATCTCTCAGGTCGTTCCATAATGCCGCATATTCGCCACTTTTCCTATACACAGGAGTACAGAATTCCTGATGATCCATTCCAATAAGTTCCCTTGCATCGTATCCAATCGCCCCTGCGAAATGTTCATTCACCCATATGACTTTCCGATGCGTATCAAACGCAATCATGGCCAAGTTGTTTTCAAGGGAAGCCACTATCGATTGCGGGTTCAACACCCCTGTACTTTTACTGATCGTTGATTGATTCATCGTACCACCATCCCCTAAAAATAGTAAATTATACCTACACCTTACTTAATGTTCCTATCGGATACATTTGGGGATTTTCAATGGATATTCACTTCCAATTGCACATCCACTTTGAAATTCACTTTTTATCCCTTGATTCTATACACAACATCCGCCTTCCTCAACGGATCTTGCGTCTTCACATAAAATTCTTCCGCAGGCCAATATCTCTTCTCATACTTCTCCACCCTCGCATCATACCCGCCGAGATACGAATCCCGTTGCAGTACCCTCGCCACCCTTTCTTCAAGAGGGCAGTCGAGAAAGATGGAAAAATCATAAAAAGTCCGCCATTCCTCCCTCTGAGCAAATACCCCTTCGATCATCAGGATGGCAGAAGAAGGAACTTTTAATGCTTGAGGCGAGACAGAGTCTGTCTTCTGGTTATATAAAGGAAGGATGACCTCTTTATTCCCCCATAGCCTTTCAAACAGCTCAGCCTTTAACGATTCTACATCCCATTGGTGCAAATAGTATTCCTTCCAGGGCTCATACCCTGTGCCGTACCGTTTCGACGACTCGACGATAAAGTCATCGAGATGAAGTAGGAAGACCTCGTTGTTCACATTCTTCAATTCAAGCTCAAGTTCTTTTGCCAGTGTTGTCTTACCAGCTCCGCCCAGACCGTCGATGGCGATGAGGAATGGTCGGTTTGTGTGACGGGATAAGTGGAAATGGGATTGTATAGATGATACCAATGAGGTGATGGACATGCTCAATGGGCCTCCTTTATTTGATAGAATCATAACAAAGCTGAAGATCATGTTGACCTTCAGCAGGTGTTCATATTAGCCTTCTTTCGGTTTTCCTGATGAATGCTTTTCATTCCTTCATAAAAAGGATATTCCTCCCGCAAAAACGCTTCGATATCTTCATGGTTTTCAGATAAGCTTGTTAAGTAATATGTAGATTTGACTACCCTGCTTTTGATTTCCTCTGTATGATCTGTCACATTACCATGTCCAGGAACATGAAGTGAGATTGCGTGGTGATCCAATATGCTTTCGACTTTTTCAATTGTCGAGACATAATCTTTATACTTGCCGAAAATAAATGGAAATTCGACGTCAGAGAGGTAATCACCAGAGAGGAAGATGACATAAGGTTCGATCACGGTGAACAGGCTGTCATCTGTATGACCCGGCGCAAGATAGAATGTCAGGGTCACAGAACCGATTTCAACACGCTGCCCGTCATGAGTGACCTCAATATCAACGGAAGGATATACCGGTTTGTAGTTTCTCGTTACATAATACTTTTGATCAAACTGATAAATCTGGTTCATTATTTCTTCCTTGAATTCATGATGTTTCAAACCGCTTGATGCGATTACCTTGGCTTCTGGAAAAGCTCCTGAACCAATGATATGGTCAAAATCACTATGGGTGTATATGATATAAAGCTGTCTGTCTCCCAAAATTTTGTCTATGTACTCCCTGATCTCTTCCACCTCAACCGACAGCCAGTTCGGATCCGTCATGATGACAGCCTCTTCAGTCTGTACGACAGCTGATGTTGTCATGTATAAAGAGCTTTGAAAAACGGTACAATACCCGTTTTGAAATTGAATCATCTATTCTCCATCCCCGCTATTTTTTATTCCTCACAATCGAAAATACCAAAAACGATACCAGACCTAAAAAGACCAGTCCTACACCAACTAATAAATCATAGATCATTTGCATGAAAGCAACCTCCTCTATGCGGTTTCCGTGATGGCTATGATTGTAAAGGTTGACCTGAAACGATGTGCCAGTGAAGGTGTTTCGAATCTTGATAATCGCCCATATTCGTGATCACCTTGCATGCCCCGTGTTCATCCTGAACCTGTGATGCGACCTCCCTGATCACACCCATCATCTCCAACAACAGAGTATCATCCTTCTTTTCCAAATGGAGGAGAGAAGGAATATGTTTCTTTGGGATGACGACAATATGTAACGGGTAGAACGGCTTCGTATGATGATAGGCCAACACATTTTCTGTCTCCCTCACCCGATCCACCACGGTTTTCCCGCTTAACACTTGATCGCAATAAAAATCTTCTGTCACCATCAGCTTCCTCCTTAGAATATATTTTGCACAATCAGTCCTGAAAAGCAGATGACTGCGGCCAACAGATACACATATGCCAGCGTCTTCCCTTTTTCAACCCTCTTAGCCATTTCGATTCCATGGAGCATATACATCATGCCCAGATAGAAGATGACAAGATTCATTTAAAAATCAACAATGCCCCAAAAATGACAGGCTGCTCCAATGACGGCCACCACTCCGATCATGACATTCATTTTTCTTAAAACCTTCAATCCAAGACCTCCCTTTGTTCCATTAAAAAAGGGACGCCAGTATGTACCGGTTCCCTTCTTGTAGCTCACGGGGCTATTGACCGCCTCCGCCCCACCAGCTGCCGGCCTTGACCCGCTCCTCTTCCTGGATTTGTCTTTCATGCTTATTGCTCGCATCAAAGCTTTTCCTTCTAAAGAGCGCACTGACTGTTCCCGCTACAATTCCAATTCCTATAATCCACCACAACATCGCTTTTCCCCCCCTGAATATTCAGTCTATTCATTCTATACCAATTATTTCAAATAAATGTGGGGAATACAAGCTTTTCATGAAGTCAGCTTCACGAGTTGCGTAACTGTGAAGGTGATGGAGAGAACCAAGGTGATGATGCAGAATAATGTATTAGTCAAGATGTCCGGGTTTTGGACAACAACAAAAATGACAATACCCCAATACACAATGAGAGAAATGATTCTGTTTACCTTATCTGATTTGAACAAAGAAGTCACTCCTTTTCACGATGATATTCACACCAAAATCGTTCCACACCAGGATACTTCTCTCCCAGACTGGTGATCTTCCAGCCGATCTTCCTGTAAAAATCAACTGCTTCCTGATCAGTTTCTGCGCCAAGATACGTGAAGGAACAAGTGTCGACCAAGCGATCAATCATTTCCCTTCCTATCCCCCTGCCCCTTGCAGACGGGGATACGGCGATATGTTTCACTTCACAGAAGTAGTCATTCTTCCATTCTATAACGAGGCAGCCTACATATGTTTCCTCTTGAAGCATCACATACAACGCCCTATCCGGAGAGTCGATACTCTTCTTATATTCTTGTTCCCAGTTGTGAGTTGAATAGCTTAATAACATCTTGATTGAATTGTGTTGATTCTTTGATTCCACTTTCTTCATAGTCCATCACCTTCATTCTCTCCGGTCAAAAATTGATGGATTTCTTCAGTGAATTTCTTTGTTTCTTCCAGGTCAGGAAAATGAGCACTATTCTCAAACAGAACGAGCTTGCTGGCCGCCAGATTTCTGTGAATCATTGTTGAGATCGGCACGCCCGTATTCCGGTCATGGATACCTGTCAGGATGAGTGTAGGCTGAGTAACCCTGTCCAGGCGTTGTTCTAAGGGAATCAATTGGGGCTCTCTGTTCAATGCTTCCATCATTAAACCTGTGTTCTCAAGTTTGCTCCTCTCCCACATATCCCGGTTCCGCCTGGCAATCTTCTGATCTTGAAACAACAATCGATCAACGGTGTCCGCATCCACAAGATTCCACACCTTTTCATACATCTCTCCAATCGACAACCCTTGTTTGTACACCGGTGAAAGCTTATGATACATCTCATCCTCCGCTACTGAAAGGAACCCCGTCAGCTGAACCATCCTCTGAATTTCAGTCTTCATCAAGCTTGGACCAGACAGAACAATCTTATGAATGTCAGAAGGGATATGAGAAGCGATTTCCAGGGCCAACTCCCCGCCAAACGAATATCCGAGTAAATCCACTTTGCCGACACCCAGCCACTGCTTCAGTGCAATAAAGTCCCGGATCAATACATTCATGCTGTACTCCTTTTCCGATTGTGGTGATGAAGATCTTCCACACCCCCGTTGCTCGTAATAAACGACTGTCCTCTTTGCTGACAGGGCTGGACCTGCATTCCGCTCAAACACATAATGATTTCCTCCCGGCCCGCCGTGGATTACGATCAGGGGTACAGTTCTGTATTCACTGCCTTCCACCTTCACCCAATGAACAATCCCGTTCAGCTCGGGAGCATACTCCCCATCCTTCCATCTCACCCTTCCTGCACACCGCCGTTCTTCTTCCTCCACATTACTGCAGCAAGAAGCACACCCGTGCCGATACCGAACCCAATCATTTGGCCTACTAATAGGTCACCGCTTTTGACAAATTGGATAACAAACGTCCCGCCAAAAATGATAAGGATCATGAGTGAAATTCTGATTATAAAGGCGTTTAGTTTCAATATTTACTCTCTCCTTCACTATTTCTTACTCTAGAAAAAACTGGTCTACTTTTGTCTCATCTTCCAAATACGGCTGCACAAACTCACTCAGCTCATCTTCGTTTGAAAATTCGCTGATGTCTTTTCCATACCAGTTCTCCAGTGATTCCCTCGTTACCGTATTGGAACCATCAAGGTAATTGAACTGAACCCAATCTGCATTTTTGACCAGCGCCAGGATCATTGTTCCATTTGAAAGTGTCAGTTCATGATATTTCGTGGTAATCCCCTCACTTTCTGCGCTTGTGTAATTCAAGATAATCCCATACGGTTTCTCTGTTGTTTTGAGTTCAATGCCCTCGAGATGCTCTCCGTCTGGACGCGGGAGTCTTCTTGTAATATTGCCCAATGCACCGCTGTCTCCTACATAGGAATCCTTATAATGGAAAAGTTCATCCTCCTGACCTGTCGTCTGCTGACATCCAGTGATCATCAAAAAGGCAGCAGGGATCAGGAAACGCAGCATTTTTTCAACGTAAATTCCTCCTGGTATCAACTCAACGCTTTTTTCAATACTCTCTCAATGAACGCCGTTTTGCCCTCTGTATATTGGGTCCTGCTGATGAACGATTCTGCAAGCCTCTTTTTTAAATCACTGTATTCTTCGACCGCGCTCCAATTGCTTCTTAAATAATCTCTAAAAGCGAGGTGCCGCGCCAGTTCAACGCTGTCGGTCGGACATACATATAAATGATGATTCATCCATGTGGTGTCCTTCCCGTCCCAGGGTGTGAACGGGTCCCGCCTGCCAAACGCGTCCCTTCCTTCAAAACTCCATTGAGGTTGATAGAAATATCCGAGCTTTTCAAGGTCTTCACGGACGGTACGAAAAAGCTCCACAGTTCCTATCACAAGATCAATATCCAATATTGGCTTCGCTGCAAGCCCTTTAACCGCGGTGCTGCCGATATGTTCTGCCACAACATGTCCGACCTTCCCTTCAAGAATACTCTTTATATTCAGGAATTCGATTTCCCATTCTTTCCTATACTCACATACCTGTATCCGGTTCATACTCATTCCCAAACTTAAAACTCTACATAAAACGGATGAGCACTTTCATCAAGACAGGATTCAATCCGCTGCCTGAAATTTAGGAACGTCACCATCTCCAGCGCTTCTTCAATCGGAAAATAACCGACTTCCTCACTTTCATCGGACGTGGCGAATGCACCGCCGACAGGTTTTGCAAGGAAAAGCGTATTGCAAATCGACGCGCCTACATTCTGGAAAATTCCGCAAAACTTCACGATTTCCACATCAATGCCAGATTCCTCTTTCGTCTCTCGTATCGCCGCATCTTTCAAAGACTCTCCCTCTTCCACCTGACCACCAGGCATTCCCCAGCCGTTCCGGGGACTTTTGATCAAAAGGATTTCGTTCTCTTCATTCAGGACAATCGTTGCTGCCGACACGATATGCTTGGGCGGCACGTGAATTTCATTCGTATTCGTTACCATGTGTATTCCTCCGTTCATATTTATCACCCCTCCAATTATTTCAAATATTGGTTATTTTCTCAATCTTTTTCCGTTACTAATTGCATTTATTTTCCATAGCTAATACACTCATTTTATACAGGAGGCGATCGAGATGAAGCCCAACTCAGTATCTTCGACATTAGTTCAATACAGCGATAATTTCCAACAGGCACTTTCGAACTTTGAACTGCCCGATGACCAGCTCGAATTCACCAGTTACCCATTGAAAAAAATACAAGACCCGTTCATCTCACCTGACACCGTCCACGTCATGATTGTGGCCGAAGAGAAACCTGTCGGCTAATTTGCACTGGAAAAAGGTGAGAAACTTCATAGATACACGAACAGGACAGACGCCAGATTATTAACATCATTTTCGATTGATTTTCAGCATCAAGGGAAAGGTTTTGCTAAACAGGCGTTGACTTCATTGCCAGACTTTTTGCGGGAGCATCTCCCGGATACAAAGGAGATCGTACTCGGCGTAAACAAGCGGAATGCCGCTGCGATCAGCCTTTATTTGAAAACGGGTTTTGTTGATGAACATGAGGTGTATGTGGGGCCTAAAGGACCGCAGCATGTGCTGCATTTGCGCATTTGAACAAAAATCAGGGACTTATCCTATGATAGATAAGTCCCTGATTTTTGTTCTCCATGTTATTCTTTGATTTTGACGACTGTTCTTCCTTTTGCTTTTCCTTCAAGAATGTCATTCAGCGTGCGAGGAAGATCTTGTAATGACACTTCATTTTCCATATTATCCAGTCCTTCAGGTTTTAAGTCAGTAGCCATCCGTTCCCATAGCGTTTCTCTCAACTCTTTTGGACAGTAGACCGAATCTACACCCAGTAAACTCACGCCTCTAAGAATGAATGGGAAAACCGTTGTCGGAACATCTACGCCCCCTGTCAGTCCGCTTACTGCAACAGCTCCTCCATATTTCGTATTGCTTAATACCGATGCCAATGTTTTTCCACCAACAGGATCGACAGCACCTGCCCAGCGCTGTTTCCCGATTGGACGGATCTTCTCCGGCGTTACTTCTTCCCGGGAGATCACATCTTTCGCCCCTAGTTCCTTCAGGAAAGCATATTCTGATTCTTTCCCGGTACTGGCAATCACATCGTAGTTTCGTTTGGCAAGCATTGAAACGGCCATGCTTCCCACGCCGCCGGTTGCCCCTGTCACAAGTACCGGCCCATCTTCAGGTTTCAACCCGTTTTCCTCTAAATGATGGATGGAAAGGGCCGCCGTAAATCCTGCCGTCCCGAATACCATCGCTTCTTTCATCGTCATCTGTTTAGGTAACGGCACCACCCACTCAGCTGGTACTCTGGCAAATTCACTATATCCTCCATAATGGGAAACGCCAAGCTCATAACTTGTTACAATCACCTTTTCTCCTTCATTGTAACGGTCGTCGTTTGAAGAAACGACGATCCCCGCAAGATCGATTCCAGGTACAAACGGATATGACTTTACAATATTTCCATTCGGGATAGAGGCAAGACCGTCTTTATAGTTCACACTTGAGTAATGGACCTCTATTAACACATCCCCCTCAGGAAGGTCATCCATTGATAATCTCTGAACCTCTACGGAAAAGTCTTCTTCTGTTTTATTCACTACTAGCGCATTAAATTGTTCCTGCATGGTAGATTGTCTCCTTTCACAAACATTGATTTCCCGTTCATCGTAATACATTTTATACTGACCGGTCAAATTATTTTGTCCGGTCAGTATAATTCAGGGTCGAATATGTCTACACTTTTTAGTATACTAATCCTAGGTATTCACTGGAGGTTGCAATCAGATGTCAAACAAAGCACAACAAAGAAGGAAACAAATCCTTAGAGCAGCATTTCAGGCCGCTACTGAAAAAGGCTATGAATCTGTCACATTACAGGATATCGCCGATTACGCAGACGTGAGTAAAGGCGTCACCAATTACTATTTTGAAAATAAAGCAGACGTGTTCGTTCACCTGTTTGAATGGATCACTACAAGAATATATGCAAAAGAAGCCGAATCCATCCGTGGGAAAGATACGGCGATCGAAAAGCTCGAAGCCTATATCAAACAGGTGTTCATTTCCCCGGATGAAAATAGAAGCTTTTATCGTGTTTACCTCGACTTCTTGGCACAGGTGAAAAATGATCACCGTTACGGGGAAATCAACCAGCAATTCTACCACAATTGCCGCACTGTTACGGAGGAAATCATCTCACAGGGAATCGAAGAAGGTGTTTTTACAGTCGATAACATCGAACAAAGCGTCATCAGCATCCGTTGTATAATCGATGGAAGCCTCATTCAGTGGCTGATGAAAGATGACGACAACTTGCATGATTTCTATCGGACACTGTGTTTCGAATCAATTCTTCGTCTGTTAAAAAAGTAGAAAAAACGGACCAGTGATGGCCCGTTTTTTTCGTTGTGAATGGTTCATTTTCGACAAAGAGATCATATATTTGAATAGAGGATCATATATCAGAATTCCCGCTCATAAACTAAATTTTCGGATCATAAAAATTGAAAACCGGCTCATAAGCGGTCTATCAGACGGGTATTGGCTGTTCGAGTGACCTTAAAAAGTCTTTTACACAGTTAGGATAGCCCCAAAATGAAGGTTGCTCTTACATTTCTATCTTCCTTTTTCTCATTTCAAGCTAAAAAGTGGATTTCACCTTCAATAATACCCCATTTAGTATACCCACCACTCTCCCCATACACATACTTACCCCCTTCTCTTCCTCCTCGATAAAACTAAAGCGACCACCATCAACATCCCAGCCACCAAAAATGTCGTACCCGAAGCAATCGGTGTTAAAAATCCAACTATTATTAGTAAAATGGCAAAAAGAATGAGTGCAGTTATCATATTAATCTCCCTTTTATATAGAGGTAGGAGTACTCGAATACGCCATGAACGTAAGCACTGTCAATATAATCGGCAGAAGTATCCCGATCACACTGCAAATGATCCCTGCAAGAGCCATTTTTCTTCCCTCTTGCTGGAAGCGCTTGATTTCTTTTCTTCCGAGTATGCCAAGAATGAGTCCGGTGACGCCCAGGATCAGGCTTGCAATAGGGATGATGATCGAGACAATCGATAGAATCCCCAGTATCATCGCGGCTGTTGCCTTTCCATTTGTTATCTTGGTTTCTGCTGTGTTTACATTCGCCATGACTTCATCCTTCTTTCTTGTACTGAATTGTTTTTACGTGTACGTTGCCACAGGCTGATGAGGGTGGGTGCGGCCCCGATATTTGATCATTAAACCTTTCCAATATATACGAAAGAAATATGGAAAAGTTTCAATTAATATCCAACTGTTCAGTCAGCAGGCTCGGGCAGAAGCATCGCCTTTTCGTCATAACTACTTTTTCCATAAACGTGACTCATGCATCCCTATTAGAAATATCACCATATAGCTCCACCACAGCCTCATCATCTGAAAACCCATCCTTGATAATGTCCTTCAACTTGCTACCCCAAACGATTGTGATGATAAATAACACAATGACAATCAGTATGATGCTGCCAAACACGATGGAAGCAACTTTACCTCTCTTTTCAACATTCATCCCTACTCCCCCTTAATACCAATTATTTCAAATAAGGAAGTAAATCTCAATCAAAAAAAAGGATGACTACAGTGACTGTAATCATCCCTTCACTACTATGAACCATCCTGAATTAACCCTTCCAATTCAGCTACGATTACGTCCTCCACAGACTTCCCTGATTTCTTCAGGTTGTCCACTGAATCTCGGATCAATGTGTTCCCTTCATAGAAAAAGATCAATTCATCTGCGACACTCTCCGCAAACGATAATTCGTGGGTGGAGAAGATGATCGTCTTGCCTTTGGCTTTCTCCCGAAGCAGTGATTCCTTCATCCATTTGATCCAGTAGGGGTCAAGTCCGTTCGTCGGCTCATCGAGGATGAGGACTTCTTCGTCTGACAGAAGGGCCTGGGCAAATGCGAGGCGCTGTTTCATTCCTTTTGAAAACGTCCCGATTTTCTCATGGCCCACGTTTTCAAGACCGACATAGCGCAATAACCGCTGGCAGGCATCCCGATCGACATTCTTCAATGCACCGAGTAGCGCCAGTGCTTCGAATGCCGTCAGTACTTCCGGGAACTCCAGGTCGTCAGGCATATAGCTGAAGCGCTGACCATGCCAGTCAATCGACCCTGCCGTTGGCTTGATGATCCCTGTGAGCATCTTGATGAGCGTGCTTTTCCCTGCACCATTACCTCCTGTCAGCGCAACAATCGTTCCTGATGGAATCTCATAATGAAAGGAATCCAAACCAGTCCTGCCTGTTGGATAAATCTTAGTCAGTTCATTGCAAACGATCATTATCTTCCCTCCTTCTTCTTAAGGATGATATTGCTGCCGATCAGCGGAAGGACCACCCAAAGGACGGAAACGAGCACATATGCGGCTTTCCCTGCTACCGTCAGGAAAAACGCAGAGAAGTCATAATACACCGGACCAAGAACCGTTGCGTTTCCCGAATATAAAATATATCCTGTCCGTATCCATTCGACTGGATTGGTAAATGTCAGGATGATGACCAGATTTTTCAACAATGTTCCTGACAGAAAAGAGCCTGCAGCCATGATGAAATATTCATAGATCAGTAAAAAGAATGCCCACACCCCAAGGGCGAGGGATAAGCTTTGAACCCGGCTATTAGATAAGCTTCCGATCAGAACCGAGAGTGCCGAGAAGACGCATACGGCAACAACTGACAGGGACAGCATCAGTACATCAATGGTACTCCCCCTGCTCACGCTGCTCACGATCAGCACGAGGCTGTATCCTACCGTCAGCATGATCAAAAATGAACTCACAAGGGCAACGAATTTCCCCATTGTATACGTCCCTATTCGCATTGGATAGGTCCTTAACAATGAAAACCATCTTGACTCAATATCAGACGAAATCGACAATGCCCCTATCGTCAACGTGAATAATGGCAATAAAAATAGCAGGACGTTTAAAAATGAAGCCGAAAACCGTGTGAACGAGGAAGTGACCGGCATGGCAAACATTTGTACCAGCGTAATCGAGAGAAGTAATAGTGTCAGAAGGCTCCCGAATATGAACAGTGACTTCGTCCGCACCATTTTTTTCATTTCCGCTGTGATGAATGACGATAATTTATTCATGGGCATGAACGCCCCATTCGTGCTCCGATAAGTCTTCCGGAGTCATCAATTTCCCTTTGCCTTCCTCTTTCATGAACGCTTCTGCACCATTTTTCGTGCTGAATGCAAGGACGCCGTAAGACATTGGTGTCCAAAATTCCTGATCATACACAAAATAGGCTGTGTTTGAGTCGATCCATTTGTCCGTCTCGTATTCCTTCACATAGCTAGCCCCGACCGCATCCTCCTGTTGTTCGATCGCATATTGAACGAGGCACCCAATATCATCGAAAATGAGCTTGTCACCGTTTGCCAACACGGCCTGTGCGGCATAATCTTCGTGAACAATGCTCATATTGCATACAATGCACGTGTCCACCTCCGGATTGATGTCCCGGGGGCTCATGTCTTTTTTGCCACATCCTGCACCGATGATCCATATACATGCAATGATGCTTGTGAGGCTCATCCATTTGAGCCACTTAATTTTCTCCATACAAACCAACCTCCTGCAAACCCTGCCGACCCGAGAATCAGCTGGAAGACATTCATCCCCCACTCGACGTTGCTCCCTGAACCTTGGAGCAACGGTTTTTCATCCCGTACGGCATTCTTATCCTTCAATGAAAGCTTCTTTTCCATTTTCCCCAAAGTAACGACCGCCGGGGACTCGAAGAAATATTGATAAGCCTTCTGTTTGACCATCAATCTTCCGAAAGAATCGTTGGACTGGTAAAACGTATCGCCGAGACCGTCCCCGTCAACGTCCATTCCGCTATATTCATCCCAGTAATTCCTTTCCAGCACTGCACCGATCCGGTCGGATGAAACCGACATGATGTTTCCGTATACTTCATTCCCAGCGAACTCATTCGATTGTGCATACTGGATGAACTGAAGCCCTGTTTGATTCGAAGAAATCCTATTGCCTTTAATGGCAGAGTGGGCTACATTTTGCAGCGTCATGCCGACGCCATTGTGTGCCACCGTATTTTCTTCCACCTCAATGCTTCCCCCATTATAAAGAACCATCCCGGATCCGTTATAACCCGTTTGATGTTCCACTATATTACGTTTAATGCTTGTTCCATCAGACATCATGTGCATCAGGCCGGTAACATTTTGACTCAGATGATTTTTCACCAAAGCGGTTCCGTCCGAATACATCAGGTGAATTCCGTAACGTGAATGTGACACGAGGTTGCCAATCAATTGACTTTGATGATCCTCTTCCACGTAAATCCCATCCTGCACATTCCGGATCTCTGCACCTTCAACCTTGATTCTATTCGTTTTATAAAGCGTCACACCATTTAATTTTTTTGAAAAATGTCCTTTCTTTCCTTCAATCGTAACGTCAGAAATTTCACTGTTTCCAACATTAAAAAGTTCGATTCCGGAATTGAAATGACTGAGCTTTACGTCTCTCATCACCAAGTACTTACTGGCGTTTGCCTGGATTCCCACCGAATCCTTGTCGCGACTGGACAATTCTATATTCTCTATCGTAATGTCACGGGTATGATCGATGGAAATGACCGGTTCGTTACTTGTACTTTCGATGATGACATTCCCTTTGCCAATCAGCGTAAGCGGCTTATCCAGCACAATGTTTTCATGATAGGTACCTGATTCGAGATATACAGTCGAGCCTGGATCTGCTTCATCAATGATCGATTGAATGGATTTCTCTGCCATCATCACGCTCGGAAATAACGGGGAAAGGAGGCATAATACAGCCATGACGCCTAGCCATTTCTTCATGCTATCACCTCCAAATCGGAAAAAGGGCTAAATAAGCAAATGCCTTTAGCCCGGTTTTCTTATGAATGAGAGTGTTCACTGCTCTCTTCTTTGTCTTCATGCTTCATGCCGTCATCCTGATGGTCATGATTCATGTCCATGCTCTCACCGTTTTTCATTTTCTCCATCTTTTTCATATGACGATGACTTGCTACTTCATCAATGTCTTCCAGGGATGAAAGACTTGCTTGATCGCTTCCCTGCTCCTCAATGAAGTGTTGTGCACCTTCGTCATCCTTAAAGAAAGCATAACCGTAGTTCATCGGCGTCTTGATCTCACCCTTCACAATCACGGCTTCGTCAAGCTTCACCCATTCATCTGTATCATAATCCCTTACATACTTATCAAGGGTTATCCCGTCTTTACGCTCCTGATTCAGCATGCAGCCGATATCATCAAAGAAATAATTCTTTCCATCTTCTCCAATACCCTGTGCCGAAAATGCACCCATTTCTTGATCTTTCGGGTAGACTGTCATATTACAGTACTCACACACCGTATGTTCATCGGGCTCAGCAAGTGCCACTTCCATTCCAGCTGTTTCATCACTATTCTCTGTTTGTTGTGATGCTTCTTCTTTCTTCTCTGTCTGTTTTTCATCCGTCGTCCCACAAGCAGCCATAGTCATAACCAACAGGCCGAGCAGAAGCGACAACCACATTTTTTTCATTCTAATCTCTCCCTTCACATAAAAAATAGCAGACAATTGTGTTGAAAAAATGAAGGAATCTCGCTAAATATAAAATTCAAGAGAGATTTGGACCAGTTTTCAAAAAGGTGTCATATCAGGCTTACCCTTCCGCCCATTTCCTTTATAATAAAATCAGTAACCAATATGAAAGAAGGCAGCTTATATGAACACAAAAACGAACTATCAAACGTGGATACGCATGAAGGCGCCCACCCCCTGAGATTTTTCGACAACATGCTCATATATTGAAAAACAGGATCATATAAAAAAATTCCCGCTCATAAATTTTTAAATCGGCTCATATATTTCAGATCCAGCTCATAAGTTGTGGAAACCGGCTCATATATTGGTAGATTCCCCGTCCCGAGCAGATCCCTACCCAATTATAATTGTAAAATTTTCTATTTTCTTCCAAAAAGCAGGAGTTTTCTTAAAAACGGCGAACTATTTGATTAAATAACGAGCAAAAGGAGTGATTTTTTGATTGCAAAAGAAAGGGAAACCCCTCAGAAACTTGTAAAAACCGAGGCCCTCATAAGAAGACTTCAACCCTTGAACCATCCGAAAAGACCAATCATCGAGCAGGACTTGAAGAAAAGGAAAGCCGGGTTCAATGGTGAAAAAGCAGTTGATTACCACCTCTCATTTCTGTCTGATAAGAAATATATGATATTCAATGACCTCAAGCTGCCAATGACCCCGGATTTCTTCCAGATTGACACCCTCCTCTTAACCTCACATTATACGCTCCCGATCGAAGTGAAAAACATTTCCGGCACCCTCACAATCAATCCCGAATTCAATCAGTTCTCAAAAATCTATCAAGGGATAGAAACGGGCTATCCTGACCCGATTACCCAGGCAAGGCGGCAAAAGCTGTTTCTCCAGAGATGGTTTTATAATCAGAAGCTTCCCTGTCCTCCCATCGAATTCCTCGTCGTCTTCAGCAACCCGGCAACGATTTTGAAAATGGCAAAAGGGCATGCATTGATTCCGCCCTTCGACAAAATCATTCATGCCCAGAACCTGGTGAATGAAATTAGCAAACTCAACCAAAAATACAGCCAGAAAGAACATGAACCCTACGACCTTAAGAAAATAAAGCGACTGCTGTTGACTCAGCATCAGGAAGACAATTCTTCCATTCTGCAAACCTATCAATTGAATGCTGCCGACATTCGTCGCGGGGTTCTGTGTGAAAGGTGCAATGAGGTGATGATCAGGATGACAGGGTTTTGGCACTGTCCCTTCTGTCAACACGGTTCCAAAACAGCTCACCTCCAGGCGATTAAGGATTACTTCCTACTGATTAAGCCAACCATTACGAATCAGGAGCTAAGAGACTTCCTTCTCCTTCCTTCCCGTAAAACGGCAACCATCATCCTTCAATCCCTCCCCCTCACTCAAATAGGAAATAGAAAAGGCGTTTATTATATACAATCACCTTGAGCAGCTTCCACCTTTTTCACAATCCGATCCAGTACCTCATCTTCCGATAATTCAGCCCCTATAGCAGTCTCTCCCTGTACGCCAAGAAAATCTTTCGGAATCCACCACCGTGCCAGTAATTCCTCACCGAAGTCTGCACCTTTTGTACGGTGGCGCCTGAGAGTTTCCTCAAATGTTAAATCAAAATAATATACGAGTGCCCTCCCATTAAAGTATTCAATCAAATCCTTCAGCATGTCGCCGTAGCGGGCACTGCTTAAGATCCCTTCCAAAATGACAACCTCACATTTTCCTTTTCCATACTCAGTAATTTGTCTGATCAACTCGATGGAAAGGTTACCGTCCCGGTCATGAACCTTCAACATATTACGACGGACGGTATCCTGGGAAACGAGCAGTGTTCCGTGACCGTAATGCTCTTGTAATCTGTTTGCGATGGTCGTTTTACCGCTTGCTGAATTTCCTCTTAATATAATGAGCGTAGATTTCATGTCATCTTCCTTCCTCCGTGCATCAGTCGGCACCGGCACCTCCGCCTCCACCGCCACCGTCTCCTCCCCCTCCAGAGTAACCACCATCGGAGAAACCTGAAGATGGACTCGGAGGCGGAACGCTCCACTTCCACGAGTTTGTGAGGAATTCCTGGGGATTTTGATTGGTTAGGATCAATGCTGTAAGAGGGGCAGTTGACAGAAGAGAAGAATCAAGATCTTTGACCCATAACTTCTTCAATTTCCGCTTCCTTTCTAACAACATGGAACGGATCATCCACCTGTCCATATCACCTTCGACCTCTTTCTTCCTTACCTGTTTCCTAAACGAGCGAATCCCGGCTTTCAGATCAAGCCCCGGTACAGATAGTGTGTGTCGTGGCACCAGGATACAAAGAATCAGGGTCAGCATGATGGAAAGGAAAAGATAAAGTACAGCTGTTTCATTTACAATCTGTAAGGAGGCGAATACAGAAATCAGGGTCCAGATGACAACCGGCCACTTCTTCTCTTTCTTTACCCACATGAGGATGAGTCCTCCTGCACCAACAACGGCATACATCCATAGAGCAAATGATGACTGCTCATCAAAATACAAAGCAGCCAGGATTCCGATGTAAACCAGTACGGGAGGTACTTTCGTGATGAAATGGAACAAGCGGGCGTGAAGGAGATTGGCACTTTTTGCTTCTTTTAACAGTGCTTGAAACCATTCTCTCTCCTGTTCTTTGAGAAGTTTCACTTTCGTATGGTAGGTTTTCACATGACGCTTCAGGTCTTTCTCTTTCTTTGTCGCCCCGGCGAGATCTGTCATTGCAAATGAGGCTGATCCATTTCTCCCCTTCCTTTTAAACACCCAGGAAACAAATTGCCGTTCAATCGGCGTTAACTCGTTATCATCGCTTGTAAGTGTAAAAAATAGGGTTTCATCAGGTGATCGGGTATCAGTTAAAAAGCGGGTCGTCGTTTTCTGTTTGCGGACGGTTGCCTTTCCTGCTTCAATGAGTGAATATAGGCCGGCCATCAGGGAACCGTGTGTAAATCGTCCACGATGATGGACCATGTATAGAAGGAGAGGATCTGCCTTCAGGACATCAGAAACATCCCCCTTCCCCCTTATCCTGCCGATCAGGGAACCTAAGAACATCACAGCACCGAGTAAGACAAGGAAGATTGTCAGCCCAGCAAGGAACTTATTATGTGTGTCCAATTGCTCTTTTCTCCGTTCCGCCAATTCCATCCGTTCTTCTTCTTTTTGAATCACATGCTCTAAGGATTGTGGCGCTGCCGCCTTTTCCTGTTCTTTCATGATGGAGGAAGGAAAGAGCACCCGTGTTTCGGTTAGGCTGTGCATTTTAGATACCGGCGTGATAAAACGGACCACTTCAGGACCCTTTTGTTCCACGTGACCTTCTCGATCGTGAATAAATGCCTCATATTCCTTTGGATCGATTTTCTCAGGGAACACAAAATCTATCGTGACATGATTAAGATCGACATCATGATTGCTCCCACTTTGAAAAAATGGGACGGTAACATCGCTGTACGTTTCATAAGAGCGTACGGCGTTTTCAAGTTCATATACATATAAAAATGTGGCGCTGTCATCCTCTACGGGGTATGAAGAGCGAAAAGTATTTCCCTCCTGTTCGACATTCAGCGGCCGCACATCATCTTCATTCAAAAACCCGAGTTCCCCATCCTGATTCAGCAGCTCATAGGACTTAAACCATTGAACCTCGTCATGATTGTCCTCATGGATGGAGCGTGACACTCTCTTAAACTTCCCATCAAACGAATAGGTGAACATTTCATTCACCAGGAGATTTCCATTCGGTTGAATCCATGCCCTGATCCGGACCTCATCGATGGTGAAGGATTTCCCGTAAGCCGTCTGACTCACTGAGAAAAATAAAATAAAGATGAGGAGCAGTTTTTTTATCATAGGGCACTCCTTCAGCTGATTTGTTCAGCTTTCTTTTTATCGCGCACATAATAAATCAGTGCAGTCATATGTAAAATAAAAATCAAGGTACCGCCGACACCATGAAAATAAAATGAAACCATCATATCTTCAATCAGGCTGTTATATGCTTGTGCAAAATTTATGAAGGAAACAATGAAGGCCATTATGATTGTAAAGAGATTCATATTCTTTAGCATGACACTCCCCCCTCCTGGCCACTCCACAACCTGGTAACTCCCACTAACTTCTGACCGTCAAATTCCATTTTGTATATGTCCGGCTTAGTGGTTTGCAGCAGAAAGTTCAGGCCGTATTGCTTGTCATATGCGTTCATCATCAGGGTCATGACGGTCCCGTGGGTTCCGAACGCAACTTTTTTGCCTCTGTAATTATGCAACAACTCATTCAGGACATGTATGGCCCGCTTCTGACAGGCCTCATTGGATTCTGCACCCGGTAATGTATAAAGTGGATCGTCAAAGGATTTTTTTAACAGAAGGGATAAATCTGTATCTGGCATCCGTGTTTGCTGGGCAGCAAACACCCTTTCCTTAAGATCTTCAATGATGATGACTTCTTGACCGATATCAGCTGCAAGCTTTTCCACTGTGAGGACCGACCTGCTGTAAGGGCTTGACAGGACGAGGTCAATTCCTTCTTCTTTGAGGATGTCGGTTACAAACTGTGCATCCCTTTTTCCTCTTTCCGTCAGCCCCCGGGATCTCTCATCACCGTTTTTTGGAGACTCTCCGTGTCTTACCAAATAAACATATGTATGCATGGGACCTCCTGACTTTTCCATCATGTTTCTATACCTCACTGTCAATTATTCCAAACTCACCCAGTACCCTCAATCTTTTTTTGAAAAAAGAAAGCCTATCCCTTCGAATAAACTTTCCCGAAACTACCTAGACAGGTTCTTCTCCACCTCATATCCATGATTTGAATTTTTGACCACGATATCAAAATTCTTATGCAGGGGATGCATGAACAGGTCGTATTGTATTCTCCGTTCATCATGGGTTTTTCTTAAGTATCCGATGTCCATGCCCCTCTCTGTGACGTCCCGGATCCCCCGGCGGTTGAGTTCCGTTTCACCGTCGGTATAGAAGTAGATCAAGATGTCGAATAAGCCGGGATGACAAAAGGCAACCGACATACCTTCCACGAGCGTTATGTTGTTTTCAGGCGTTATGAGTCTGCTCCTGTCATAGTGGACATCCATCGTATAAAGGGGCATTCTCTCCCTCACCATTTTCAGATCCCGTTCCAATGCAAAGAGGTGGTGGGCATCCGGGTGGCATGCGGTCATCTTCGCCTGATGGGTCTCCCTGTTGTATTCGTACTGAATGGATGAATGCTTACGGAGATGAGAACTGACGATATATGGGTCTGTATTGATGTAATTTACGTTAACCCCTTCCAGTTCCGTCAATAGATTTTTAACGAATGTGGTCTTACCGGATCCACCGTGTCCGGATACCCCGATGATCATATGTTCATTCTGTTTTCTCAATAGATTTGCGATTTGATGCAGGATCTTTTCCATGGTTCGCTCCAACCTCACTTCTTTAGACGGGCTGCCAACTTTATAAACTCCTCACTGTCCTTCAAGCACAGCTCCATTCCTTTTTCCCAGAAACGTTCTTCAGTAATGTCTTCTCCCAGATGCTTCATGACGAGGTCTTCAGCCGTCATGCTACCGGAATCCTTCAGCAAAGCCATGAAACGCTCTTCGAATGTATCTCCCGCATCTTTGGCTTGTGCAAAGAAGTTCAGGGCGAGCAAATAGCCAAAGGTGTATGGGAAGTTATAAAAAGGCGCTTCGGTTTTGTAAAAATGGGGTGTCCATATCCATGTGTGAACCGGCCACTCTTCAAGACTTCCATCGTATCCCCGTTCAAGCGCAGACTCCATCAATTCATTCAGGCGGGAAGACGATACAAAACCTTTTCTCCGTTCTTCATGAAACTCTTTTTCAAAAATGAATCTTGCATGAAGGTTCATGAAGTTCATGACGCTTCTTTTTAATTTTTCATCAAGGATGAACAGCCTTTCTTCATCGGTTTCTGCGTTGTTGAAGGCTTCTTCGAGCATGACCATCTCGGCGAATGTTGAAGCAGTTTCCGCGAGGCTCATGGGGTATTGCCGGTTTAGGATATCCACTGATTTCATGGCATGATTATGGAAGGCATGACCGAGTTCATGAACGAGGGAAAGTACCCCTTTAAAGGTGTGGTTAAAGGTAAGGAATACCCTTGATTCATTTGTCTTTGGAAAGCCTGCGCAAAATGCGACTGCCTGCTTGTCCGGGCGGTTTTCCGCGTCTACCCAGCCGTCATTGAATGCCTTCTCGGCGAATTGCCCCATCTCTTGTCCGACTGAAGCAAATCGCTCCTTGATGAGTGAAACAGCTTTATCGTACTCAATATGCCGGTTCGGGGAATCCAGAAGCGCCCCGAAGTGGAAAGACTTCATTTTCGTGTCCCCAAGCATGGCTGCCTTTGCGTGCAGATAGTCAGCAAACGGTTTCTTATTCTTTTCAATCACCCGCATCATTGCGTTCAATGTTTCTTCCTTCATCCGGTTTTGGGCGAGGGGCGTGGTAAGTACGTCCCCGATCCCTGCGCTTTTGTACATACCCAAGCGGAAGCCGGCAAGATGATTGAGAATCTGGGCGAACATCCCTTCATGTTCCGACCACTTCTCCACGAGTGCTGAATGGGCCTCTTCCCGGACCGCCGGATCAGAATGGGAACGAAGATTGATTGCCTGTCCAACAGACAGCTCATCGCCCTTTACAGTGACGGTTATGCTGCTCATGAAAGATTGATAGATTTGTCCCCATGCATGATACCCGTCAGCCATAAGATCAGACACTTCCTCCCCTGGTTCCAGGTCTGCCTCTTCCCTCCATTCAGTAAGGATGAAACGATGCGCGGGAGAATGAGCCAGGATTTCTTCCCACACGTATTCAGGGGTTCTTGATAACTTCTTCTTCACCATACTTTTGATGGATTCATAGCGTGAAAAGAGTGCAGTGATTTCCCCCCTGATCGATTGGGCTCTCCTGTTTTTGTGGTTTTGTGCCAACAGGCAAATGATATAGGACCGGGCTTGGGATAAACTCCTCCTGATCTCCTGAAGGTCATGAATGATATCGATAAATGGGCCGCTGTCCTCCACGCTCCACGTCTTCACCTTTTCATCCAGATCCTTTAAGTGTACCTCTGTCGTCTTCATATGTTTGTGAAGTTCCGCGGATTCGCTTCCCCCGTCAAAGATGCTGTGAAGATTCCATACTGGCTGATATGTAATGTGATTCAACAAAAACTCCCCCTTCACCGTATAAGAACGGAACGTATGTTCTAATTTTACATCACGCTGTACGATTTTCCAACATTTTCTTATCGGAAAATTCAAAAATCTCACCGCAAGGGCATCCAGACGTCAACTCTCTTTATTTCCTAAACCAATAAACGTCACCGACACTATGTAAAAAGGATACGTCATCAGAATCCCGATGAGCACAAGGCCTGCACCCGGTCCCGGATTGTCCACTGGTGATGTTGACTGAATCAGAAGACTGGAAGCAAATATTAGCATCAGAAATATGGCAACCACAGCAGCGCCGGCCAGTAGCTGGATTTCTTGTCATCCAGCCACTTTTTTGATAAATGATAGAATAAGAGCGTCGCAACGATAAAATCCAATAGTATAAGCAATTCAAGTGGAAACTCCCGGCCGGTCAGTCTGTTGGTATTCACGATGAGTTCAATCGGAACATACACAGCGATTGCACAAAGGAGGCTCATTCCATTGATTTTCAGGAAAAGCTTTATGATTTTCCTCCTTCCTTCATCAGTCTATTCCTAGCTGAAGTTCACCCGCCGAAATCAATTTCATATATTCAACCTGTATCTGTTGGTAATAGGATGAGCCGTTTCCTTCTCGATACCCGGATTTCCTTTCACCCGATGCATCTAATGGGACCCAGGCAAATGTAGAATATAGGTTTGTATGAAAGAAAGCGTTGGATGAACCATTTTCATCAAATGCTTCTTTCGTCGCTTCCATCCAATTCTTTGGGATCTTCAAAACTCCATATGACTTTTTCTTGAGAGACACTTCCCTTTTCATTTGGATGTTGGGGTAATAGCGTTCCTTCTCCCCGTCACCGAAATATCCCCTCTCCTTTATATAGTAAAATGCCAGTTTGCTCACCTCTTCCTCCGGATCGATGTTCCAGACGATGTGGTAGCTTGAAGGGTCCTTTTGGTGCACTTTCCATAGTCGTGGTTCCCCTTTGGTGGTATATCCTTTCAGCTTCCATCCGGTGATCGACCATTTCCAGTAGCTCATTCCATACTCTCCTGTGTCTGTTCGGAAGGGGGCAGCCCCGTGGCGGGAATCTAGGAGCAAGAAATCCTGGATGTCATTTACGGAAGCTTCATGCATTTCTCCATTGATTTCAGCAAGTATCTCATCATTTCCTGGAGGCGATCCTGCATGAGAGACGAGCAGTGAATACACTCCGATTCCCATAATGAGGATGCTGGCGATCAGAATGAAGAGGCGTTTCTTATTATCCTTCATGGTCTCCCCTCCTCAAACACAGATTGGCGTGAACGGAAATAATATTGTTCCCTGGGTGTTGTGATCAGCAGTCCTTTTCCATCCTGCTCCAAAAAGATGACAGGGTCCAATCCGCTCCCCCACTGGGATGACGTGCCGGTCAGCATGTACGGAAACCGTTCATTGCTAGTCTTGCTTCCCTCTGAATCCAGGTACATTTCTTCATACCAGCGGGATCCTTCAACGACTTCCTGCTTCATGGATGGAATTTGCTTCTTCAACACTTCTTTATTTAAGGTCACGTTCCCCGCCCCCTGGTGGATGGAAAGGATTGATGCACCATCCAAATCTGACAGGTAGGTGCCCGCCTGATCTTCTGGATACACCATCCCGTAAACCAAAGAACCGATCAATGCTCCGGCAAGGACGAAGGCATTCCCAAAGAATCCGATCCAGGCATACGGACGATAGGTATCCCACCTGTCTTCCTTACGGTTGAGCACCCCATATAAAATCCACACGCCAAGAGGCAATACGGGAATTTTCACCGGTGTATCGAACCATTCAACATCAATTGTAAAGGCAAATAACCCGACAAAGATGGCAACCATCACTTTCCATACTTTAGGATTCACCGTACGTTTCTTATAGGTTTTATAAGCAAGCAGGCCAATGACAGCCCACTCGAGGATATTGATCATGATGGCTATACTGTTAAAGGAGCCGTTCATATTCATATGGATCATCACTTCCCACTCCCTTTTTTGTCAGTTTATTCTTCATCCCACCATTGTAACATCCATTCCCATATTTTGGACCCTCTTATCAATAAAAAAGACCACCTTTTAAAAGTGGTCTTCTTCACAGTGTTAGATTATACGTTTAGGATGGCGTCTTGAATGTCTGCATCACCTGAAACAAGGTCAAATCCCTTGTTGAAAGTTTGTTTCGCTGTAAGAGAAGCGACGATCGTTCTTGCCACATCCTCACGGGGAATTGAGCTTCTTGAGAGGTTTTCGCCTGCTGAAACCTTCCCTGATCCCGGTTCATTCAATAAGCCTCCCGGACGGATGATCGTATACGTCAGGCCACTCTGTACAAGGGCACGGTCTGCAAAGTGCTTCGCCACATAATATGGCTTGAGCGATTCATTCCAATTCTCCCTGTTGTGAGCTTGAAGGGCGCTGACCATGATGAAGCGGTCGATTCCTGCCTGCTTGGCTGCTTCCATCGTTTTCACTGCGCCGTCGAGGTCGATGAGCAGGGTTTTGTCGGCACCAGTACTTCCGCCTGAACCGGCTGTGAAGATGACTGCCTCCGCATCTTTCAACCCTTCCGCAATCTCATTGACCGTTCCTTCCAGGTCTACAAGAGAGGCATTCACGCCTGCTTCCTCAAATTCCCGGACTTGTTCTTCCTTTCTTACAATCGCCCTTGGGGTGTGGTCCTCCTTCAGGAACCGGATGACTTGCTTCCCGATTTGTCCGTTTGCTCCAACTACGGCTACGTTCATCTCAACATCTCCTTCTTTGGAAATTTTGACTATGAGATTATTTTTGCATGAGCCGTGGCCGTTTTCAAATCATCTGTTTGAGGCGTGCTTTTCATTTATGATTCCGTACAAAACTAAATCTTCAAATCTATCATTCTTAAATAAATGATCTTTTAAGGTGCCTTCATACTCCATCCCGCATTTTTTCATGATTGCCCCGGAAGCAGGATTCGACCCGAAATACCGGGCGTAAACCCGGTGATAGTCCTTCTCCTTGAAGACAAACTGGATCACGGCTTTGGCAGCCTCTGTGCCATAGCCCTTTCCCCAATATTCCTCACCAATCCAGTAGGCAATCTCTCCGTTTTTGTCCCGTGCTTTATTCGAGATCCCCACAGCGCCATACAGCTTCCCGCTTTCTTTATCAGTCACGGCGAACTCATACATCCGGTCCTGATCAAAGTTCTCTTCATGGCCACCGATCCAGTAGCGGGCATCTTCCTCCGTATAAGGATAGGGCAAATTCAATGTACTGCGATAAAGATTATAGTTATTGCATAACCTGCTGACTTCGCAGGCATCCGACTCATTGAACATCCTCAAATATAATCTCTCCGTTATGATTGCTTTCTCACTTTTACACTCATTCAAACGACCCCAACCCCTCCACTGTTTTTTGGAAAATAATGATAATATAAATGTATCAGGTTTTCTTACTTCAGAACATCTTTTTATGCATCATGAAGGGTTGTTTTAAAATATGGTGGATAAACTATATCAAAGAATAGCTCAATGCAAAGAAACTGATAGAAAGCAGTAATGAGGTTGCCGCCTTCTGTTTCAATAAAAGGTTTTCGATCCCGCCAAGCAAGTGCATCAGCCCGAAAGCCACCATCGCCCAGGCTATAGAACCCCCTGATCCCCACGCGATGAAAAAAAGAGCCGCTCCAACCAGCCCTAATGCGATATGTAACATTTTCATCCATTGAATTGACCGTTTATTTTCTTCCTCTTGAAAGAACAACCGGAATACCCGATTCATTGTTTCAGCACCCCTCTTATGACTCCCTATCTTTCATTTCCTTTAAAAGTTCGACAATACGTTCATTTGTTTGATTCAATTTTCTCAACTGCAATTCCACTGCAAATAATATAATAATGATTCCGATTCCTATGATAAAATACAAGATTGATTCTCCCTATCTATTCACTCATTTTCTTTACATCCATTTAAAAAGCGATTCATACAGCTTGTCATAACCAAACGGCAAAGAAACAGCAAGTACTGCGCCGATCAAAATAGATCTCCTCACCAGCATTTTATGCTTCGCAATCGTGATTTCTTCTCGTTCCACGGCAATCCGAAACACCTTTATCAACGACCCTACCGTTTGACATATGATCATGACTGAAAAGAAACTGATGATCCATACAACCATAATCTTCCCTCCCCGCATCCTGATTTTACCACATGAAAGACACTCCCTACATATAAAAAGCGCCACAATTCATATCGTGGCGCATTCATCACATATTACTTTGCATCTTTATCAGGCTGGTGGATGCCGAAGACATTGCCTTCTGTGTCTATGTAATATCCTTGCCAAGCCATTCCCGGCAGTGCATACTTCGGCATGGCCACCTGTCCGCCATTTTCGAGGATCTTTTTCTCTGTAAGGTCGTAATCCTCTACACCCATCGTACATGCATATCCGTTCACAGGTTGATTCGCCTGAGGAGGAGGACCCTGCCGCTGCATCAGGGCACCGTTGATTCCCATATCATTTTCATCGCCGGTTACCGCACCGAAGTATGGCATCCCCGCAAACTCACTCCAGTCATCAAACTGCCATTGAAACACTTCACCATAAAACGCCTTTGCTCTTTCCATGTCATCTACATGGACTTCGAAATGAACCACTCTACTCATCGTATACCCCTTTAGATTTTAGATTTTTCTGAAATATCCTCGCTGTTACTTAAGCTTATCCATTTTCCTAAGGAAGTTCAATAGGTTTCCAGATAAAAAAACAGCCATCGTAAGTCTTATTCCAACTTGCGATGGCTTTGCTCAGTTCTTTATAATTTGCCGTCAACCTCAGAAGTATCTACATCTTCGCCGAACCAGTCCTGCAGTTTCGCCCTTGCCTGTGCTTTTACATCATCATCAATATACATGGCAACCTGAATCAGTGCCAGTCCAAGTGCACCAAAGTCATCGGTGAACCCGATCCCTACAGCGAAATCCGGGATGAAGTCTGTCGGCAGAATGAAGTACCCCAGCGCGCCGATAATCACCATTTTGGCTTTCTTAGGAACGTCAGGTTTTTGCAGCACAAAATAGAGGAGCAATGCTGTGTAGACCACAGAATGGCCTGCTTTGACGCCGTATTTCTTTAGTTTCCCCCAGAATTTTTCGTCTGAGTAGTGTTTTTCTGTGTTGTTCATTTCTGCCTTTCCTCCTTCAAAAAAAGTATCTCAGCGTACTTTTCTATCTCTGACTTAATACTATTTTAAAAGTTTTATGGAAAATAGACAAATTCCTGGGTACTGAAAATACCTCAGCTCTTTAGCCAAGCAACTAATTCAGGAATCCTATCCGTATACCCCTTCAACTCACCTATCGTCCCAATCACTTCATCCGTCCCCAGTTTCTGTTCTGCTTCATCCGCACACTCAATCCCCAACGACCGTTTCAAGCTGTATTCCAGCCATGCTAATTTACTTTGGAATCCAAGAGATAAGACATTTTCCCAGTCAGCATTAATTTCTCCTCGGATTCTTTTATACCCGTCAAGAAAAGCGAGGAATCTATCTTGGTCAATGTTCCCCCTGTCCGTCGCCCAGTAAACGGCTGTTTCGATTACATCAAGTGATGGATTGATCATGCCGGCTGACTCCCAATCAATGATGATGGGACTGAACTCACTTCTCCAAAGCACATTTTTCGGATCAAGGTCCCGGTGGCTCATAATCTGTTGCTTGGAAAGAGCCTTGGAAGCTTTGACTGCTTCATGATTCCAAAGGATTAATTCATCCATATAATCACTGAGCAGCGAAGTCCATTCAGTCCCCTTCTCAAGTCCGATAAGGAGATATTGATGCCAATCCACGACTTCCACATGGTTAATATTTAAGTGATGACTTTCAAAATCATTGTTATGTATGTCAGCAAGGATGCCGCCTATCATTTCCGCATGCTTAGGTGAAATTTCATTGGATGTTAAACTTTTACCGTCCACCCAATCAAACACTTGATACATCTGTTGATCGATTTCATGGAGGGTTGAACCATCCCACTCTTTTGCCGGAAGGCTTGGAATTTTCACAGCAAGGGACTGGGCAAAACGTTCCGAACGTGTATAATTCTGCAGTGCGTCAGGCCGTGAGGTGATGTTGGGATTCAATGCTTTCACTGCGAATATGTCTGAATGGGTTTCCACACGAAACATTTTGTGCAGCAGTCCGCCGGGGATTGGTTCTGCTTCGCTTACCATCTTTCCAAGTTGTAATGTCTTACACAGTGCGTCCAGTTTGATATTGTACTCTTTTACGCTCATTTTCTTCACTGCTTTCGTTTTTACTAATTTTACCACGAAGTTATGAAGTTCTATGGAAAAATAAAAAGACTCTCCTGTATGAAAGGAGAATCTCCAGCCCTTATTTCACTTCCACTTTAAACATATAACTTCCGTCGCCCTTTCCCCAGTACACCATCAGGTGGTAAACATAAATCCCTTTATGTGCGGGAGCATAGATAGCGTGGTCCTTCAGTTTCACTTTTTCTACTGAGCCGTCGTCCATCCTTGTTTCCAGCAGAACTGTGTCAGGCTCCATATCAAATTTCACTTTCATGACTTCGCCCGGCGATACGATGATGGGCGCCGCTGTATCGGCACTCATATATTCTTTCTCAACGCATTCTACAGAAAAGAGTCCGTCCCAGCAATAGGAACCCTCTGTAACGGGGATCACCACTTCACCTGCCGTCACATGGGGTGTCGGGGGCTCGGTTCGGAACGGTTGGAGAATAAAGAGGACGATTGCGATTAGTCCAATGATATTGAGGACGGTTAATACTTTATTCATCTTACTCACCTCTTAAACGGGTTACCCTTTCCATCTTACCGATCATCCCCATTGGAATATAGGTCACTAGAAAGACGACAAGGGCTGCAATTTCAAGATTCATATAATACGTGATGCCGGATCCGAAGAAGGACAGTATCGTTTTGGACTCGGTAGGATTTGCAAGATAGAAGAAATTTGTATGGAGGAACAGATTCAGGAAGTAGATCGGGACCGCGATCAGGTTGACCGTGAGAAAGCCGGTCCATACAGCTCTTAGAGGAACACGGTATCTTTCATAAACGATGAAATACAGGACAGACCAGGCGATCGCTGCATGATGAAGGAAGTATTTAAGAAAGCGGAAATGGGGGAATTGGTATGCCATTTCAGGTGTAACCATACTTAGGATCGGAGGAAGGAACCCGATAAAGTACAACAGATAAAAAGCCTTCCTGTTCGGTTTTAGGAACAGGTAGAGGGCAATAAAGGTGCTGATGGAACAAAGCTGCAGGGGTAAATCCCCCACCTGCCACGTGCCGGTAGCGAGAAGCCATACATGCCATGACACTTCACTCAATGCAAGCATGGAGAAAAGAAACCACTTCAACAGGGGTTGATAGTGCTTCAACATATGTCTAAACGACACCATCCAACAAGATAGGGCGAAAAACAGCAACATGACCGTGCTATGAGGAGCAGAAAAAATCTCAAACGTTCTCATCTCTGTGACGGAAAACATCATGCCACCCCTTTTACTCTGGAGTTGGTTATCATGAATAGTTTATTCCGCTACCCGTGAGATAAGACTTCCTGACTGAAAATATATGAGCCCCCTGAAAAACAAGGGGCCCTCTCCTTATACAGAAAATGGCGGGATGTAGCGGCCGTCCACATCCGTAAATCCGTATTCCTTTGCCAGATCTCCGGCTTTGAACACCTGACCTGATTTCTCCATCACATCAGGATCGGTTGCTAGTGCAGTGATCCCACGCCCAATATAGTAGGGTGTTTCGGATTTACTCAATTCTTCTGTCTCCTGCCAGTGATCCTCATCAACCCCCATATGATCAAGGACCAGTTCAGTCCTCATAAATCCTGGAGATACAGCAAGAACTGCAATGCGGTCTTCTTTTAATTCTGCAGACAGCCCCTGGGCCATCCGAACGAGGGCATTCTTTGCCAAATCATAATAGAACTGTCCTATATACTTGCCATCATCCCAGAAAGTTGTGTGTATGATCAAGGAACCGGGATTTTCACGAAGCAAAGGAACAGCATAGTGATTTGTCGCTAGCTGTGCCCGTACACCGGCAGTGAACATCGTATCCCAGTTCTCAAGTGGCAGCTCCCAGAATTTCCCCGGATGTACACCAATGTCATGGGCACCCCAAACGTTGTTGATCAGAATATCAAGTTTCCCCTGTTCTTCCCTGATCTGACGGATGACCGCTTCTGTTTCCCGATCGATCGTATGGTCACAACGTATGGCAATCCCCTTGCCGCCTGCTTCGTTGATTTGAAGCGCAGTGTCATCGATTGTCCCTGGAAAATCCTTTGTTGAATCCCCTTTTATACTCCGGCCCGTGACGTAAACCGTCGCACCTGCTTTTCCAAGTTCGATTGCAATGGCCTTTCCTGCGCCCCGGCTTGCGCCTGTTACGAGTGCTGTTTTTCCAATTAATGATGTCATACTCTTCATCCTTTCATTGATCAATAACATTAACTGCAATGATTGACGATCACTGTTAATTTATCAATTTCCCCTCTTTACTATTAATTTCTATAGTATAAGAATCATCTTGAATCAACAAGCTTACCTTTTCTGATTTTAAGTAATCCCGTATTCTGTCTTCGAGCTGTTCAGCAAATTTTTTTGCTCCTACATCTCTACTCGAAATAGAAAGCGTCACCATAATCTTTGGTTGGGGGTATACTGTATATCCGACAGTTTGCACTTTATACTCTTTTTTACCTATCAAATCCTGGTGCAATCCTGTCAGGACCTGTCCCCATCTTGTTTCCTGTATTTGTTTTGAAACATTCACTTTCTTTATTTTGACTGGTTTTTCTTCAAGGTGATGAGTGGTCATGATATTTGTTACGATCTCTCTAAGTTCTTTTGTTCTACTTTCCGTGTCCGGAATTTCAATCAAAATGGATTTGGGTTTTCCCCTAAAGTAGATGGCCTGAACATCAATATTAAGTTTCGCGGCTGCTTTTCTCGTTTCAGAGTCGATCAGGGAGTCATTTTCACTTCTCTTCTGGACTTCCTCGCTCTTAACCGGTGTTTTCTCAGCCCTTGCGCGGACTACTTTCCAAGTATAAGCATCGTATCCGTTTGATTGAAGAACATCCGAGACGATCGTTCCAATCTTCTCTTCAATCAATTCAAAGTTATTTACGTGCCCTTTGATTCCAATCTGAATTTCTTTTTCTTGCGTGATGCTTATATTGAAATGATCTTGATTGATCCCTTCTTCTATAAGTCTCTCGGAAATAGAGGCTGAAACCCCTTCATCTTTAAATAATATCTCACCGAAAAAAGGAATTTTCGAAACGACTGTCCCCATTGCCGGGGATACTGCTCCTGAGCCAAGAAAAAGTCCTACAAGTAGCACCGCAGTACTCGAAGCATATATCCATTTTCTTCTCTGCTTTTTCTTGTGTCGCATCCCTTTCTCAATTGCCTGTTCAATTGCATGATTTAATTTATGTTCCGGAATAGAAACCTCGTCGATCTTTTGTTTTAACCGATTAGATAAATCGTTCATCAGATTCACCTCTTTCAAGATCCGTTTTCAACTGTTGTATGGCTCTATGTATTCTTGTTTTAACCGTTCCCTGGGGACATTTTAATAATGCTGCTATTTCCTTGATCGGGAGGTCATGATAATACCTCAAAATGATAGCCGTTTTATAATGGGGGTCCAAACGCTCAATTGCTTCACCCAAATCTAACTCATCTTCCACTCTAATATGCTGAGAATTTGGAAAATCCCCCATGTCCTCAAAAGGGACAACCTTATTTTTCTTTTTCATATAATCCAGAGCAGAATGAATCAGGATTCTTGTTAACCAGGTTGAAAAATACCGTGGTTCCTTTAATTTTTTGATTGAGATAAAAGCCTTATAAATTGTATCTTGTACGATATCAAGCGCATCATCTTCATTTTTTACATATATATAGGCCATTCGATAGAGCTTGTTTTTTTCTTCTTCAATAAGCTCCTGGAATGCCTTGTCATCACCTTTTTTTGCTCTGCGGACCTTTTTCTCCTCCATCAATGCCTCACCTCTTTTTCTACACGTTAGACTGAGGCAATCAGTAAAACGTTTCATAAATATTGAATGTTTTCTAACTGACCTATACAAATATTGATACACACAAAACGAGAAGACCCGTCAATCGTGACGAGTCTTCATCATTCTACTCTCAAAATAAACCTGCAGTGATGTACTTTATTTCCTCACCAACAACTCCACCAACCCATGATAATGAGGCTCCCCGTGGCCAACGTCCAATTGTAATGACTGAGAAGTCGATATAATCTCATATCCTTGAAAGAATCCTTCAAGCTCTTCTTTCGTAAAATAATGGGTGTAGTTCCGTGTTTTCGGATTGAATACCGTATTCGACTCGGCATCCACCTTTAGATGGCTCCTTCTTTCAAAGCTCGGATCATTGGTATCAAAGGCGTGAATGTAAATCATGCCTCCCTCCATCAACCCTTTCTTCACTTTGGTAATAATGGCTGCGATCCCCTCGTCATGGAAGAAGTTCAGGACGTTGGATAGGATGATCAAAGAGCACGAACCAGCCGGAATATCGTACTCGGTCAGGTCTGCCACCGTAGTTTCTAAGTCCACTCCGGCAAGGGAAGCATTCTCCCTGCACCGGGCAATCGCCTCATTCGAGACGTCGACTCCTTCCACATCAAAACCTTTGCTGGCAAAGTAAATGGCATTTTTCCCTTCACCTACTCCAAGGTCAAGAACTTTTCCGTTTAGTGGTATCACATTCTCATAGCGAACCAGTGTGTCTTTTGGCTGACACCCCCAAAGAGTTTGGTTTTCTTTATACTTTTTATTCCAATACATCTGTGCTTTCCTCATGTGTCCCTCCTCTTAGACGTGCTGATCAAGTACAGAATGATAGCGGACAATACAATTGAAATAATTGAGACAATGGCTGAATATCGGGTGATGGTAAAAAAGAAGTCGGGATAGGGAGTGGATGTGACCGTATATACCCCGTCCCCCTCCGGTTCCTTCCATACTCTTTTCGTACCGATCAATAAGAGTAAAAATGTTAGAATAAAAGAGTACATACCCGTTTTGACGATGATTTTCTCCATTCCAATCCCCTATTCCTTTATCATTTTTTGTACATTCATTTTTTTTATAGCTGATGTCTCTCGTACTACGAGTATACTAAACGTTGGATAATACTTCCATACCCAACAACAAGATATGGAAGAGCTGATATAATAAAGCTTAAAGGAGGAAAGCGGCTATGATCATACGGGAAAGGGAACATTCATTTATCATGATCGAACAGCATCACCACGCATTTATTTCAGGTGAAATCATTCAGCATATCGACAGAAAGTTTCTGCAATCAACTGATTACTTCGAATCTCTCACTCTGTCTGCTTACCAACACGACAGAAGCTGGATCGGACTCGATGCATGCCCGATTTGGAATGACAGTGAGAAGAAACCCTTCTCTTTCTCTGACTTTCCCCTTTTGCTGAAGCTGGCCTTTTACCAGAAAGGGGTAGATGAGATCGAAAAGATGAATCTGTATGCCGGCCTCCTATGCAGCATGCATTTCTATTCATTCTTCACACAATCATCAAACCGTGATTGCCTGGCATTTATGGATAAAGAGGATGAGAGACAAACACGTATCAAAAAGGAGCTGCCTGAACTAGATAAAGAACTTCTTCAGCAACATTTCACACTGCTGCAATTTTCTGATGATCTCTCTTTATATCTTTGTTTAAACGAACCGGGTGTGGAAAAAAGTAAAGAGCATCCCTGGTTCATCAAAGGATTCAAGCATACAGACATGTTTTCCAAAACTCAAAAGCTCCTCAACGCCCGCTGGCTTGATGAGGTTCACGTCGGACTGGATCCATTCCCTTTTGCAGATGAATGCAGGGTCCACCTGCCGTATAAAAAAGTCTCTAAAGAAAAGATTGAGAAGCTTGGAATTGCGAAAGCTTATGAAAACAGTGAGAGAAAGGAACATAGCTTTATTTTTACTGATTGAAAAAGATCCGGCTCTCTTCCGCATCCACCAACAGGTCGAGCGGACTAAGAGCCTCATCCCTTTTAAAGGGCCAAATCGAAGTAAGCCTCACTGACTAACATCGAGCAAATGGATATGCTCAAAATCCCCCTTGAAATTCTGTTCCCCGTATCCAATCTATTTAAAATAGAAGGCTGTTTTCGTAAACTTTGTTGTTATGTTAATAGATTTTCGGACTTTGTGCTATTTTATATTTATATAGGAACTTTCTGAAACTTAATATTGGTTGAACCGTATTAAAAGAGTAGAGATGAAAGGAGATGGTTCTATGGCCCAATGCACAAATTGTGATTATAAGTGGAAAGCCAAAGAAATATGGTCACTCGGATTTTCAAAGAAGGGAAAAGACTGTCCTAACTGTGGGGTTAAGCAATATATTTCCTCTGAAACTCAACGGACATTTACTTTAGGGTATCTAAGTCTTGTATTTATTGTGATTTTCCCTTTCATTATTAAGTTGAGCGATAAAGACGAACCTTTATGGTAGGTTCTCAATAAACACAATTGATAATCTCAAAAGGCAAAAGGCTAGTAATTGCTATCCTTTTTTTATGTCCTCACGCAATCTTTCTAAATGAATTTACAGTTGCATAATTAGATTTTTGACACACAGAAACAAGCATTTGCTCTACTCGTTTATCAAATGCTAAATCCTTTCCTAATTCGAGCCAACGGAACCAATAAAGGTAATTGTCCAAATAATGTGTACCCACACCTTGGAAACGCCCGAACCACCCTTTTAAGCGGTTGTGAAAATTATTAACGTGTTGTATGTGGTAGATACCCTTCTTAACACGTTGTTTTTGTCGTTCATTAACTGTTTCGTGCAATAGTCCTTTGAGTTTGGCAAACTTCTTGTACTTAGTGGCTGTATCTGTGCATAACAAAGCAGACGGGTGAATATACTCACCTATCACAGTGTCAATTTCTCCGGATTTAATACGCCCTGTTCCCGCTTTTCGAGCAACCATATTGCCATTTCTATCTTGTGCTACTACAACAGCAATTTTAAGGTTAGAAATACCTCTTTTCTTGTCTTTTTCACCACGTTTCTTGGCTTTTCTGTGTGTAATTTCACGACAACCTTTTAAAGACTCACGAAAGAAGGTTTCGTCACTTTCTATGATACCTTGCAATTGATTAAAACCAAGTCTTCCTAATGCGTTCAAGATTTTATGTCTCCAATAAAATGCAGTAGAAGTGTGTATTTGAAGTTTTTCAGCGATTTTGGGTAGAGTAAATCCATCCACCATTAGTTCAATGTATTTAACCCATTTTTCAGGATAGCGTGAGCCTGAAAATGGCGTATTGGTCATATCATTGGATGTTTTATTGCAATCCTTACATAGATAGCGTTGGCGAGTACGATATTTAGCATTACGTTTAACAGACGTACTTCCACAATGAACACAAGCCATACCTGAAGCAAAACGTGCTTCACGAATAGTTTTGAGTAATTTTGTTATTTTTATCTGGCTCTTCGGGAAACAAATCCTGTTTCATAGCGTCAAATAAAGCCATTTGCTCTGATTTCGTCAATTCTCTGAATTCTTCATATACATCTTTCCACATACTCGAACGCCCCGTTAAACTGCATTATATAAACCTTTATACTGTATGGTCAAGAAAGCAACAATCTATACGAAAACAGCCAAATAGAAAAATCACTTCTCCCCCCCTATTTGTGTGGTAAAAAGAAAGTTTATATGGATATTTTGTTACATCACAACTTTTTTTCAATTCTTTTCATTCACAATCTATTGTTTCATCATTGCCCTTTATCTATCATAGAATCTATCACTCTTGAGTAATGAAGATGATCTCAGTTACAACTATGAAAAGAGGAATGAAGAATATGAAAAACAATTCACCCTATCGAACGATCTGGAGGTGGCATTTTTATGCGGGAATCATCATAGCCCCCTTCTTGCTCATACTCGCTGTCACAGGCTCCATTTACTTATTCAAACCACAAATTGAACACACTCTTTATAAGGACTTCTATGAAGTGAAGGCACAAGGCGAGATACTTTCCCCTTCCGAGCAAATCGAAATAATCAAAGGTCTGTATCCAGATGCCCAGATCACTAAATATCGGCAAGGTGAAAATCCCGAGCGTTCAAGTGAGATCGGGATCATTACAGACAACGGTTCTACAACAGTATTCTTAGACCCGTACTTCGGTAAAGCATTGGGGGAATTAAAGCCGGAAGATAAAATCATGAATAAAGTTGAGGAAATCCACGGCGAATTGATGGCCGGCACGTTCGGAGACCGAATCGTGGAACTTGCTGCATGCTGGACAGTCGTGCTGATCGTTACTGGCCTGTACCTTTGGTTCCCACGTAAAAAAGATAAGCTCCATGGTGTATTTTTCCCACGTTTCCGAAAAGGAAGAACCATTTTGTTCAGGGATCTCCACGCCGTACCCGCTTTTTGGATTACAACCGGCATGCTTTTTCTGATTATGACTGGATTGCCTTGGTCAGGATTCTGGGGTGCGAATTTCCAAAATATCATGACAAATACCGGTGCGGGGTATCCCCCTTCCATCTGGTCTGGTGAGCCGCCTGAGTCCGCATTGAAAACAAAGGAAATCGCAGAGGTACCATGGGCCGCCGAAAATCTAGAGGTCCCGGTATCCGCATTGGAGGGGTTCACTCCCCTGTCATTGAATGATGTGGCAGCTATTGCAGAAGGAAAAGGAATCAAGCCAGGCTATACCGTATATATCCCACAGAATGAAAATGGAGTCTACACTCTTTCAGCTTTCCCAGACAGGGCTCAGGATGAAGTCACGATGCATCTTGATCAATATACAGGAGCGGTACTGTCAGATTACCGTTATGTCCATTACGGTCCCGTTGCTAAAGCCGTAGCCCTCGGCATCACGCTTCACACCGGAAAGCAATTCGGGTTGATCAACCAGTTGTTCAGCCTATTCATCTGCCTTGGGATCATTTTGGTCGTCGTAAGCGGATTCTACCTATGGTTGAAACGGAAACCGAACACAGGAATGGGTGCACCTAAAGGGCCTGGCATCTTAAAAATGAAACCTTTCCTTTTGTTGATGATTCTGTTAGGAATCCTGTTCCCGCTTGTTGGACTATCACTCATTGTTGTATTGATTCTCGATTGGCTCGTCATCAAAAGAATCCCTGCCTTGAATCAGTTTCTAGGTGGGGAATAAGAAAGGAAAGTATGTATGAAAATCTTGATAAAATCTATCAGTCTTTTATTCCCTTTCATGATACTCGGTGCTTGTTCGCTGAACGAGAATGCAGCCGACCTCTATCATCAGGAATCCCCTCTTCAGGCAGAAGTAAGCATGCCAGAAGATTTTTCCGGAAGTGAACCAATAAAAATTTATCTTGAGCAAGACGGGCATCCGGTTGAAGAAGCTGATTTCGCCCATGTGGAAATATGGAAGGGTGACGGAAAAATCCATGATGAAATGAAGGAAGCAAGAAACGTAGGACAAGGAAACTATACATTCAGCAGGAAGCTGAGCGATGATGGATTGTATTACATCAAAGTTCATGCAGGAAACAACGGCTCGATCATCATGCCGACGCTTCCTTTTGCTGTAGGGGAGCTGTCTAAAGCAGATATCGAAGCATTAAATGCCCAGACGACCGTTGAAAGTGACACTCACAGTGGCCATCATTAAAAAAGTATGTATGAAGAAGACCGGATGAAGGGTCACCCGGTCTTTTTTTGCTATTTTTCGGCTGCAAGATAGGGTGTCTGATGAAGATATCGGCGGAATTTTAATTTTAACGGCGATATCTCACGTTTATCGGCGAAATCCCAGATATAACGGCGGTTTCTCACTTTTATCGGCGAACATCACTTTCCCCCTACCTTAAGAAGAAACCGATGCCTTTACTTCCTCCACCACTTCTTTCCTTTCCAGTGTTGTCGTAATCACATAATATAACACGGTTCCGGTCAATCCCAGCACAAGCAGGATACCTCCCATCGTCAGCGGGCTGACCCATTCTCCTACGATAATAAGAAGTGATGCGATGATCATCGCGCCATAAAACGTCAAACTGTAAAAGGCCATGTATGTGCTTCGGGCGTTTGAAGGTGCAAGGTCTCCGATCATCGCCTGTTTCACAGGTACGTACATCAACTCACCGAATGTGCCGATAAAGGCCAGTAGGAACAGAAACAGAATGTTGTTCGTGAAAGCAAAGGCACTGAAACAAAGGGTAAAGATGAACATCCCCGTCACTAACGTCCACTTGTCCTTCCACTTTCTAAACAGGAACAGCACGACCGCTGATAATACAACGACGAGAATCGTATTCTCGGTTCTCAGGAAGCCGAGCATCCTAGTTCCGTCAAGCATAAAAGAGAAGCCAAACAGCGAAGTGGTTTGTTCAGGGATATCCCTCTCCAGCCTGATGCCGACATAGTTCGTCAGGGATTGCTCGAGTGTGAAAATGAAGACGGCCCCGATGATGTAGAACATGAATAATTTATCTTTTAATACGGTTGAATAGCTCTGAACCATTCCTGCGGATGAAGTCTTGCCCTCTGATGTAGAAGGTTCTGGTGTGTAGGTTTCTGAGATGAAGAGAATTGTCATCAGGACAGAAAGGAGCGTGACCCCTGATATGCCAAGAAACAATTCGAAGAGATAAGACTTGAAGAGAAATGCTCCAATGATGCCCCCGATGGCTGTTGCAAGGTTTCCAAGCCAGTAGCTGATCGTAAATACAAGTTTCCTTGATACAGAATCTGTCACATCAATGATCATCGCCTGTGCAGCCGGTTGGAACATGCCGCCTGCGAACATATTCAAAACGAAAAATGCTGCCGATACATACGGAAGATCAAACCATGGTGAATTGCACAGTGCAATGAAGAGGTATGTTACCATGATCCCCAGTTCTGCATAAATCATGATTTTTTTGCGACCGATTTTATCCGAGACGTGCCCCCCGATAAACCCGCCGATAATGCCGCTGATCACGATCAGGACGAGGATGATGCCTGTCTGTGTTGCCCCGATTTTCTGTGCAAAATAGATGGCCATGAACGGGATGACAGCCATGGATACAAGTCCCCCAAGAAACTGCATCGCGAGCCGCAATTTAAGGTTCGGGTGAATATCTCTTATTCTCACAGTGGACCACTTCCCTTCTTATCCGGTCCGAACAGCCTCAGCGCCTGCACTTTCATATTGTGCCAAATCGGATTCGAGTGATCATCGATGAATGTTAACCTCAACCCGTTCAGCAGGGATATGTATGATTGAGCTATCAAGACAGGTGAACCTTCGTAAAATTCCCCGAGCTCCTGCCCCGCTTCTATTACAGGGTGGATGCGCTCGACAAACACATCGACGAATTCACTTAATTCATTAAACAATACCGGGTACCGGTCCGGCCTTGCCAGCACCTGCTGTGACAGGCGAAGGAAGTCTTTATTCCGTGCAAACACATCGAGCTGACAATCGATCATATTCTTTACAATTTCCATGGGCGTACCCTCATACCGACCTTCAATCTCAATGAAGTATGGCTTGATTTCCTCCAACGGCTCAAGTATCGCTGCTTCAAATAGCACTTCCTTTGTAGCGAAGTAAGTGAACACCGAACCAAAGCTGACTCCCGCTTCCTTTGCTATGGTGGAGATTGTTGTTTCAGCAAACCCGTTTTCACTGTATACCTTCACGGCGGCTTCAAGAATCGCTGCTCTTTTTTTCATTTTATTTTCCTCACGGGACATGCGTTTCCCTCCTCTTTCAAAATTGATTGATTAATCAATCTTTATTCTAATCGCAACAAATTCCATATTCAACCAATAGTTTTCGACAAAAAAACCGTTTATTGACGTGTGCACCCATCAATGAACGGTCATCATTTCATTCCAAAATTACAGGTTTTTGTGTTTGTTTTTCATACACTCTTTGTCCTTGTATACTTTCACAACGACTACTTCCCTATCAAGGGTTTCATTATTACGGGCATCCTTCAGCTCCACGTAAAAGTAGTACGTCCCCCGCCGGTTGTACGTAGAGACGATACTGCCACATGAGTTTATTATCACTGGTTCAAATATATGGACACCGACTCTATTAAAACGAATCGCTTCTCCATTACTGAATGAAAATTCGATGTCATGTCTCTGATCGCTGTCTCCGAGCGTCACTTGTATATACGTCGGGATCTCTGTTTCCTCCGTTGAAAGTGCACACACCTGGATAGGCTGCTGCTGACCGACAACAGTAAAAGCAGGTACGCCTACTAACTTTACCGCATATGCCATACTGATCACCTCCTTTATGAGAGGATGGAATAGTATATGAAAATAATAGAGAAAGTGGTTAGATGTTTAACTAGAGAAATGAAAAATTAGAATAAATGAAAGAGGAACCCGACACATGGCCGGGTCCCTCTTCTTTTGTCCTTTACTCTATTCAGTTAACTGAGAGCATTCTCTCAAAAATAATCTCGTAGTCGGTCGGCTTACCATGGCCATTATACTTCAATGGCAGGACCTGCACCAATCTCCAACCTTCAGCTGCATACTCCTCTATGATTTCCCGATGCTTCGGTTCGGTGAAAAATCCTCCTAAACTTGTCTGGACGTATGTGTATTCATACATGATGACCCCTCCGTTTCTTTCTATATATACGGACGGAGCTGATAATCGGTTTCATGTTTCTACTGTGCTAAAAAACACAAAGAAATCTTCAAACGTGTCGATGATGACTTGGCATACTCCATCATTGCGGCTCAGTCTTTTTGTGTGTATCAAAATTGTTATGAAAAAAGGAACATCACGCGTCACTCCCCCATTTCGATGCACCTAAAAAACAGCCCTGCATCGACAGGGCTGTTTCTACATCTATTTAACTATACGCTACCTCTTTATCCCTCAACCCCAACGCTTTTGCCGTCGACGTATGGATTTCTCTGAAGAGCTCAGGGTTTTCACCAAGCGCTATCCCATAAGAAGGAATCATTTCTTTGATCTTCGGCTCCCACTCTTTCATATGCTGCGGGAAGCATTTGTCCAATACTTCAAGCATGACATGAACGGCAGTGGATGCGCCTGGAGAAGCTCCCAATAGGGCGGCGACGGATCCGTCGGCAGCGCTCACCACTTCTGTACCGAACTGAAGTGTTCCCTTGCCTGCATCTGTGTCTTTGATCACCTGAACACGCTGGCCTGCTACGACGATATCCCAGTCCTCGCTCTTGGCGTTCGGGATGAATTCACGCAATTCTTCCATGCGCTTTTCATTGGACAGGAGTACCTGCTGAATCAAATACTTTGTCAGTCCCATCTCCTTGACGCCGGCTGCTAGCATGGTGAAGAGATTATTCGTATTCACCGATGTGATCAAGTCCAAATTCGAGCCGGTTTTCAGGAATTTTGGTGAGAATCCGGCAAATGGTCCGAATAGAAGGGATTTCTTTTTATCGATATAACGTGTATCCAGATGGGGCACCGACATCGGAGGCGCTCCGACCTTCGCTTTCCCGTATACCTTTCCGTGGTGCTTTTCGATGACTTCAGGGTTGTTGCACACCATGAAGAGTCCACTTACCGGGAATCCGCCGATCTGCTTGGATTCCGGGATGCCGGTTTTTTGAAGCAACGGCAGGCTTCCCCCGCCTCCACCGATGAAGACGAATTTCGCCGTGTGGTATTCCATTTTAATGCCGTCGATGTCATGGACCTTCACTTCCCAGGAACCATCGGGCTTCCGCTTAATGTCTTCCACACTGTGTTGATAGTTGATTTCGACGCCTTTCGTCTCTAAGTGATCGAACAACATACGTGTCAGTGCACCGAAATTGACATCGGTACCTGAATCGATTTTCGTCGCCGCGATGGGATCCTCCGATGTGCGCCCTTCCATAATGAGGGGGATCCACTCCTTTAATTTCTGTGGATCATCTGAAAATTCCATGCCTTCAAAAAGAGGGCTGCCTGACAGCGCTTCCAATCGTTTTTTCAAAAATTCAACGTTTTCTTTTCCCTGTACCATACTCATATGAGGAATCGGCATGATGAATTCTTTCGGGTTGCTGATCAGATTCTGATTAACGAGATAAGACCAGAATTGACGTGACAGCTGGAATTGTTCGTTTACTTTGATTGCTTTTGTAATATCGATCGAACCGTCAGGCTTTTCGGATGTATAATTGAGCTCACATAGAGCAGAATGGCCCGTGCCGGCATTATTCCATTCGTTTGAGCTTTCTTCGCCTGGACTTGCTAGTTTTTCAAACACTTTGATTTCCCAATCCGGTGCCAACTCTTTCAGCAACGCACCTAACGTCGCACTCATGACTCCGGCTCCGATTAAAATAACGTCTGTTTTCGTCTGTAAGCTGCTCATAATAACCTTCCTCATCCACTATATTTGCAGGCGCGAAATACAGGCACCTTCATGTGTTCATATAAAATCGATTCTTATACCATTATACTTATTTACTGGGTAAATTATCTAGTATTATCTGATAATTATAAACTATTTTAAGAAAAAACAAAAGTGAGAATACTATATCTTTTCAATCATATACAGAGGTAAACAGAGGCCGCGCGCCTCTATTGAGCCATTCAGGCATCAAAATATCGATGATGAATCTTCCTGCAGGATAAAGGTAAGAAATCGTTTTGCAGAAAAATATTTATTATGCTTGGAACACTTTCTCAGTCATTCCTCAGGTGATCCCTTGCCTCTAATCACGGTACCCTTTTCCTATTACCTTTCCATTTTCTTTAGATATGTACACATCGATATCCCCCCTTGAATGGTTCCCTGTATAAAACACGACGATATAGACAAACTGTCCTTCATACTTCATATCATTTAAGCGTCCCATCCTGCCGTCGATTCTCTCCTCCTTGATCGAAGCATTCTCCCACTTCCCTCTGAGTTCTTTCTTCTCAAAAGAGGAAAGGGAGTTATATGCCTGGATGATGATTGGATTGATGTCATCATTCCCTTCCACTGAGCCGCACCCAGCCAAACATACAATACACGTTACTGCGATCAACCAACCTTTTAACATGATGAATCCCTGCTTTCATCTTTAATAGTGAGAATCGACAAATAAAATTTCAGAATATATTGACAAAACACGTTATGGGAATCATATAATGGTAATACCATAATCATTATTGGTAATACCAATTTGGAGGTGTTGATTGTTGAAAGAACGTTCATCCGACATCATAGCCCGGGACATTTCCCGTTCCATCTTACAGGGGGAACTGAAATCCGGAGACTCCCTTCAGGCGGAAAGGGAAATGGCCGCCCGCTATAAAGTGGGAAGGCCGACGATCCGTGAAGCCCTGCATCGACTTGAAAGCGATGGATGGATTACAAGCAGGAAAGGAATGCCTGCAACCGTGAATGACTACTGGAAACAGGGAAATTTAATGACCATCGTCACCATCCTTCAACATGAAGATGAGATTCCTGACGAATTCATCGTTCATATGCTTGAGCTGCGGATTTCACTTACCCCGGCATACTTCAAGGATGCGATGGAACATAACAGATTAAAGATCATCTCTTTATTCATTCCGATTGAGGAAGGGTTAGATACTCCACAATGGTATGCAGAGTTTGATTGGCGTATTCAGCAGGAGGTGGCCATGCTTTCAAACAACCCCATCTACTTCCTCATCCTGAACAGCTTCAAGGACATCTATTTAAGAATGGCTGAAAAATACTTTCAGGACCCGAAACACCGGGCAGCATCCCGTGAATATTACGATATTCTGCTTAAGAGACTGTTGGATGGTGATATTAAAAAGGCTGAACACACGGTCCAGGACATGATGGAAAAAAGTCTGGAACTTTGGAAAAAGAAAATGAATGGAGGCAGTGACGAATGAAAGAAAATCGTTTGTACCGGGATTTCTTCCTTCACTTCGATATTTTGGTCATGGTGGGGATATTTCTTGTTGTTCTTGGGTTCCTAATCTCAATGGAGCTCACATTATTCAGTGTGCTGTTTTTTCTGATAGGAATTGTAACCTATATGTTCAGCGAGTACCTTACCCACCGATTCCTCTTTCACATCAAATCACCAAAGAATCCTTTTCTACTGAAATTAATCAAACGCTTACACTATGATCATCATAAAGAACCTAACGACTTGAAGCTGTTGTTTCTTCCCATCTGGTATAGCGCCCCCAACCTGTTTCTGCTCTGCTTGATATTTTATTTTGTGACCGGGTCCATTACCGCAACTCTCGCCTTTACCACGGGCATCCTGTTTATGTTCTTTGTGTATGAATGGAAGCACTATGTCGCTCACCGGCCTTTCAAACCGAAAACAAGATTCGGCAAATGGCTGAAAAAAACGCATATCCTGCATCATTACAAAAATGAAAATTATTGGTACGGTGTTTCCACGCCTTTCATCGACGTTTTGTTCGGGACCCTGAAAGACGAAAAAGAGGTGGAAACGAGCCAGACTGCAAAGGATTTAGAGAAAAGAGCATGATAAAGAGTCCAGCCTGGCAAACCCTGTCAGGCTGGACTTTCTTATTATTCCCACTTAAACACATAGCTGGCAAGTGTGAAACCGACAACAAGCCAGGCACTTAAAATAAAGGTTTCCATACCCAGTTCCATAAATGGTGTGCCAAGGTTCATCGTTTCCCTGAGCGCTGAACTCAGATGAGCGATGGGAAGGATTTTCACAACAGGCTGGAGGAGTTCCGGCATATTGTTGATGGGGAAAAATACGCCCCCAAGGAATAGCATCGGAAACGTGACGAATCCGGCAATCGGCCCTGCACTTTCCGGGTTCTTCGCGAGTCCTGCAATGATGAATCCGAGAGCCATGAATGCAAGCGTGCCAAGGACGATAAAGAATATCATCGCAAGCCATGAGCCTGCTACATTGATATCAAAAATAAGGTCGGCGATGAGTACGACGAGCAGTGCCTGTGTGCCATTCAATACCAGCCTGGCCGATATCTGGGCCGCGATGAAGGTTGAAGCCTTCAGGCGCGTCCCCTGCATCCTCCGCAATATGCCCCTTTCTCTCCAGGCGGAAATTTGTCCCGCCACCCCGTTCATATTGTTGCTCATGATCATCATGGCAACGATGCCTGGTACAAGGAAATCCACATAGCGCAGGTTCAACGCGTCGATCCCTATCTTTTCGATCGTGACGAGGGGCTTATAACCGGCGAGGTCTTTGCTGTATTGATCAATGATCCCATTCACGACCGTCAATCCAAGTTCTGAAGAGGCCAAATTTTTCTCATTGAAATAAACTGGCAGGGAAAATGCGGCATTTTCATCGTTCACGTTCTTTTCATATCCTTTAGGGATGTCAATCAAGAGCTGGATGTCTCCATTTCCAACTGCATCTTTCCCGGCTGAAACTTTACTGTATGTAGCCGCTTCGATTCCTTCATGCTCTAGGAATAATTCCGTGATTTCCTTTGAAGCGTCTGACTGATCATTGTCGACAATCCCCACTGTGAGCGAAAGGGAATTTCCTCCGCCGGCAAATGAACCCAGTGCCACCATCAAGATGACCGGGAAAAGTAATGTGAAAAACAGGACCTGCTTGTTCCGTCCAAAAATCCGTAGTTGTGCCAATGTCAGCTGCCAATAAGCTCTCATGATTCACGGAGCCTCCTTCCTGTCATGGAAATGAATACGTCTTCCAACGTAGCTTGCCGGGTCACGAGATCCTGTATGGTCATGTTCCCCTCTGTCGCTGACTGGATCAGGGAAGTAAGTGTCTGCTGAACGTTATTTGTATATAACTGGACAAACCTATCCTTGATCGAAGCTTCCTCTACCCCGTCCAATCCCAGAAACCACGATTGCTCCGGTGGATCTGAAAGATGGAATTCAATCGTACTCGTCGACTGAAGGGTCTTGACGAGATTCATAGGCGTATCAAGTGCGATCAGTTCACCTTGATCCATAATCCCGATCCGATCACAAAGCACATGGGCTTCATCCATATAGTGGGTGGACAGTATGACGGTTTTCCCCCTTTCCTTCAATCTCAATACAATGTCCCAAAGGGTCCGCCTCGCCTGAGGGTCAAGCCCTGTCGTCGGCTCATCGAGGAATACGATATCCGGATCATGAATCAGTGCAAGGGCAATCGCCAATCGCTGCTTTTGTCCGCCTGACAATCCTTTCACCCGGTCTTTCTTCTTTTCGGTGAGAAGCATGTCCTCAACCAGCCCGTCTATATCCACATGACTCGGATAAAAGCTGGCGTACAGCCTGAGGATTTCATCCACCTTCAATAATTCAAACAAGGAAGTGGATTGAAGCTGGACCCCGATCACCTCTTTCACCTGATTCACTTGAGTCCGCACGTCAAACCCGGCCAGACTCGCCGTTCCTTCATCAGGCTTTCTAAGTCCGACAAGCATTTCGATCGTGGTCGTTTTACCTGCACCGTTAGGCCCGAGCAGCCCGAAGATTTCCCCTTTCTCCACCTGAAAACGGACGCCATTCACTGCTGTAAATCGGCCGTAGGATTTCACAAGATTCTTTACATCCACCATGACTTCATTTGGCATAGTCTTCCTCCTTTAAAAAGAAATGTGACCGCCCATAAAAGAGCGGTCGTCTTCTGCTGCTTATACGCGATGATGATCCCCACGCCAGTTCTGCACTGCAAGCTTAATGTCGTTCGGACTTAGTGACTCTGACACAGCTCTTTCAACCAGTGCAGGAAATTCTTCATCCGGTGCGAATCGCAGCGCAATGATTTGCTTCAATTCAAGCCGTGAATCGAGCTCTTTACCTGTCAACCTGTAATAACGGAATTGTTCCTCTGTCCTGATGACCCGGTCCTGCACCTGAAGTGCATATGTCCGCACCTTTACCCCGATCATGATGACCGTGAAGACGAGAAACAGTACAATGAAACTGATTAACGTCTCATCCCCAACATTCTTCACAAAGAATACGACAGTCAGAATAAGAGTAATGAGTGCCGACAGACCGATTCCAACATGATAGACAGGATCCAACTTTCTGTGGTTTTCATAATTTTGTTGATTCATATAGGCCTCCAATGGTTGATGTATTCATTATATACTAGAAATAGATATTATTGGGCTTTCTGCAACTTAATATCATATTCCCCTAGGACATATAGAATTCATAAAGACAGGTGTTTTTTTATTATTCTATATTTTCCCATTTGTTGGTGATATTATTAAAGATAGAAACAATCTAATCGGTGTCTACTTCATATTTTATGACTGGAGGTGTTTCACATGGTTTGGTTATTCGTCCTGATTCCTTTTTCATTTATGTGTGGGGTTGTCATTGTAGGAAGTATCAAAGAGACCATTTTTGGTCAAGGCTACCTGAAAGGAGACTGCTACGACACATACAAAAATGAAGGGTTTGAAGCGCACTGCAGGGGGCAATCCAATCATCTGAAGTTCTGGACGGGTGGACGATAAAACGATTATTTAGGAATAATGCCGGGACATAAATAAAAGCACCTCACTCCAAAGACCCACCATTCCCTGCTAACATTATCCAAATTACCTGTAGGGGCCCTGGTGAATTCCGCAGAAGGCTTCGCTTTCCGCGGAATTTGGGGTCTCACCTAGCCCGCTTCTCCTGTAGGATCCTTGGCCTTGCATTCCAATCAACAACGGGAGACCGTTTGAACTTTATTCCAAATGAAAACAAAAATGTATTTTCTCAAACCTACTTGCTATATCCCCCACCAATTCTTAATCTACTGCATGCCACTTCAGATCTTCATCTCTGAAAACATTTGTGTTTTCAGGATATCCAAAGAAATACAGCTTATTTCCTTCCTGATCATATGCACCTGCACCAAGGTCATCCAACTGCGGGGTGAAGGGAAGCAGAAACGAAACCCTCTCTCCCTTGGTTATGGATTTTCTTTTCCCGGCTTTTATTCCTTGAGGGCATTTTTATAACGTAAAGCCCTTTTGATTACGAAGAAGAGAGAGAAGACAATCACTGCACCGTACATCAACTGCTTTGTCATATACCCTGCGTAAGTCTCAGGCTGATACCCAAAGTTCACCAACAATAGTATTAGAATGACGCTGATACTGAATGATTTTTTCATTATTCCTTCCCTCCTTCCCACCAACTGTCAGCCTACCACACAAGCTGATCTCGTGACAGGGCTCATTGGTTTTTCATTGAAGCCCTCACCTTGTTAATCTCATACTCCGATACCTGCACCAACCCGATGGCGGCACTTTCACCATCACAGCCCTGCAGCGAAATGAAACCACTTTTTTCTTCCACCCCGTCACAAGTTGCACTGTTTGTTTCTTCCCCTGTTTCTGATGTCACCATATAGTTCACCTGGTTGCCGTCATATTTCAATTCATTGATACTGATTTGATTGTTATAAAAGTTGGAAACCGTCACTTCAACCTCATTTTTGTTTCCTACCATATCCACAAATGTCAGTAGTTTATTCAGGTTCGTGACATTCCCTTCCTCATCCACAATCGTATCCCCGTTTTCAGTCGCTTCCTTCAATGTGTAATGATTACCCTCATCTTCCTGGGAACATCCTGTGAATAGGACTGATCCTGTCAGCATCATCAACGCGATTCTTTTAAACATATCCCCATCTCCCCATCATTCTTTTATATTGAGTATAGCGGATACATGATGGGAATGAATCTTCCCCATATTTTTGTTTTCCATATTTCTCATAGGAAAAGCTTCTTTTTTCGCGCTTAACCTTATCAAAATATTAATATTGTAATAATGTAGGGATCCCTTTTTACTCGTATACGTCTTCCCTTAAGTGGAATCCATCGGCGATGATCGTTTCATCAATATTTGATCTGTCTACAGATATGGGTTCGAGCAGGACTGAAGGCACCTCGATTTTGCCATTGTTGATTTTCTTATCCGTGTCGATGTATTCGTTTTTTGCAAGGGCGATGGCGAGAGAGGCCGCTTCCCGGGCAAGGGTGTTGATTGGTTTGTATACGGTCATGGTCTGGGTACCATGTACGATCCGGCGGGCAGCGGCAAGCTCTGCGTCTTGACCTGCGATGGGGATTTTCCCTTCAAGACCCGCTTCCTTCAATGCTTTCAGCGCCATGCCTGCAGTTGCATCGTTCGCTGCAATAACGGCATCAATTTCAAGTTCATTCGCCTGCAACGCTTCCTTCATGTTGACGTAGGCATTTTCCGGGAGCCAGTTTTCTGTCCACTCATCGTATACGATTTGGACATCCCCTTGATCGATTGCTGCATTCAACACGCTGAACACACCTTTTTTCATCAAATGCGCATTATAATCGGTATCCGCCCCGCCGATATAAACATATTTCCCTTGAGGGACAAGGTCCTTGATCGCCTTGGCCTGAAGTTCCCCAACCCGTTCGTTATCAAAAGATACGTACAGGTCGATATCGGCATTTCGGACGAGACGGTCATAGGAAACCACTTTGACCCCTTCACGGTGGGCTTTCTGGACAATCGCCGCTGCTGCTTCCGCATTGTAAGGTACAATGACGAGCACATCGATCCCCTGACTGATCAATGTTTCTGCCTGCATGACCTGGAGCGCGTCGTTCCCCCTCGCTTCCATAATTTCCACTTCTGCACCCATCTCTTCAACGGCTTGTTTAAAAAGGTCCCGGTCCCTCACCCACCGCTCCTCCTCGAGTGTATCCATCGAGAATCCAATCTTTACGACCTCTAAAGAAGCTTTCATTTCTTCCCTTTGTATCTGCTCGACTGGATTCTTTTTCTCACAGGAGAAGAGAATCAGAATCATGACCAATACGAGGGTTGCGTATATCCTTTTCTTCCAATGAAACATGGCGTCTATTCCCCTTTATGCATGTGATCCAAGTAAATTCTTTCGATACTCTTTCGGAGAAAGGAGTGTGACTTTCTTAAAGACCTTGCTGAAGTAATTCGGGTCATGATAGCCGACTTCAAAGGTGATTTCCTTGATGCTTTTCTCCATATCCGTCATCAAAACCTTCGCCTTCTCCATCCGGCACTCAGTCAGGAAATCGATGTAATTGATCCCTTGTTTTTCTTTAAACATTTTACTGATGTAAATAGGGCTTAAATTTACTTTTTGAGCGAGGGATTCCAATGAGATGTCTTCATGGGAATGCTCTTTGATGAATTGCTTGATAAGATGGAACGTATCGCTCTCGACATGTGTGAATCGATTAATATAGGCTTCCTTCATCCGGGTAAAGAGCCGTTCCGTTTCCAGCCAAAGCCTCCGCGTATCACCGGGCTGTATGTAGAATAGGGGCGCCTCTGTCTCCACCCCGCATTCACTCAACGTCCAGGATATCCTCCAGAGCACCTCTTGTGTCCGCTGCTGGATGTATGCCGGCGTCCGTTCTTTCTCCATCAGTGTGAATGCCGCTTTCATCTGGGAAAGGACCTCGTCCCATTTTCCGGTTCTGATTTTTTCCATTATGTCTTTTCGGTCCATCATTTCTTCATGCCGTTTACCAGAAGCGTTCGAGTGGTGATCAAAGAATGTGTATGTATGTCCCAAACCGGCTTCGGCAGTAGCCAGCAGCGCTTCCTCGTAAGATTGACGCACCATGTCCATAGAGTCGTACACTTTACCGATTCCGATGGTCCATGCCTGCCCGCTCCCCATACCGATCGAGAGCAGCTCCCTTGCAAGGGTGGTTGCCTGGCTTCGATAGGTGACACCCGGTTTCCTGAATACAATGATCGGAAGCTGCCTTCCGTACAGTGCCCCAGTCCATCCATCCTTCATGACTCTCTGCCTGATGGATGAGTAATGGTTCTCACCTGCTTCAGGGATGGAGATCACCATGACGAACATGTGATGTGAAGCACGGAAGTCCATCATGTCCATCAGCATATCGACATGAACCTCATGTACGTGATCGAACAATAATTGCGTAACCACATCGGTCTCCATCAGCATCTGAGCTTTCTGCCATTTATCTTTTAGCCGGAGTTCTTTCTCCAACTGCTCACGCTCTTTTTCAATATCTTCAATCACCCTTCCGATTGTCTGGACGATTTCGGAAGCCTTGCTCGGCTTTAATATATAGTCTCGTGCCCCAAGCTTGATCGCGGCTTTCATGTAATCGAATGTATCGTAGGCTGTCACCATGATGAACTGAGTATCCCTTTGCTCTCTTTGAATCTGTTCCATTGTTTGAAGTCCATCCATACCCGGCATTTTGATATCCATCAGGATCAACTCCGGGGCATGCTCCCTCGCCAAATCTACAGCCATATTCCCATTCTTTGCCTGGTAGAGGATGAGGTCGGGAAAATTCCTTTCAAGGATCGCCTTCACCCCATCCCTTTCCAGTTGTTCATCATCCACTATTAGAAGCTTGATCATATCTTTCCGCTCCTTCCCTTGTGATCCTCAACATAATATTGGTCCCTTCTCCTACTTTACTTTGAATCCGGAGTACATCTTCATATCCATAAAATAATTGAAGCCTTTTCACTACATTGCTGAACCCGATCCCAGTGGAATGTCCTTCCCGGGATACTTCTTCATGGAGGATTTCCCGAATTTTTTCCTGGGGCATTCCGGCTCCATCATCCTGGATTTCAATACAGATGTACGAATCTTCTTCATATACCCGAAACAGAATCGTCCCTCCATCCTCTTTCGGTTCGACTGCATGGATGACGGCATTTTCAATGATTGGCTGCAGTGTCAATGCCGGTATCCTTGCATCGAGGCAAGTCTCATCAATATCCGTATGGAGCTGAAGACGGTCGGTAAAACGTGCTTTCTGTATATGAATGTATTGCTCGAGCACCAGTATTTCATCCCGTAAAGTAACGGAACGGTTCTGGCGTTTCAGGTTATATCGAAGAATGCCTGCCACGCTTACAAGAAGATCGCTCGTTTCTTCCGACCCTTCCAGATATGCTTTCTTTGAGAGTGTGTTCAGTGTATTAAATAGAAAATGGGGATTGATCTGACTTTGAAGGCTGCGAAACTGACTTTCCTGCAACAGAAGCTTGCTTTCCTGCAGTTCCCTCTCCAATGTTGCCTTCTGTTTCATTTCCAGAATAAGATTATTAATGTTGATCCGCATCCGGTCGAAAGTTTTGGCTAAGAAGGCAATTTCACCGCTTCCTTCGACCCTCACCTGCCGGCTGAAATTCCCCTTGGACAATTCATTTGCCGCCTTCGTCAGCTGAAAGACCGGGCGAGTGATACCCAGTGAGAACCAATAAGAGCCCACGAGGAGGATGCACGTGATGAGAAGGAGAACCCAGATGCCAAGCTTGATGACTTCCGCCGATTGTTCCATGATTCCCCTGTACATCCCGTTATACGTCGTCAATTCTTTATCGATGAGGTTCAATGTCATTTCAGAAATATAGCTCGAGATCCGGTTCGCTTCGGCAAACTCTTGCGCCGAGGCTTCAGCATCCCGCTCTTTCTGAAAAAGTATGAAGCGGTCCGTCGTTTCCACGAGGCTGTCAATCAAATGAAGATAGTTGGTCAACGTAAAGTCATTGTCCACATTCCTTAAAGAATAGATTCCTGTTTTCGCCTCTATCAGCTGTTCCTTGCTATTTTCCAGTTTTTGAAGCGTATCATGATTGGTGTCCACCATATAATTATTCAAGTCGGTCACAACCTGCTGACTCGTCCTGGATGCTTCATTCATATCAAGGTAGCGATTCAGAATCTCATTATACTGTTCGTGAGTCCGGTAATTATAATAGGTAAGCGCAAGCCATATCGCTGACATGATGATCATGACCAGCGATGTCAAGGTAAGGATCTTTTTCTGGATGATCGTCATTGGTCCTTCTCCACTCTCATGATTTTCAATCCCGTCATATACCCATTTTCATGAAGGGGGACGGTCTCTCCGTTCAGCCACTCTTCCATCAGCCTGACGCTCCACTGCCCCATCTTCTCCGGCTCCTGCTGGACGACACCGTCGATCAACCCTTGAGACAGCAGCGTCATGGACTCAGGTCCATCATCAAATGAATAGATGTAGTACGCCTCTTCTTGTGAGCGCTTACTTATTTCGTCGATCATTGCCCCCAGATTCCCAGCATTGACGGAGATGAAACCGGTGATGTCTGGATAATGATTCATCACGTCCCTCGTTGCGGTGATGATCTGGTCACGCTCCCATCCGGTTTCCCCGACCACAAGCTCTATGCCGGCATGCCCCTTCATCACGTCCCTGATGCCTCTCACACGTTCCTCCTGATAGTACTCTGGTTCACGGTCCATCATCAGGACAATCCGGCCCTTTCCGTTCATCTTGTGGACGATTTCCTCTGCGATCAGCTTCCCTGCTTCATACTGATCTGATCCTATATATGTACGGCGCAGACTTTCCTCCATCGGCACATCATTGGCGACCGTGATCACCGGTATCCCGTTAAAAGAAGCCTTCACCTTTGTCAGCTCCTTGAATTCAGGTGTATCAAGACCCTGTATCAGGATCCCGTCGACCTTTGCATGAATGGCGACTTCGATATTTTTCAGGAATTCCTCCTGATTTCTGCCGAAGCTCCCCCATACCTCAAGGTTCACCCCTTCCTCTTCCGCCTGCTGTTTCGCCCCTTTGGCCACCTTGTCCCAAAACGGCGTCTGTGTATCCTGGGTTATCAGCACGATCCTGTGCCGGTCTTCACTTGCCGTCCATTTCACCGCGGGGAGGTGGACGTCTGCTTCCAACACTCTTTTCGCTGATAAAAATGTTAAATGACACAATATGAGCATGGCTATCAAAAGCCCTATCAAACGTATTTTACGCACCCTACCGTTCCCTCCCGACAGTGAAAACTCCTACTTTTATCATAGCACAGGGTTCATACCCGGAGTGATGCTGCCAACTATTTTTTCTGAACAAAAGGGAGACGGCCTTCCCGGCTGAAATACAACAAAGCCAGACTCCTTAGGAATCCGGCTCTATCCTATTATCTTTTCTTCCGAGTCATCACATCAAAGATGACCGCACCCGCAAGCACGCCTCCCCGGATCATATATTGATAAGAGATCCCTACACCAAGCAGGTTCATTCCACTCGTCAATGATGCCATGACGATGGCACCGATGATGGCACCTGTCACTTTTCCGACACCGCCGGCCGATGATACCCCACCGACGTAGGCGGCAGCAATCGCATCAAGCTCAAATAATGTACCGGCAGTGGTCGTGGCCGATTGAAGACGGGAGGTGAATAATATCCCTGAAAGTGCGGCAAGCATCCCCATCGAACCGAAGACGATATACGTGATTTTCTTGACATTGATTCCGCTCAGATGAGCCGCTTCCGGGTTGCTTCCAACCGCATAAATATGGCGGCCGAGAACCGTCCGGGATGTCAGGAAGTGGTACAGGATGACGACGATTAGGATGATGATGACCGTCCATGAGAAACCATGGTATCCAGCAAGGATCCATGTCACATAGCCGATGATGGCTGAAACGAATACGAGCTTCAAAGCAAAGATCGGCAGAGAGATGACTTCAAAATCATATTTGATCTTGTTCCGTCGTGTGGAAAATTCACTGTAAATATAAAGAATGATGCCAATTAGCCCCACGAGAAGGGATAGAAGATGCAGTCCGTTCACTTCCATGATGGAAGGGATGAACCCGTTGCCGATGGCATTGAAATGATCATCCTGGATGATGATTGTCCCCGTCTTTTCCGTTACCTGCAAAAGCGCTCCCCGGAAAATCAGCATTCCTGCCAACGTTGCAACGAATGATGGGATCCCGATCTGAGCCACGAGCAGGCCGTTGAACAATCCGACGATCGCACCGATAACAAGGATGATCGGAATCGTCAGCCAGGTTGAAAGTCCGGCCTGTGTGAGCAGAATTGCGGCAATGGCACCGAGGAAACCCGCAGCATAACCGACAGACAGATCAATATGCCTGATGACGATGACAAGGGTCATGCCGACAGCAAGCACTGCGATATAACCTGCAGAATCCAATAGATTGCTAATGTTTCTTGACGTAATGAATAAACCGTCTGTCATAAAAGTAAATGTCAGTATGATAACAAATAGTGCAATATACATGCCGTAATCACGGATATTATCGCGAATCAGCATTCTCGCTTCCTGAAAAATATTCATATGTCTTTACCCCCTTATTGCGTTGCAAGCTCCATTATTTTTTCCTGGTTGGCGTCTTCCACAGGCAGTTCCCCTTTGATTTCTCCCTGGGCCATGACGTACACACGGTCACTCATCCCAAGTACCTCCCCGAGCTCAGAGGAGATCATGATGATGCTTAGACCCTGTTCGATCAGCTCATTCATCACCGTATAGATCTCAAACTTTGCCCCGACATCGATTCCACGTGTCGGCTCGTCAAGGATGAGAAGCTTCGGTCCGACAAAGAGCCATTTACCGATCGATACTTTCTGCTGATTTCCCCCGCTCAAATTCCCGACGAGCTGTTCAAGGGAAGATGCTTTTATATGAAGAGAGGAGTGATAGCGTTCCGCCACTTTGATCTCCTCATTATCATTGATGATTCCTTTGGTAGAGATTCCGCCTAAGTTGGCAGCTGATATATTGCTTTTTATATCCTGAAGGAGGAAAAGGCCGTCATCTTTCCTGTCCTCTGTGACATACGCGATTCCCGCTTTAATGGCATCCTTCGTATGTTTCAGCGTGGTAAGACTGTTATCCCAGACAAGACTGCCTTCAAGCTTATAGGATTTCGCATTGCCGAAAATACTCAGTGCAAGCTCTGTTCTTCCTGAACCCATCAACCCGGCAATTCCGACAATCTCTCCTCTCTTCACGTGGAGATTTACGTCCTTGACCACCTCTCTGCCAAGCTGAGGATCATATGCAGACCAGTTTTGCAGTTCCAGAATAGTTTCGCCGTGGAATTTATTCGGCCGTTTCGGATAGATATCTTCAATATCCCTGCCCACCATGTTCTTGATAATGACTCCTTCTGACACTTCACCTTTTGATGCATCCAGGGTGCAAATGGTCAATCCATCCCGGAGGACGGTCGCCTTGTCAGCGATATGAATAACTTCCTTCAGCTTGTGTGAAATCATGATACAGGTGATGCCCTGCTTTTTCAGATCTTTTAACAATTCAAGGAGATTTTCACTATCGTCTTCATTCAGTGCGGCAGTCGGTTCATCGAGAATCAATAATTTCACGTCTTTGCTTAACGCTTTCGCAATCTCAACGAGCTGCCTCTTCCCTACGCTGAGGTCCCGCACGAGCGTGTCCGGATTCACATCGAGCTTCACCTTCTTCAGAAGCTTCTGCGCTTCCACAATGGTCCGGTTCCAATCGATGAATCCGCCTGCCTTCACTTCGTTTCCTGCAAATATATTTTCATATACTGTCAGATCAGGAAAGAGCGCCAGCTCCTGATAGATGATGGCAATCCCTGCGTTGACACTGTCACTGATTTTGTTAAATTGCTGAACGGACGCGTCGAACACGATGTCTCCCGTGTACGTCCCATAAGGATATACGCCGCTCAGCACCTTCATTAACGTAGACTTCCCGGCCCCGTTTTCACCTATCAAACAATGAATCTCTCCTTCTTCCACTTTGAAATTCACATCACTCAATGCTTTCACACCGGTAAATTCCTTGGAGATATCATTCATTTCCAGCAAATACTTATTCATTACAGTTAACCCCCTTTAACAAAAGCAATGACAATACGGAATGGCGGCGGACACTCCGGCCACCATTCCGCTACCTGTTATTCTTTTAAACCTGTAAATTCTTTCGCTTCGTAATATCCTGAGTCGATCAGCTCCGCTTTCACGTTGTCGCCATCAACCACGATGACTTCCGTTTGTTTCGCTTCCACTTCTTTCTCTCCGTTGTCATAAGATCCTGTCGTTTCAGGCGTTTTACCATCCAGTACGTCAACGGCAATACCCATTGCATCGGTTACGAGCGTACGGACATCCTTGAAGACTGTCATGGACTGCTTGCCATCGATCACATATTGAACAGACGCTTTCTCCGCATCCTGACCTGTCACGACGAAGCTTGTAACTGCCTTGTCGGAAGCAAATACATCGGCGATGGAACGGGCTGTTCCGTCATTCGGTGCAAGCACGGCCACATCACCCTTCATGTCTGCACCTGCGGCTGTCAAATGTGTTTGTGCTTTGTTTTTTGCTTCGTTTGGATCCCAGTTCGTTGTCACCTGACCAAGAATTTTACTCATCTCGTCACGGCTTAGCTCAGCTTTCTCTTTCAAGGATTCTGCTTCGCTTGAATTGGCGATTTTAAACGTTCCATCCGCTATTTTTGGTTGAAGGACGTTCCAGGCTCCCTCAAAGAACAAGAACGCATTGTTATCAGAAGCTGCACCTGCATAAAGATAAAGTGGTACATCCTTTCCTTCAGCGTGATCGATCAAGTATTGTCCCTGGGCTTCCCCAACGGCAACGCTGTCAAATGTGACGTAATAATCAACTGCATCTGTATTCGTGAGCAAGCGATCATAAGAAATGACCGTAATGCCTTCCTTCTTTGCTGATTCGACTGCAGCTGATGCTGCATCCCCATCCTGCGGTGTGATGATGAGCACATCGATCCCTTTGTTGATTAATGTTTCTACATTTTCTTTTTCCTTGGCAGAAGATCCTTGGCTGAATAGAATTTCAGTTGTATACTCTGAATCCTTCAGTGCATCTTTGAAGCGTTTTTCATCCTGCACCCACCTTGGCTCATCCTTAGTAGGCAATACAATTCCTACACTGACACCCTTTTTTCCACCCGTACTGTCGCTGCCGCATGCTGCAAGCAAGCCAATAAATAAAATGAGAATCATGAACATTGAAACCTTCTTCACTTCTTATTCCCCCTTTGTGATCAAGCTCAAGTTTAATTATATGAAGGATTGAAAGTGATTGTAATCGCTTTCACTAGCACTCTTTTGGTATCGTCTGTACTTTTTTGGTGTGGTGCATGAAAAAAAGGACGTTCCGTTTCGAGCCGGAACGTCCTTTTTTACTACAATTCATTGATTTGTTTTGTTAATTCGATAAACCTTTTATCCAGCGCTTCGTACCCTTCGTCACCCGGAAGCATGAAACTCAACCGCCCAAGCACTTCCTGTCTCTCCGTCTCGAGCTTCATCCGCCGATCTTCATGATCATTCCGTTCGGATGCCGGTTCTTCGAGTTGTTTCCTGACCGTCCGATTTTCGATCACAAGCTTCATCTCAGACGTTCTCTCAAGAAAGTAGCGGTCGTGTGAAACGATAATAAGCGTTCCGTTGTATGCGGAAAGCGTTTCTTCAAACTGTTCCCTTGAAGGAAGATCCAGGTGGTTCGTCGGTTCATCAAGGATCAACACGTCTTTTTCCCCGAGTATGTCTTTCATTAGCTTAATTTTCACCCGTTCCCCCATGCTCAAGTTCCCGATAGGCGAATGCCAATGGGAAGCCTGGAATCCAAGGTGCTTCATCAGTGTCTGGACTTTTCCTCTTTTCGCAAAGGTTTCACTGTAAAATAGATCCCCAGGCGTTTCATTGAGGGGAAGATCGAAGACTTCCTGTGTCAGGTATCCGATATGTGCGGAAGGTGACATCCATACCTCCCCTTCGGCGGCTTCCATTCCCAACAGTACCTTAAGAAGTGTCGTCTTACCGCTGCCATTCGGTCCTGTGATCGCAACCTTCTCTCCATGTTGTATGGTAAATTGAACATTTTCGAACAAGGTCCGTCCCTCGAAGCTTTTCTTTAGATTCTTTACTTCGAGGAACCGTTTGCCTGTCTTATGGGTGGCTGGGAGGGAGAATGTTACGGTTGGATCCTCCTCGACCTTGGTCACTTTTGTTTTCTCCAGTTCCTTTTCCAGGCGCTTTTGCTTCGATTTGATTTGGCTGTCCATGCGTTTTGCTTTGACGCGGTAATATTCTTTGTAGCCTTCCTGTTTTGTCGACTGAGCATGGGCTTTGTCTGACCAGGCAGAGAGCTCCTTCATCTGCTTCTCGATCCTCTCTGCCATTTTCTCTTGTTTTTCAAGCTCCCGCTGTTGCGTCAACCTTCGCTCCTTTCGCACTTTGGTATAACTTGAATAATTGCCTTTATGCTCAACCAGCTTCTTCCCTTCAATGGACCAGATCTTCGACACTGCTTCATCCAGAAAATATCGGTCATGGGATACGAGGAGGATTGTTCCCCTATATTCTTTGATCAACCTCGCCAGAAGCTCGAGACTCTGTTCATCCAGATGATTGGTCGGCTCATCAAGGAGGAGCAGATCTGCTTTCTCCGAAAAACCTTTTGCGAGTCTCGCCTTTAGTTTTTCTCCTCCGCTTAACAGCCGGAATTCGTGTTGAGGCACCTGCCATTTATCCAGTAACTTTACTTGCGAAGGGGTCATTCCTTCAGACGGATGGTTTTCGGTTTCCTGCTCCACAAGGATCTTCTTTGCATCATTCAGAAACCACTGAATCTGTCCCTCCGTCGGAATCCTGTTACCGGCAATTAATTGGAGAAGCGTCGACTTCCCTGCTCCATTCATGCCGATTAAACCAATGACATCCCCTTCCTGGATGCTTCCACTCACCTCATCCAATATCTTCTCGTCCATCACTTCATAGCTTACGTTCAATAACTTCATGATTTCTCGCAAAACATCTTCCCCTCTCTTTTAAAAGGGAGAATAAAAAAATCCTCCCAATGATGTTGGAAGGATCAGCCGGCAACGTACACAAAGAAAGCTATCTTGCATTCAATAGCTAACACGTTATTAAAAATGGGCAGACTAATCCTATTTAGGTTCATTTGAAATATGGAATTTCAAACATCTCGAAAATAAGATTAGTTCTTCATTGTCCACCCATCACTCCTGTCATATTCAGTAAATTCACCTTACCACAAATGCAGACTCCCTGGCAAAAGAAAAAAGCCGACACCATGTCCGGCTTCCTTCTTATGATGATTTACCCTTCGCTTGGAAAAATCCGCTTCACCATTTCTGCCATTTCTTCTCCGAATCCTGCTATCGGTTTTCCGTTTTCGGCTTTATCTGCATAATCCCTCATCCGATCGACAAAATCTGGGTTCGTGGAGACATACACTTTGCGGATGCTTCCATTTTGACTTTTCACCTGATCTGATATTTTTTTCTCGAGTGACTTTGTTACTTTCCCGTTCATGCGATCTTCAAGGTTCGCTGCAACATAGGCATGTTGATTCGTCGTCATGACATAAGCACTTTTCACTTCATTAAGCTCGGCTACCGCTTTTGCCTCCCGTTTGGCAAGGGAATACGCTCCATCCACCATTCCGTTATTGACGTAATCCCTGTTTGCCTGGTTATTGTTGTAGTTCACTTTTTCGAGATTCTGATTATTCAATTGCTGCCCTTCTTCAGTCGTATTGCTTGTGCCGCAACCTGCAGCGCTGATCATGACCATCAACCCTGTCACTGAAATCAATATAAACTTTTTCATAGACATACCTCCTGGATTAAAATCATCCTTACTTTCCCCTGCTTTTCAAAAAATATTCAGCCTATGATGTGTGTTTCATCCATGAGAAATAAAGGGAAAACTTGAAGGGCAGAATATGTTTGGAGGTGGAATGATGTTTCAGGCAGCTTTATGGGGAGGAATCACAAGTCTATCTCTCCTGATTGGAGCATTCATGGGGATATTTCTTCATATCCCAAAGCGTGCAGTTGCATATATTATGGCACTTGGTACAGGATTGATCATTGGTTCGAGCACATTTGATTTGTTGGGTGAAGCAGAAGGAAAAGCAAATCTGCTTCTTTTGATTTCAATGTTTTTGCTTGGTGCACTCATCTTCACTGTATTTGAGATTGTCATTTCAAAAAAAGGTGGCAGCGAACGGAAAAGGTCAAAGCAAAATCCCCATGGCCATTCAGGTTTAGCGATTTATTTCGGAACATTGATGGATGCGATCCCTGAATCGATCATTATCGGCGTCAGCTTCCTTGAAAGTGAATCCATGGGATGGATGTTCATCACCGCTATTTTTATCAGCAATCTACCGGAAGCGTTATCGAGCAGCATCGGCCTAAAGATGGATCAATACAGCACGAAGAAAATCCTTTTTTTGTGGGGAAGCGTCGTCATCTTGTCTTCACTCAGCGCGTTACTTGGATACACCCTATTAGAAGGGGCACCTGAAAGCACTTCATACATTATCGGTGCCTTTGGTGCGGGAGGATTGCTTGCCATGGTTTCGTCTACCATGATGCCGGAAGCCTTTGAAGAAGGCGGTCCAGTGGTGGGATTCCTTTCTTCATTAGGCATCATCCTGTCGTTTGTTTTCAGCACGTTATAAGCACATTTAAATCCGGACACACCCGTATTCTCTTTAAAAACACGGATGTTCGTCCGGATTAATGTGTGACGCCTTCATACCCTTTCTTTATTCTTCGTGGTCGATGGTCATGCCTTCAACAAAGCGTTTACCCATCACTTTATCTTTCTTTCTGTACGCTTTGCTCTTAAAGATGATATCAAAATCATACCCGTCCGGATAAAGCTCTTTCGCTGAAACATAAAGATTCAATCGTTTATGATTCACTGTCTTCTTCTCCCCTTTCACTTGCACAACATAATCGCCACGGTCATTTGGCCCTTCGAATATGATGCCAAACTCCCCTTCTGGTGAAACTTTCACATTATCCCCCATCTCAAAAAGCTTCGCGGAATCCATTGCTCTGTTCATCTGGGATTTCCCATGATTCCTCTTCTTATATTTGTTCACGATCACCTGCTTCTCCATTTCTTTCATAACATGATCATCGATTGGTTGAACACGATAGGTTTTCTTTTCTTTATAGGTGATTTCGTGTGCATGTTCGATGATCTCGGGATGCATCCCGAGCTTCAAGGCAATCGAAAATGCCTGGCTCTCCCCGCCTTTGCCAATGATGAGACGGTAAGTTGGCTGCAGCGTCTCGAGATCGAATTCCATGCTGCCATTGGTGAAACCATCGTGCTCTTCCGCGAAATATTTGATTTCACTATAATGGGTCGTGGCGAGGATGGTAGCCCCCTTCTCAAATAACTGATCAAGGATTGCAGTAGCTAGTCCCATACCTTCCAAAGGATCAGTCCCGGAACCCAGTTCATCCAATAACACGAGTGTACGGTCATTTGTTTCTTTTAGGATTTCAACAATGTTCTTGATATGGGAGCTGAATGTGCTTAAGTTTTGCTGAAGACTTTGACCATCCCCTATGTCTAATAAAATCTGCTGAAAGATGCTGATTTCACTGCCGGCTTCTGCAGGAATGTGGAGTCCGCACTGTGTCATGATGGTCAGAAGGCCGACCGTTTTAATGGTAACCGTTTTACCCCCTGTATTCGGTCCGGTTATGACAAGGGCATGGTAGTCTTCCCCGATCTCCACGGATAATGGGACTGCCCCCTTTCCGAGCAAAGGATGGACTGCATTCTTCAACTTGATCCTGTGGTCTTCATTGACGATGGCACTCACCCCATCATAGGAACGGCTGAGTTTCGCCTTGGCAAACAAGACATCGTAGTGAACCATCGTTTCGACGGCGAGCCTTAGTTGCGGTTCATAAGACTGCACCATCCCTGTCAGCGCCCAAAGGATATTCTCTATTTCTCGCTCTTCTTCCACTTTATAAATCAGCATCTGGTCCTGTTGGTTAGCAAGCTCCTCCGGCTCTATATACAGGGTGGAACCGGATGCGGATGTATCCAGGACGGAACCCTTCAGCTTCCCCCTAAACTCTTTTTTGATCGGCAGCACATAGCGGCCGTTCCGTTGGCTCACAATCGATTCCTGCAGGAATGATTTATATTTCGCAGACTTTACGATTGACTGGATTTTGTCTTTCAGTCGTTCTTCCTGTATCGTCAATTGCTTCCTGATCCGCAACAGCTCTTTGCTTGCATCATCATCCACCCGGCCGTTTCTGATGCACCTGTTGATTTCATCCATCAGGTCGGGAAGGTCTTCAATGCTGTGTACATAGGATGAGACCCTGGGCGCCAGCCATTGTTTATCATCCATATACCTTTTTAATTTCTTGCATGCATCCAGAAAATAATACAGGTTCATCAGTTGATCCGGACGGAGGGGTACACCTTTTGTCAGATTCCCCATCATCGTGTGGACACCGTCTAGCGCATGTATCGGGACAGAGCTGCTTTTTTCGAGAATTCTTACGGCTTCTGTCACCTCATCAAGGCGCATGTCGATTTGCCGCTTATTCGTTGAAGGAGTCAGCTTCCACAACTCTTTCTTCCCCTCCTCTGTAAGGGCAAAATGACTCAATGCTTCCTTAACCAAGTGAAACTCCAATACCTGAAACGTTTTATCGTTCATTTTTTCTCCTCCTAATAAATAAAAATAGGCCGCAATGAACAATGTCCATTACGGCCTTCTATCACATGTATACGACTCCCACCGGGCTGCACGTCTTGATCGTTCCCCCCTGATATTTATGAACAGTGGGGAATGAACTTGGATTTTGCGCACAAAAAAAGAGCTGTGCACAAAGACACAGCTCTCCGGATTAAGGAAGTGAGTATGCTATGATCATTGTTCTTAACTACACTGTACAGACACAGCTAAATAAGCTGATCCAATAGCCGCGAAAGGCGATTGGTTGCACAATGTCCGTATTCATTTACGGTTAGTTAAGAACGACACCTAACATATAACATACTCCCTTTTGTATACGAGTTTAATATTCTATTTCAGTGTACGACGGGTACCATTCATTGTCAACAGGCTACTGCAAAGATCTTTTGTACTGGAACCTTTTCCATTGAAAGCGGATAAAGCACCCGATGCAGAATCCTGCAAGTGCAATGGATGCTGCAAGGAATACCATGCCGGAGAAAAGGAAGAATCCAGTGGCCCACCCTGCAAAAGCACTCATGAGGGCAGCGCCTAAACAGATGACTGCGATGATGTTGTTGAATTGCTGCTGATCCGCGTCTTCTGGCGGATACGCTGATAGGTCCTTTTTCAAGAAAGGTTTAGACACCTTCATGACCGGGTTGAACTTAAATATCAGAGCAGACACCCCTGCAAGAAATGGGAGAAATAGTATTGCTTCTATATTGGAAAACCATGAAGCAGCCACTGTTAATACTATGAACCACTGATTGACCTGGACTAACGGTTTGGGTATTGAATTGGGATTCACTTTAATTCATACCTTTCTGATTGGAATTAGTGTATTTATAGTGTAACGGAAAATTTTAATAAAATCAAAAGAAAAAACCGGTATGAGCCGCCCATTTTTTGGAGGATACCGGTTTTCTTCATTATAGGGTTTTCACCAATGCTGCATGATGCCCTTCAGGATTGGCAGCGCCCATAAACATACGTCATGTAAGGGACAGATGTGGTTCATTTTCACTAAGTGAGTCTGTACCTCTCCTTCATTTCAAGGGGAGCCATCTTCACGATCAGCTGTACCATCAATCCAAACACAGCCAGGTCGTCCACAATCCCCACCAAAACCAGCACATCAGGAATCACATCCAACGGAAGCCAAAAATAAAAAACCACCAATCCGATCGATAACAGTTTCTTCCACAGCACTACATCCCGGGAACGGAAGAATTCCACGAGAAATGGAACAGAACGGCGGATATTCAACAGAAACTTTACTCTTTTGATGAATTTCATCATATTCATTTCAACGCCTTTTTCATCCATCATATCATACCATGATGAAGGACCGAGTCACCATTTCTTTCTTATGATAGGAAAAAAATAGACCTTTAACATTGACTAACACAGCCCCACATCAGATTTCGTCTGTTTCCGTAAACACCCGGTAAATTTCGCACAGTTCCTGCCTATCCTCTATCTTTTTCACGCAGTCGCGTGTTATAATCTGTTAGATTGAGTATTAGGAGGTAATTCACACATGATTCAAGTTTCAGATGTAAGTCTACGTTTTGGTGATAGAAAACTATTCGAAGACGTAAATATAAAATTCAACCCAGGGAATTGCTACGGTCTTATCGGGGCAAATGGTGCCGGTAAATCTACATTCCTTAAAATTCTTTCCGGAGAAATCGAGGCGCAGACAGGACATGTTTCAATGGGTTCTGGAGAGCGTTTAGCTGTCTTAAAACAAAACCACTTCGAATATGAAGAACATGAAGTACTTAAAGTCGTCATTATGGGGCATTCCCGTTTATATGAAGTCATGCAGGAGAAAGATGCCATCTACATGAAAGAAGACTTCTCAGATGAAGACGGCATGAGAGCCGCTGAATTAGAAGGTGAATTCGCTGAACTTAACGGTTGGGAAGCGGAATCGGAAGCTGCCATCCTCCTTAAAGGACTTGGCATCAACGAAGATCTTCACAGCAAGCAGATGTCAGAATTGACCGGTGGAGAAAAAGTGAAGGTCCTTCTTGCACAGGCACTATTCGGCAAACCGGATGTCCTCTTACTGGATGAGCCTACCAACCACCTTGATATCCATGCGATCCAATGGTTGGAAGACTTCTTGATCAACTTTGAAAATACGGTCATTGTTGTATCCCATGACCGTCACTTCTTGAATAAGGTATGTACACATATCGCTGACCTTGACTTTGGTAAAATCCAGGTCTATGTCGGTAACTATGATTTCTGGTATGAGTCCAGTCAACTTGCACTGAAAATGGCGCAAGACCAGAACAAGAAAAAAGAAGAGAAAATCAAAGAGCTTCAGGCCTTCGTTGCCAGATTCAGTGCAAACGCATCTAAATCCAAACAAGCGACATCCCGTAAAAAGTCGTTGGAAAAGATCTCATTGGACGATATCAAACCAAGCTCCCGCCGTTATCCATATGTTCAATTCAAGCCGGAGCGTGAAATCGGAAACGATGTCCTCCGTGTTGAAGGCCTGACGAAAACAATCGACGGCGTCAAAGTATTGAACGATGTAAGCTTCATCATGAATAAAGAAGATAAGATTGCGTTGGTCGGTGCAAATGAAATCGCCAAAACAACTTTATTCAAAATCCTTGCTGGTGAAATGGAACCTGACAGCGGTTCTTATAAATGGGGCGTGACGACAAGTCAGGCGTATTTCCCGAATGACAACTCTAAATACTTTGAAGGCAACGAACCTACCCTTGTAGACTGGTTACGTCAATATTCACCTGAAGACGAAAGTGAAACGTTCCTTCGCGGCTTCCTTGGACGTATGTTGTTCTCAGGGGAAGAAGTATTGAAGAAGCCAAGTGTCCTTTCCGGTGGAGAAAAAGTCCGTTGTATGTTATCCAAAATGATGCTGAGCGGTTCAAACGTCCTTCTTCTGGACGAACCTACGAACCACTTGGATCTTGAATCCATCACCGCGGTAAATAATGGTCTGATCAGCTTCAAAGGCGCGATGATCTTTGCATCCCATGACCACCAGTTCATCCAGACGGTTGCCAATCGTATCATCGAAATCACTGAAGATGGTATTATCGATAAAGAAACTTCTTATGATGAATTCCTGGAAATGAAAGCTGCCACTAAAGCTTAATGGAATATCAGTCAAAAAAGCAGACGCCCGTGGGCATCTGCTTTTTTGTTATGGCAGTTTTCGTAAACATTGTTGCTTTATACAAGCGAGATGCGGTTGATTTCCGCTCCAGATGCTCGCTTTCCGCGGGGATGGCGGTGAGCCTCCTCGGACTTCGTCCTGCGGGGTCTCACCTGTCCATCAGTTCCCGCAGGAGTCGAGCATCTTCCGCTCCAATCAACCATCGAAGGTAAAAACCAATATTCACTGTATTAACTGCTTATTCATCTTTTGAATAGTAATGATCAACGTAATTCCAATACATTACCCTTGATCAATTGCTATTTCAATTTTTTTATTCCACAATCTCAAATTACCAAAGATGCTCACATTAACGTTTAATAATAGCAACAATCAATGCGAAAAGAGACTTTGTTATATTCAGGGTTCAATCACTCAAGCCGTTTTTCACTAAATATCCTTTTATTTGAAAATAGCTTATTTCTTTCGGTAATTCTTCTTTAATCGGTTTTAAAGGGGAGGGGCCGACCTTCGAAACGGCTTCACCGATTAAGATTTCCTCCTCCGGTGTAAAGAGAATGCCCCAGTCGTCCATCATTCCTTCCTGATACACACGGATAATGTGATTCTCAATCGTTGCCGTGCTCATCCCCCGCTCCTTCGCAATATCCTTAATTCCTTTATGGTCTTTGAACAATGCAAAGCTGATCAGGTATGAAGGTGTGTCTGAGCTCTGTGCCTTTCGTGGTGAGCTTTTTACAATTTCTGTATGGTGTTCTGGGTTTTCTTTAAGGAAAGCTGCAATCTCCTCTATGAAAATGTGTCCATACCGCTCCATCTTGCTTTCACCCACTCCGCTGACTCCAAGGAATTCTTCAGGCGTGTTTGGTTTCTTTACACACATGTCCTGAAGGGATTTGTCTGAGAAAATGACAAATGGCGGTACACCTTCTGAGTCGGCGATTGTTTTCCGGAGGTTCCGCAATGCCTCGAACAATCCATCTTCTTTATGGATGATACCAGATACGGCAGGCTGCACTTTCCTCATGACCCCACGCTCGCCGGTCAACACCTCTTTACCTTTCGAAGAAACCTTAAGGATCGGATAGCTCCCCCCTTCCACGTGAATGACTCCTTCAGAGATCAAGTAGTCGATGAACAATCCAACTTCTTTTTGGGATTGATCCTTCATCAGTCCGTAGGTGGAGAGTCGGTCAAATCCAAAGTCACGTATTTTCTTCCCTTTCGATCCGGTAAGGACACCGCTGATGAGAGAAGTCCCGAACCGTTCGTTCATCCGCATCATGCAGGAAAGGACCATCTGCGCTTCCCGTGTGACATCCTCTGACTCACGGTCATCGAGACAATTGCTGCAATGGCCGCACGGCTCGTCCACCTGTTCACCGAAATAGGTCAAAATATAGTTTTGCAAACAGGCTTCCGTATGGACAAAGTCGATCATATCCCGGAGCTTCTGCATTTCGTTTTGGTGGAGGTCGGGATTTACGATATTCTGGTCAATGATATAACGTTGCGTCTGGATATCCTGAGGGGAAAACAACAGGATACATTCACTGTCCACCCCGTCACGACCTGCCCTCCCTGCCTCTTGATAATACCCTTCCATATTCTTAGGTATTTGATAATGGATGACGTACCGGACGTTCGACTTATTGATTCCCATCCCAAATGCATTTGTCGCAATCATGATGGTGACCGAATCATTCAGGAAAGCTTCCTGCTCCTCTTGGCGAATGACATCATTCAATCCACCGTGGTATTTTCCGACAGCATACCCCTTTTTTTCAAGATATGCATGAAGATTCTCCACTTCCTTCCGGGTGGCACAATAGATAATGCCTGAATGCATTGCATTCTTCTTTACATAGCTGTCCACCCAGCGCTTGCGGTCTTCGCCTTTTACCACCTGAAAGAAAAGGTTCGTCCGCTGGAAACCGGTTAATACTTTATATTGATCAGGAATATGTAAATGATGAAGGATATCTGCCTGTACTTCCGGAGTAGCGGTTGCTGTCAGAGCAAGAATGGTAGGATTTGATTGCAGTTGATTCACTGCTTTGGATATTCCGAGATAACTCGGCCGGAAATCATGTCCCCATTGGGATAAACAGTGGGCTTCATCGACTGCTACAAGGGGAATCGGCAGTGTATTGAGAAAACGGATAAATCCATATGACTCTAAGCGTTCCGGGGCGATATATACGAGCTTGTAATCCCCTGATGCGATCTCTTCCATCCTCTTGTCTGCTTCACTGTTGGTCAGTGTACTGTTGATATAGGTAGCAGGTATTCCCTGGTGCACGAGCGAATCCACTTGATCCTTCATCAGGGAGATGAGTGGCGATATAACGAGCGTCACACCATCTAGCATAAGGGCAGGCACCTGGTAACAAATCGACTTACCGCCGCCTGTAGGCATGATCCCGACCGTGTTATGTCCCTGGAGTATATATTCTATTATGTCTTCTTGCCCTTCCCTGAATGTGTCGTAACCGAAGTATTGCTTTAAAACCATTTGCGCTTCTTTAATCACAAGCTTCCCTCCATCTGTATATTGTCTCCCTTTATTGTATTTCACAAAAAGGCACGTGCCAATACACTTGGCTGAATTTCCTTAGAGAGTGCCTTCCCTGCACGGTGATTTGCGTCTTAACGAAAAAGGCCGTACATGAGAATTTCATCATGTACAGCCACTTCATTAAAACCATTTAACCGTTTTTTCTTCTTTATTCACTTCAACGGGTTTTGACAGCTTCCAGAAGCTATCCCATACGGTATCCTTTTGATCGGCGGTGGTGTTTTTTGGCTCTTTCTCTTTTTTATTGGACATAGCGCTCCCTCCTTCATGCCTCATTCCCTACATACTATTCAATTTTCAAAAAAGAGTTTAAACAATTTTTAAAAGCGTAAGGCTGTTTTCGTAAACATTGTGGCTTTTAGACAATCGAGGTGCGGTTGATTTCCGCTACAGATGCTCGCTTTCCGCGGGGATGGCGGTGAGCCTCCTCGGCTTCGCCTGCGGGTCTCACCTGTCCATCAGTTCCCGCAGGAGTCGAGCATCTTCCGCTCCAATCAACCATCGAGGATAAAAACCATAAATTCACTGGGTTAAATGCTTATTTATCATCTAAAAAATAGTGATAATCCTAATTCAAGTGCATTGCCTTTGATTTATTGCTATGGCATTTTTTATTCCACAGTATGAAATCACCGAAGATGCTCACATTAACGTCTAATAATAGCAACAATCTATGCGAAAAGAGCCTTACAAAAAGATTCTTTTATAGAACCAAAAAAGAACCGGTCAGCTGACCGGTTCTTACAATCGATTAAGATGATTTCATCGTTGGGTGCGGATTGTCTACCACTTGCAGTACTTTAGTGGATGTGACCATATCTTCTTTACAGAGCGGGCATTTAGGTGTGTCTTCACTTTTGAAATTGTCCCGCATCCAGCCTTTACATCCTTCCGATGAACAGGCCCAGATTTTTGTTTCTTCTGTTTTGATTTCTTCCTCAACTTGATTTCTACGACCAAAAGCCATTGAACGTCCTCCTTTAAGGTAAGTAGGATTTTCTTGCTAAGCTTTCTAACAGGAAAATAATGTTGTGGTAATGTATGCTGCAGATCATATGTGGATATCATCGTTCGATAAATAAATCGGATGTTTTGCTTCGATTATTTCCATTATACCATACTTTTATCCATTTTAATATACGAACACCAAAGTATTGGCATTTATGTACCGTTCCCGATTTTGTTAATTTCTTGTTTGTTTTCTTGATGATGAAGCTTTCACGCCACCTTGAAGCTCCTCGTTAGTCGTTCCTTGTGCTTCCACTTCCGGAGAACCAAGTCCTGCTTTAGACGGATCTTTCTTCTTTTTACCCATCGATATCACCTCCACCCATACTTTTCCCAAATTTATACTTATTTATGTACCAAGTCCCCTTCTATTCTTGTGCTGAATGTGGATATAGCCATTGGTTTGTGGGAACTCTAATGACTAAATTGACATCCAGGGTGTTGAATACATTGTTTAAACGAAGAAAAGTGCAAAAGGAAATCGACGAGGGTCTTCCACACAGCTTCGACATACAAGAGTTCCATGAAGAACTTCTTTTTCTCGTCAGCAACAGTGAGGACTTGGTTTTACGCACCATTACGCTTGACGGGCAGGAAGTGGCGATTGCCTATTTCGAAGATCTGGTCAATGCTTCATTCATGCAGGACAGCATCGTACGGCCCCTTGAAGAATTCACCGGTGAAATTGATTATCGTGGGATCAAAAATACAATAAATATTGCAAAGCTGACCGAGACCAATTCCATCACTGATGTGGTGGATAATTTAGTGAACGGGACCGTTTATATTTTCAAACAAGGCGATACCCATGGCATACTTGCTGATATTGCCGATAAAGGTACACGGGCCCTGGAAAAGGCTGAAACAGAATCACTCGTCTTCGGACCAAAAATTTCCTTCACTGAATCCATTGCAAAAAATTTAAACCTGATTCGTTCCAACGTCAACGATCCTAAACTATGCGTAGAAACATTCATGATCGGGACCAGGACAAAAAAGAAGGTACAGCTGATTTACATAAAAGATATTGCAGAAGAAGACAACGTCAATACATTCCGTCAAAGAATCACCGATATAGAAGTGGACAGTATCATAGACTCGACTGTGCTTGCACAAATGATTGAGGATGACTCCTACACGATTTTCCCTCAATTCATCACAACTGAACTTCCAGACCGCTGCACCATTTCCCTCCTCCACGGGAAGATCGTATTACTGGTTGACAGAAGCCCGACAGCGATCATCGGGCCGTCGACTTTGATGAATTTCTTCGAATCAACCGAAGATATATATATGAGATGGAATATGGGCACTTTCTTGAGGATGATCCGCTTCGTTGCCATCTTTTTCTCGATATTGCTGACACCTGCATACGTGGCAGTGTTAACGTACCATTACGAAGTGATTCCATCCGCCCTGCTCGTATCCCTCGGTCAATCCAGATCCAATGTGCCATTCCCTCCCGTGTTCGAGGCACTGTTATTGGAATTCATCATTGAACTGTTAAGGGAAGCTGGGGCGAGACTGCCTACAAAGGTAGGTCAGACGATGGGAATTGTCGGCGGGATTGTCATCGGACAAGCATCTGTGCAAGCCGGCTTCACGAGCAATATCCTGATTATCATCATTGCCATTTCTGCCCTGGGCTCGTTTACAGCGCCGAGTTATGCGATCGGTACCGCTGTCCGCATCCTCCGCTTTCCGATCATTGTGATGGCGGGTTTATACGGAGGTGTCGGGATCATGTTCTGTTTTTGTTTCTTGTTGATTCATCTATTGAAGATCACGACGTTGGGGAGGCCATATTTGTCCCCTATTTATCCATTCAGGTTCTCTGATTTGAAATACAGCATTTTTCGCCTTCCCTATCAATTTTTAGATAAGCGTCCGGTATCGAACCGGCCGATCGATCAGGGTCGGATCCCGGTTAAGAAGGCACATATGAAGAAAGACGTTGATGAATGAAGGGTGAGTGTATGAATGTAAATGTGAATCCCCATGACCGGTTAATGTTCAATGCTTTTTTAATCATGTTCATCATTCACACCGCCCAGACAGGCGTGGGGATCGCAGGACTCCCACGTGTCATTTTCCTCGAGACGAACCGGGATGCCTGGATCTCTGTCTTTCTTTCCGGCTTCCTTGTGGCCTTCGTCCTTTTCATTATGGTGAAGATGCTTGAAACATACCCCAGTGCTGATTTATACGGCATCCACATGGATGTATATGGAAAATGGTTGAGCAAAGCCTTCAATCTTCTCTATATCCTCTATTATCTCAGCATCACCTATGTGATCCTTATGAACTACATTGAGATGGTACAGGCATGGATATTTCCCAAAATGCCCAATTGGCTCTTGATGGGACTATTGCTCTTTTTACTTGTATACGCCGTACTCGGAGGGATCAGGGTAGTGGTCGGAATCGCATTTCTTGGTCTCATTCTGGCTTTCTGGTTATTATTCATGATCTACACCCCCATAAAATATATGGATTTTAATCATCTTCAGCCGGTTTTGACGTCTTCGCCGAAGGAACTCATGATGGGGGTTTACAAAACAAGCTTTACAATCATCGGATTTGAAATGCTGCTGTTTACTTATCCTTATATAAAAGAAAAGAAACAAGCATTGAAATATGCCCTGTTCGGGACAGCTTACACCACGTTTCTCTACACCGTCGTGACCGTAGTTTGCATCGGGTTCTTTTCGGAAGATGCATTGACCAAGACAATTTGGCCTGTATTGTCAATGTTCAAGATTCTACGAATCCCAAACCTTGAACGCTTCGAATTCATCGCTGTATCATATTGGATGCTGGTGATTTTGCCGAATATCTGCTTATTTTTCTGGGCATCCACACGGGGTATGAAGAGGGTATTTAAGCTGTCACAGAAGAAAGCCATCTTTTTATTCGCCGGGATACTGTGGATATGTTCTATTTTGGTCAAGGACCGGATGACGATGAATATGATTACGGATAAGATCGGAACAACGAGCTTCATCCTCTCTTTCATCTATCCCTGCTTTTTATTCCTTCTTGTGAAAATAAAAAGATTGGTCAATAGGAAAGGAGCGGACATATGAAGAAAAAGCTCTCATGCTTCTTGCTCTGCCTTTCTGTTTTCTTTTTAAGTAGCTGTGTCGAAACCAAGTATCTTGAAAAACTTGGACTCATCACAGCGGTTGGCTATGATCAGGCTGACGGTGAAAGAATCAAGGGAACGATCGTCCTGTATCAGTTTAACCCTGCCATGGAAGATGTGGAGAAAATCCTCACAAGTGAATCCAAGACAAGCAAAGGGATTCGTCTTTCACAAAATTTAGAAACCGACCATAAGCTTGTGTCGGGTCAACTCAGGATCGCTGTATACGGTAAAGAATTGGCCAAGAAAGGCATCGCACATTTAGTGGATACGCTAGAAAGGGATTCAGCAATCGGGAATATGGTGTACCTGGGAATTGCCGAAAACACAGCAGAAGAAATCCTCTCCTATCAAATGGAGGAAACCCCTTCTAACAAAGGAACATATCTATACAATCTAGTGAGACAAAATGTTGAGTCTGAAATGCTTGTGTCTCCTACTTTACAAGAGTTCATCACTGATTACGGCAGTGTCGGGAAGGATCCGATCCTACCCTTACTAAAAGCAGCCGACGGCAAAGTCGGAGTAGACGGGTTCGCACTCTTTTCCAGGGATCGATTCATAAAAGAGATACCTAAAGAAAAAACTTTCTATATACGATCATTAATAGAAGATTATAAATCAGGAAGCGTAGAGGTGGAATTGCCAATCGAAAAGTTCAAGCCATACTTGGCAAGTCTTCACCTCGGGCAAGAAAATGATAAAGTGTTTATGATGATCGACAGCATCCATTCTTCACACAATATCAAAGTGACCGATAAGGAAAAGCCAGAATTCAATATTCAGCTAGATATGAAATCCAGGGTACTGGAGTTATCAGAGGAAATGAGCCTTTCTAAACCTGATGTTTTGCACCTGCTTGAACAAGAGGTAAGTGCGTACATTGAGAAAAATATCAAAGACATCGTCCTCATGCTGCAAGAGGAAGGGACGGATCCGATCGGTTTCGGATTGGAATTAAAAAGCCTCAGGGGAAACCAGCATATGACGAGGAAAGAATGGGATAAGAGATACAGTGAGGCGGTCTTCCATGTATCTGTGAAGAATGAAATCATCCGTACCGGTGTGATTGATTAATCATATGAGCGCCGAGCATTACTATTGATTCCAAAGCTGCGTCTCTCCATGATCAGTTAGTATTCTTTTAAAAAACGGTTATGTATAATAAAATCCGAACGAATGGGGTTTTCCTTGAAAATTTCCCAATTCGTTCGGATTTTTTTAACTGGAGCCAGCTATTTTCCCTCATACTTGGCCAACGGTTCTATTCACTTCAAGAATGATGTCTTCCTCATGGATGTCCATCGGCTTGTTTCCTTCAAAGATGACCAATCCGTGATAGAGCTGAAGGTCATCGTCACAAGCTTCACAAAAAGATATTTCCTCAGGATTCCAAAATGCAATGGTATTTTCACGTTTGCGCTTGGATTCCGGATATTGTCTCTTGAGTGCCTTCATTTCTTCCAAAAATGCATCGAGTGCTGCCTGCCTGCTTTCGAATTTCCGCTCAGAAACGATGTCACGCTCCCAACCTTCAAAAAACCACCATGGCTCCGCATCACTCTTTGTAGTCAGTACTGTCCAAGTCTGTTTCAATGCTTCACCCTCCTATCTTCCTGACCAAATTGTACAAAAAAATCAGTGGAAAGAAAAATATTTTAACCCTTCACCTATAAATGATTGACAAGATCGGCCCTGTACAAGCATAGGCTGAAGAAAAGACTATTTTTCTATACATCGTTGCATCACAAGCGAGAGGTGCTGGATTTCCCTTGTATAGGAGAGCCTTGCCCTTCTTTTCGCTTGATCAACATCCCGATATACTGACCGACATTCCGGGAGGGAAAATTCATGAATTTTATTGTACTCAAAAAAGGCTCCATCATTGCCATACTCGTTGCAGTGTTGATCATTACGGTCGGAACGCTGTGGTCACATTCTTCGAAGAACACTTATCCTACTGTCTCTTTGTCTGAGAAACCTGCCAAAAAGCAGGTTTTCGAGTTTGTGACCGGGGAATACTCATCCACATCCCCGACGGGAGAAAAAATCGAAGTCTACCGTTGGGATCCCGGGACGATCGTCGTGGAAAAGGGAATTGAGGTTGAACTTAGGATCCATGGTGTGAACGGGACCGAGCATCCGTTTTACATCGAAGGAACCGATGTAAAAGGCATCATCAAAAAAGGAAAAGAGACTGTTGTCACGGTGATTTTTCCTGAAGAAGGAACTTATCGGCTCATATGCGAAAGGCACGAAACCATCGAACAAAATGGTCCTATGATTGCTTATATTGTTGTTGACTGAATCATGCAGGTCCCCGTTATTGTAATATTATCGGGGACCTTTAAATTTTTTCAGCATGCAATGAAACCTTTTGTTCACAAAATCGTATAAAGTATTACCATGGATTCTCCAGGTGTTTAGCAGTATACTTGAAGGGTCATACCATGATTTACAATCTCCATATTACTACACGAACCATATAAGGAGTCATTTCCATTGTCTTTCATCTTACTACAAGATCTATTGGATCTTTATCTAAGTCCGATGTACATCAGCATGGTCCTTCTGTTTTTTATGGCATTGATATGGAATCAGCTCCCAGCCGGGTTTCAGATCTTTGCACATCCTCATGATGAAAAAATCGAAGGAACATCCTTACTCGTTAAGCATGTCACCAATCACGACCTGCCTCCTGTGAGGGTTTGGTTTACAACGTGCATGAAATGTCAATTCTATCATCATGATAATGATGAAGAAGCCTCCTCTATTCTTATCTAACCAGAAAGTATAGATACTGAGGAGGAAAAACATTGAAAAAAATATCATTCATATTCGCATTCATTTTAATGACCATGACGGGCTGTCAAAGCGCCACCACGGACGGCGCATTCTTTCATGACTATCTCGTGCAACCATTTTCATTCCTGATTCATGAAATCGGCACATTCCTTGGAGGTAACTTCGGAGTGGCCATCATCGTCATCACATTGCTCATCCGCCTCATCCTGCTCCCCTTTATGCTGAAAACGTATAAAAATCAGCAGGATATGAAAGGAAAAATGGCTCTGGTCAAACCTGAAATGACTGCCATCCAGAATAAAATGAAAGAAACAAAAGATAAAGAAGAACAAAAAAAGCTGCAGCAGGAACTGATGATGCTCTACCAAAAGCATGGCGTGAACCCACTGAATATGGGGTGTTTACCATTACTGATTCAAACGCCTATATTGATTGGATTGTATTATGCGATACGGTCATCATCAGAAATTGCGAGTCATTCCTTCCTGTGGTTCAACCTTGGGCAACCGGATCACATCATGGCAATCATTGCAGGGCTTGTGTACTTACTCCAGTCCCGGGTAACCTTGATGAATATGCCTGCTGAACAACAGGCACAGATGAAGATCATGGGCTTATTATCGCCGGTGATGATCTTTATCTTTTCACTGAACGCACCGGCTGCACTTCCTCTTTATTGGGCAGCGGGAGGAGCGTTCCTTATCGTTCAAACATTGATCGGCAAGACGCTTTATCAGGAAAAACCTTCGATTGGCAGGCAGGAAAGTCAATAACAATAAAAAAACCGAACCCATTCACCCATGAATGCGTTCGGTTTTTCATTATGTTCCATCAGACACTATGTTCAGAGCTTTTACTTGTCTATTGCTTTCTTTCGGAATCGTGTCAGTCCTGCTATCCCTAATAACATCATATAGATCATGAACGGATAATAGAGGATTTGCTGCTCCACGTCACTCCCGAATAATACACCCGAATGGTGACTGGAAGCCACTGCTTCCTTATGGTCTGCCGGTGACATTTTTTCCGGGATGAGGGTTGTCGTCAACATTTTTTGATGGTCTTCCCCCAACAGAGTCAGCATCCCATCTGGTCCTACCTCTTCTGTTATCTTCCCTGAAGCCGGCTGGGTATAGGGTAGATCTTCATGAAGTTCATAAAGAATGCCATCCCGATCGTAGACTGTCCCCTTTGGGATCACGCTCCGTACAAATCCGTTCAGCCCATAATCGAGGAGTTTCGTCGTGTCAGCATATATGGCCCGCTTTGATTGAGCACTCATCGTCACGACGACAACTGATAATTTTTCATTTTCAGCCGAAGTCACGAGTGTGTGCCTGGATTCATCAATGAATCCATTTTTCCCTCCGGTCACTTCTGGATACGGGATTTCCCCTTTCACCATTTTATGGTGATTATATAGGGTTGTATCCCAGCCTTCTGTCTTCCAATCAAGTGAACCGATGTCGAAAAGTGAACGGAACTGTTCATTTTTCAAAGCATAGCTCGTGATTTTGCCCATATCATGAGCTGTCGTATAGTGGTTTTTACCATACAGTCCATGGGGGTTCTCAAAGTGGGTATCACGGACCCCCACTTCTTCTTTCAGGAAGATATTGAGCTTTTCGACAAATTGCTGAACCGATTCTTCTGTATGCTCAGCGATGGCCACAGCAGCATCGTTTCCTGAATTGACCATCAATCCTTGAAGGAGCTGTTCCAATGAAAGTGTCTCACCTGCAGTCAAATAAACGGTGGATCCTTCAGTATTACTTGCTTTTTCACTGATCGTCACCTGCTCATCAAGCCCGCTATGCTCAATCGCATAAATTGCCGTTGCTATTTTGGTGATGCTTGCAGGATTCATCCGCTTTGACGGATTTTTTGCATACAGGACGCTGCCTGTATCCGAATCTATGATAATAGCCGAGTCGCTGTAAAGGTTTTTTGGCTTTTGAATCGTATTTGCTTGTACTGATGCACTGGCTGCAGTGAACCAAAGGCAAGCCAGCACGAAAAATATCCTTTTCATTTATCCACACACCTGTCTTGTCATTATCGACTTACTAACCCATTCTACCAAAAATCCTCCCCCCTTAATCAACGCTTCGACAATTGTTAAGAAATTGAAAGAATGATGTCAATTAATGACAGGTGAGTATCTGCAAATACTGACTATGTAAAGATTGTGGCATCTTCCGCTCCAATCAACGAACGAAGTTAAAAACCAAAAATTCACTGGATTAACTGCTTATTCACCTTTTGAATAGTAGTGTCAAGTAATTCCAGTACATTACGCTTGATTCATTGCTATGGCAATTTTTTATTCCGAAGTCTCAAGTTACCGTATTTGCTATTAATAACAACAAACAATGCGAAAACAGCCAAACAATTTACCTTACATCGTTTCCATTTTCCGTCTGTTTCCACTAAAATGAAGGTATAGGTATGAAACCTTTCGAATAATCAATCGTATGTATAGTAAGCATCTTTCATAAGGGGTAGATGAAATGAATACATTTCTGCAATTCATGTTACGATCGGTCATCGGATTCAGTATGGGGACCAGCAGTTTTATCGCCTACTTACTCCTCTTCGACCTGGGATTCCCGCTGACACTTCTTGCAAGTATCGGGACGGGTTTATTCTTTTACATCACGGTAAAAGCGGTCCAGAAGAAATGGTGGCTTGGTAAAAACGGTCTCTCTTCAAAGGAATTCCGGTATATTAATAGAAATTTAAAAGAAGCGAAAGAAAAAGTGAAGCGGCTTCAACGTCAGCAATTGAAGGTCCGTTCACTCGGTGCTTTTAAACAGATCCTTGAAATCAACCGGCTGAGCAGAAGAATATATGTCCTTGTCAAAAAAGAACCGAAACGCTTTTTTTCGGCAGAGTCGTTTTTCTTCTACCATTTGGATTCGGTTGTCGAGATCACGGAAAAGTACACGTTTCTTGCATCACAACCTGGAAAAAACAAAGAGGCGTTCCTTTCTCTCCAACAAACCCGTACGACGTTGGATGATCTGACAGATTCATTAGAAAAAGATCTGCATAAAGTTTTGGCGAATGATATGGATACGCTGCAATTTGAACTGAACTTCGCGAATCAACATCTTTCTCACAAAAAAGACTTAAAATAGATTTCGGAGGTAATATCATGGAACAACGCAATGAACAATCAGAATTGGATCTGCTCCTTTCAAATCCGTTCGGTGATGAAGTCCCTGCCGTCAGTGAAGGAACGAAATCGCCCCTGCTCCTCGACCGGTTACCCAAGGAACAGCAGGAAAAAGCAAGGCAGCTAGCCGAGCAAATCGACTATAAAGACTATGAGGCCATCTTGAAATACGGTACAGCTGCCCAAACACAGCTGTCCACCTTCTCCCATTCCATGCTTGATCATGTCCAAAAAAGAGATATCGGCCCGATCGGTGATGTGCTGGGGGACTTGATGAAAAAGCTTGAGCAGATGAATCCCGATGATCTTCAGTCTAAACAAAAAGGGGTATTCAAAAAGCTCTTTCGCAAAGTTTCTTCCTCATTGCAGGAAGTATTGTCAAAATATCAAAAAATCGGATCGCAAATCGACCGGATCTCTGTCAGGTTAGAGCATTCAAAGAAAACCCTTCTTGATGACAACCGCCTGCTTGAAACCCTGTATGAGAAGAATAAAGACTATTTCCAGGCCCTTAATATGTACATCGCTGCAGCTGAGCTGAAGCGGGAAGAAATCCAGCACACGCTTCTCCCCTCTTTGCGAAAGAAGGCGGAAGAAACCGATGATGAATTGATCTACCAGGAAGTCAACGACACGATGCAGTTCCTTGACAGGCTGGATAAGCGGATCCATGACTTGAAATTAAGCAGGCAAATGACAATTCAATCTGCCCCACAGATTCGTTTGATTCAAAATACGAACCAGGCACTGGCAGAAAAAATCCAAGCCTCTGTCCTGACTGCCATTCCTTTATGGAAGAACCAAATAGCGATTGCCCTCACCCTTCTCAATCAACAGAAGGCTGTAGCGGCGCAGAAACAGGTATCCCGTACAACAAATGAGCTGCTTCTGAAAAACTCGGAAATGCTCAAAACGAACAGCATAGAAACCGCAAAAGAAAACGAACGTGGCATCATCGACATTGATACATTGAAGAAGACCCAGGAAAACCTTATTACGACAATCGAAGAAACATTGGCGATACAGGCAGAAGGCCGCCAGAAACGTCAACAGGCCGAACAGGAAATGGTCACAATGGAACAGGATTTAAAACAAAAGCTGATTGAAATCAGAAAATAAATAGGTTATAAAGAGGCTCGTTCAAGGGAGCTTCCGCAAAAAAAAGAAAAATCCGAACGAGTGAAGAAATCTGACTCGTTCGGATTTTTCTCTGCCTTAAGGATTTCATCTGCCTTCAGTTTGCAAATCCTTATTTTCCTTCATTATGGACGATGCTGTTTGTAATGGCATCGTACTCCTTTTCTGCTATGGAACTGGAGATGATTTCTTCTTTCTCCAATTTAGTGATGGCTTCGTATTCTGCATACAGAGCGTGCTTCCTCAATGTAGAAATTTGATCTGCTTTTAGCTCAGGATTGCGTTCAAATAAATCATCCAATTGGGCTTTCAGCATATCAATTCTTTTCTTGTACGTATCAATAAGATCGTTGGACACGGGATCGGTAATATAAAGCTTCTGCTTTACCCGGTGTATTTCAGAAATCGCAGTTTCATACCTGTGAAGCTGACTTAACAGCTTCTCAAATTCTTCATGCCCCTCTTCCTTCGGCTTGACACCCAATACATTGATCAACGGCTTGATTGTCAATCCTTGTACAACAAGGCTGAATAACACTACGCTGAATGCAAGCACCAACACATCTTCCCGCCCGGGGAAATCCCTTGGTAAACTGAGTACAAGGGCAATCGACAGGGACCCTTTCAATCCGCCCCAGTTGAGGATATGCTTCCAAAGATGTGGGAAATTCCCGATCAAAGACAAGCTTGTGTAGACGGCTATACTTCTTGCCACCACAACAAGAAGGATCGCCGCAAAAATATACGGCCACTTCTCAATAAGATCGATTCTCGTTATTTCTAGACCGACCATCAAGAATACCAGTGAATTGGCAAGTAGGGCAGCAACATCCCAAAAGCTATTGATATTCAGCTTCGTTGTTGGACTCATGCCGATCTTGCCGCCAAAATTCCCAAAGATCAAGGCCGCGATGACAACCGCAATGACCCCTGAAGCATGAACACTTTCGGCAAGCAGGAAAGACCCGTAAAACAGGATGACGCTGAAGATGATCTCAAGCGGATAATCATCGAAGTACTTCGTTAGTATTGAAAAGCCGTAACCCAGTGATCCACCAATGATCACCCCTAACGAAACAACCCGGATGAACTCCCAAATGCCGCTCCCCAATCCAGCCCAACCGGCATCTATGTATGAGACAAGGTAAAATGCTGAAATATTAAATAATACAACTGCAAGACCGTCATTGAATAAGCTTTCTCCTTCAATGACAACGGCGAGGCGTTTCTTGACCCCGACACTCTTGAATATGCTCAAGACACTGACAGGGTCCGTCGCACTCATAAGCGCACCAAATACGAAGGCGGCCGGAATGGAAAAGTCAAAGAAATAATAAGCAGAAAATCCTATGATCAAAAACGAGATCAGTGTCCCGCCAAAGGCAAGGGCAAGGATAGGCTCCTTATTCTCCCGCAGGTGCGAGTAAGGGAGCTTTAATGCAGCTTCGCCTAATAGTGCAGGAAGGAATAATGTGATGATGACAAAATTAAACACTTCCCCTTCAGTAATGAAATCCTTTAATGGCCCCAATACAGGGATATTAAATAATCCAATCAGTGCACCTACAATGACGAGGGCAATCGGGTACGGCTGTTTGAATTTCTTGGCGACCGCTGTGATCCCGGCTGCGATCATCACTAAAAATAGACCCAGTTCAAAAATATGGTGCATATCCAACTCATGCATGCCTGTCAATTCCTCCCTTATGTGCTGGTTTCAATCATTTCTGTTTACTTACTAACCTTCCCCTACAAGGGCTCGAAGAAACAGAAAAAAATGACTTTTATTATTCAAAAGTCATTCTACTTCATTATACAATTTTTACCTCTGCTTACAAACCTTATCATCATTTGAGATGTACATACCAGGTAGTCCACCAGTATTTTTTCTTATATGGCCTCCCTCTCCACCCTTCTTGATTGATGCACCGATTCAACGTATGATATTCGATGATCCCGACGTGTAAATCAGATTGATTTGTCATCGTCCCCATCCCCTTTTATTTGGCTAACCTCAGTATATAAGAACTGCTTTCCTGCCGGATCGGGAGTATGGATGATTTCTGCTCAATCTTGGGGATGAATGGTTTTCCGGCTTTTGGATGGATGAGTGTCATTCTTTTCCATTAAAAAAATCCGAATTCAACCGACACTAATTCACAATGTCGATTGAAGATCCGGATTTACATGTTGCTAACACGAAAAATCAGATGCTTTTATACAGCAATTTTCTCAGTAGTGGAAACAGCACTTCGGGAAGTTCTTCTACATCCGATACCAGAATGCTGTAGTTTCCATAAATGTTTTGAATCGTCTTTCGTTGACCTTCGTCGATTTCTCCGTTTGCCAGAAAGACGTTGATCACTTCGATCCCTTGTTTTCTAGCGTCGAGGACTGCTTCGTGGGTATCGACGATTCCATTTTGTTCGTATTCCATCGCTGCAGGCTCTCCGTCTGAGAAGACGAGCAGGAACTTTTGTTTTTCATTCCGTCTCAGTATCCTTTCCGTCATTAAACGGATTGCAAATCCGTCACGGTTGTCTTCCTCAGGCTGAAGTTGCATAATTTCTGACCCGCTGTTCGGCTTCAAGGATGAGTAGAAATCCAGGACAGGGTTGAGATAATTTGGCTGACTTGTTTTCGTCGCCCGGTTCGTATCCTCCCAAAACCCTACTACTTCGTGTGGGACACGGACGGATTTTAATGATTCATGAAACAGGGTGATCCCAAGCTTTGTTTGATCCATTTTATCAAACATGGATCCAGAGCAATCCACCAACAGGGAGAAAACTGCGTCAATTTCAGAAGAAGGATTTTGCTTTTTATAGAACAGACGCGGATTGTCGTCAGTAAGGAATCTCAGAAGCTTTTTATTCAGCCTCCCAACATGCAGATCCGTTCTCGGTTGGATCCTTTTATGTTCCAACGTCTTTTCAATCATCTTCTGCAGCTTTTTCTGATAAGGTGCAATCATCCCTTTATATTGGGTGTACATATTCTTTTCATTTGCAGTGGGAATGGAAGGGGTAAGGAAATGAGCGACCGCAAATCGATTGTCTTTTCCATACTGCCCTTCCCCACCTGCAGGTTCATCCTTTTCCTGTTCCTGGGCTTTGACATTTTGATACTGCTCACGGTCTGATTCCTTGGCAGCGCCTTGAACCATTGCCAATGCCTGATCTCCGTCATCGCCTTCACGGACTCCTTCTCCCATGAGGTCAGATTGAGATCCCTGATCGAGATCAAATTGAAGGAAGGATTCCCCTTTTTCCTCTGATTCCCTGTGCCAGGTGCGGAATTCTTCATCAAACACTTCTTCTTCACCAGTACTCTCTTTCTCAAGAACATCCTGATTTGCAAGAGGGTCTTTCCTTTTCAGGTCTTCAAACGTATCACCAAGGGGCTCTTCTTCTTCATAAACATCTTCAGGTAAATGGAAATACTCATTGAGCATGTCTCTTCGGACGATCTCATCCACTACTTCCACGATTTCCAGACAAACCCCTACCACATCCTGGGTCGACCGGGTCTCGAAAAACCGGGTGATCTGTCGATGGATGAACGGCATCGCCAAATCAATTTCTTCGTTTATGTTTACCGGCTCCTCCAGTGGAGATTGTGCATGAAGCAATAGAAAAATTGAATTGAAGAGGGCATCTGTAAACACACTCTTGGTCAAATTCACCTTAAGCTGGGCTTCAAAGTGTTGCCGGTATAATTTCCTCCGGGTGTCAAACGGTTTCTTTGTGCCAGGACGCTTCGATTTACAGATTTCTTCCAATCGGGTTTCTTCACCGATAACAAAAAGCTGCTTTGCAAATTTCGGAACAGAGGTCCGTTTCACTCGATCGATATAATCGAGCACAGCCTCGGTCTCCGTTTCATGGTAATTCCCTATGGTTCTTAAATAAATATCACTTTTTAGACCGTGGACCTCTTCTTCTTTCCTTCTGTGATCCCAAAAATGACTCACATAGACTGCTTCCCCTTTGAAATCCAGGTAGGAGAAAGGTCCGTACTTCAACTCCATATCCCCGTTCTTTGTCAGGGTTTTCGTCAAATCGGCCATTTCCATCACTAAAAATGAGTCGACGGTTTCATCATTGAATTGAATAAAACGATGCATGGTTAATCCCTCATTCAAATAAGGTTTCTGCAATATTTAGGATGGCTGCTTTTTCACGTTCATCTTCAAGTTTATCCACGATCCCTCGTTGAATCGCACGCGTTGCCGGGAGATAGACAGCCAGATCACATGCATCAAGGAGCGCCCGAATCGAAGCGGCTTCTTCTGATATCTGTCCATTTTTCACTTGGACAAGTAAATCAGACGACAAAGCCACAAACTGTCTAATCAGCTTGGAGTCGGAAAGCTGGCTTTGATTTTCAATGACTGTCTTTAACGTTTCCCCTTCAATATAAGGGACGTCAATCACGACAAATCGGTTCTTCAATGCTTCATTGAGCGGGACGGTCCCGACATAGCCTTCATTGATGGCCGCCACCACACCAAATGTCGGAGCAGCCTTGATGACTTCCCCGGTAAACGGGTTGGTGATGCTTCTGCGATAATCCAATACCCCGTTTAGAATCGGCAGTGTTTCAGGCTTCGCCATATTGATTTCATCGATATATAACAGATGACCTTTCTTCATTGCTTGTATGACTGGTCCTTCAATGAATTCAATCGTACTTTTCCCTTCTTTTTCACTGATCGTTTTATACCCCAATAATGCTTCTGCATCAAGGTCGACAGAACAGTTGATGCTGTGCATCGGTTGAGAAAAAATTGAGGACAATGTGTCGGATAGCTTGGTTTTTCCAGATCCGGTCGGTCCTTTTAGGAGAAGATTTTTTCCGATCGACAAGGAGATGATACTGTCTTCGATGATATGATCTTCACTCGCCGTATAACCTCCTTCTCCGATCATGGAAGCGTACGTGCTCCCGGAAAATTGCTGCTTTCTTTCATTTATTATAGCCGTTACCGATTTCGGTAATTGATTTTCCACATTCATCATTTGACATCCTTTCCATTTCACATACTAGTCATTCTACATGTAATAGGGCTTACACTGCAAAGGGTCTGTTCCATTTCTCTATATTAATGAAAAAGACACCCTGTTCGGGTGCCTTCTACACGTTCAAATCATACCTGGTATATCCCCGGTACACGTACATACCGGCTTTTTGATACACAATCGTCGCTTCTGTCGGACTGCTGCTGTCCACTGCGAGGGCTGCAGTTGTCATCCCGTAATCCTTTAAAGTCTGAAAGGCTTGATGGAGCAAGTCATGGGCCAACCCGTTTCTTCGCCAATTTCTGCGAATTCCGATATGGGTGATTTCCCCCAATTTTGTTTCTTCATTAACCGCAGAAAAGGCAAATCCGACCAAGGTATCGCCCTTCCATAAAAGGTACCATAGATTCGGATCAAACGCCGGTGTTTGAAATCGCTTCTTAAAGTCTTGAAGAGTTGAAGGATGATAATCAAAGTGGTCAGAAAATACTTCCTCAAACGCTTCATGGAGCTTTTCCGTATCAGAGGCAGGTTGAAAGCTTGAAATGCGGTAAACAGCCGGCAAGGTTGGATCGGGTAAGCTTCCGAGTTCTTTTTTCATTTGGAACCAGTAGCGGGCAGGTGTGAAACCGCATGTTTCAAATGACCGCTTCTCTACTTCAATGTTTGCGGACAGGATGATGATCAAATCCCCCTGGCCATCCTTTTTTTTCGCCTTGGCTGATGAAATCAACTCATTTAACAGCATCGTGATATACTGACCCATCTTCTCATTGGGTTCCGCGATGACCAGCGCAGGAAGACGATGATCTTTCACAGTCAGGATGGAAGCGGCTGAAAGGTCCCCATTTTGAAACAGGCCGATCCGATCTGTTTCAGGAATGCCGTTTAGCATGTTCCGGATTTCATCTTCACCCGTCTGAATTTCTCCAAACACTGATGATTCATATCGATTGAACAATTCAATCATAGCAGGCAAATCACGTATTGTGATGACTCTTTTACTGATTCCAACCAACATTATTCTCCTCCATTTGTTTGCTGTACAATGGTATAAAAAAAGCTGATTTCTTCATTCAAGAGAAGAAATCAGCAGTGGCATTATACTTCTTCAAAGTATTCTTTGTAGAAGCCGCCCATCTTTCCACTTTCATCGATCACGAAGTAATAATCTTCAGATTCATTCTTCACTTCGTATTCTTTGCCGATGGTAAGGACATTCTCCACCGTGTATTTTTTTGCATCTGTATGTACACACTTAATTTTCTTTCCAGTTTTGCTTTCGGTCCAATTTTGATGGATCATTTCAACAACCTCCTTAGTGAATAGAACTATGCTACTAGTATATTCCTCGAGCGCCATTAGTTCAACCACATTTGTATGTCCATGGTTAGATGAAACTTTCCCACCCCTTCATTCGTATATATATATGGAAATGATGAAAAGGAGTGGTATATAGGATGAAGCATGATAAAGGGTGTATGAAATGTGGTGGAACCGAAGCCGGCACGAAGGATATTTCCACATCCGGTACCGGCCTGTCCAAGATGTTTGATGTACAGCACAACCAATTTACCGTTGTCTACTGCAAAAATTGCGGCTATTGTGAGCTATACAATAAACAGAGCTCAACCGCTTCAAACATTCTGGATCTGTTCTTGGGATAAGGCTCTTTTCGCATAGGTTGTTCCTATTATTAGACGTTAATGTGAGCATCTTCGGTAATTTGAGACAGAGAATAAAAAATGCCATAGCAATGAATCGAGTGCAATATACTTGATTGACGTTGATCACTACTATTCAGAAGATGAATAAGTAGTTAATCCAATGTATTTTTGGTAGTTATCTTCGATGGTTGATTGGAGCGGAAGATGCTCGACTCCTGCGGGAACTGATGGACAGGTGAGACCCCGCAGGACGAAGTCCGAGGAGGCTCACCGCCATCCCCGCGGAAAGCGAGCATCTGCAGCGGAAATCAACCGCATCTCGCTTGTCTAAAAGCCACAATGTGTACGAACACAGCCTAGGATTAACAATTTGTGAAGATTGGGAGAAAATTGTCTTTTTTTCAATTATTTTGTCACACCACCCTGTATATATGGTATATTATAGGAGGTTAAGGGGTGGAAATGAAATGGAAACAGCTAAATATTTACACAGATTGGGCATGTTCCTCACAGCCCTACTGATTATTTACATGTGTTCACACCGTCCGAGTGAAGCCGAGTTTTATTCCTGGCTCCTGGATAAATACCATATAGAGTGCCATGACTCCATCACCTGCACGAAGGTTGATGAAGGTCACTCCTATACAACGATGATTGAGACCGGTTCTAATATTAAAAATGGTTATCTGCTTTTCAACACAATCGGAAAAATTTACGAAGATGAACACGGTACCCGAACAACCGTGAAAGCGATGGGGATGTTTGGTAAATATTTCACCATCATCGTGGATGAACAAGAGAAATAGACTGTCGTTGGCACACAGCTTCCGGCAGTCTATTTTCTTGCTCTTACCTTTTTCCACCATGGCACAAACCGCTTCTTCCTTACAGTGAGTACAATGGCTGTACTGAGAAGGAAAACGGCACTGAGTGCGGCTGCCTTCAGGTTGAAATCAGATAACATCCTGTGAAAGCTTCCAGGGAAAAAACGTCCTATTTGAAAATAAATAAGAGCCCAAATGAACGCCGAAGGTAATGCATAGAGAAGGTATTTCCAAAGAGATATGGCCTTGGAAGCCCCTGCGATATAAGGGATGAATAACCGGACGCCGGGAATGAAATAACTGAAAGATATCGCAACGGCTCCATATCTGTTAATCCATGCTTCACCACTTCCAATGAGGCTTGTTGACTTTTTCCCTTTCATAAACCGGGAGACGAGCTTAGTACCGAAAAAACGGCCATTTACGAACGCGAAGATCCCGTAGCTCATTAAACCGCTGTAGAGGAAGAAAAAAGAAGTATACGTATCAAAATGTCTCCATTCCGACAGATAACCTGCCAGCGCCGCCGCTAATTCATTCGGCACCGGTAAACCGAAGAATACCATCCAGCTGAACAGAAACATGGCTGCATAGCCGAATTGATCAACCAGTCCCAGTAAAAGATCCATGCTACACCCCATTTCTCAACAGAAACGATTACTCCCCTTATAGTCTCTGTAAATACCCTTCCCTCTTAACTTGAAAACAACTGATCTCTTTCTATCAAGAAAGCAGGTCTCTCACCTGTGTTTCGGTCATGCCGATGTCGATCAATTGCTGCTGTAGCTTTTGATGATAGGCTTGGCTGACATGTGGCATGCTCCCCCTTAGTATTTCCCTTGCATAGTGTTCAGGTGGGCAGACCTCTTCTACCTTGTGCTTCACAATAAAAGTCAAAACGTCCCTGTAAACTTTATGACCAATGGTAATATCAACAAAAGCAGGTCTGTACCAGCCAGGTGTAACCCCTTCCCTCGTAAACAAGTATTCTACTGCCTGCTGAGGGACGTCATAGACCACCCCTTCCATTTTTCCTCCATCTTCTATGATGTCCCCCCTTCCGCCATCATGGACTTTGAAAAGGTATTTCATCGAGTAACCTTCCAACTCACCTGCACCAAGGCAGTTCGTGAAAAGATGATCTACACGGGCCAATTTGAAACGGTCATCGTCCATGCAGGATCCATAGGCAAAATACAGCGTCCTCTCAGGCATCCTCTGTAGATATTGATGGACCTTCCAGTCTCCTGAAGGAATTTCTGTCTGACAAAGTGCCTCGCTTCCCGTTTCATATACAAAAGCTTCGATCAGCCCTTCATCGGTTGAGATCTGCTTTGTCTTGCGGATATATAAATTTTCTTCCCTTCCTTCGAGATATCCTTCAAGTTCGTCTAAAGAGGGAAGAATGTCCGGGGTAATCCGATAAATTTCCCCGTAAATGGTTCCTTTTCCTTCTTTCAATACGGGATAGCCCTTCCCTGAATCAAAGAGTATGCCTTCTGTCCACGCCTGCTCTTTAACGGGTTCAGCTTCCTTTAGTAAATGATGGTTCTTTTCGTTCCTTCTTAACGTTCCATACACAAATACATACACAAAATGACCCCTTCTCATACCTTTATATGTTGATAACTTGTATTTATATCAATCTTGCATTCTTCTATTTTATCAAAACCTCTCTGAAATTTCAGTCATTTGTCCCGATTTCCGCTCGTCCTCTCATTAGTCAGCAGTGAAGCTCATTTCCCTTCATGCAATCTTCCTGATCATTCAAGACTTGTAAAACAAAAAACCGAATGAATTCGACCCTCATAAAAGGACGTCGAATATCATTCGGTTTTTTCATCACCTAAGGATCACCTTTCAGGAAAACGGTTACATTTTACCGGTTGCTCGCAGCCTCTTTTGCCTGTTCCCTTAACCGGAATTTTTGTATCTTACCTGATGCGGTCATTGGATATGAATCAGTGAATTCTATATATCTTGGGATTTTATGACGGGAAATCTTCCCCGTGCAATATTCCCTGATCTCTTCCGGTGAAGCACTCTGACCTTCCTTTAATATGATCCAGGCCATCACTTCTTCACCGTACACTTCATCAGGGATGCCGATAACCTGGACATCCAATACTTTAGGATGGGAATATAGAAATTCTTCTATTTCTCTAGGGTAAATATTTTCACCGCCCCGAATGATCATATCCTTCAGCCTGCCTGTGATCCGGCAATAACCGTGTTCATCCATGACTGCAAGATCGCCCGTATGCAGCCATCCATCATCATCAATCGCTTGTCTCGTTGCTTCCTCGTTCTTATAATATCCTTTCATGACGTGATAGCCCCGTGTGCATAATTCTCCCTGGACACCATATGGCACCTCACGATCTGTACCAGGTTCCACTATCTTGACCTCTACATTTGGTAATGCTCTCCCGACTGTTTCCACCTTCAATTCAATCGGGTCATGGGTCCGGGTCTGGGTGATGACAGGGGAGGATTCGGTCTGTCCATAGGCAATTGTGATTTCATCTGCCCCCATCTTCTCCATTACACCTTTCATCACTTCGATCGGGCAATTGCTTCCCGCCATGATCCCGGTACGTAAATGGGAGAGGTCAAATTGATCGAAGTCAGGGAGATTCAATTCTGAAATAAACATGGTCGGCACCCCGTGAAGACCTGTACATTTCTCATCCTGTACGGTCTGAAGCACGTTCCTCGGTTCGAATTCCTGTAAAGGCACCATCGTCGCCCCGACAGAGACACATGCAAGGACACCCAATACACAGCCGAAGCAATGGAAGAATGGAACCGGGATGCATAAACGGTCTACATTTGTGAGACGCATACATTCGGCAATGTTATAACCGTTGTTCACGATATTGGAATGGGTGAGCATGACACCCTTGGGGAAACCGGTTGTGCCGGACGTATACTGCATGTTGATGACATCATCCGGTGAAAGACTTGACAGCCTTGCATCCAGCTCCTTCTCGCTGACATTCCTTCCCCTTGCAATGATTTCAGCCCAGCTATATGTACCCGGAAATGATTTTTCACCAAGGACGATGACATTTTTTAAATTAGGAAGCTTTTCGCTCTTTAATTCCCCTGGTTTGGATGACTTTAATTCGGGGCAGATTTCATACAGCATGTCTATATATGAGGCACCTCTGAATTCCTCCATTAAAATGATTGTACTGCTGTCCGACTGTTTGAGCAGATACTCAAGTTCAGCGGTCCGATAATTTGTATTCACGGTCACAAGGACCGCCCCCATTTTACCTGTGGAGAATTGGCTGACGAGCCATTCAGGTGTATTTGAAGCCCAAATTGCGATATGGTCCCCTTTTTGGATGCCAAGATCCATCAACCCTTTTGCAGCTTGCCTGCACAAATCATTAAATTCATGATAGGACCATCTAAGGGCCCTGTCAGCATAAACAACTGCCTCCACTTCCGGCTGACTCTTCGCTTTGTCTTCCAGAAGCTTCCCTACAGTCGTGTACAACATTTCTGACAAAAGACATTCCCCCTTTTTCAATCTTCCTGGACACGAAACTTAATGGTGATAAAGTACATTGTGTTTTTAGTCCCTTATGGAAGTATATTATCACAAAAGTTAAAATTTTCAAACTTATTAAAAGGGATTCCTCTGTTATTTTAGTGATCGGATAGGAAGGTTTTCAATGTAAGGACGAAATTGTCCTAAACAAGCCCAACTACATTATTTAGACAAATTTCATGCAATCTAAACCTTTTTTCAGCAAAATAACAAAAAATCCAACTTAAGAAGGAATTTTTCAAAATCCTCTTTTCAAAAGACGGATTTCTATGTAGAATAAATAGAAAATATAGAAAATTCTATATTTTATACATTTCCTAGGAGGTTGGTCATGAAAATCTTAAGTAATGAACAGTTGGTGGCAGCTTATCGTGATGCTGAGAAACAAGGGAATGATCAAGACTGGATTTTGCTTCTTAAGAAAGAAATTCGTAACCGAGGATTAAAGCCTTTTAGGAAATCATGACAATGATAACTAGGTAAATTGGAAGAACGATCTCGCCCCCCTGAGATCCTTATCTTTGGCAGACTCATAACTGTGAGTCTGTCATTTTTTTTCTTCATTCTCGTTGTATTGAGGGGAACTTCACTTGATGAATTCACTTCAGCCTGACGGGCCAAGGAGTCCCCCTTCACTCCTTCAATACTTCTTTTTTTCTTTTAATCCATGATATTCCTCGATTTGTTTGTATTGTTCGTCATCGAGTATTCCTATTTTATGAAACAAATAGGAATACTGAATCACTTTTTTTGAGTTGTGTGCTTTCATCTTTCCCACCCTTTCTCTTCGTCCTTAAGTTTCCTTAAGTAAACTTTATTTTAGTTATCCATATTTTATGTTAAGAGTAAAAATTCGTGAAAAAAAAGCTGATCCACCATCCAAAATTGGATGTATGAATCAGCTGAACATTCATCTATTCTTGTCATTCAGAGGTGGCTTAACCTTCAAGAAGCAAGTCTTCAGGATTTTCAAGTAAATCTTTTACCATGGCAAGGAAACCGACAGCCTCTTTACCATCAATGATTCTATGGTCATATGATAATGCGATATACATCATTGGACGATTTTCCATCGTATCCTTATCAATTGCCACAGGGCGAAGCTGGATTTTGTGCATGCCCAGGATTCCGACTTGCGGTCCGTTCAGAATCGGAGTGGATAAGAGAGAACCGAATACACCGCCGTTTGTAATCGTGAATGAACCTCCTTGCAGATCTCCAAGGGACAGTTTGTTGTTTCTCGCCTTCGTGGCAAGCTCCATGATTTCCCCTTCGATTTCTGCGAAATTCTTCCGCTCACAATCACGTACAACAGGTACAACCAATCCATCATCGGTCGATACTGCTACACCGACATCATAAAACTTCTTAAGGACGATTTCATCTCCATCGATTTCTGCATTCACATATGGGTATTTCTTAAGGGCAGCTACGACCGCTTTTGTAAAGAAGCTCATGAAACCAAGTCGTACATCGTGGTCTTCAAAGAATTTATCCTTTTTGCGTTTACGGAGCTCCATTACTTTACTCATATCGATTTCGTTGAATGTTGTCAGCATCGCTGCCGTTTGTTGAACCTCGACTAAGCGTTTCGCAATCGTTTGACGACGGCGGGACATTTTCTCACGTACTACTGGCTTTCCATCATCTTTCTTAGCAGGGGCCTTCTTTTCTTCTAAAGCAGGTTTAGAAGGGGCTTCAGCCGGTTTATTTCCATAAGCTTCAATATCCTGTTTGCGCACCCGGCCCAGTGGGTCAGTCGGTACCTCCGACAGGTCGATACCTTTTTCACGTGCAAGCTTACGGGCTGCAGGTGAAGCGATCGGACGATTTTTCTTATCCTCTTTCGAAGGAGCTTCATCTTTCACTTCCGGTTGTGAAGCTTCCTCAGTCTTCTGCTCTTCCTTTTCTGGTTGAGCAGGTGCTTTTGCTTCTCCGCCTGCACCGACAATTGCAATGACCTGTCCGACTTCGACAGTATCTCCTTCACCGGCTTTAAGCTCCTGAATCGTACCTGCTTCTTCAGAGATCACTTCCACATTTACTTTGTCAGTTTCAAGCTCGACGATATATTCGCCTTTTTCCACATAATCCCCAGGCTGTTTAAGCCATTGTGCAATTGTACCTTCTGTAATAGATTCTGCTAATTCTGGAACTTTAATTTCTGCCACTGTGATGTCCTCCTCTTTCTTATCGGGTTAACGCTTCGTTTATGATTCGTGATTGTTCTTTTTTGTGTACGGTCGGTTCACCTTCTGAAGGGCTTGAACGTCTCCGTCTGCCAACATAATTCACTTCGACACCATTTGGCGCAATGGAGCGTAAACGGGACTCCACAAACGTCCATGCTCCCATATTCTTAGGCTCTTCCTGGATCCATACAAGTTCTTTCAAGTTTGGATATCTTTCCAGGATGGTTGAAATATCCCCGTTCGGGAACGGATAGATTTCTTCGACCCGAAGGATGTGCAGCCAATCTTTATCATCAAGACCCTGGAGTTTTTCTTCGAGGTCAATGGCAATCTTCCCGCTGCACAATATGATTCGTTCAACGGCTGACTGATCTTCCCCAAGTCCTTTTTGTTCCAGTACAGAATGGAATTCCCCGTTGGCAAGTTCTTCAGCCGTAACTGCTGCAAACTGGTTTCGGAGCAGACTCTTTGGCGTCATGATGACAAGCGGGCGTACTTCTTCCTTCTGCAGGATCGCAGCTTGGCGTCTTAAGATATGGAAGTACTGTCCTGCTGTAGAACAATTGGCAACCGTCCAGTTGTACTCACCGCCCAGTTGAAGGAAACGCTCTAAACGTGCACTTGAATGTTCCGGTCCCTGACCTTCATATCCGTGAGGCAAAAGCATGACCAATCCTGTCTTTTGTCCCCATTTCGCACGGCCGGCCGAGATGAACTGGTCAAACATCACCTGAGCCATATTGGAAAAGTCACCAAATTGGGCTTCCCACAGTACCAGTGTTTCAGGTGCAAAGACATTGTATCCGTATTCGTATCCGACGACCGCCGTTTCGGTTAACGGGCTGTTAAGGACCACAAATGACGCATGGCTGTCGTCCAGATTGTGTAATGGAATGTATTCTTCACCGGTTTTTTCATCATGGAGAACAAGGTGTCGCTGAGCGAACGTTCCACGCTCAGAATCTTGTCCTGCCAGGCGGATTGGTGTACCATCTTTCAAGATAGATGCAAACGCAAGCGTTTCTGCATGCGCCCAGTCAATCTTGCCTTTGCCTTCGAATACCTGGCTTCTTCTCTGAAGGATGCGTTCTAACTTCTTGAACACATTGAATCCTTCCGGCCATTGAAGAAGTTCATCATTCAAACCTTTCAGCTTATTGATTTCAACGCTAGTATTGATTTCAGGCAGGCCATTGGCCACATATTCAGGCGGGGCCATAACAGTATCAGGATCTTCGTCTTTAGACGGGACCTTCTCATAGGCCGATTTTAATTCAGCTTCTATGTCTGCATCCATTTTATCCACTTCTGCTTGTGAAATAATTCCTTCTGACACCAACCTGTCTGCATACTGTTTTTTCACATTTGGATGGTTTTGGATGACTGAATACATCAATGGGTTTGTCACCATTGGTTCATCCATTTCATTGTGACCGAATCTGCGATAACCGATTAAGTCAATCACAAAGTCTTTTCCGAATGTTTTACGATATTCATAGGCAAGAACTGCAGCAGCAAGACATGCTTCAGGATCATCTGCGTTCACATGGACAATCGGTACCTCAAATCCTTTTGCCGTGTCAGATGCATACTTCGTTGAACGTGAATCACGGCTTTCAGTTGTGAACCCGATCATATTATTCGCGATCAGGTGAATGGAACCACCGGTCGTATATCCGCGTAATTGACTCATATTCAGTGTTTCGGCAACGACACCTTGACCCGGGAACGCTGCATCCCCATGAATCATGATAGCGTAGGAGGATTCTGGAGTTTGGACAGGATAGCCATTTTCTTCTCTTACTTCCTGTGCAGCACGTGTGTAACCTGCCACAATCGGACTGACTACTTCCAGATGGCTCGGGTTATTGGCAAGGGTCACACGGGCTCTTGCTGTTGGCGATTGCTGCGGAGCGATTTCACGATCTGCCCCAAGGTGGTACTTCACATCGCCTGTCCACCCGAAAGTGATGCCGATAGAGCCTTCTGAAGGAATAAGATCTTTGCTCGGTGCATGCTGGAACTCAGCAAAAATCATTTCATACGGCTTTCCGATGACATGGGCAAGGACGTTTAAGCGGCCCCTGTGTGCCATGCCGATATTCACCGTTTTCGCACCGGTTTCAACCGAGTAACGGATCATTTCATCCAGCAATGGAACCATCGTATCCAAGCCTTCAATAGAGAAGCGTTTTTGACCTACAAAAGTACGGTGAACATACTTCTCAAATCCATCCACCTGCGCAAGCCGTTTATACAAAGCCAATTTCTTATCTTTTGTCAGAGGGGTAAAGTAAGATTCCGACTCAATCTTCTCCCTTAACCAATTCTTCTCTTCCAGCTCATGAACGTGAGCATATTCAAAAGCTAATTTATTCGTATAGACCTGTCTTAAGTGTTGAATTGCCTGAAGTCCATCCTTAATGTGTGAGGGTGCGTTCGGACAAAGGAAATCGACAGGGATCTGCTTTAAATCCTCTTCAGTCAGATTGAATTCAGAAAGCTCAATCCTTCTTGTATCTTTATTTCGGTCATTTAAGGGATTAATATCCGCAGCCAAGTGACCATATGTACGAATATTATCTGCCAATTTCACCGCAGCCACCATTTTGCTCAGAGCAGTGGGCTGTTCAGGTAATGTAAAGGATGAGTCTCCGTGCTGGGCACTTGCAATGACCTTCACATCCTCAACTGTAGGAGGACCCCATTGTTCGAATAATTCTTTCATATCAGGATCCACGCCTGTTGGATCCTCAAGGAATTGTTCGTATACCTCCATTACATAGCCAAGATTGGGGCCGTAGAACGATTGCCATGGTTCCCCTTTTGCCGATTGTTTTTTCATCGTGAAAAACCTCCAACTATTTTGCCAGTTAGTATAATTTGGGTATCATGTATTCTTGCATCGATTAAAATAGGTTTCATTATGCAAGAATAGTAATTTTTACTACATAAAAACGCTTACAAGGACATTTTATCACTGTGAAGTAGTAAGATAAAGTCTTTATGACAAATTTCTTAAAATTTTGTTTTTCGGGATTTGTCTGTCGATATTACTTATATTCCCATAATAAAATGCAAGAAAACCTTTTAGTAAATAGACTATTCTGAAATAATATTTTATTAAGCGCTTTCTCGTCCACCCTCTTGTAGCCCTCCTACGAGGGTACTTTTTTCATAAACCATCTTACTACTGTTACCTAAAAAAACCAAATATTTTTTGCTGATTTGTTGGTTTTTTTCTGGAATGGCATTTTTGTAGAGTGATAGGAAGGCTGGGTTCAAGTTCCCGATATGAACTTAACGCCCAGTCACTGCATAGGATAGAACAACAGCCGGTATGATCCTATATTGTGAGAAGTGAGGTGGTTCACATGTTCCCATGGAGTTTATTCCCTTTCAACAAAGACATGAAAGATCAAATGAACCAAATGAATCCAAAGGAAATGGATACCTATATCCAAGGCATGATGAAAAAAATGTTCCCGGGCGGATGGGAAAGTATGTTAAATCCGAATGACATGATGAATGGGGCCCAAACGTTCGCAAGCCCAATGGGGATGATGGGGAATCAAGGTCAGAAACCTCAGCGGAACGAAGCTTCTTCTTCATCTCCAAACGTACCGACGACTCTGTTTGAAACGTTCGAAGATGTATATATCCGTTTTCAGGTCCCGGATGAAGAATGGATGAAATCCTTGAAGATTTTCCATACGTCGAATCAGGCCATCATTGAGAACATACCGGGCAGTGAAGAGCGTCAGGTGATCACACTCCCCTGCCTTGTGAAGAAAAAAGGGGCGGTTGCCCAGTACAAAGATGGGATCTTAGAATTGAAAATACCTAAGAGCATTGATATGCAGTACACAGAAATAGACGTCTCAGAAAAGTACTGAGACGTCTTCATGTTAGTGGACAGAACGAAGGGAAAGTCTGATGATGGTCCCTTCCGGGTGATTCCTGGACGCAGTGATACGGCCATTATAATTTTGTACAAGCTTGGAAGCGATGGCAAGTCCCAACCCATATCCGCCTTTTTCCCGGCTTCTGGCTTTATCGACACGGTAAAAACGGTCGAAGATCTTAGGGATGTCTTCTTCAGGAATGCCAATCCCTTCATCCTTGACCTCGATTATCACGCCATCTTCATGCTGAACAAGGAGGACTTCGGTCGTCGAGTACTGGTCTGAATACTTCACCGCATTATCCAATAGAATGATCATGATCTGTTCCAGATGCCTCGGCATGATACATACGACTGCTTCCTCCTTCAATTCATCCCTCCAAATGAAGGTATGGTCTTTATGGAGGAACCTGAAGTCCCTGATCACCTTATCCACCACCTGCTGTACATTTGCGCTGGCGTTCTCAAGGTCGAAAGTTTCCCTGTCGGCCCTTGAAAGCTCTAACAACTCTCCCACAAGCCTTTTAACACGTTCAAGCTCTTCTAATGAAACCTCCAGCGATTCCTCAAGGATCGTCGGATCTTTCTTGCCCCATCTGTTCAGCAGGGCAAGATGTCCTTCCAGCACCTGAATCGGCGTTCTCAGCTCATGGGAGGCATCCTCCACAAATTGCTGCTGCTGCTGAAAGGACTTCTCAATCTGACTCATCATTTTATTGAAAATTTGGGATAGCTCACTGATTTCATCATGAGCCTTTACGATTTCAACTCTCTCATGGAACCCTTTCCGTTCAATCGATCTCATCGTTTCAGAGAGCTTATTCAAAGGCCTTACAAACCTTTTTGCCATGTAGTAGCCTACAACGGCACTGATCAACAATGCAAGTACCCCTGTGAGTGTCATCATCCAGAAGAGATTCTTCATGATCTTTTCATATCGGTTAAGAGGCTGGATGATCTCTACGTACCCGTTGAAATGGCTTGACCTGATCGGGGAGTTGCCTATGAGCATTCTCTTCCCCTCCGTCTCAATCAACGTCACCGATTTTTCTCTGACAGGCTGGAAAGGCACATAAAAGGAAGATTCATTTTCACCCCTGATTTCCAACACCTGATTTCCTTGTCGGTCCAATATCCGGATGGTCTGGTCTTTTTCTGCGATTTGTTTCATCAAGTCCCGGCTGTCATATATATCCTGCAATTGGATATTCGGACCTCTTTGTTTAAAGAAGACGGTGATTTCATCCAGGACACGTCCGAAGTTATTCTCTTCCTCATCAAGCATCCATTTGCTGATGGCGTGGTATTGAAAAAAACTGAATAGAAAAAATGCCAGGAATATCGCTGAACCTGCAGCAAAAGCCCACTTCACCTTGAGGGAAGAAGGCTTGAAGCGATCGATGAATGCTTTCATGTCCTCATCACATATCCTGTTCCACGTACAGTCTGGATATAGCTCTCTTCATCAGGTGCATCGATCTTATTCCGCAAATATCTCACATACACATCCACTACGTTCGTTTCAACTTCTGTGTCATATCCCCAAACCTTATTCAATAGGACTTCCCGGGTCAAGACGATATTCAGGTTCTCCAAAAAGGCAATCAAAAGGTCATATTCCCTCTTCGTTACTTCTATTTCCTGCTCGTGTTTAAACACTTGCCTGGATTCTTTGTGAACGACAAGGTCCCGATATTGAAAGGAAGTCTGCCCTGAACCTGCTTCTTCATTTATGCCCCTTCTGAACACTGCCCTGAGTCTCGCCAACAGTTCTTCGATCGCGAAAGGCTTGACAATATAATCATCCGCCCCGCTGTCAAGTCCTGATACCCTGTCCATTACGCTGTCTCTGGCCGTTATCATCAGAATCGGGGTGTTTTTAAGCTGACGGATCCTCCTGCACACTTCCAGTCCATTCAAACCCGGCAGCATCAGGTCCAGGAGGATGATGTCCCACTCCCCGTTCAAGGCTTTCTCCAATCCTTCTCTTCCATCATAAGAAAGCCCCACATCATATCCTTCATACTTCAATTCCAATTCAATGAATCTGGAAAGGTTTTTTTCATCTTCTATGACTAAAATCCTTTTCATTCAATCACCTGCTCCAACGCTTAGTACCTATTATTTTAGTTTACTTTTATTGAAAATAAAATCATTAAGGGCGTGAAATATTTCGACCCCCTGATAGGTCATCAAGGTAATGGCCGTAAAACTGAAAAATAAAACAGGAATAATGCGAATCCACATGGTTTCAACCTCCCTTTTTCATTTACTTCATTTTCCTCTTCTTTCATTAAAAGAACATGAGAATCGGGTGAGTTTTTATTAAGAGATTATTTGTTTACATAATAATATTATTGATGAGTAAATTTTGCGTATGAAAAGAATCGCTTGGAGGGAAATTATCTTGGAAGATTAAAGAACGAGGTGCACTCAATGGACAGCAGCAAGAAACGATCAGATTTATTTGCCCTTTCATCCATTCCGTTGGTAATGACCCTGGGGAATTCCATGTTGATACCGGTACTCCCACAATTACAGAAAGAACTTCATATTTCCGGGTTTCAATCAAGCCTCATCATTACCGTTTATTCCATTTTCGCGATCCTCTGCATACCGATGGCGGGATTCTTATCAGATCGTTATGGACGAAAAGCGATTTTGATCCCAAGCTTGCTCATCGCCGGGATAGGGGGGCTCATTTGTGGATTTGCTTCAATCATTGGGTCTCATACTTTTTTATTCGTTCTATTGGGAAGGGTCATTCAGGGAATCGGTGCAGCAGGTGCATTTCCTGTGGTGATCCCGACCGTGGGTGACTTGTATGAGGACGATAATCAAATCACCAAGGGACTGGGACTGATTGAAACGTCCAATACGTTCGGTAAAGTCCTGAGCCCGATTATTGGCGCAATCCTTGCTGCATGGATCTGGTTCGTCCCCTTCTTCTCGATACCGGTCTTGACATCCCTGTCTATCTTGATGATCATCCTATTTGTCAAAGTGCCCCCTAAAAATAGGGAGGAACATAAACAAAGCATCAGGGAATTTGTACATGAAGTAAGAATCGTCCTTGGAAGGGAAAAAAATTGGATTGTCTCCATCTTTGCGATCGGCATGATTTCCATGTTCGTCTTATTTGGTTTCCTCTATCATCTTTCCACCAGATTAGAAACGGCATATGCCATTGGAGGGATATTAAAAGGTTTGTATTTGGCCATCCCACTTCTCTTTCTATGCATGACCTCTTATATTACGGGGAAAATGATTGGAAAAAACAAAGAAAAAATGAAGTGGGTAATCGTATTCGGGGCACTCATCTCTTCAATTGCTTTCATCCCATTTCTTTTCAATGAAGGAAAATGGGTCATGATTTTATTGTTGTCCGTTGCCGGGATCGGTCTCGGGGCTCTATTACCTTGCCTGGATGCCCTCATTACCGAAGGCATCGACAAAGAACACAGGGGGACGATCACGTCGATTTATAGTTCTATGCGCTTCACCGGGGTTGCGTTAGGACCGCCTGTCATCGCCCTGATGGCCCCGGTCCCCATCTTCATCACATTCATCATCCTCGGCCTATTTGCGGCACTGTCCGGAATGTTTTTCATTAAATTCCCTGCTTCCATCTCTCATCCCGAGCCAGCGAAAAAATAAAAAAAACATTATACGAAAAAGAAGCAGGGGCATTCTGCTTCTTTTTCGTTTTCCATACGATTTCTGGAGCATGTTTAACTTACAGCATAATGAGGTAGATATATCCATACACATGATATAGACAAGGAGGAATCGACATGACCTGGTTGATTGTTAGTGCTTCGCTCTTTATTCTTCTAATTGTTGCTGAAGAAATGATTTACTACTATTTAAGATCAAGGATCATCAAGAACCCTCCAAAAACGGAAAGAAGAAAATGGAAACTTCCTTCTTTGTTTTCAAAAGGAAAAAACGGGCAGGATTCACCATCCTTATAGGTTGTCTATTTCACACTTGAAATGACGTGATGAATGTCATTCGACCGTCCTTCAAGCAGAGTTTTAGCCTCTACTGGATAAAGCTCTACCTCGTTCAGTTCATCGATCGGGTACCATTTGTAAAGGAGACGGTCCCCTTCCATCCCTTGAAATTCGCCCTCCTGAAAGAGCCTGTTGTTTTCTGTGCTCACCTCATAGTACATACCCATTTCGTGAAAATTCCACTCTTTATATGGAAAGAAGTTCTCATTCACCATCAGTAATCGGCCAACGTCCACATGCACGCCCAGTTCCTCCAGCATTTCCCTCTTAAGACTCTCCCTCGATGGTTCACCCAACACAACCCGCCCACCAGGTAATGCCCAATAAGAATCTTCACGCTGTCTATGTAATAAAATATGCTTATCCTCGATCCATACAGCCGCAACCCTATAATTGAAAACATCCCCATCGTTTTTAAACACAATATCCATAAAATCCCTCCTTTTTAATTTCATTCTACATGAAAGGAAGTTTTTTTTTATAACAATTTTATTTTTATTTGGCTGTTTCCGTAAACATTGTCGCTCTAAAAAAGCGAGGTGCGGTTGATTTCCGCTGCAGATGCTCGCTTTCCGCGGGGCTGGCGGTAAGCCTCCTCGGACTACGTCCTGCGGGGTCTCACCTGTCCATCAGTTCCCGCAGGAGTTGAGCATCTTCCGCTCCAATCAACCATCGAAGATAAAAACCAAAAATTCACTGGATTAACTACTTATTCATCTTCTGAATAGTAGTGATCAACGACAATCAAGTAAATTGCACTCGATTCATTGCTATTGCAATTTTTTATTCCGCAGTCTCAAATTACCGTAGATGCTCACATTAAGCCTATCAATAACAACAATCAATGGGAAAAGAGCTTTTTATTTAAAGTTTTTTTGCATAGTTTGTTATTATTCATAGACGATTTTGTGATGCTCTATGGTTATTTGTCCATAAAAAAAGAAGACAAAAGCTTCAGCATACTTTTGTCTTCAAAGGAAAGAAATTAGAATGGGTCTTACATCATAAGAATTTCAAACGAAAAAAAACAGCTACCCCACCGTTTTTTTCGTTCAGGGAGTGATCAATTCTTATTCATAAGCAAGATCATTGTATCTAGTAAAAAAGTGAACTCTATTAAAAGAAGATTAAAATTTGATGAGAAAACAGATTTTCATACTTTCTGGATTGAAAGACCAAAACACCCGTCCCCAAAATATGATATGATGAATAATAATTCAGAATGTTTCAAAACCACTAGCAAGGAAGGATGAAATGATGAAAGTCGACTTAAACTGTGATTTAGGAGAAAGTTTCGGTTCTTATACAATTGGAAAAGACGAAGAAATGATGAAATATGTAACATCAGTCAATATAGCCTGCGGATTCCATGCCGGTGATCCCCTCGTGATGAAATCAACGGTTGAAAATGCCTTGAAGCATCATCTAAAGATTGGTGCTCATCCCGGCTTACCGGATCTGCAAGGTTTTGGGCGTAGAATGATTCAAATCTCCCCTGAGGAAGCATACGCCATGGTTCAATATCAAACCGGAGCGCTGCTTGCATTCCTCACCGCACAGGGCGGGAGCTTATCACACGTCAAACCCCACGGGGCGTTGTATAATATGGCCGCTAAAGATGAAAAATTAGCGAATGCCATTGCCCAAGCGGTCTATGATCTTGACCCCAGCTTAACACTATTCGGCCTATCCGAGAGCGAGCTTACCAAAGCAGGGGAAGCCGCCGGTTTATCCGTCGCACATGAGGTTTTTGCAGATCGGACTTATCAATCTGACGGCTCACTGACTCCCCGTACTCATCCAAATGCCGTCCTTCATGATGAAGGAGCCGTAATCAAACAGGTGCTGCGAATGGTCGAGAAACAGGAAGTGGAGTCGACAGACGGACACATCATTCCAATCAAAGCTGATACCATCTGTCTCCACGGGGATAACGAAGCGGCTTTACTTCTCGCTGAACGCTTACATAAATCTTTTTAATAACTGCATCAGGGCTCTCTTTTGGTCCCTGATGCCCATACCTTCATTTATCCAAAAATACTGGAAAGAGGGTTTGTACCATGAGGAGAAGTGTTATTTTAAATGGGTTCCGCTGGACCTTCATCATACTTGTGGCATGTATGATCGTCCTATACGGATATCAACGCCTTTTACTCCATAAAGGGATTGATGACTCGGTCCAACGGATTTCCCCGAATTCAACGATCATCGGCATTATCCAGACCCACACGACTGAAAGCAAGGAAAAAGTATATCGGGCGCTCTATAAAACCTCCGAGGGAAAATGTTTCAGGGCAACATTCGAGCGAGGTTCCTATTCACTCATCCTGAACAAAGAATCATCATGCAATTAAAAAGGAGATACCTATGCAATTAGCCGTTCATCTATTTCCCCGTGCTGAACAAATCGCAAACATCCAGGAGATAAGAAGGCAATATGCTCCACTATCTGATAAAATCCCCCCTCACGTCACCCTCGTATTCCCTTTCACACCGCACCATTCTGCAGCCGATATTCTTTTGCACGTCCGGTCCGCAGCCGACCGGACACCTCCTTTTCATGTTACTTTCGAGGGAGTCAGCCCATCCGATGGAGGGTATATCTTCTTGAATGTCATAAAAGGAGCCGATTCCATTATCTCTCTCCATGATGAGCTATATAGAGGGCTGCTTTCCCGGTTCCTGAATCATCAGTATCCATACACGCCACATATGACACTTGGAAGACTGGAAAGTGAACTGGACTTCCACCGTGCCCTCCTGGACTGTAAGGACAAAGTGGAAAGCTTTTCTGTTCTTGTGGAGGATATCATCGTCGAAGAAATTGATGATGAAGAATATAGCAACGTGATCGGCAAGTTCAGCCTGAGGGTGTTTTAGGCACAGCAGTTTGTGGAAAAGAATGATAGTACAAAGCAGATGGAAGGAGAAAAGGATGGAAATTTTAACGATTCATACAAATAAAAGAGATGAAATGATAGACATTACCAGTAAAGTACAGGCCATCGTGACGGATGAAGGTTTGAAAGAAGGCTGCGTGATTGTCCAGTCTTTACATACTACCGCAGGGATCACGGTGAATGAAAACGCTGACCCGGATGTCAAAACAGATTTCCTCCGCAGGTTCGATGAAGTATATCCCTGGGAACATACTTTGGACTTGCATGCTGAAGGGAATACTGCTGCACATCTAAAGACCAGTACCGTCGGCCATTCCCAAACGATTATCGTGACGGAAGGTAGATTATTACTCGGGACCTGGCAGGGAATCTATTTTTGCGAATTCGATGGACCTCGCTCAGGTAGGCAGGTAGTGGTCAAAACGGTTTCTACCGGCTGAATATGAACAGATATAATGACGAAGAGGGTGAGCCATCATCATCCCCTCCTACTCAAAACAGCCGGAACCTGCTTAATATATGTGATGTGATGGCACACAAAAAGTCCGAACGAAGTAGATTTTTGACAAATCATTCGTTCGGACTTTCCATTGGCGGGCACTGTTTTTTCCCAACCGCTTTTTAGCTCTATTCTAAAAAGCGGTCAGAGATATTTTTAGACGGAAGCATACATGCGTCTCTCTTTCCGAACCACTTATACCGGTTGTTGGCTATCAGCTTATATACACCGTCCCTCAATGGTTTCGGAACAACCCGAAATACAGTCAAAAACTTCAGCGGTCCAGATAACCGGGAACAAACCTTGAGGGCCGCTGTCGACTCGGTAAATGCCCGATTTCCCTCAATTAACACGAAGCTGTCCATCGTAACTGGCAGGTCATGGGTTTTCAGAAGCTGCTGACCGATATCACTTTGTAAGGAAGCAAACTGATAGGCAGCTTCAGGATCCCTGTCGATGATAAAGCGAACGCTGCTGTTGCAGAAATTACACACGCCGTCAAATAAGATGATTCCCATTTTCACCATCACCCCTTGATGTAGTTTGATGAAGCGATTAGATAAAAGGGTACTCCCCCCCTGCTCATGCATGCTCTGACAGATGACTCACTTGATTATACTTACGCACCATCCATGATCCACCTTCGTAATGAATGTCAGTGAAGCATCCGTTAAACAGCTTCACATGGCCGTCCCCCACTTCATTTCCGTGAAATTGCTTTAATACGCTGGAGATGACTGCCCCGTGGGCCACAATCAGCACTTTTTGGCCTGGAAAATGAGTTTGGATGAAGGCCAATCCCTCCCCTATCCTTGCAACAAGGTCTTCATATGTCTCCATTTCAGGAAAAATAAAGTCAGGATAATCTCTCATTCTGTCTTCACGAAGCATCCCCTCCCCAAGACCAAAAGAACGTTCCTTAAATTGATCGCACTCTACAATGTTCAATCCGAGGGCTTCATTGATGATTTCAGCGGTTTCCCTTGCCCTCAAAAGTGAAGTCGTGACCAGTGCATCCCACTGATGGTGCTGTAAGAAGTCCCGGCACTCTCTTGCCTGACGCTTGCCTGTCTCATTTAACGGGATATCGGTTTGCCCCTGTAGTTTACCGACTAAATTCCAATCGGTCTGTCCATGACGGACCATGCATATTTGTGTCATGATGTTGCCCCCTTTTTTATCTTATTTTGCTTCTGAACCCATGGCCTGTCTTTATAATACGCTCCTTTTTCATAGATTGTGGCTATTATTAGACGTTAATGAGAGCATCATTGGTAATGTGAGACTGTGGAATAAAAAATACCATAGCAATGAATCAAGGCCATTGTACTTGAATGACATTGATCACTACTATTCAGAAGATGAATAAGCAATTAGTTCAATGGATTTTTGGTTTTTATCTTCGATGGTTGATTGGAGCGGAAGATGCTCGACTCCTGCGGGAACTGATGGACAGTACGAAATGCGGAGGCGGCTTGTTCAGCCCCGACAAGCATAAGATGAATGGGCTGTGAAGGCCGTCTTTGCCTTCATGGACCATTTAGCTTATGACCTCGAGGGCTAGCCGCCGTAGCTAGACAGGTGAGACCCCGCAGGACGAAGTCCGAGGAGGCTCACCGCCAGCCCCGCGGAAAGCGAGCATCTCTCGCTGCAATCAACCGCATCTCGCTTGTCTAAAAGCCACAATGTTTACGAAAACATCCTTATAATAAGATCCATCTCCGGTTGGGTTCTGTATAATTCTAGTAGTTTTTATGATATACTATATTACCATTAAAAGAGAACCTATTGAAATAGTTTTAAACCATGCAGTATAAGGAGTTGGCTGAAGAAGATGAGAGATGAATTATTATACTTGGCACAAGAGATCGTTTCCCATAAATCTGAAATCGCCCAAGGGGTCATCCGCTATCAAGAGCAGCGTTATTCGGATCAGATCACATTCTCAGGTGTGAATATGGATCAGGTGACTGAATGGCGGGTACAGTTAATTGAATTGCTGGCTGAATCCCTCAATGAAGAAACAGATGATTCACTTCACAAAATCAGGGAATGGACTGATAAGGTAGGGAAAATTGCACTCGAAAAAGGACTTCCCCTTAATGAAGCAGTCAAGACGCTGTCTGCATTCCGGACAGCCATTTGGGATATTTTCAAGGAGCAATTGGAAGATGAGAGCATTTCAGCCCCCCTTATGCTTCAAGTAAATAAGATGATAAATCCTTTATTGGATGAAGTCGCGTATCAGTTAAATGAAGTGTTCCGTATCCAGCAGAAAGAACAGCTCACACTGATCTATTCTGCCATGGATGAATTGTCTGCTCCGATCGTACCCATCAGTGACAAAATCGCAATCCTTCCTTTAATCGGCGATATTGACACCCACAGGGCCAGTGCAGTCATGGAAACAGCACTGAAGAAAAGCGCCGAGCTCCAATTGGATTATTTATTCATTGATATCTCCGGCGTAGCCATCATGGACACGATGGTTTCCCATAACATCTATCAAATCGTCAATGCCTTGAAGATGATGGGTGTGACATCCATCCTGACCGGAATAAGACCGGAAGTTGCCCATGCTCTGGGAAATCTCGGCATCACATTCGAAGAATTAAAAACCAGCTCAAGTTTGAAAAAAGCGCTTGAAGACATCGGCTACACCCAATATGAGGTCGACCTTCCCGTTTGATCTGTAAAAGACAAACCGGCTACAGCAACAAATGAGGCAATATAATCAGACCCATTGCATGAAACATTTCACATCATGCTAACATCATCACAAAAATCCGAACGTATTCGATTTCCTTTTAGGATATCGCATAATCGTTCGGATTTTTTGCTGAAGGCTCTTAAACTAAATATCGTTGCATTTAGATAAGAAGCCAGTGATTGATTTCTGCATGAACTGCGGGCACTCTATCCCCTGCCACTTCTGATTTTGTGATACAAAATCAGTTGCACACTCTGGACGGTCAAATATATGGGAATTGACCAATACATCCTGTAACCTTTATCGAAGTGGAAGAGACCGATTTTCACTGAACACCATTCCATCAGCATGGAAAAGGACGTCCATATCAATATATAGGGGAGAATCATGTTCCCCTTTATCTTCAATTTCTCATAGAGATAAATAAAGAAATAACTATAAGGTCCGTACATGATATAACTGATGAAGTCGATCCATTGATAAGCAGAAGAATCGTTCACATCATAAAAGTCCCATGGCGGGATACTGATGGTATGATCATAAAACATTCCGATTGATACGCCATATACAAAATAGCATAGCCCCTCCAGAAGCGAAAAAATTTTCGGCGTCACCCATATCAGGAAGAGAAGTCCGATCAGACTGAGAAGGATGAACCATTCATTGATGTCAAAAGCCCTTTCATATACTTTGTCCACGTCTTCTCTCCTCCCTCGACTGCAAATAGTACAGTCCCCGTCCAAGTCCGACGCAAATGATCAGATACATTGCATTGATCACCACGGTATTCATCAAGCTCCAATCCGGATACACAAGAGAGTGGAAATGAAGATGAAGGGCATCCAGTCCACTGATGAACAACCAGACAGAAGCAAAAACACTGAATCTTCCTATCCTTGTTTTTACACATAAAGCTCCATTTGCCATGACCACGCCTGCCAGTGGCAGAATGCATTCCCGATTGATGAGCAAACTGATGAATTGAGTGACGTCCATGGATGCCTTCATCCACTCAAGTGTGTTCGTCATGATGGTGAAATAATTGGTGGATAAAATTGAGAGAATCATAAATAGGATGGAATTACAAACAAAGTACAATTTTTTGTCCATAAAGATGACGACATATACCATTAAGATGAATATGGTTAAAAAGAATGGAAGCGACATAACTTTCTCCTTAAACGTTTCCCCTATTATTCCCCACGTCCGCTCAATGCATAACCGCGAAACACACACATTTAAATGTTTGAAGAAAATTACAGGGGGAATAAAAAGAAGAAAGATTAAAGGAGGAATATGGATGAAACAAGAACATATCAACCCAACTTACGGCCAGGAAGAAATCAAGGAAATCTTCGTTGACGGCCTCCAGAGGGATCTCACCCCCGAAGAAGAAACGCTGATATCGGGCTGGACAGAATCACTTGATAAAAGCGGACGGTCTACAATTATCAATCTTTTAAAAGAATTACTAAATAAACATAAAAGACACGACTAGAGACAATCTGTGAGCGTCTATATAAAAAGGCAAGCCCTTTAATCAGGCTTGCCTTTTGTGCTTCTATATGGATGCTTAAAGTTCACTCGTAATATCGAGAAGTTTATCAATGTCTACACGGTAAATCGGCCTTTTGAAGTCTTCTTGTCCCAGTTCGACGGTATCTTCTAGTACTTCATCAATATTCATACTTTTAAATACCTCCCCATGTTGAAGTTACATACCATATTGTTCGCAGACATTTTGATTTTAATGGGGGTCGTTTCAAAGTGGAAGAAATTTGTATCCTCTCTTCTCCTGTGTTACGGTTAACGAACGATTGATTCTGTATCATCGTATGAATAGCTCTCTGCTAAAGGAGGCATTAAGATGAAGAGATATTCCATGCTTCATGTACCAAAGGACAATAGATATAGAGAGCGTCCCGCTGTCACTGTCCATGTACTGCCGATCCATCAGGAATACATGGCAATCGGGAAATCGCTGCAGAGCAACGGAAAAGCTTCCAACAACAATGAAAAACTAGCCGCATATTATGCGTACCTGGATACATTGAAATAAAAGTAAGGGATGGGACCCAAGCGGAAGGCGCTCTGCCTTCACTTGGATCAATCCATTTTTAAAACACAAAAATCCGAATGTATTCGATTTTCCAAAAAGAATCTCGAATAACCGTTCGGATTTTCTTTTATCTCCAGAGCCGTTGTCAGGGAATCACAAACTTTGATTCTATCAATAGCTATGAGTGTAATGTTTCTAAATGAAAAGACGTCAACTCCCTCAAATCCAGTTCTTTCTTGTCAAGAAACATCTTGAACCGCTGATATTCATTGATTGCAAGGAGATAGTCTGTCTTATCGATAACCCCCTTCTGATAAGCTTCCTCCAGTTCCTCTTCATCTTTTTCAATCCATGTTCCATCCGGCAAAACAATGAGATCAAGAAATAAATCATCCATCCACGGTCCTTTTTCTTCACAATAACCATTTTCCTTTGTGATATCGATATACCATTGAATGATCGAGCTGTCACCGTCCATCATCGTGGTGATCGAATAATGCTGATCAGCAGGGAAAAATTGAAGCCAAGAATAGCCTTTATCCGCGATACAAATGGAGGTACCATCATAATTTACTGAAAGGGGCTCTGTCACTTCATCAAATGTGATCAGCGACAGATATCCTTCCAACTCCTTATCGGGTGTGTACCCGGTGACGCCATGTTGTTTAAGGATCCTGCTCCACCCCTCCCGGAGACCGTATTTCCTTTTTAACATGGGGGTTTCCCATCTCTCTGTTTCATGTAATCAGATAGCATCGCCCGATGACTTCCCACCATCTTTTCCGGCCATTCTCCTAAAGGGAAAAACGCAAGCTCTATGGATTCTGATTCATCTGCCTTCCATTCACCGAAATAGTCAAATGTGTAATAAGCTGTTGTGACAACGTAAAATTCGTCACCATTTTCTGCCTTAATATATTGATCAGCTCCTGAATAAACATTTAGCAGATGAAGCTGTCCCAATTCAAGACTTGTCTCCTCCTTCACTTCTCTCCTTGCCGTCTCTTCCGTCGACTCAGCAAGCTCCATTAATCCTCCCGGAAGCCCCCAGGTTCCAAGGGGGGACCTTCTCTGCTGCAGAAGTACTTCATTCTTTTCATTGATGATCATAACGACAGCACCGACCAGGATGAGTGGACGGTGCCCCACTGCTTTCCTCAATTCTTCTATGTATCCCATCTATCCCCATCCTCTTCAACAGAAATATAATCAATCATTCATATAATGACAAACCTCAAACCCGTTCCCATCCGGATCCCAAAACTCAAAGTAAGTCACTTCACCTTCCATTTTCACTTCACTGGCCTCTACACCCTTTTTTACAAGTTTCAGCCTCGTTTCCTCTAATGCATCAGAAAACAGAATTGGCTTGACGGAGGAAGGCCGGACTTCCCCCTCTTGAAGGGTAAGGGTCGTTTCCCCAGTCCCTAACTTGAACACTTTGTACGTCCCGGAGTCGAACACTTGCTTGAGTTCGAGCTTTTCTTCATACCAATGACGGGAACGTTCCAGGGAAGTCACCGTCATGTGGACAGTATCTATTTTCCCAAACATGTAACCCCTCCCTTAATTTTTTAAAAGTGTCAGATGCCCCACTCTCTCCTTCGCTTCAGACTTCTCCATCGGCGGAAGGGCAACGACAGTCAGGGATCCTTCCTTGATTTCAGTCAATCCACTGTCGTGAATACTAAAATAGCCTTCTCTTTCTAATTTCATTAACTCTTCCGTTTTCCCCTTCAAAACAATTTTTTTCATCCCGGTTTGAACCCACTCTATGAAATCTGGCTGCCTTTCTTGAAATGGAGAATCTTTTGACATCATTGTCAACGTACTGAGTGTTGCCGCGTGTGCGACTTGGGCAGCAGTTTTCCCCTTTGACATCGGTAAATCTTTATTGACGATAAAATACTGAACGAGATCTTTTTTATTCATGTTTGACCTTCCTTTCTTTTGCAGTGAGAATACTCTTTCTTTTATCCTATCACGGATAGATTGGATTGCCCGTTATTTTCTTCTCAACTTAACCGTTTTGTTATCCAAGTATATAATTTTCACTTTTTCCCCCATGTTGAAATCAAGATACTCCTCACAATCCATCATAAAGGTGCGGCCATTATCAAAAGTCATGGCACACGAAGCTTCCCTGTTCCGAGGGTCGATCACCCGGCCGGTGCCAATCCCTTCTGCTCCCCGTTTACCAGGATAATATTTCTCTTCGATCTTGACCCATTCTTCTTTTGGGCTCCTTAGTACATGAAAGCAAATGAGCAGGATTAACGTCAAAATCAATACACAAAGGATCAAGATTTTCACCCCTACTTTTTCCATTCTCTTCCCCTTCCCTAAATTTTCTGCAACAGAACATGATATGCTGCCACCATCCAAGACATGACTTGCAATTCGACCAGAAAGGTCCTACAATAGAAACTAACGACCGTTAGTTAGTGAAGGGGTGGGGATCAAAAGATGAAATCAAATAAAAAGCAGTTGATAAAAGAAGTTGCAATGGATTTATTTGGCCAAAAAGGATATGAAGATACTTCACTTTCCGACATAGCATCAAGTGTAGGTATGAAAAAGCCCTCCCTTTACAATCATTTTGAAAGTAAAGATGAGTTATTCATAGAAGTACTCGCGGAGTTAGTGGAAAGCGAAGTAAGAGCTTATCAGAGAGCAGCAGAAGAAATGAATCCTGAAGAACCACTTCTGAACGTCAAAAAACTGTTTGACCTCTTTTGTCTGCGCCTCATGACAACGAAAGAAGCACTCCTCTGGAAAAGGGTCACATTTTTTCCACCTCCACAGTTCAAGGAACAGATACAGGAGAAATTCATGCACTTTGAAAAGGTCACTTCCTCCCTGTTATCCTCCATGTACAAAGAAGGATTGAAGCAGCATTACTTTAACGGAATAGATGAGAATGAATTTATTGCATCTTTTTTATGTTTGGTAGACGGTGTGTTTTTGGAGCATCATTATTACAGTGAAGAGATTTTCCAACAACGGATTGGATCTGCTTGGAAAGTTTATGAATTAGGGATCACTAGTCACAAAGGAGAGTAGGCAACATGGGTTGGATTTATGTAATAGCAGGCGGGGTCCTCGAGATCGGCTGGGCGACAGGATTATCTTTGTCTGAAGGATTTACGAAGCCTGTGCCAAGCGTGATCACGGCTTTTCTTATTATCATCAGTTTTTATTTCTTCTCTCAGTCTATGAGATTATTGCCAATCGGGACTGCTTATGCCGTTTTCACCGGAATAGGCGCTGCAGGTACGGCGGTTGCCGGAATGTTCTTTATGGATGAAGGAATCAGTTCATTGAAGATTGCCTTCATATCTTTACTTCTGTTCAGTGTGATCGGATTAAAGATGGGCGATAAAGAAGAACAAGAAGATGGGGGTGGAAATTGATGGCGTGGTTATTCCTTATCTTTGCCGGGTTCTCTGAAGTGATCATGGTCACGTTCATGAAACTTTCAGAAGGTTACAAGAAGCTCCTCCCTTCTGCCCTCAGCTTTGGGGCAGGTGCACTCAGTTTCTATTTCCTATCACTTTCTTTGCTCGATATCCCGATCAGTACCGGATATGGCATCTGGACGGGCATTGGATCCAGCGGAGCAGTACTGATGGGGATGATATTTTTCAAGGAAAGAAAGGATCCGAAAAGGCTTTTCTTCATTTCTTGCATTGTTGTCAGTATTATAGGATTGAAGTTGGTATCATAACGAGGCATGCATTGAATAAAAAGATTCGAACCCCTTCGATTCTAACAAATCGAAGGGGTTCGAATCCTTTCTTGTCCACGTTAGTTGATGATTCCGTTTCCGACGATTTCAAGTTCGACTTTCGGCGTGATGGTGATGGTTGGGTACTCTTTTTCCCAATCCATGCTTTCCCATTCTTTCGGATGGAACGCGATGAATTCTCTTCCAATGCCGAATATATCGGAATTCGCTTCTTGTATTTTTTTGATCATTTTGACAGCGTCTGCTTTGAGATGCTTGGCAATTTTTTCTTCAAGCTTTTTCACTTTTCCTTTATCTGCAAGTTCATCTTGAGGAAACTCCACAACAGATATCCCCGTTTTTAAATGCAGTTCTACTTCAATATCTCCTGGTGTTGAAGAAATTACCGTCATTTTAGTCTTTGGGTCTACCATATTATAAGTAATGTAATTTTCAATTTTCACCTTTTTATTATGATCCACTTTGGTGACATACCTTGCTATTTTAGCCTTTTGATTCATTAAGATCAGTAACAGTGTAGAATCTGGGATCGAAAGAGTGCCGGTCATAGATCGTTTGTGGAATAATGCCGTACCACTGAGAATAAGCTCTTCATCCCTTATTTTAAATAGCGGAACGAAGAAATCCCTTCCTTCATCAAACATCAACGTGCAGACTGATTGAAGGTTTACCTTTGGGATACCTGTAAAAGATTCGGCAGATCCAATGATTTCAATCAGGTATTCTGAAATTAAAATATTCTTCTGTGAGATTAACTTAAGGGCGTTTCCTGCTTCTCCTTCAGTAACCGCTAATTTAGAGGAAATGGAACTGTTTGGATCACGGTAGAAAATATCAAGGAAATCGTATACATCTTTTTTTGCCAGCTCTTCTCCCAGAAGGAAAATCCGGTTTTTTGATGGTTCAAAAGTGCCTGAAATTTTTCTGTCCATGTGCATTCGCACGTCACGAACCGTTCTTCCATCCGCTTCGACCATTGTATTGGTTGGTGTTCCGTCTTTGAAATCCCGTATGATGGCCGTTCCGTGAATATTCTCGTCAGGTGAAAAATCAAAAGCAGCCGAAAACACTAGCCGGCCGTTTTTCAGCAATCTTTGATCCCAGCACCCGGTCAATAAAATTAGAATGAACAACATGATGATGAACCTCTTAATTTGTTTCATGACTGCTTCTCTCTTTCATGTTTTCTAAATAGTAAAGATATCCCAAGTAACATGACTGGTATGATTAATACAAACACGTAGGACATAAATATGACCATTTTATTATAGATTTCCAATTGGTCGTTTTTCACAATCAATGCAATCACCAGTGCAATAACGCCGAAAATGAATGGCAGAACGGTGCGTTTGATTTTCTTATACTTCCGTAAAAAGAATGAGCTGCCTTCTGTAGATAGAAACAAATAACTTGTCAACGACGTGATGACATTCACGATCCAAAGGGACAAAAAGACGAGATCAATCCGTTCAACAATTTGTAAGTACAATGATTTCACAAAATATAAAACTGGCTGTGGGACAATTTCAATTTCGACAGGACTAAACGTTACGATACTTACAATTGTCATAAATACATAAACCATTGTCACACAAAAATTAGCAATCGTTACATGGATGAGGATCGATTTCCCTCCTATTTGTTGAAAATGAGGGTACAATATGAGCAATAGTTCGAACCCAAGCATCGAGAAGTAAGCTTCTTTAGCCCCCTCGAGTATGTTCACTCCTCCTGATTGCGCCATCGGAAAGAGGTATCTATAATCTACAGGATAGGTTACCAGGACAACAACCGATATAATTAACAGCAAGAAGATCAAACTAGTTACAACCACGTAAATATTACTTATCCCCAGTACATCTTCTTTTGCCAAATACACGGCAGTCGCAACCAATAAAAACATGAGAATCCATTTCGGTGTGAATATTAACACCCACACCTTAATTATTTTTGTTGAATACATCAGAACCAAAGCTGTAACGAGTAACCCATAGAAAATATACCCGACATTCAGAAAAGATCCGAAAATCCTACCTGTCAATATTTGATTATATTCAAATATTGACTTTGTAGGGAAACGTCTAGCCAATATCCAAAGAATGATAATGACACCCTGCACCACTAGGCCAGCAACCAGGACGGAAATCCAGGCATCCTGCTTCGATTTTAGGTAAACATTAAATGGCAACCCCAAGATGCCTACACCAATTTGAGTTTGTATGATAAAAAATGTTAACTGAACCCCACTAAGTTTAGTTTGATTAATCATTCTTTTTCCATCCCCGCGGATTGGTCGTCTTCCAATTATAGAGTGCTTTTAAATCCTTCGGGCGCTGCTTCATGAACCAAATTGGTACCCTAATCACAGTATCTTTCAATGCCTTCACATCCAATGGTGCAATCGGATATAAATAATAGTGACCGAGGGATTTCAATTTGGACATATGAATAAGCGTCAACATCAAACCGATTACGATCCCAAAGAATCCGAATAATGATGCCATTACCATCAATGGGAAACCTAATATACGCAACGTGGTGCTCAATTCATTCGACGGAATGACGAAGGAGGAAATGGCTGTAATCGCTACGACAATTACCATCGTATTTGATACGAAGTTCGCTTCAACTACTGCACTTCCAATTACCAGACCTCCCACCACACCAATGGTTTGAGCGACAGGATTAGGCAATCTTATCGCTGCCTCACGCAATAATTCCAGGGTGAATTGCATGATGACCGCTTCAATCAGGGGAGGAAATGGCAAGTACTCAAGTGAACTCTTGATGGAAAAGATGATTTCAACAGGGATCACCTCATAGTTGTAGCTGATCACGGCTATATAAAAAGCCGGAAGACACAATGTGGTAATAAAGCTTACCAGCCGGACCATCCTTAGGAATGAAGAAATAAAAAACCTGGAATTATAATCTTCCGAAGTTTGAAAGAAACTGAAAAACGAAACCGGTAGAATCAAGGCAGTTGGACTCCCTTCCATCAACAAAGCTATCCTGCCCTCCATAAGATTTGCCACTACTCTATCTGGACGTTCGGTGTTCAAAAATTGGGGAAATGGTGAAAAAGAATTGTCTTCAAGGAATTCTTCAAAATAGCCTGGAGACTGGATAGTGTCAGCCTTTATTGTTTTGATCCTGTCTTCAATCGTTTTCAACAGGGCAGGATCGGTCAGCGTAGATATGCTGACAAGGGCATATTTCGTCTTGGTCATTTCACCAACGTGTGAATATTTCACCGTAACCTTCCGATTGATAATTCTTTCCCTGATAAATTGCACATTCTCCTTAATATTCTCACTGAACCCCTGATGAGATCCTCTAATAACCTTTTCATTCATCGGTTCAATCCGATGATTAGACTGGTCTTTAGGGGCAGCAATCAAATACATACGTTCGTCTTTTTCTTGTATTAACAGACATTTACCGTCTACCAGTGAATCCAGGGCTAATGTAAGGTCATCAGTTTCAGTCACTTTCGCACCGATGACCACGTCCCAGATTTCCCCATACGGTTGTTCTTGTATCGGTTTGATGACATTCGATTGAATGCTGGTTACATCAACTGTGGAATCAATGAAAACAAGATTCATTACTTGCTGATTGAAGACCATTTCACGGATGGACAGGTCATCAGTCAAAAAAAGCCCTTCTCGGATAAATGCAACCTTCTCCTCTATATCCATCGGAGCAGTATCCAGTTTGCCGGCTCCTTCTTCTTTTGTTTGAAGTAATTTACGTGCTGTCCGCTTCTTAAATGACCTTCTCATCAAAACACCTTCTGATAAAGTTTCTTACCATGTATCGTGTCCACTAATGGAAGAGTTATACAGAAACGCCGCCCTCTCCCTTAACCAGCGAGAGAAAGAAATGATTCAACTCCCCTATAGCCGTCCTTTTACGGGCAGGAAGGGATGTCAAATGAACTTCCCTCAATGATAGGGTGGTTTCAATATATTCATTCAGCCGCAGAAATCGATGCATCGACCTTTTCTTATTCAATACCTCGACCAGTTGGAATAATTCAATTTTTGATGCATCATCTTTCAAAACCTCACTCCCTACCGTCAGCACATTGTTTGGAGGAAACACCTCTTTTTGTAAGATCCACTCATACGCCAAAAGCGGTCGAAGAGTCATGATCATCCTTTTCACATCCTTTTCTCTGCTTTCAGAAAAGGCAGCATCATTCCTTTTAGCCATGGAAGCATAGTGATGTGCACATGTGAATTGTGAGTAATAGTTGGGGATCAGTTTTCTTAATTCATCCATTTCCCGCTTCTCCAGGTACACATTTTCAGGCGTCAACCATTCCATGAGCGAAGGATTGGAACGGTGAAACAGCTTTAAAGCCTTTTGAATGTCCCAACCGACCATGTCGATCTGATCAAAGGGCTTTACCTCTATCACATCATGGTCCGATTCTAGTGACAGGTAGTGATCCATTTCCCGAATATAGATGAACCGGACATCATAATCACTTTCTGGATTATCATATCCCCACGCCCGGCTTCCCGCTTCAACGGCATATAATATCGTGATTCCATATTCCCTTTCCATTCCCTTTAGTGCTTCCATTATGATATTCTTCACAAATTTATCTCCCTTTGGTTTATATATTAGTAGGGTAATCCTTCCTTTTTTTGATATACTTATTCACGTAGATTAGTCGAAAAACAGAGGTGAACAGATTGTCCAGACAAAAAATGTATTCATTGAGCTTACAAATTTTAATTCTTCTTACCATCATTTATGTTTCAACGAAGATTTCATTCTTATTTGAACCGATTGTCGTTTTTGCATCAACGTTATTCTTTCCGATAATCATTTCAGGATTTCTTTATTTTCTATTAAATCCGATCGTCAACCTCCTCGAGAAGGCAAGGCTTCCGAGAACCGTTGCCATCATTGTACTTTACGGGGCGATTGTCGGTGTGATGGTGTTGTTGATCGGTAATATTGCGCCGATCATTACCCGACAGGTAACAGCATTATTTAATGCATTGCCAGAATATGCACGGCAAACGAGGAACTTTATTGAGTATCTTTCAGAAACACAGCAGTTCAAATGGATGATGAACCAGGATTACGTGGCGATGAAAGATATTGAAAAGCAGCTGGTCGATTTCGCCAATACGCTGCCAGATAATATCACCGGCGCCTTAAAAGGGTTATTGAGTCTCCTGACCAGTCTCACCATCCTGATTGTAACCGTTCCTTTCCTGCTTTTCTTCATGTTCAAGGATGGTCATAAACTCCCGAGGGCGATTTCAAAGTTCCTGCCACCAGCGTACCGGGAAGAAGGCATCAATACACTGAAAGATACAAGCGGGACACTTGCAGCATACATACAGGGTCAGTTGACCGTAGCCTCATTCGTCGGTACCCTTACCTTTATCGGATATTTGATCATCGGTCTCCCTTATGCACTTGTCATGGCACTGATAGGGGCAGTCACCAATATCATACCCTTTATCGGACCATTTATCGGAGCAGCCCCTGCGATCATCGTTGCATTGTTCGATTCTCCTACCAAGGCCATACTGGTTGTAGTCGTCGTGACCATCGCTCAGCAAATCGAAGGGAATCTCCTTTCTCCCCTCATCCTTGGGAAACGGTTGGACACACATCCTGCAACGATCATCATTCTATTGCTTGTAGCAGGGAATCTGGCAGGGATACTCGGCATGATCCTCGCCGTGCCTTTCTATGCCGTAACAAAAACAGTTGTCTTGAATGCAGTGAAATTCATCAAGTTACGCAGATCAAAAATTCAAGAATAAACAATAAGACAACCGGGAAATCCCGGTTGTCTTATTTGCAGAATGAAAAATCCTTTTCTTTACATTTCTTTAAACATAATAACATGGGGTCCGATCGGTTCAATGACAAAAACCTCACCTGACTGGATCAAGCCCAGTTTCTCATAATACGGACGGGCAGAAGTCCTTGCATTACACCACCATAACCTGCATCCCCGTTCTTTCAGCACCTTTTCACTTTTCTCAATGAGCTGCTGACCGATCCCCTTCCCCCTGTAGGCAGGGAGTGTAGCCATTCCCCTTAACCGGTAGGGATTCTCCTCATCTCGGCCCTTCATGACTTCCTTATAAAATGAAGCGATAGACACCAGTATTTCCCCATCGTAAGCACCGATATGAAAGGTTTCCTCACCATGGTCCCCCTCATATTCACATGCTTCCAACGCTTGATTCGGTCTTAATATTTGTTGTCTGATTGAATAGGTATCCCTTGCTGAAATCATCGAGTATTGAATCATTCTCCCACTCCCCCTATGTATTCCCCTTCATCATACCATTTCCCCGAAAAAAAGAAGCAAATCTTCTGTGAGATCTGCTTCCCTGATGAATCATTTCTTTTTAAATAGTTTGTCGGATGCACTCTTGACCGCTTTACTGGCGGTATCAACCGTTTTCCCCACAACTTTGTGACCTGTCTCGCTCACATTTTTGACAAATTCCGCTGACGTATCAGACACTTTACCGACGAGTCCACCTTTACCGCTGACACTTTTGACCACTTCGTTTGCAGTGTCCGCCGTTTTATTCAACAGCTCACTTGCCTGCTTTGAAGTCTTCTTTACAAGATCCCCTGCTCCATTCTTCTTGTCTTCACTCATGGTGCAATACCCTCCTCAAAAGAGATTCACCACTATCCTTATGAGACCGAATGAGAAAGTATGCCCACAGGGATGTTTCTTCTTATTTCTTTAAATAGTATGAGACCAAAGGCGTTTCCTGAATTTCACCCTCTACTTTTTCTACCGAATACGCTCGGGCATGTTCCCTGGAACTTACAACTCTGCTGAGTTTATCATCGATAAAATGCAAAGCGGCTCCATCGTCTGCAGCATAACCTCCGCATAAATCCCCCTTCATGATAAAGGATTGATATTGAGGCCTGCGATCTTCCTCACCGTCATAATGTGGAGAGTGGCTCCCCTTTATAAAACCAAGCCCTTTAATCGTTTCCAATCCTTCACCATATGAATCAGTGGTCCCTTCTTCGAACCAGCAAAGCGACCCTGCACTTAATCCTGCAAGAACGATGCCTGACTCCCAGGCTTTCTTTAAAATGCCATCTATCCCCCATTCCTTCCAAAGGGCTAGCATATTCTTCGTGTTGCCGCCCCCGACGTAGATAATGTCCTGACCAAGGAGAAACCCTTCATACTCTTTTGTGTGCGGCTTGAACACAGAAAAATGGGAAGGCTCACAAGCTAGTGTCGAAAATGCTTTATAGAATCGGTCGATATAGCTTTCGGCATCTCCGCTTGCGGTTGCGAGAAAGCATATTTTCGGGTTTGAGACCTGTACCTGCTCAAGGATGTATTCGTCCAGTAACAGATTGTCAGGCTCCATCGAGAAGCCTCCCCCACCCATTGCAATGATTTGTTTCATAGAATACCCCCTGCAATAATCAGAAAATAGCGATATCTTCTATCCTACCAAATCATTCATGAAAGTGGTCGGTTTTTTACCATTTATTTTTAAATGCTGGATGTTGATAAATAGAGCGAGTCAACAAAACACCCATTCATCTCCTAAATAGTTCTGGTCAAAGGAGGACAGTTAGACTAATTTCATTGCAAAATACCCCACAGCAATAGACAGTGTTAAGGGACTTTACAGTGTTGATATATAAAAAAGGTGGGAATGAGCATGCTCATTCCCACCTCCACGCGCTTTGAAACCGTAGGGCCAATGATTTTAAAGGGTGTTAATCGTTAAATGTTCGAATCTGATTCCTTCTTATCCTTCCTCCGCGTTTCACGTTGGAATGACAAAATCATGCCATAAGTCATGACAATGAGTATGACGCCGAGTGGCAAAGCAGTGATGATGGTCGCTGCCTGCAGACCGCTCACCCCGCCAGTTCCCATCAGGATGGCTGCGATTGCTGCCAGGACGATCCCCCAGCTGAATTTCACGAAGAACGGAGGATTCAGGCTGCCATTTGACGTTTGCATTCCAAGTACAAATGTTGCAGAGTCTGCGGATGTAACAAAGAATGTAATGATCAGGAACAGTGAAATGACCGAGAGCACACCGCTCAGCGGCATTTGATCATATACATAAAATAGAGCCGTTTCCAGGCTTTGTCCTGCTACATCAATTCCCTGTACAAAGTCAAAATACAATCCAGTCCCGCCGAACACGCCAAACCATAGGGAACAGACGATGGTAGGGACGATGATGACCGCTATGATGAATTCCCGGACGGTACGACCTTTTGACACCCTTGCAATGAACGTTCCGACAAACGGTGTCCAAGAGATCCACCATGCCCAATAGAAGATCGTCCAGTCCTTCACCCATTGATTATCTTCCACGTTAAATGGGGAGAACCGCAGTCCCATGCTTGGAAGATTCTGCACATAGCTGCCGAACGTTGTTAAAAACAGTTCCAGCACAAATTGTGAAGGTCCGACGATGATGAATGTGATGAAAAGTAAGACTGCAAGGATCATATTGGCGTTACTTAAATATTTAATCCCCTTCGACAACCCGGTGGAAGCAGAAGTTATGTAAAGGACCGTGGCAATTCCCATGATGATGAGCTGTACTTTGAAATCAATCGGGATATCCAACAGATAGTTCAGTCCGCTATTGATTTGCTGTGCACCGATTCCAAGGGAAATGGCTACTCCAAAGATTGTCGCAAACACTGCAATGATGTCGACAAAATATCCGATAGGACCATTGGAACGCTCACCGAGGACAGGATATAAAGTGGCACTCATCAGGCCAGGCATACCCTTCCTGAATTTATAGTAAGCAAGAGCGAGCGCAACAACTGCATAAATCGCCCATGCATGGAAACCCCAGTGTAGATATGTATAACGCAAACCTATTTTGGCAGAATCGATCGTGTTCCCTTCACCAAATGGAGGTGACGCATAGTGGGATACAGGTTCAGATACGCCGTAGAATAATAAACCGATCCCCATCCCTGCACTGAAGAGCATCGCAAACCATGTGAGCGTGGAATATTCAGGTCGATCGGTATCCTTCCCTAAACGGATTTTTCCGTATTTACTAAATGCAAAGAAAATGGCGATGATGAAAAAGAATGTTGCTGAAAACTGATAGAACCATCCAAACTTATCCAGAAGCAATCCTTGGGTACTGGACATGACTTCCATCATGCCCTCCGGGAACATGACTCCCCATAAAACAAAGATCACTCCGATAGAAATTGAAATCCAAAACATCGGTGTAAAATTCTTCAAATAATTTCCTCCTTATTTAATTGTGTCGGTTTAATGTGAAAGAAGTAATGAGGTAGTGAATAAATGCATGAATTATTATTACCCTCTTTTGCAACGCTTTAAACTGGTAAGTTAGTGGAAAGAAAAAGGGACAGGTTTTTGGCCTGTCCCCCTACATATCATTCAATTGCCCCAAAGCAAAATCATCAGCAGAAACACTTACCCAACTATCAAACATAAGCAAATTGATTCAATTTCACGAAAAAACCTCCACAACCATTCTAGCTTATTGTAGGCTAGTAAAAAAGGGTTAAGGGGAAGTTCTATGAAATTCACGAAAAAGCACACCACAATCATACTGCTCCTGGCAATGCTTATTAGCGGCTGCAGTATGCCTGCATCACAAGAATCGAAACCAGACAAACAATTAGATACAACCGCTTCTATGCTTTCAGTAAAAGAAGCCATCCAACAGCAGGACAATAGGATTCAATCTGTATCCGGGTATATTGTGGGGCAGCCGGTTTCAGAATCAAATGTCTTAACAAAGAACTTTTCTGCAGATTACTCGATCGCCATTGCCGATCATCCGAAGGAACATGATCCACAGCATATGCTGTATGTTCAGATACCCGCCGACTTTCGATATCGTTTCGGCTTAAAAAGCTCCCCTGAAAGATTAGGCGAAAAAATATCCATTTCAGGGAATTTGACTGACTATTACGCCCATCCAGGAATGAAAGGGCTCACCGACATGTCCAGCAGCACACCAAAGGCATCCACCATAAAGGAAGACCCCAAGGAAGTGCAGGCATATTATCAGTCAGCCACGGGGAAAGATGGACAGGAATTGAAAAAGGCACTTCACATGATCATTGACGAACACACCGAGCTTTCCTACAAAGATGTGTGGGATGCCCTTCGCACCACTGACGAAGATCCATCCAACCCCGATCATGTCATCCTCTTCTACTCACGCCGTTCTCAGTTCAAATATGCCAACGGCGGAGAAGTGGATGACTGGAACCGGGAGCATATCTGGGCAAAATCCCACGGAGACTTCGGAGCACGTCAAGGAGCAGGGACCGACCTCCATCACATTCGCCCTGCCGACGTAACCATCAATTCTTCAAGGAGCAATCTGGACTTTGACATTGGTGGTTCCACACACCCTGAAGCACCTGGTACCCGCTATGATAAAGACTCATGGGAAGCACCGGATGAAGTGAAAGGGGATATTGCGAGGATGCTTTTTTATATGAGCGTAAGGTACGAAGGTGACGACGGAGAAGTTGATCTTGAATTGAACGAACGGGTCGAAAATAACAGCCTGCCTTTCCACGGAAAGAAGAGTATCCTCCTTCAGTGGCATCAGGAGGACCCTGTTGATGCATCAGAAAAAAGAAGAAACAATATTATTTTTGAACAGTATCAAGGTAATCGGAATCCGTTTATCGATCATCCCGAATGGGTCACGCTTATCTGGAAATAGTGGAGATGACTCCTTCAGAAAAAAATATAATATGAACGTATGATATTTTCATTTCCGGGCACATTATAGTAGACGGAGGTGATAAATCATGACAAACAATAACAACAAAAAACCACAACAGCAAAAAAATGAAGCAGAATTCGCTCAAGAGCAAAGTGCTGCAGAAAGAGCCAAAAAAGCTTCTGCCAGACAACAAAACCAACAAAACAAGTAATCAAACATAGTCATGTAAAAGAATACTTACAAAAAAGACTAGTCGCTCGACTAGTCTTTTTCTATGAGGTCCGTCCCTCACGTGAAAACCTCCCCGGAATACTCCAAAGAGGTTAGTACATATGATATTCTGTTTGCCACAGTTTGTGATTAATATGATGCCCTTGTCTGTTGACTAAGGTCAGGATTTTATTTTCTTCTTGAAAGGTTTGTATGCAATCAGGATAGCAAGTACTGCGGATACCACGCTTACAAAGGTACCGATGAGTGGCGATCCCTTGTATCCAGTGCTTTCATAGAAATATGTCAATAGAAAGCCGATGATAAGACTCAACAGCAGGCTGATTCCCAAGAACACGCCGATAAAAATAAAAAATTTCTTTCCGTTTTTCCACAAAATGCACGCACTCCAATATATCAGGTATAGTATTCATACTTTACCATAATTCAACCGGCAAGGCGATCAATCTCACTCTATCCGCTGCACTTCGAATGATCCCGGCCGTTATACCCCATCGTCCAACACATCCCAGAAATAAAAAAACCGGGTACGTCAGCTGACGCACCCGGTTTGAAATTATACGGTTGAATTACTTTTGAACGTTTGCCGCTTGTGGTCCACGAGCGCCTTCAACGATTTCAAATGTAACGTCTTGACCTTCTTCTAATGATTTGTAACCTTCACCTTGGATAGCAGAGAAGTGTACGAATACATCGTCTTGACCTTCTACTTCGATGAAACCGAAACCTTTTTCAGCGTTGAACCATTTAACTTTACCTTGTAACATAAAACATGTACCTCCTAGTGCAGTTGCACATTAAAAATTTATATTCCTGCTCTGTTAACATTCAGGTTGAAGGACATTCAATCTTGCGTATTAACCGAACAAAAATAACTATCTTTACTATAACAGATGGGATGGCAAAACTCAAGAAATGAATGGGTCTATTTGTAAATTATGAGTCCAAAGATTCAGTCGTTTCCTTACGGTTTTCTTTTGCGTAAAGTTTTTTTATCATGCGGATCTGGCCCCTGTGATTGATTTCATCTTCGAACACATGGAACCATTTAAAGTAATTATTTCCCTTATGACCATACCACCAGTCGCACTCTTCAAATAACCATGATTCATCCAGCTGTTTGAATTGGGCAATTGTCTGCTCTCTGGTGGATTGTAACTGATCCAAATAAAACTGCACGCCATTCCCGTGAATGACCTCTGCCGCTTTACTCCCGAGACTTAATGCAGGCTCAAGGGTCATTGCATACTCTTCTATTTCCATTTCACTTAAGTTCTCGAATGTCAGCACTTGATAAATCTTTTCTACAGCGTCAGCATGGGCAAGCAGCATCCCGATTGAATTCGCTTCATCGTGACACCGGTAATCAAGCATGTCGACCGACAGATTCTCTACTTCCTGAATGGTGGTGAATCTTGCATATTCCATCATGGACAGCAAGATGGAGAAATCCTTTTGCATGCCATTTTTCTCTTTGATTAAAAAAAGTGTGTCCATTTCCAATTTTCATCTCCCTTTTCACATGTCTCTCACTATATTAGATAAAAATTGGAAAATACCTTTATTCAATACATGAAATAATCACCTATCTACCCGCAGATTCTTTAACAGGTCTCTGATTTCTTTCAGCAGTTCTTCCTTCGGATCTGGCTTTGCCGGTTCTTTTACTTCTTCTTTACGCTCTATTTTTTTGTATGCCCGGACGATGAAGAAGATGACGATTGCAATCAGGAAAAAGTCCACTACATTTTGGATGAATACCCCATACGTAATGACCGCTTCCCCTACAGAGAATGACAATTCTTTGAAATCCACTCCACCAAGCATGATACCGATAAGCGGCATGACGATATCATCTACAAGTGATTTCACTATTTTCCCGAAGGCTGCGCCAATGATGACCGCGACTGCAAGATCAATGACATTGCCTTTCACGGCGAATTTTTTGAATTCATTCCACATATCCATACTCCTTTGAAAGATGTTTTGTTTTTCGCTATTACACTTCCCACTTTTATACAAATTTATCTAGTCGTTTCCTTCCCCTTCTGCTACACTTATTCCATTAATGGAAGTACAAAAGGGGAGATTACATGCTTTATCCAATCAGAATACGTGCCGGAGCAGTCATTGTAGAAAACGGAAAATTATTATTGGCAGAATTCAATGATGAAAATGGTCTTCATTACAACCTTCCCGCGGGTGGAGTGGAGGAAGGGGAATCAATCCGTGAAGCAGTGGTCAGGGAAGTGCTTGAAGAAACAGGTGCTGATGTCAGTGTGGGTGAACTTGCGTTTTCATATGAATATGCCCCCCATTTAAATGCGAAAATGTATGGCGACACCCATACTCTTTCATTATTTTTCTCTTGTGAGCGCAGAAGTCACGAACTTCTTACACCGAGCTCTCCCGATCCAACCCAGACCGGCATTAAATGGGTGGCTTTATCCGATCTTCATACCATAGTCCTTTACCCTAAGATCCAAGACAGGATCATCAGATATGTGAACGAAGGTTTCAGAGAAGACTTTATAGAAGAAGCAGATCTTGCAAAGAGCTAAGCACTGCTTTCAGAACAAGCATACGATTGTGAACCGTCTTGTGTTACGATTGGAGAAAAGACACAGGAGGTATATCTACGATGTTTACTAAGATTCCTAAAGAACAGAAAGACGAAATGATAGGAATGATCCAAAGCTTCTATTATGAACAAACCGGGGATGAAATCGGGGATCTTGGAGCCGAGAACTGGTATGATTTCTTCATGAAGAAAATCGGTCCTTTTATATATAATAAAGGTGTCTCAGATTCTAAAGATGTGCTGATGGATAAGATGCTTCTTTTGGAAGATGATCTTTATGCGTTAAAAAGACCCATTAACAGACGGTAAACGAAAAAGGAGCAGGGCGAATCCGTCCTACTCCTTTTTCACTTTATGAAGGACTTTATCATCGATACGACCGTTATCATTCACGATTTCAACCGTAACGGCTTCTTTGTCCTTATTTTTTATCGCTGAAACCAGCTCATCCAGCCGGTCCGTTTTTTTGATCTCTACTCTTTTCTCTGCCTTGTGTTCCTCAGGTTGTTCTGAAGCCTTTCGACTCTTCATCTCTTCATCGACAAAAATCAAATCAGTACCCAACGCTTCTCTCATCTCTTTACCCTGTATGAAAAAGCGTACCTGGAATGGTGTGTCCGGCTCTAGTGCTTCATCTGTCAACCGGGCGGAAAACGTCATCGTTTCTGCTTCCTCATTGATGATGATTCCACCGTCTACAATCATATCCGCGGCATTTCGATTGCATCCGCTGAGTAGAGCAGCTAAGATGGCAGCGATCACAATGGTTTTTAACCCTTTCACCTGATGTGCCTCCCTTGATAGTATGTGCTCTATTATCTTACCAAATGATGTTCATAGAAAGCCAGAAACAAGTATGAAGAAGTTTATTGCATTGGGCTGGAGGCAAATTCGTAGTTAGGCGGAGGCATTCTTTTTTGGGGGACAACATGCTCTGGAAAATCATATTTAAGAAGAACAAGGAGGTGGCTGGATCTTCCATGCAATGGAGTACATTACATAGTCTATATATCACTACTTTACTCTATACGAGCGTGTGATCTTACCACCTGTAGATGCATTGTAGATTAACGGGATCGACTCATTTATCATTCTTAGTACTACGACTTCTTGAGATGTTTGTTACATACAGCTTTCAGGATGAACAATTTTTCCTGGACACTTAACATTCTCCAACATTTAGCACGAATGATCATGATTTTTCCCCTCTCCTTTTTCACATCATCTTTCATTACCTCTCTTTACCTCCATTTAATCGTTTGCAAACCATTCAATATGTTACAAATTGACAGATGATCATGCTTGCTCCGACAGATTCTCTTAGCGAATCGAGGGGGGAATGAGAACATTTGTCAATTTGTATGGTGATTTGTAGAATTTCTTTTTCATTTTTTTATCATTTGTTTGTTTAGATTTTCAGAAAGGGAGCATTTAAGCCGATACTACAGTGTTTAGAAAATAGATAACAAGGTAAATTGGCAAACCAGAATGCTTAGATTTTCCAGTGGGTTGGTGTCATTAACTAGTTTGATCAAACAATCGAGATGTGGTTGATTGCAGCGAGGGGTGCTCGCTTTCCGCGGGGCTGGCGGTGAGCATCTTCCGCTCCAGTCAACTTGTCTAAAATTAACGTTAAACAAATGGTGAATAAAAAACAGCACGCTCAACCTACATCGACAATATCTATTGTCAGCGTCGGCTGTAGGTGCTATATTGTGGCTCAACGCAAATCACTGTTCCTGGCTACCTGCACTTTGAATGTACGTAGACAGGGTCTTGTAGTTCTGCTGAGGTCAACCTCATGTTGTCCTCTACATTTTTGATGATTTCATGATATATAAAATCATGAAATGAGTTTCACAAAATGATGAAGGACGCGTGCGGTCAATCCCCAGATGACTTTGTCTCCATAGTAGAAGAAGTGTTCCTTCATATTTCTCGCCTGCCAATTATAGTTCTCCCCTCCAGGGATATGGTTATAAGGGAAACTTTCTTCAGGTTCCATCTTGAATTGGATATTGTACAGGTCAGGCTCCCTTTCCTTGAAAAAGGCGAGGGGCACAGTAAATATCTCTTCCACTTCTTCTTCATTGGGTAGTAAAGCTTCCAGCCTGGTATGCAGTGTTCCGACAAACGGATAGATGATGGTCCCGAATGGAGAGACAATATAATCTAAAGGATGCAGATCACTGATGGTGCTCCGATCTATCCCCAGTTCTTCAGACGTTTCCCGGACCGCGGCTGCCCTTTCATCTGCATCCCCCGGGTCAAGCCTGCCACCTGGGAAACAGATTTCCCCCGGCTGTCTCCGCATGTTAAGTGAGCGGACCTCGAAGAGTACATGAACTTCATCTTTCACCTGGATGAGAGGGAGTAGAATAGCATATTCGGAAAATGCTTCACTTCCCAACACTTTAGGTGACCTGTCCTGAAGCGGACGCAATAATTCGTTCAAATCCATTCCATTTCCCCCTTCCTATTATGCTAGTCTATGATTTTCTTTATTATAGTATGAACCGGAAACAGGACCAAGCGTTAAGTTTCAACCTCTACATGATCACGCTATGATATACTGATCGTGTCTTCAGCATTTGGAAGACCGATCACTTTAATATGGAAGGGATGATTTCATGTTTGGAAAAGTGGCTTCAGATGTTTTAGGTTTAAGCGATATTGGCAGCGTAATAAAGCCCGTCGATTATGAAAAGGCGGATTCTGATGATTATATTATGCATGAAGATGGTGAGAGAATTTATTTCTTGATCAAATCCAAATCCGATGAATACTGCTTTACGAATAAAGCGCTCATCCATCTGGATGGAACGAGTGCCGCAAGTAAGAAGCGGGTGCTCCGCCGCATGGAATTTCACAAATACCAGATCTCGAATGTCCTTCTAGAAACCGCCGGTACTGTGGATCTTGATGTTGAGATAAAGTTTAAAATCAATTCAGAAATCTATTCTATAGACGTTCATAAGAAGCATTTATCAGAAGTAAAGGATTTATATAAATCGCTTCTCAAAATTGGAGAAATCACTGCAGACAATCTGATCTATTCAGGGTATGCCACTGAAAGCCTTCAACTTGCTTCCTCGACGCTGGGTCAAGTAAAGGCAGATGATATAGACGTGGTGAAACAGTTTAAAGAAGTCAACCAGTATGCTTTTGACTGGCTGTCTGAGAAGAAAAAAGAGTTCTCACCAAAAGATTTCGGTTTCGTGTTTGAAACATTCATCCAACAATAATATATTAGGAGACATACCTGTCCCCAATACGTAAAATAAGTGGTTTTCGATATCATGAAGGTCAACACAGTGGTGCACGGCTTTCCCTGTAGAAAACATTAAAAATCCGAATGAATGGGTTCTTCACAAAGGAAGGCGACTCATCATTCGGAGTTTTGCTTATTTACATTGCTTTCTGCTATTCAGCACCTTCCCATTCCTTCTTTCCATCATCTTCTAGAATCCCAAGCGTCACATCGGCAATATCCGGATCTGCCATTAATTTATCCTGAATGTGAAGCTTGATATCATCCGCTTCAGACAGTGGCAGCCCTTTCTCCAATTCAAGATAAGATTCAACATGATAATAGCGTCCCTCCTGAAGGATCCTCAGTCTATTAATATCAACGACCGCCTTATGCCCGAAGATGATCTGGGCAACCCGATCCTCCACTTCTTTCGGGGCGGCGACGCCAATCAAGCCGACCATATTATCATATCCGACCCTGAAGGCAACCCCCACCATCAGGATCCCAATAATGATTGTGACGATTCCATCAAGGAGCTGAACATCTGAGAAATAAGACACCAATACAGCGATCAGTGCCAGGAGCGCTCCTGTTACTGCAACAATATCTTCATAAAAGACAAGTCTGGTCGGGGGAGCGGCCCTTTTCACATTTTTAAAAGCACCTGTAAAAATGCCCCATCCCCTGCTTTCTTCCCGGGCCTCTTCCCCGATTTCTTTCATCACTTTAAAGAGGATCACGCCATCGATCAGGATATTCAATACAAGCACCGATACATTCAGCCAGATCCCTTTGACTTCAGCTGGATGCTTCAGTAAATGGATCCCTTCCCTGATCGTTTCATATGCCATGATCGACACGACGATGACTGCGATCATACAGAAAAGGTTGATCACCCGCCCGAATCCAGTCGGGAATTTTTCTGTCGGTTTCTTTTCGGAAAGGACGCTGCCAATAAAGACAAAACCTTGATTGACTGCATCCGCCAACGAATGCATGCTAGATGCAAACATCGCGCCGCTTCCGCTGATAAAGTAGGCGCCCCCTTTTGCGATCGCCAATATGCCATTTCCGACCATGGCAAAGAATGAAGACTTATTCCCTTTTTTCAGCAAAGAAAAAAATGATTCATCGCTCATTTCACATCCCCCTAACATCGAATTTACCCCATAGGCTTTAGTATTCCTTTTGAGTGAACTTTCATAAGTCAATTGACGAACCTTTTAAGCTTTTCTATACTTGTAAAATGTATAGATGATTGATTGAGAATCTACAAAGGTCAGGAGAAATGATATGGACTTTACCATACAGCACCTTTCCTTTTATCTGATTCAGGTAGAAGGAAAAGGAGAAGAAGCCGACAAGCGGCACAAACACTTTCAGACATTGACAGGCTCCGAATATGAAGAGAGTCCCCTCAAAAGCTTTTTGGACGGAGAGTTGACGAAAATCGTGAAACGGAAAGTCGACCGTCATTCAAAGTCAGAGTCTGCGCCTACGAAAATCGGACGATTCGTAGTGGAACCAGGTCACGAACTGACATCCAACCCGAATTATAATTTATTCCACCGCACCCGATATGCCGAGGGAAAGGAAGATTTCCGCGAGGCATGCGACCAGATCGTTCAAATGTATTTAGAGACGAGCGCCATCCGTGGCGGAGCATTTCTTGTGGCAACGGCCAAACTGACAAAATTCTTCGATGACCCGTTCGTATTCATCATGAAATGTGACTTCGAACAAAAGGTTGCCACTATCACAGACGAAGCGACACTCATACATAATGTTGAAATGGCGATTACCACAAAGAACATGAAATCCATCCAATACCCATACATGCCAGAAGAAGGAATGATGGACTCAGCAGAAATCAAAATACATCAGGCTTCACATGCAAGATACTTTGAAGATTTTCTTAAATGGGTGGAATATGAGAAGTCCATGCCGGAAATCGTCAAAACCCAAGTGTATGGCATGGTCAAGGAACATATTTCAGAAACATATGCTGAAGAAAGTGATGAACGTGTCGAGTTCGAAGAAGCCGTTGAAGAATGGGCGATCAGTCCGAAACGGGAACTTCAGGAACGCTTCACCACAGAACAGGTTGTCGAAGCCACCTCTCAAATCGTCGAGCAGTCCCCTGAGGTGGAACTGAAGGTAAAGCTTGACCACGTCTCGGTCAAAGCCCTCCTTTCAGACTTCGGTGACAGCATTCATCTTGCCAAGGTCAATGGCCGCTACGTCCTGATGATTGAGAGTGAATCGGTCATGTTTGAAAAAGGATTTTCCCCATTGGAATTCCTGAAGCCTGATGAACTGCATGATGTGATACAGCGGATACAGGGGAAGGAATAGAGCAAGAATCACTGTAACAGGTGAAGGATGACAAGCTGTTTCGGATAACCATCAAATAGGATTCGCTGTTGACCAATGCACAGACCAATCAGGTTCGTGGGCTTGGTCAGCAGCTTTATTGTATAATACCGCAGAATGTGTTGTGAAACAGCCATCACTCTATTCGTAAAAAACATGCTCACATCTCCAACCATCCGTTATCGTCAGGATGCCGTGTGAATAATACGGGAGCTTTCGTTTGTCGGTAGGGGATCCGGGATTGAACAAGAATACACCCTTTGTATACCGTGAATAAGGGATGTGTGAATGACCAAAAATGATTACATTTACGTCTTCGTCATCAAATGCTTCAAGAGCCCTTCCTTCGGTCGTTTTTCCTTTTCCGTCTCCATGAACGAGACCAATCTTCACACCATTGACCTCGATGATTCTTTTTTGTGGCAAAAGGGATTGAAGGTCCTGACTATCCACATTTCCTGCCACTGCCACAAGTTCCCCGTAGGATTGAAACGCTTCATAAATGTCTACCGTATTAAAATCACCTCCATGTATGATGAGATCACATGTTTTCAGGTCGTTCACTAATGGCTCCGGCAGGCCCTTTCCTTTTTTCGGCATATGGGTGTCTGACACAACGACGATTTTCATTGCAATCTCCTTTCCTATTTGATGATACTTTCATTCAGCTTTGCTCTCTCCAACTCGATGACATCCACGTCAACCCGCTTGAAGAGGGGTCCCGTATGCTCGATGTTCACTTTCAACGGAAGGGCTATTTCAGACCAGGCAGGTTTTTCAGAAATGTTCAGCTGTGTTGTCAAAGCGTTTGCAGTGAAAGGCAAAAACGGTGTCAGGACATTTCTGAGATTGCAGATGATATACAAAAACTCTTTCAGAATGTCTTTTGCTTCCTCCCTGTTCTCTTTGATTACATTCCACGGTTCCTTCTTATCGAAACGCTTATTTGACCAGCGAATGAAAGAAAATATTTCTTCAAGCCCCTGTCTAGAATTTCCGTCTTCAATTAATTGTCCTGTCACTTTATATAATGCGGTCAGCCGATCCATTACATCCTCTTCAACCTGTGGGACAGTCACAGCGGGACCGAATTCTTTCACATAGAATTTCAATGAGCGTTGAACGAGGTTCCCGAGTGCACCCAGCAGTTCACTGTTGTGACTGTAGATGAATTCTCTCCATGAAAAATCCCCATCCCTTTTCTCCGGGGCATTCATTGTAAGGAAATAACGGACAGAATCCGGCTGGTATGAGGACAATAAATCTTTCACCCACACAGCCCAATTTGCGCTCGTTGAAATTTTCCGTTTTTCCAAGGTCATATATTCACTTGAAATGATATGATCAGGCAGCTTCTTTTGATTGATCCCTATGAGGACGGCGGGCCATATGAGTGTGTGGAACGGAATATTGTCCTTTCCATGCACATAATAGGATGTTGCATTTTCATCCCAGTATCCCCTCCAGTCCTTCCTTTGTTGTTCTGCCCATTTCTTCGACCCGCTGAGATAACCGCATACCGCTTCTAACCATACATACACTTTCTTATTACCGAAACCTTCGATCGGGACTTCTACTCCATGATCCAGATCCCTCGTAACCGCCCGGTCTTGAAGACCTTCCGACAGATAACGCTTCGTGAGCTGCTGTGCATTTTCTCTCCAAGTGTTTGACTGTTCTTGTAGGTACGTTTCCAACCGGTCCTGTAATCGAGACAGGGCAAAATACAAATGCGTAGTGGTCTTCAACACCGGTTCTTGACCGCAGAGTTTGCATGTTTTCTCCAACAGCTCTGCAGGCTCCAGCACCTTTGAACATTGATCACACTGATCTCCCCTTGCCCTCGCACCGCACCCGGGACAAATTCCTTCAACTAAACGATCAGGGAGAAATCGACTGTCCCTTTCACAATAGGTTTGCTCCACTTCTTTTTCATATAACCAGCCCTGTTGATAAAGCTCCTGTAAGATGTGCTGGACCACTGCGTGATGGAATTCCCCGTCTGTACGACCGTATTCATCAAAACTGAAACCCAATGCGAGGAAGGAGTCATGAAATTCCTGATGATACCGGTCTGCCACTTCCTTCACCGTGATGCCTTCCTGCCTTGCCCTGATCCCGATCGGTGTGCCGTTGCAATCACTTCCTGATACATAAAGCACATCCTCACCCTTCAAACGATAATATCGTGCGATAATATCCCCCGGCAATAACGATGCGATATGCCCTACATGCAGCGATCCGTTCGCATAGGGCCATGCCCCGCCAATAAAAATTTTCATCCCATACTCCTCCTTTACATAATAAAAAGCCCCCGTCCTAAAGATATCCATCGATATCTAAGGACGAGGACTTGACCTCGTGTTACCACCTTAATTCGCCGCCTGCTCACACAGGTTTGCCTCAACAAGTACGTGGCTGTGTCGCCATTATACCGTGGCAATGATAACGGATGCCCATACCCGTCCTACCCTACACCCTAACGGTTCGAATAGAATGCTCCGAGACCATATTCCATATCGGTTTTCCCTGCTTCTTTTCAGCTGCCGAAGCTCTCTGTTAAGGGCCGTCCTCAATGTACTCTTCTCATCAACGCAAATAGTTTTTTCTTATATTATTCTATTTTCCAAAAAAATGCAACCGCTATTTTCAGGTTTCATTTCAGCTTAATAGTGGAAGAGTGAAAACATGGCATGCGTGTTCACTTTAAGTGGATACATGGGGATGATCCCACTATGTATACTCCCCTGGTCACGTATGTACGGACGAAATTACAATCATTCCTTATTCTATAAAGAGGTGACTTCCTAATGTTTTCCCTTCAGAAACAATTCAAACGGCCAGATGGTATATTAGGCTGGGTGATCGGTAAAGTAATGGAGATTGATAATCGAAAAATCAACAACTGGTCCCTCAGGCAGTTGGGGATCAAAAATGGCGAACGGGTATTGGAGATAGGATATGGACCTGGTTATTGCATCCACAGGATCACCAGCACATTCCCTGACACAAAAGTGGACGGAGTCGATATATCTGAAACGATGAAAGAAAGTGCCGAGAGTAAGAACCAGCACGCCATTGACCATGGAAGAGTCAGACTGTTCATACATGATATCAGTAAATTCCAATTGGACGATGTCGAGTATGACCGGATCTTTTCCGTCAACAATTATCCTCTTTGGAGTGACAAGAATAAAGCGCTCGCCCATTTGCACAATATGTTGAAACCAGGCGGCACCCTCATCATTACTGTCCAGCCAAGAGGGGATGAAGAAAGGGACAGCCGGGCAAAAGGCTATGGTGAAGAAATATTAAAAGCACTACAGGAATCCGGTTTCAAGAACATCACGATTTCCTATAAAGATGTCCGCCCTGCGCTGACCGTGTGTGTGAAGTGCACCAAATAATGAAGAACCTTCCTGAACGCTCGTTAGATCAGCAGGAAGGTTCTTTTTGCAGGGCAAACCATCATCTCAATTCACCGGCTTTTCTAGCAACCGGAAATCTATTTCACTCCTGGAAACATGAAGTCTTGCTCTTATCCCATTGGGAAGGATGAACATCGGATCGGTATGACCGAAATCCATGTCTGTAACGATCGGAATGTCATATCCTTCTGTCACTCTTTTCAGCATCTCTCCCAGCTGGTTGTCCTGAAAGCCTACATTCTCATGAAAACGGCCAATTACCAGGCCGTTGATTTTGCCGTAAATACCCATATGCCGAAGCTGGGTCAGGTACCGATCAATGGATGACGGCGTTTCGTCGGGGTCATCCTCAATACACAGGATCGCTCCCTCCAAATCAGGAAAATACGGTGTGGCTGAAAGAAGCAGCATCGTCCCTACATTGGCCGCAACGATGTTTCCTTCACCCATCCCTGCTCTCACTGCCTGAGGGCCTTTATTATCCAGCTGCTCCCTTGCACGATTGTCTTCTTCATCCCACCACAAGTGTTCCATGACATGGGATGCAGACGGCATATAAACCACCTTTTCCCCTTCCATGAGTGTTCGAATGATATGCTCCTTTGTATAAGGGATAAGCCCGCCCCATTCACCGTATTGGGGAAGGACGGCCGGGCCCAGATAGGTCGTCATGCCGGTCATGCGGTGTATGGCCAGATGAAGGGCAGTGATGTCACTGTACCCGAGGAGAATCTTAGGATGATTCCTGATGAAATTGTAGTCGAGATGTTCAAGAAGCTGATGGGAACATGTTCCACCAATCGTCGTGATGATTGCCTTCACTTCTTCGTCCGCAAAAAGTCCATGAAGATCATCCACCCTTTCCTCCACAGTACCCGCCATATACTCATTGATTTTCAACGTATTTGGTGCTGTCTTCACCTTAAATCCAAGGCTTTTCAGTTCTTCTATTCCTCTATTCAGTCTCTTCGGACAATGACCGGCGACCGGGGAAGAAGGAGAACAGATGCCGATGATGTCACCTTCTTGTAATCTTGCAGGTATGATCATATCTAATGCCTCTCTGTCATTATGTATTATATTGTCAGATTAATAGAAAAAGTTGTAAATTTCAACCTGAAATACACATAAAAAGCCGGCCCCATTGGACCGGCTCTGTTTTTCACTCTTCCGTATCGCTTTCTTCGGTGTTGCTTTCTTCATCCATGTTTTCTTCCGTACCCGTATCCTCTTCCGTGTCACTGCTGCATCCGGCTGCAAATGTTACTACTGATAGAGCTGTCATCAACATTAATAACCACTTTTTCATGTTTTTCATTTTGATAGCCTCCTGTTATGATGCTTTTGTTCAACTACATCTCTATCATACTGATTATTCATTGAAAAAGAAGGCTATTTACCTGTATTTTACATACTCTTATCATTCGTTCATGATTCCCCGCATCTCTTTACAAGTGATACTCACTTTGACCATTAAGGCTACGATCCGTTGGCTTTATGAGTTCATCGTACTGGCTTTTGATGCGGAGATCAATTCCTTGATTTCCTCTACAGCTTCATTCTGGATCAGGTCGATGATTTTACTCCCGACGACTACCCCGTCACAGCTTTTGGCCATATTGCGCACGTGCTCTGGAGTCGAGATGCCAAACCCTGCAAGGACAGGAACCTGACAGTTATTTTTCAATTTGAGGAGATGATCCGATATATTCTCCCCGAAGCCTTCTCTCGTTCCGGTCGTACCATTAATCGTCACCGCATAGAGGAACCCTTCAGTCACTGATGCCAACTCTCTGATCCTGTCTTCCGGACTGGTCAGGGTGGCCAGCTGTACGACTGCAATGCCATTGGCGTTGGACGGTTCCTTGATTAAATCATGGTGCTCGAGCGGAAGATCAGGAATGATCACACCATCCACACCGGCTTTACTGCATTGTTCAAAGAACCGTTTTATGCCAAATTTGTACACTGGATTCATATAGGTCATGAACACCAGAGGAATCCCGATTTCACTTCTTATTTCCTTCAGGGTTTCAAACACCTTCTGCAAGGTTGTGCCTGATTTCAGAGCACGTTTTCCCGCTTCCTGAATGGTGGGACCGTCTGCAACGGGATCTGAAAATGGAATGCCGACTTCGATTGCAGTCGCACCACTGTCTTCAAGCATTTTCAACGTTGGCAGTAACGCATCCATCCCTCCGTCACCTGCCATGACATAAGGAATGAATAATTTATTCCCCTGGTTTAGTTCTGCCTGGAATGTTTGATCGAGGAATTGCTTACCCATGCTGATTACCTCCCAATCGTTCTTTTACTTGCTCGACGTCTTTATCTCCCCTGCCGGACAGACAAATCACCACTGACTCATCCTTGTCCATGTCTGATGCTAATTTCACAGCATAGGCGACAGCATGGGAACTTTCGAGTGCTGGGATGATTCCTTCAGTTCGGGACAATAACTTGAAAGCTTCCAGGGCTTCCTCATCTGTTATTGAGGTATACCGGACTCTGTCGATTTCTTTCAGATAGCTGTGCTCCGGCCCAACGCCCGGATAGTCGAGTCCGGCAGAGATTGAATGGGCTTCCTGGATCTGACCTTCATCATTTTGGAGCAGATACATCATACTCCCATGAAGGACACCAACCGATCCTTTTGTTAAAGTGGCTGCATGTTTGTCAGTATCTACGCCGCTCCCCGCTGCTTCTACACCATACAGTTCAACTGTCTCATCCTCGATGAACGGATGGAACATCCCTATGGCATTGCTTCCTCCGCCTATGCAAGCAACGATTGCTTGAGGCAGACGCTGTTCTTTTTCCATGAATTGTTCTTTCGTTTCCTTTCCTATCACGCTTTGAAAATCCCGGACCATTTTCGGGAAAGGGTGCGGCCCCAATACGGATCCGATGATATAATGGGTATCCTCTACATTGGCAACCCAGTAACGCAGCGCCTCATTGACGGCATCCTTCAGTGTCGCACTTCCCTGTTTAACACCGACAACCTTGGCACCGAGCAATTCCATACGGAACACGTTGAGTTTCTGCCTCCTGATATCCTCTTCCCCCATAAAGATTACACATTCGAGATTCAACAGTGCACAGACGGTTGCCGTTGCCACCCCGTGCTGACCGGCCCCTGTTTCGGCCACGATTTTTCTTTTACCCATCCGTTCAGCAAGAAGTGCCTGGCCGATTGTATTATTGATTTTATGGGCTCCCGTATGATTAAGATCTTCTCGCTTTAAATAAATTTTGGCCCCGCCTACCTGTTTGCTTAAATTCTCCGCGAAATAGAGTGGATTTTCCCTGCCGACATAATCTTTCAAATAGCTTTGAAGCTTAGCCTGAAATGCTTCATCCTTTGAAGCTTCATCGTATGCAGCTTCTAATTCCTGAACGGCTTTCATTAAAGATTCAGGAACAAACCTTCCTCCAAATTCACCGAATAATCCTTTTTGATCTGGCTGTGCATATACCATCATAACTCCTCCATTCTCACATTTTTCATTTAACTGCCTTCACTTCTGAGATGAACGATCCTATCTTTAAAATATCCTTTTTCCCATCCGTCTCTACGCCGCTTGATACGTCCACCATATAGGGACGGACCTTCAGGATGGCTTCCCTGACATTGGCAGGATTCAATCCCCCTGCAAGGATCAATTGTTGCGGAAGGCGGGTGCCTTCCATGTAGTCCCAGTTAAACGTGGTTCCATTGCCCCCACGGTAGGGTCCCTTCCCACTGTCGACCAGGACCATTTCACTTTGATACTTTTCAATCCCGAAAAGATCCTGCTTTTCCTTTATGGAAACCGCCTTGAAATAAGGGATATCCAGACTTTCACAAAATGAGGGAGACTCGTCACCATGAAGCTGGACATAATCGAGATTCACTCGCTGAAATATCTCTTTCAAATTCTCCCGGGACTCATTCACAAAGACGCCGATTTTGATTAAGTGGGAGGGAAGTGCAGCACAAATCTCTGCAGCCTTTTCCACCTCGATCTTCCGTTTGCTAGGCGCAAACACAAACCCCAGGGCATCCGCCCCCGCATCCACTGCAAAGTGCGCTTCTGCCTCCCTTGTGATGCCACAAATCTTGACCTTCGTCATCGTGTCACGTCTTTTCTTACCTGCAGGGATGCAAGGGTTTCTGCAGTGTTTTCACTTCTCATCAATGTCTCCCCTACAAGCACGCCGCTTGCTCCTGCATTGATTGCCTGCTGGCAGTCTTCCGGATTTTTGATTCCACTTTCACTGATCAGGACAACGTCCCGCCCCTGGATCATAGCTCCGAGTTTTTCAGTAATCCCAAGATCCACCTCAAAGGTTTTCAGGTTCCGGTTATTGATCCCGATGATCGACGCCCCGACGTTTAATGCTTCCTTCATTTCTTCTTCATCATGAACCTCCACCAGCACTTCGAGTCCCCGTGACGTCGCATATTGATATAATTCTTTCAATCTATGTGATGATAATGCCGCTACGATTAACAGGATGACATTCGCTCCTGCATCAGAGGCACGATCAATCTGGATTTCATCGATGATAAAGTCTTTACAAAGAATCGGTATCGATACCTCACGCCGTACGTATGCAAGATCCTCCATCTTCCCCTTGAAAAAAGGTGTATCGGTCAGGACAGAAACAGCGCATGCTCCTGCTTTCTCATACATACGAGCTTGTGCCACCGGGTCGACGTCTGTACGGATATCCCCTTTCGATGGTGACGCCCGTTTCATTTCAGCGATCACCTGCAGTGATGTAGCCGATCGTAAAGATTCATATAATGAACCGGATGCGTTTCCTTTCAAATGATAGGCTTCAAATCCGTGTTGTTTTAATGTGTTCACTTCTTCTTTCTTTTTTTCGATGATTGTATCTAATATCGTAGACAATCAGATCACCTGCTTTCGTCTTTGTTGGCTGTAATTCACAAGTGCATCCAGTGCAGCAGCAGCAGAGCCGCTCTTGATGCTTTCCCTGGCAAGCTTTACACCTTCTGCAATGGTGGATGCTTTTCCGTGTGCGAATAATGCAATGCCTGCATTGAACAGGACCGTATCGGTGTGGGCACCTTCCTTCCCCTTAAGCACATCTTTCAAAATGCCGGCGTTTTCCCGTGCCTCTCCACCCCGGATATCTTCCATCGGGTAAGCTGGCAGACCGACGTCCTCGCCTGATAAGGTGAAAGAAGAGATGTGTCCATTATCCAAGAGAACAAGATGATTTTCACCGGCGAGGGAAGCTTCATCCATGTAGTTGGCCCCGTTCAGCACGATTGCCCGCTTTCTTCCCAGTTCATGAAGCACTTGTGCCATCGTTTCTAATTTATCCCGTTTATAGACACCGACGAGCTGGGTTTCCAATTTCACAGGGTTCGTTAGTGGTCCGATCAGATTAAAGATGGTCGGGATCTTCAATTCCCTTCGAACTTTCATGATTTTCTTCAGACCCGCGTGAACGTGGGGTGCATATAAAAAGGCGATATTGGTTTCTTCGAGGAGATTTCCCACTTCCTCCGCCCCGAAATCCAGGGAAACGCCCAGATGCTCCAACACATCTGCACTACCAGTTTTACTGGAGATGCTTCTATTTCCATGCTTCGCGACTTTCACCCCTGCCCCGGCGAGGACGAATGCGCTTGTCGTACTGATGTTGAAGCTCTGAGAGCCGTCTCCGCCGGTCCCGCAGTTATCGAGTACACCAGCGACTGTGCTTTTGATCGGAAGTGCATTCTCCCTCAACACTTCTACAAGGGCCGTCATTTCCTCAACGGTTTCACCTTTTGTTTTTAATAACGTCAGGAAACAGGCGATCTGACTTTCTGTTGTTTCATCCAGGAATAATGCCTGAACGGCTCTTCTCATCTCTTCTCTCTCCAGCGAACGCCCTTCAGATAATGCTTGCAGATAGGTTTTCACGGATATTCCCCTTTCTCGTCTCGGCTAAAAAGTTTTGAATGATTTTCTTCCCTGTTACCGTCCCGATTGATTCAGGATGAAATTGGACCCCGAATAGGGGAAACTTCATATGTTTCAAAGCCATGATTTCTCCGTCATCCATTGAATGGGCAACTGCCTCTAAAGGCGGCGGCAGCGTTCCTTTCTTGATCACCAGTGAGTGATACCTCATCACTTCAAGGGGTTGGGAAAGGTATTGAAAGACTCCGTTGCCGTCGTGCTTAATGAGGGATGTTTTCCCGTGCATGACGTTCCCGGCAATTTCAATCGTTGCCCCAAAAGCTGCCCCGATCGCCTGATGACCCAAACATACGCCGAGAATCGGCACACTAGCGTGAAGATTCTGGATAATAGAAGTGCAAATACCCGCATTTTCCGGTTTACCTGGCCCCGGTGAAAGGATGATCGCTGAAGGATTCATTTCCTTCACTTCCTCCAGTGAAATCGCATCATTCCGACGGACGGTGACCTCTTCCCCGAGTTCTTCGATATATTGATACAAGTTATACGTAAAAGAATCATAGTTATCTATGAGTAAAATCATCCTCTTACCTCCAATAAAGATTTTGCTTTATTCAATGTTTCTTCATACTCACTTTCAGGGTTGGAATCATATACAATCCCTGCTCCTGCCTGGACATTGGCCACTCCGTCCTTTAAGACCATCGTCCTGATCGCCAGTGCGAAATCGAGATTGCCATTTACCCCGATATATCCTACAGCACCGGAATAAACGCCCCGCTTTACGCTCTCCAGCTCATTGATGATCTGCATCGCCCTGATCTTCGGCGCGCCGCTGACCGTCCCTGCCGGCAGACAGCTTGTTAATGCTTCAAGGGGGGTGACTTCTTCCTTCAGCTTTCCTTTTACCTCAGACACGATGTGCATGACGTATTTATACCTCTCGATGGTTAAGTACTTTGATAAATAAATGGAGCCGATCTCACAGATCCTGCCAAGGTCATTTCTCCCTAAGTCAACGAGCATCCGGTGTTCGGCGATCTCCTTCTCATCAGCGAGCAATTCATTCTCAAGCTCGCGATCTTCCGCTGCCGTTTTCCCCCTCGGTCTCGTTCCTGCAATCGGGTTCGTCGTAATCTCGTCGCCCTGGACTTTCAGCAAACTTTCCGGGGAAGCTCCCAAAACAATATAGTCTTCAAAATCGATGAAGAACATATAGGGAGATGGGTTGGATTTACGTAAGCTCCGATAAAAGGAAAACGGATCTCCTGTAAAGGACGCCTGCAATCTTTGAGAGAGAACCACTTGGAAGATTTCACCTTCTTTAATGGATTGCTTCGCCCTTTCCACCTTTTCCATGAACTGATGTTTCGTTGTCTGCTGGTCAAATGAAAGTTTCTCCAGCTTCTCTTTATGAGTGTGCAGATAGACATCTGTCAATTCTGCCTCGATTTCCAACACTCTTTCTTCAAGATCGCCGCAACCCTCACCGGTCCAATCGTCCATGACGACGATAAATACTTTATGTTCCAAATGATCGAAGACGATCACCTTTTCATAAAACATCAGATGAATATCCGGCATTTCCAATTCATCATGAGGCGTCCTGCCTATATCCTCATATTGCCTGATCACATCATATCCAAGATATCCGATTCCCCCTCCTGCAAATGGAAACGGGGCATCGTGCATTTGTTCTTTCGGGATCAGGTTTTGAATCATGTCGATCGGATTCCCCACCTGCTCTTCAACTTGGCCTGAAGAAGTCTTTTTGAACTGCACGGTATTTCCGTAAGCCCTGCATTCTAGAAAAGGATCGCTTCCTACAAAGGAATACCGGCCTGATTGTTCATGTTTCAGTGAGCTCTCAAGAAGGAATTTCTTCTTTCCCTTCAATGACTGATAAAGAGATATTGGCGTATACATATCCCCATTCATTTCTTTCACAATATAGTTCAATTTCATCTGTTTCATCTTGTGTTTGCCTCCAGTTCGCTAATAAAAAATCAATAAAAAAAGTCCCCTATGAACATAGAATGCTGTTCATAGAGGACGATGCTGACCGCGGTGCCACCTCTGGTTGGGATATGTCGATATATCCCCTCTTCAAGTACAGGGTTTGTCACCCGATACTCTATCCCTGTAACGTGGGAAATCCGTACAATCCTACTCTGTTTCAGATCATCTCTCATAAGTCCATTCCAGACAAGCTATCATGTTAAGGTCTCACTATCCTTAACTCCCTGTGATGCATCACTTGAATGTACTCCTCTTATTCAACGATTTATTTCTATGAAATTATGTTTCACACACATTTATTGTTTGATGAAATCCCCTGGGATAATCAATAAAAAAAGGGCATCCCGATCCATTTACATCATGTAAAGGACGAGATACCCGTGGTGCCACCTTTGTTGACTGCCGCTGCAGTCCACTCAATCGTATCGAAGCAAAAAGCTTGAATACGCGTCTTTTGTAACGATAAGACATTCGCCAAAGCCTACTCCATTTTGTTTCGGTTTGGAAGCTCGGAAGTCCATTCGCTGACATCGCCCAAACCAGTTCTCACCAACCACTGGCTCTCTAAAAGTGTCGATTTCAGTTACTACTCTTCGTCAAAGCTGTTCGCTCATTTAATTAATTGTTTATTATACTAATAGCTTTTCTTTAAAGTGTCAACCACTTTCCCATAAATTTTATCATTTTTCTTTCAAGGCAAGCATCATAGAATCACAAACCGGTTTATAGCCGATCTCCATGTAGATTTTATTCGATGTTGGGTTTTCAAGGTCGGTATAGAGCGTGCAGAAGGAATGCTCCTTCAACAAAAGACGGCTCAGATCAGCCACGACTGATGATGCATACCCTTTTTTCCTGTATTCAGGAGGGGTATAGACAAAATTAACTGTAATGCCGTTCTCGGTCTTCCTCGCTCCCCGTGCCATCGAAACAGGCCTGCCGTCCACTTCCCATAAACATACATACTTTTCATTCTCAATCATATCCCGTGCTCTATCAAGAGCCTCTTCCTGAGAAAGGGGCAAACCCCCCGTCCTGTCAACAAAATCCATGATCCAACGGGCAAGGAGGGCTTCGTGCCCTTTCCCGGCAGAGACCATCTTCCCGTCACTCATCGGGATATCATTTACTTCCTCGAGCTTATATACACGCTGATTCATTTTCACATCATAGCTGCTGCCGGTGAGTTTGCACCAGCAATCGGCAAGTTGAAGGGTCGTCTCCTTTTCACCGAGGAAGCCGGGAAAAACAATGCCTTCATTTTCACAAAATCGATGTAACTCTGTAATAATTTCCTGAATGTCCTCTTTTTTCACCTGAAGTGTACTCACAAGATAATGGGGAGGCGTCATGATGAACGTACCGACCACGTCGCCTCTCACATCCTGAACTGAAAGCAACAGTCTTTCCTTATATTTATCGCTTGTTAAGATTGTATTCAGCAAGCCCAATGGCAAATTATTTGCGGCTTCCTGTTCCATCAGTTTCCCATGTACTGCTGCATGAAATTCATGAACATCCCTATATTGTTTTAATATATACATTCCATCACCCCATCCCAGAATTCGACATTTATCCAGGAAAATCCTCCTTTTTACGAATGCACTCAGTTGGTGCTGTGCTTTTCAATTAGAATTTACTGAAAATGACCTGACAATCTTCAGGTGGCCCCTGTCCGGGAAATCAAAAAATCCGAATGGACCCGACCTTCACTCAAGAATGTCGAAACTTCATTCGGATTTTTCATTAACCGCGAGTATGCTTTTCACGGTGATCAGCTATATGCCCGTTCTCTTTTGGGTGAGCAGAGAGACAAAGATATACATAAAGAAAGAAATCATGATCGGGAACACGACCGTATGCATATCCAGGTAGTTCGGGGCGAAGCTGTGGAATAATATATAAGCGATCAATCCGGATAACATGGAGGATAGCGCCCCATATCTGTTCCCCTTTTCCCAATATAACCCCAATACGATCGGCCATATGAAGACAGCCTCAAGACCCCCGAAGGAAAATAAATTCAGCCAGATAATCAATTCAGGCGGACTCAACGCCATCAGAAAGACAAGGGCACCGGTTATGCTTGTCACCCAGAAACTGATGGTTTTGATTTGTTTTTCCTCTGCATCTTGATTGATGAAGTTCATATACACGTCTTTTACGATGGCAGATGATACGATCAGGAGCAGTGAATCCACTGTCGACATAATCGCTGCCATCGGTGCAGCAAGCACCAGGCCGGCAAGCCATGGTGGAAGCACCTCTAATGCAAGAAGCGGCATGACTTTGTCGGCGACTTCTATTCCAGGTACAACCACTCTTGCAAGCACGCCGATCAAATGCATGCCAAGCATGATTGAACCGACCACGATCGTGCCGATAATCAAAGCTCTGTGAAGCGACCTTGAGTTTTTATAGCTCATTGCCCGCACTGCCACCTGTGGAAGTCCAACGACCCCAACGCCAACCAATATCCAAAAAGATGAAATATATCTTGCGCTCAATTCACCGTTCGGACCATAGGGGCTGACCAAATTGGGATTTTCCGCCTGCAGTTCGATCATGATCTTCTCCATGCCGCCGCCTGCGATGATTGTGGCGATCAGGAGGATGATCGTCCCACCGAGCATCACTACCCCCTGAACCGCATCGGTAATCGCCACCGCGCGGAATCCACCTATCACAACATACACAAGGACCGATACGGCAAATAGGAACAGGGCCGTCTCATAGCTGAGGCCTGTCAAAGACTCAATCAGCCTCGCACCCCCTACCCACTGTGCGATCATCGCTGAAAACAGGAAAATGATGATGCTGACGGCAGACAAAATGGTGATTTTATTGCTGCGATATCGACCCTGTAGGTAGTCGATCAGTGTGACGGCTTTGTACTTTCTAGACATGATGGCAAACTTTTTACCGAGTATGAGCAGAACGAAGTACCCTGTAACCACCTGACTCATGGCTAAGAGCACCCAGGAAAGTCCATATGTATATGCAGCACCGGGACCTCCGATGAAGCTGCTCGCACTCCCGTACGTCGCAATCATCGTCATGGCCAGAATAAAGCCCCCCAATTGGCGGCTTCCCAAGAAATATTCCTGAACAAATGAATCTGATTTCCTTACATTTCTTGCTGTATATATCCCGACAATAAAAATAAAAATTAAGAAAAGAAATAATGGGATCAATGCCGTATTATTCACTTTCATCCTCCCCCTCATCAAACGGGATATCAGTAAGGAGGAACTTAACCACGAAGATCACCAACAATACCATCACAATAAACCCTATGATACAGCTGTAAAAAAACCATGCAGGCATCCCGAGGATCCAGTCGTAGTCTGAAACCGACCGCCCTCCCAATCCGAAGGCAAATCCATACCACCATAAAAAATTGATGAGAACGAGTGCAATTCCGATTAAAGCTTCATGATTGGCAATCCGAAACCGTCTATCGTCTTGATGATTCAATAGTCTGTACTCCTTCCGTATTTAAAACTCCTTAAACAATTTACGACAGAAGGAAGTGAAATGCAATAAAAACCGCCGGAAATGGTGGTGTTCTAGTGATGGTGAATAAGATGAGCACTAAGAATGGGTTTGATTTCCGTACAGAACTTCCCTTCCACCGAATGACGGTGGGTGCAAAAGCATCCCTTGTTTAATATTCAACAATGTTTTCATACACAGCTTACTTTGCAAAACAAAAAAATAGACCCCGGCTTTTGGCCAGGGTCTATCTTCTATTTCTAATAAAGGGGGTTTTTCATGAACCATTCTCTCTATTGAAAGAGGGGGAAACTCTTTTGTATCATTGAGAATGATTTTCAATATCATTGTAATATCCATTGAGTTGAATGTCAATATAAAAAATAAATTAAATAAAGGAAAAATATGGTGTTTCGTTCATGGAATTGTGGTAAAATTCTAAATTGTAACTCACAACAGACAGACATATACAAAGGGGGAAGAAAAGTGAGAGCAAAATTAAAAACATTCGGCGTGCCGCTTCTGTTCATTCTTGCATTTGTTGGTGCCCTGTTTTTCCAACAACTTCAACAGGTGAAAGAACAGCCGCACCCTGACTGGAGCAGATCCATCCCATTCGATTTCACATCGGAAGAACGGCCGCTTGCCTTTAACGGTGAAGAAGGACTCTTCCTTGCGAGCAAAGGATCGGTGACCGGGTTCACCTTCAACGAAGCAATGGAAGTGACCAACGAAAAGACCATTGATACGAGTGTCACAAGAGGGAAACCATTCTGGACAGATGGAAATAAAGTCATCCAAATGAAGGATGATCAACTTATTTCCACGGAAAATGGTAAAACGAACGTGTTGGCTGAACAAGTGACAGGGATCAGTACGGCCTCGGACAGTGTGTATTATTGGAACATGGATACATTATTTATGTTGAATCCCACAGATACAGCAGCAAAGGAAATCCATCGTTTCACGGAAGAAATACTGGATGTTTACATAGGAAAAGAAGGTCATGCCATTGTGCAAGTGAGGCAGGATGACACGCATGCACAACTGTACTATCTGGATGCTGCGGAAGGAATCACGGGGAATCCTTTAGCGGTCGTCGATACTGCAACGAACCATCATATGAAGGGCTTATCCTTCATGGTAAAAAACGATCAGTTGACGATCCTGTATAACGATGAGATGCGTACTCAAGGTACTCTCTCCTATAAAATCATGAAGCTTCAAACTGCGATGGATTCCATTGGAGACTCTTTGTTAAAACCTGAGCCCGTTGAATTCACAAACGAAGTATCGAGCTACAAGCTCCAAAGTCCAAGATCGGTTCAATTCACATCCCTTAATGGAGAAGACTACATTCTCTTTACGTCTGAAAGCCACAGGGTCGGAGACGACAATGCGGTCAGCTTGTATGCAGCTCCATTTGAGAATGCCAGCAACTTCAATGCTGCACCGATCGGTACGACAAAGCATTTTACTTATTCACCTGTTCAAATATCAGAGCAAAGCATTGCCTGGCTTGATTATGGCGGAGATTATTATGAGTTGTTCGGTGCATCACAAAATGAACAAGTGATCGCAAACAGTGTTGAATGGACGAAGCGGAGTGTCAAGGAAGCGGTCAATGATACGGTACTCATGTTGTTCAGCAGTCTGATCACCGTTCTCGTATCCTTCTACTGGGTTCTTCCTTCCCTCTTTGTTTTAATACTGCTTTACATGTTCAAGCCTAATGTGTTTGAAAAGGAAGGGATCATCTGGGTCGAATATGCATCGATCATCCTGTTTATGGCGATGCCATTTACGTTCATCGGTAAAGCAATGGGGGATTTCTTCTATTTTGCAGCGCCCGATTACCTTACTTTCTCAGGGAGTGAGTATGTATTACTGCTTCTCATCAGTGTGCTCGCTGCCCTTCTCTGGAAATGGGGAAGAGACCGTGACTGGGGATCGTTTGGAGGTGCCTTCTACTTCATGGGCATCTACATCCTCCTTTATGTGACCTTAATCGGACCATATGTATTTAATTTATTTTAAACCTACTAACTGTGTATAAATATATGCAAAAAAATCCGAACGAATCCATCTAGATATTGGAGTCGTTCGGATTTTCGTTTTTACTATTCTTCTTCCCTCCAGCGCTTCCGCTTGTAGAAATACATGTAAATGGTAATGCATAACGTGAGCCATGCCCCGCCTGCTGTAAAGCCGCCAAGAATATCACTCGGGTAGTGGACACCAAGGTACACACGGCTGAGGCCGATCAACAGGACCAGCAAGATGACCGCCACTACGCTCGCCCATTTATTTCGTTTTCTGTCAAACGCCCGGAACATGATGAATGCGAGTGAACCGTAAAAGATGAACGAGCTCATGGAGTGTCCGCTCGGAAAGCTGTATCCCCCTTGTTCAATCAACGCTTCAATGTCTGGTCGTTCCCGTTTGAAGATCCATTTTAACAGCCAATTAAAACCTGCACCTGTCAAAATGGTGACGCCCACAAAAAGTGCCAGGGGAAATTTCCTCATGAACAGCAGGATGATGACGACGATGCAAGCGAGCAGTGTAATCCCCTGAACCCCTCCAAGGAATGTGATCGAGGTCATGAATGAGGTGAGCTTCGGTGAAATCGTCCCTCTGACGACATCAAAGACCCCATTATCAAACTGAGCGATTTCATTTTCTTTCCATTCTTCTACTATCGTTACGAATCCCCATGTAAATACACTCAGGCATAACAGGGATATGGCTACAAATGCCCCTTGCTTGATATGTTTCTCCTCCAACACAGGTCACTCTCTCCTTATCCAGATTATTGCGCTTTTTTCTTTGAAGCCGTCTTCTTTTTTGTTTGTTTTTTTGCTTTCTTCGGCTTCGATGAATCGATTGAGGCTTGCAGTGCAGCCATTAAATCGGTCACATTTTCTTTCGGCTCTTTTTCTTTCGAGATGACGACCTTCTCACCGGTCTGCTTGGATTCAATCAATTGACTTAACCGCTCCCGGTAATGATCCTTATAGTTTTCAGGCTCGAATTCGGTCGTCAGCTGTTCAATGAGCATCTTGGCTGTATCCAGTTCCTTTTTACTGATATCATCTTCTTCAGGCACGTTTGGTACATCCCCGGTGCCTCTCACTTCATCGGGATAATGGATCGTTTCCATGACGAGCGTCTGCTCATACACACGCACGATCGACAGCTGCTCTTTGGACCGCATGGTGATTTTGGCAATCCCAACTTTTCCAGATTCCTGAAGAGCCTTCCTTAAAAGGGAATACGCCTTCTTTCCCCCATCGTTCGGAGAAATGAAGTAACTTCTATCATAGAAAATCGGATCGATTTCCTCCATTTTGATAAAGTCTACGATTTCGACCGCTTTTTCACCGTCGGCATCCTTGATTTCCTTCAGCTCTTCTTCATCCAATACGACGAACTTTCCTTTAGCCACTTCATATCCTTTTACGATATCTTCGAGAGCCAGCTCTTTTTCACAAGCCGGACAGACTTTCTCGTATTTAATCGGTGTATGACACTTCTTGTGAAGAGATCGAAGCTTAATGTCCCGATCTTCTGTGGCAGAGTGGAGCTTGATCGGAATGTTTACCAGTCCGAAACTGATCGAGCCTTTCCAAATTGTATGCATATCTACTAATACCCTCCTTTTCATAAACTAATCCTTTCATATTAGGATTCTGTTCCGAATCAGTGTTCATTCCCTCAAACATATGGAAATATTTCTAGCTCCTATGGTCACACTAAATGAAAAGATTCCAGGTGATCAAATGAAGCCCATGCTCCCTACTTTATATGACGAACTGCCGACTGAAGATGGCTGGTATTATGAGGTCAAATATGATGGATTCAGGGGAATACTTTCCGTGCTCTCACCTCAACATATCCGTTTGCAAAGCCGGAATGATAAAGAGCTATTGCCCCTCTTCCCGGAAATCGAACAGCAGGTCCTGTCACTGCTCGAAGAAAACAACATCTCCCTCCCTTTCATCCTTGATGGGGAAATCGTCATTTTACGCTCCCCCCACAGCAGTGAATTTTCCGAGCTGCAGGTGCGGGGTCGGATGAGGAATGAACAACGTATCAAAGAAGCATCTGAAAGAAGGCCCGCTGCATTTCTTGCCTTCGATTTACTGCAGTGGGGGGATACGGTCGTCAGCGGGTTGAATTATCAAAAAAGAAAAGAAAAATTAAAAGAACTGTTCACGCGTATGAAATGTCCTTTAGAACCTGCACCATGGCAGTCGGAAGTCCTCCAGATGGTCCCCGCCTTCAAGGACCATCGTCATTTATTTGAGGTTGTCCAAGCAGAAGAAGGAGAAGGCATCGTGGCGAAGAAAAACCAAAGCAAATGGGAAGAAGGAAAACGCAGCACGAATTGGATCAAGTATAAAAACTGGAAAACATGCCGTTGCTTCATTACTTCCTTCGATGAAAACAACAACTACTTTTTCATCGCCGTTTATGACAGGGACAACATTGTTTCAATTGGATCGTTCCATTTCGGGCTATCACCAGAAGAAAAGCGGATATTAAAAGAATCCATTCGTAAAAACAGCTCCAGTAAAAAGCACTCCCAATATTTCATTGAACCTTCGATCACTGTGGAATTGAAGTACTTGCATATGTATGAAGGGCAGCTCAGGGAGCCCCATTTCAATCAGTTCTTGTTCAACACTTCCCCTGATACGTGTACGATGGGGCAGTTTCAGCTGGATGAAGCGTCCCTCCCTCCGGGCGTTGACATCACCCATCCTGATAAGGACCTGTATCGGGACGTTTCTTTCACGAAGCTTGATTACATCCGATATTTAAGGAAGATGTCGGTGGTCATCCTTCCATTGATCAAAGAGCGGCCTTTGACTTGCATACGCTATCCCCATGGAGTTTTCGGGGAATCCTTTTACCAGAAAAACACGTCGGACTATGCCCCCTCATTTGTCACTACCAGCAATGTGGACGGCATTGATTATATATTGTGCAATAATCTTCAAACGCTGTTATGGCTCGGAAACCAGTTGGCTTTGGAACTCCATGTACCTTTTCAGAAATACAAAGAAGGGACCGTCAGCGAGATCGTCTTTGACCTGGATCCGCCAGACAGGAAGCAGTTTTCCCTCGCAGTAAAGGCAGCAAAGGTCCTGAAAGGTTTATTTGATCAGTTGAACCTGCACAGCTTTGTCAAAACGTCAGGTAACAAAGGGCTTCAAGTATATATTCCGATCCCTGCCGGTTACAGCTGGGACGATACGTCACGTTTCACTGAATTCATTGCCCGCTATCTTGTATCCAATTTCCCCGATGATTTCACGATTGAGCGGTTAAAGAAAAACAGAAAAGGAAGATTATATGTTGATTATATTCAACACGGAGAAGGAAAGACCATCATTGCCCCTTATTCCTTAAGGGGCAATGATGATGGACTGGTCGCCACTCCCCTTTTCTGGCATGAAGTGAACGATACACTTCACCCGGAGCGTTTCACACCAGAGGTTGTACTGCGCCGCTTCCAACAGTGGGGCTGTCCATTCCGGCATTTCGAATCGGTGAAAGGCCGGCAGCCATTTGATAAAGTGATGAAGTTTTTGAAAGAGGAAGGTTAAACAAACGGGGATCGCAAATAAAAAATCCGAACGAGTATTGGAATAAACTCGTTCGGATTTCTAGCATTGCCGTTTCATTCATCAGAAAATCAGAAACTGCCCGCTTTTTCGCCAATGAAAGGAACGGGACAAAGTGATGTGCCCTCCACTTTCACTTATTAAGCTGTCATGAACACTTTTTGATCCACGATTGATTTTGCATGGTTCTGCAGAAGTTCATATGCTGCTTCTTCGCTGAATTCCTGTCTCGAAACTTCCAGGTAGCTTTCAGGATGGGTGATGGACAGTTCGATTTCAGCTTGATACAGGTACGTCGCATTTCCGATCAATTCCATACTGTATGTCTCTTCGTTTGACCGGTTCACGACCACCCGGACCTTTCCTCCGTTATTATACACTTCGATTCCTTCACCGAAATCATTGTGCCCAAGGAGGCAGGTAACCAGACTTGAAGCTGACATCGCTGTTCCGCATGCGTTGGTGAAACCGACTCCCCGTTCGAACGTACGTACATAGATGGACCCCTTTTCCAAAGGATGAACAAAGCTTACATTCACTCCGTCCGGAAACAGATTATTCGGTCCGTTCACGGTCTCTGAGATTGTCTTTTGCTCATTAGACAGAATATGCTCTGTATTGACGATGCTGATCAGGTGTGGATTCGGTACGGCAAGTGCTGAAAATGTCAAAGCATCTGAAATTTCCGGGATGCTTTCATCGATCAGCTTCTCTTTGTCCATGTTCATTGGCAAAGCATTCAGATTAAATAAAACCGGAGAAATTTCCACATTATAAGTCGGGATGTTTTCAAAGATTGCTTCCTGTTGTGAAACCTTTAGATCAGCTTTCATCGTCTGGATAACAATCGACTCCTTTTCCAGGAGTTCACATACATAACGTCCGACACAGCGGAGGCCATTTCCGCACATGGATGCTTCTGATCCGTCTGCATTGAAAACCCTCATTTGCGCGTCGCAGCGCTCACTATTCAACACAAACAAAATTCCGTCGGCACCAAGTCCTGTTTTCCGGTCACAAAGCGCAAGAGCAAGGTTTTGTCTTGCTTCTTCTGTAAAGTCGTATCCATGGCTCATTTCATCAATCAATAAAAAGTCATTACCAGAGCCATGACATTTAATCAGATTCAAGTTCATCGTGAATCCCTCCACGCTAATTTACTAGTAAGCTATTCGTAATAGTCTAAGCTTGCCACAAACAAGCTCTTTTCGCAATCCCGCGCCCCCCCATTTTGTGAAGAATACCGGACAATTACATTGTGAGTCCAAATCATTTGAATTTCCCTCTGCGTTGCGCCACAATGATGGTGGTGATGAATATGAATGATCAATACCATTTCCGCTTTCAAGTGAAAAAGGTGGAAGTAACGAATGATGAACACCAATCAAGGGTAGTCACAGTACTGGCACAAATCCGCAACGAAAAAAAAGACCTCATCCACGAAGGTCTTTTTCGGGTTAGATTTAATTCAATCGGCATATATCCTTTCCCTGCAGATGTCGCGCGGCAAATTTCTGTAAAATCATTACAGCGTCTTTTGCTCGTTGAATTAAAAAGGTACATCAAACCACAAAGGAAGTTTCTGGATCCGGGTGAATATAGATCTGTGTGGTGAATGACGCTATCTCTTTTCGGATATTTCCTGGGTCAGAAGCTCTTCTGTCCATTTGCAGGCAATTTGATAACTTTCCATGACGTCCCATTTCCGCAGCTTCAATCGAGACATCTTCGTATCCATGGCCGTCCAATCCGCTTTCTCAATGGCCTTCACAAGATCAAGGATTTCTTTCAGCTCACCGGGCGCACCAGTCAATGCAGCACAGATGTCATCATACAAAGGCAATTCATTTAGAATTTTTTCTATCGGCATCGACAGTATGGTGTCCATCAGTGAGAACATGCCTGTCAGGAAATAACTTGACTTCATGGATGAAAGATTTCGTTTCTCCGCCAGTAACTCACACATTTTCGCACGCATCAAACATAACGTAATCACTTCATTTTCAAGCTGTTTTCTTTTTCCAACCTGTTCCCTGACCGCCAGAATGTAAATCCATCGCTTGATTTCCACCAGGCCAAGCAGGACAATCGCCTGACGGATCGAATGAATCTTATGTTTAGGACGATAGGCAGGTGAGTTGATCAGTTTCAGAAGTTTATATGATAGTGAAAGATCCTGTTCGATCATTTGACTGATCATCTCGATATTCGGTTCGGTCATTTCAAGACCCTGAATGATCGAGTAGTAGGAGTGAAAATAGGTTGGCACATCATGAGTGGCGATGATTTTAGGTTTACTGAAGAAGTAGCCTTGAAAGAAATGATATCCCTTGGCCTTAGCTTCTTCATATTGAGCAACGGTTTCCACCTTTTCTGCCAATAGTTTATATCCAAGTACATGGGATAGTACTTCTATCCCTCCCCGATCGTCCTCACATGTATTCATGAAATCCACTTTCACATAGTCTGCCACTTTCATTAATTCCCGGCAATGAGGATTGCTGTCATTGAAAACGAAATCGTCCAGCGCGATTTTATATCCAAGCTCTTTCAATTCCTGGCACACCTTCACCACTTCAGGATCGGGAATCACACTTTCAAGTATCTCGACAACAATCTCCCGGGGGTTGAAATAGGTGGGAACCCTGAGTTTCAAAAGATTTTCGGTGAAATTAATAAAGCATGGTCTTCCTGATGATAAGCTATCAAGACCGATGTTCAAATAACTATTAATAATCACATCCGCGGTTGCCTGATCACCGTCAATATTCGGAAACATATTCATATCATTGTTCCGATAAAGCAGTTCATACGCTATCGTGTCTCCATTACGATCAAATATCGGCTGCCTGGCTACAAATACTTCCATTTACCCCACCCCTGCTAATTCACATATCTATTCATTGTTTACTAGTATAATAGAATCAGATTTACCCTTATAGTAACAAGAAATATGTGGAAAGTCCACGGAATTTGACGGCTCCTCCCTCCGTTCAACAACAGGTATTAACTCCCATAACAATCAGTTAATCGTACGCCTGCTTCTTTGCCGGAAGCGTTTGGACGGATGTTGCCTCTTTAAAGAGTGTGGGATGCTCTCGCTTTCCTAAGACTTTGCCAAAGACTCATCTTTATCGATTATGCTGATTTCCGTGATGATCAATCAACGACAAAAAGACCCAGGCGCGTATGACCATCAACGAAAGATGGGCGAAAACTGCATCTGGGTCTATTTTCACGACATCAATGAATCGAATGAACGACAAAGTTCATTAGGAACAGAGCTGCAATGATATATAGAGGAATGGATACTTCCCTTGCCTTACCGGTAGCCAGTTTCAAAACCGGGTACAAAATAAAGCCGATGGCGATTCCGTCAGCAATGCTGTACGTGAACGGAATCATCGCGATGATGAAAATGGCCGGAAACGCCTCTGTCATATCACGAAGATCCATATGCCGGATGTTTTGGATCATCAAACCGCCGATGATGATAAGAATCGGTGCGATTGCATGGTCCGGAATCCACTTTAAATACGGGATGAACAACACAGAACCTAAAAATAACACGCCGGTAGTCAAGCTGGTCAAGCCGGTACGGCCCCCTGCTGTCATCGCTGCCGCACTTTCAACCGTTGAAACGGTAGGACTCGTTCCGAAGAACCCTGAAGTGAAAGCAGAAAACGCATTTGCTTGAAACGCTCTGGGATATTTATGAGGCTGGTCCACCATGTCCGTATGACCGTGAATGAGACCGATGTTTTCGAATACCAATACCATCGTGACTGAAAATACCGCAATCCAGAACGGGATTTCCAAAATGCCATTAAAGGATATTTGACCGAAAACCTGACTGTATTCACTCCAATGGAATGAGCCCGACTGAATGGACGGCTCGATCCCGAAGATGAATCCAAGCGCTGTACCGATGGCGATACTCCATAAAAATTGCCCTTTTACATTGCGGATAAAAAGGAAAATCGTCACAAGGAACGTCAGCACTGTGGCTAACACCTTTAATTCCCCGAAGTCACCAATCATGATGATGGCACTGTCCCCTCTTTGGATGAGACCGCCTTTTTCAAGACCGATGAACATCAAGAACATCCCTAAACCAACAGTGATTGCTTCTTTCAATGTTTTAGGAATGGCTTCCGATAATACTTTTGAAAGCTTTGTAAATGCAATGATCATAAAGAGTATCCCGGATATCACGATAACGGCTAAAGCTTCCTGCCATGATAAACCTGAAGACTTTACCAGGGTAAAGGTGAACATGGCATTAATACCCATTCCCGGAACCAGCAGAATTGGTGCATTCGCCCAAAGGGCCATCACCAAACACCCAACGAAAGAAGCAAGAATGGTCGCAAGGACCGCTCCTTCAAATGGGATACCAGCTTCAGAAAGAATTAATGCATTCACCGCAATGATGTATACAATCGTAAAGTAACCGACTGTCCCCGCCATTAGCTCCTGTTTCATCGTGGTACCGTGGTCTTTTAATTGAAAAATACTTCCACGTGATTTCATCTATAATCTTCCTATAAAACTGCCCTCTCCCTACCCGCTCCTCCAATGAAGGGGAGCCACAAGATATTATTTTAGCAAAAGGTCAGACGTTTAACAATAAGTATTTTTCTTTCATTCATATGTAATCCCGGTAAACGTTCAGGCAATCAAACACTTAAATTTGCAAAGGTGTATTACCAAAACGTTTTATCTCAGTACATAAAAATCCGGGCGGGTTCACCCGAACCGCCCGGATCGTTCATCCTGCTATTTTGATCATTTTTCGATTTCGCGGATGAGGTTGGCCATTTCTATTGCAGACACAGCCGCTTCCCAGCCTTTATTCCCCGCTTTAGTGCCTGCCCTTTCAATCGCCTGTTCGATGGTATCCGTTGTCAAGACTCCGAAGATGACAGGGATGTCTTCCTGCATCCCGAGGTTGGCTACGCCCTTGGCAACCTCACCGCTGACATATTCAAAGTGAGCTGTCGCACCACGGATGACCGTCCCCAGTGTGATCACTGCATCATATTTCCCGGAGCGGGCAAGCTTCTTGGCGATCATCGGAATTTCAAATGCACCAGGCACCCATGTGACCGACACGTCTCCTTCATCCACGCCGTGTCGCTTCAAAGCATCTTCCGCACCGCCGAGCAGCTTTGATGTGATGAATTCATTGAAGCGTGATACGACGATTGCTACCCGTAATCCTGAACCTACTAAATTGCCTTCATAAATTGTTTTCATTTTCTTCTCCTCCTAAAATTTAAGTATGTGACCCAATTTCGTGTGTTTTGTTCTTAAGTATTTTTCATTTTCAAATTTCGACGGAAGCTGGATCGGTACCCGGTCTACAATTTCTAAACCGTATCCGCTGATGCCCGCGATCTTCCTTGGATTGTTCGTAAGTAGACGCATCTTACTGACACCCAGATCGCTCAGTATCTGGGCCCCTATTCCGTACTCCCTTAAATCATCACCGAAGCCGAGCTTTTCATTCGCCTCCACTGTGTCATACCCCTGCTCCTGGAGCTTGTAGGCCTTCAGTTTGTTGATGAGACCGATCCCGCGGCCTTCCTGCCTCATATATAGCAGGATTCCTTTCCCTTCCTCTTCAATCTGGGCAAGAGCAGTGGCGAGCTGCGGTCCACAGTCACAGCGATTTGAGCCGAACACATCCCCAGTCAGACATTCGGAATGGACCCGGACAAGCACTTCTTCTCCCTCAGACAAGTCACCCTTCACAAGGGCGATATGCTCTTTGCCGGTTAAATCCTCTGTATATGCGACCGCTTTAAAGTGACCGAATTCAGTCGGAAGCTCAATCTCCACTTCCCTTGTGACGAGTTTCTCTTTCTTCCTTCTGTACCTGATAAGGTCTTCAATAGAAATGAGTTTCAAATCCCACTTTTCAGCAAGTTTCATCAGCTCAGGAACCCTTGCCATCGTGCCGTCCTCGTTCATGATTTCACAAATCACACCTGCAGGCTCTGCACCTGAGAGAACCGCCAAATCGATGGCAGCTTCTGTATGTCCTGCCCTTTTTAATACCCCGCCTTTTTTGGCCACAAGGGGAAATACATGCCCTGGCCGTTTGAAATCCTCTGGTATAGATGCGGGATTCAACAATTCCGTGATCGTGGCAGCACGCTCAAATGCACTGATCCCGGTCGTTGCCGATTTGTGGTCGACAGAAATGGTGAAGGCCGTCCCGTGTGGATCGGTATTTGACATGGTCATCGGGGAAAGTTTTAACCTTTGGGCGAGATCCTCTGTAATAGGCGCGCAAATCAATCCCCTTCCCTCTTTCGCCATGAAATTGATGACCTCCGGAGTCGCTCTGTCTGCAAGGGCGATAAAATCTCCCTCGTTTTCACGATTTTCATCATCCACGACGATAACAACTTTCCCGGCCTGTAAATCTTCCAGTGCTTCTTCGATTTTATTGAACATAGGGAAACCCCTCCTCTTAGTCAGCGAAACCGTTTTGAGATAAAAAATCATAGCTGATGCTGTTTGACGCACGTTTAGATTCCTCTTTCGCCTCGTAGAAACGATGAAAATATTTAGCCATGACGTCACATTCTATATTGACGGCATCACCTATTTTCTTCCGGCCGAGCACAGTGTCCCCCCTCGTTTGGGGGATCAGTGAAATCGTGATCCGGTCAGGTTTGACCCCAAATACGGTCAATGACGTTCCATCAATGGCGACAGATCCTTTCATGATAAACAGATGACTTTGATTTTCAGGTATTGAAATATCCATATACCATGCATTTTCAACTTCCTGTATACCCAGAATCGTACCGATTCCATCAACATGGCCATTGACAAAATGCCCACCAAAACGTCCGTCTGCAGCCATCGCCCGTTCAAGATTCACTTTTGAACCCCTCGCCAGGTTCCGGAGTGTTGTCCCCTCGAACGTTTCAGGCATCACGTCCACATTGAATTGAGTGTTAGTGAATGATGTAACGGTTAAACAAACCCCGTTCACACTGATACTATCGCCAATATGGACATCTTCGAGGATTTTACTGGCTGCAATCGTCAGCTGCATGGAGGAAGATGATTTCTTCATATGTTGGATCGAACCTATTTCTTCAATGATTCCTGTAAACATCCTTTTCATCCTCACTTAACTTTTTGGTATTGCGACAATTTTCATATCATCTCCTACTCGTTCAAAGGCTTTAATGTCCATTTCCAGTCCTTCTGCCATCGTAGGAAACCCTTTGCCTCCAAAGCTCGCAGGTGCAGATCTTCCTCCAACAAGTTTTGGTGACATGTACACAATCAATTCCTGAAAAGCCCTTGATTCCAAAAAGCTCGAATGAACGGTCGCTCCTCCCTCTACATAGAGAGACATGATCTTTCTGTCACCTAATTCTTTCAACAAATTAGGGATTTGGATCCTTTCGGTTGGAAGGGAGAGAATTTCACAGCCCCGTTCTGCATATGGCCGTTTCTCTTCTTCCTTCACAGAATTGCCGGTAATGATAAGGGTGGTGCTTTCTAAATCCTCCACGACATGAGAGTGGAGAGGTGTGCGTAAAAATGTGTCTAAAATGATTCGAATGGGGTTTTTTCCACCTTGGGGCAAACGGGTGGTAAGGTGTGGGTTATCTTGAATGACCGTATTGACTCCTACTAATATCGCGTCATGCCGGTGACGATCATAGTGGACATCTGTTCGTGACGTTTCTGAAGTGATCCATTTACTGTCTCCAGAAGAGGAAGCTGTTTTACCGTCTAAAGTGACTGCTGTCTTCAGCGTGACATAAGGTGTTCCTGATTGGATAAAATGAAAAAAATGTTTATTGAGGGCAAGCGCCTCTTCTTCCATTTCACCTACAATCACCTCGATGCCGGCTTCACGTAGCTGCCTGATCCCCTGGCCACTGACCAGTGGATTGGGATCGGTACTTGCTATATGGACCCGCTTCACTCCACTGGAAATCAGGAGCGATGAACATGGTGGCGTTTTCCCGTAATGGGAGCATGGTTCAAGCGTGACATACACGTCGCTTCCCTTCGCTTTTTCCCCTGCAGCTCTGATTGCATGAACTTCTGCGTGACCTTCACCAGCTTTGAGATGTGCGCCCATCCCGACAATTTCCCCATTTTTCACAACAACCGCTCCTACTGCGGGGTTTGGTGATGTTTGACCTATGGTAGACTCGGCCAAGGTGAGTGCAAGCTTCATATAGTGGGAATGATTCAATATTCGGACTCCTTTCCTCTTAATGAGTGGTTCAATATACGAAAAAACCCCAAGTAACGTTTCTACTTGGGGAAGTTGGCATGACTAAATAGAGTATTCTTGATGCGCGTTTTAAAAATACAGGATCTTCCACTAGAAAAAAATGGACTCCTAACGTGCCAAAAAGAATACTGCCGTTCCTTCTCCCATCCAGACTTTCACTGTCGGCTTTGGAGTTTCACCAAATCCACCGTCTAACGCATATTAGACGGGTCACGGACTAAGAGCATGCGCTCATCACCGCCGGTAGGGAATTTCACCCTGCCCCGAAGGAAACCTATTCGATTATTGTTATTCTATCATAGTTTTTTGAAAGATAGCATGTTCTTTGCTCCAAAATTTGCGATATTTTTTGATTTTTCCTACAAAAGGAGGAGTTTTCAGCTAATACCAACCAATATACGGTTTCCAATAGGGAAAAAGGATGCATCTAATTACGGAAGCACCCTTTTTTTCATTAAGATTATATAAAAATACATCATCCCCGTGAGGCAATGAGCTGCCTGCATTCTTCTGCACAGTCAAAGCAAGCACTGGCACAATCCATGCAGTGCTGATGATCATGGGTATTGCACTCTGCAGCGCATGCTTCGCAGATTTCAGCGCAAAGGGTGACCATCTGTTTCACAAATTTGCTGCTGCGCTGCATGGCGCTTAGCGTCATTGAACAAATTTCCCCGCATTCCCTGTCAAGCTCAATACAGGCCATCATCGGTTTTTCCTCTTTGAGACATGCATGAAAACAGACATTGCACGCTTCCATGCAGCGTTGCAGTGCAGCGATGCATGATTTGTATTCAGCGTTCATCCTTTCACCTCCATGAACTTCCTTCCTTATCTTGCCCAATAGAGGCAAAAAGATGAGTTATGTGGTCAGGAAATAATCGCTGTCTACATACCATAGGAAAATCAAGAGCCAGTCTATCCCCTCATCGTAGCACTCATAGTAGGTCACATAGCTGTGATGAGAATCAAACAGGCGCTGTACACTTTGAGGCAGAAACCCCTTTTGAAGAGATAAATAATTTTTCTGATTAAAATTCAATATCCACCTTTTATTCCCTTTATAAATCAGAATAGTATCTCCAGCCTCGCTCCGCCACTCAATCGCAGTAGAGCTTTGATATTTCAGGCGAAAGGTCACCTTCGATTCTTCCAGATCCACCTGTATGGCCCTGCTCCATTTGGCAAATGACAAGGTTCTCTTATTCTTCCTGTGAAGCACGTATTGCTTCGGGCTGTTCAGTAAGGAAATACGTTGAATATAGTATTCAGACCACCCGTCGGTCTTCATATAATGGAATCCTTCCTTTGTAGCCACCCCTACAAGGGCATGCTTCGACGGAGGAAATTCCTCATAATACATACGGTTGGCTTTTTTCAGTTCTTTCCTGATGGTATGACTGAGGTACAAATTTGAAATGGCCGGTATGAATATGAGCAGCGGGAAGTAATAAAGCTGCCGCATGACCAGAGTCATCCCTACACCGATGAGAAAGTACATGACGCTTCTGAAAAGCAGGGTATATTGTTCATTTTTATAAATGTGATAGAGGTTCATGAAACGCTCGTCCTTTCCAGGAATCACTATCATATGTATGTGATTCCCTGAAAAAAAGACCATTTTCATAAGAGACTGTATGCTTATCCGGGATATTGAAGGAGGTTCTCATGTCGTACCGTCACGTTTCAGCTATGGACCATCGACTTTTTACTCCAATTTAAAATTTCGTTCATTTTTGCTTCTGCATCACGATAGCCCTGCCAGTACAACTCATCCAATTTTTGAGGGTTTCTTTCAATCCTGCCCACCTTGAGGGGCGTTTGCGGCTGGATAATGATCACATCACCGTTTCTTTCTTTTTCTTCTAATTCATCGATCGTCTGATTGTATTTTATATACCGGTTCATCATCGTTTTTTGAAGTTCAGGAAATTGCGGATACTTCCTGTTCAGTAAAAAGGAAAATTTTGAAGGCTTTTTATAGTAACCTCTGTTTCTTGTAAGGATGACTACGTTCTTCCCATAACCGTCCTGCTCTGCTTTACCGACCGGGATCGGGTCGCTTATTCCGCCATCCAGGAGGTGACGGGAAGCAAACTCGACTACCGGTGCGACAAATGGCAGAGAGCTTGAAGCCCGGATGATCGTGAGTAAATCTTCACCGTAATCACTTCTTGCATAATATACAGGTTGTCCTGTCTCACAATCCGTTACCCCAACGACGAATTCAGTTGAATTGGTATGAAAAGCTTGGTAATCATAGGGAACGAGCTTATTGGGAATTTCATCAAACACATAATCCATCCCAAATAACTCTCCCGTTTTCCAATAATTACGCCAAGACAAGTATTTAGGATCCCTGATGAAATCGACATTCACCTTTTTATTGCGTCCGTGCTGCTTGGACAAATATGAAGCCGCATTGCACGCTCCTGCAGATACACCAATCACGTAAGGAAATTCAACCCCCTTTTCAAGGAAGTATTCAAGAGCACCAGCCGTGTAGATCCCTCTCATGCCTCCCCCTTCAAGGACAAGGCCTGTTTCTTCGATGATCATCGTCATCCTCCTTTTCTTCGTCAGGTAATGATTTGATTCTCTGACTCTTCCATTCCCGTCTGGTTGATATGTATCCCCGCGACCAGGGATTCCTCTTCAAACCCAGCCATTCTCTATATTTTCCCATAAACAAAAGCTTATGGATAACGATTTGCTTCTTATGTCATCCTAATTAATCGTTATTCAGACATTTCCTCTCACTTCAATCAGCCTCTAACGGAATCAACCTCGCTCCACAGATCCGTTCATAAAATTCGATCGGGCCCGCTTCTTTGATCACGGCATGATGTTGACCCGACATCTTCATCTCGTGGAGCGCAGCATACAGAAGGGCTTTTCCGATACCCCGATGACGGCCGGTCATCAAGACTCCCATAGGGCCTACACTCCCTTTTTGATCAAGATAAACATCATATGCACAGAAACCGATCCATTTCCCATCCTCCACTGCGACAAGGATGGGGAGCTGATTTCCCTCTTGTTTAAAGGCTTGCACCATCGTTAGGTACCAAGCACTCTTTCATCCATGATAGAAAGGGTCCCTGCTCGCTTTTTAGAACTCGGACGATCAGGACATCGCTTGCAGCTTCGACCGTCCAATCACATTTGTGTAAATCCACCGTTAAATCTCTTGGCATCGTGACAGACCTGAGAATCCTTTCATGAGGGATCCCTTTTAATTTCTCCCTTAATTGAACGGAATTGCCGAGGTGTTGATAAAAGGCTTTGATGATATGTCCTTCATTTAAGAAAATTTGATTATATCGTCCCATTATGCTTAATGAAGTATCCCAAATCTCACCGGAAATCTTGGATAGCGGCAGAGAGAATGGCATCCTTGTCTGCTTTTCAGCATGCTCGGGAGACATATCTGCTGCTACCTTTTCTATTTGTTTCATATGGGGTTCGGTCATCTCCAACATTTCTTTCAGTACACCATCGTTTACCAAGATGGCTCCAAGGAACAAGTCCATGCTTTCAATACAGTCATGCCGGTGCTGCTTCGAACACACCTCAGCATGGCGGATCAACTTGATTACCTTTTCAGTGTAATGAGGTTCATTCATACAGCAGCCTCCTTCTAAAACCAATATTCGACAGAAACAATAAAAAACCCTCTGATATTACAAATCAGAGGGGCGGGTTTAGCTCAAGTCACTTTGTTTAAAGATAATCGGGGTGATCACCAGAAGTATTGCGCAAAGGAAAACGGTCATCGTGACGGCCATCAAATGCTCTGGCATCCAGTCCCCTACAAGGATTAGTTCAGTAACATAACCCGAGAGCCTGCCGGGAGACCACTTCATAATCTGGGTGAAGGTACCGGAAATGAAGGTGATAAATAAAGAAAGTCCTATTGTATAGAACCCAGCCGCCCCGGGCGACTTTACCATTCCGCTGAAAAACACCGTCACAGTTACGACGAAGGAAAGCCAAACCCCATTCACGAGATACGCTTGCATGAGAGAGCTGATGTCGATCCTGCCAAATAATAGATGAATATAATACCAGCTTGCCAACATCCCAATTGTATAGGATAACCATACGAGGACGGAAGCGGCCATCCATTTACTATAGATGAACGCCCGGTAAGGAACAGGTTTGACAAGGACCATCACGGCACTTCCACTCTTCCGTTCTCCAGCGAGAATGCCCATGGATGCCAATATGATGACAAGCACGCCTATTGTATTGAATTGGCCGATCGCAGACAATAAGACCTCACCTGCCGAGGGGGTCGGTATATTGATGATGGCCCCCTCCGGAAGATCACCTACTGCATCCAGAATGTCCGGCAGATAGTAAGCTGTTACGGGCTCCATCAACCCGAACAGAAGAAACACAAGCGGCATCCAAATCAATTTATATTGACGGGAGAGCTCAAGCATTTCCTTTTTGAATAACACCCGAACTGTCTTCATTTTTTGATCACCTCCATGAACAATTCTTCGAGACTCCCCTCACAGCTTTCCACTTTCGTTACATTCCATTGATGTTTTGTAATCATGGAGAATACATTCAGTCTGTCACGGGCAGGATCACTTACTTCGATGGTCAATTGATTCCCATTTGACTTAACACTCCGGATCCATTCTTGATTTACAAAGAAATGCTCAACACTTTGTGCTCCCTCGGGGAAATAAAGATTGAGCTTCGGCGCCTGATGCCTTCTTTTCACCTCATTGATCGGTCCCTGCTCGATCAATGACCCTTCATGCAAAAACAGGACATCATCACAGGTTTGCTCTGCATCATTAAGGATATGGGTAGAAAACAAGATTGTCGTTTCCTGTTTCAACTTCTCCAGCAGTTCCAACACTTCTCTTCTTCCAAAGGGGTCCAGGGCAGACAGCGGTTCGTCCAGGATCAATAACTGTGGTCGGTGGATCAGCGCCTGAGCAATGCCAAGACGCTGCTTCATCCCACCTGAATACTGTCCGATCCTTCTATTTCGCCCTTCTTCCAGCCCAACGTCACGGATCAGTCCCTCAGCACGGTTTCGGACTTCACTTTTCGTCATCCCCGCAATCTCCCCTGAAAAGATCAAATATTCCATCCCGGTCATCCAGTCATAAAATGTTGGATATTGGGGCAGGTACCCAATGATTTCACGTATGTCGGAAATGGTTGCCTCCGTTGTGACTCTGCCCCCCGTAGGAGTCACGAGTCCCGCCAACATATTCAGTGTAGTGGTTTTCCCGGCACCGTTCGGACCGAGCAGTGCCGTGCAGCGATTACGTCTTAATTCAAATGAAACATTTTTAACCGCCACTTTGTTTTTATATCTCTTCTCTAAACCTTTTACTTCTATCATGCTATTGCCTCCGACCAAAGATGAAATATAAGACAGGGCCGATGATATTGACGAACACGATGATGAATACCCAAAGCCATTTTGGACCATTTGTTGCCCTGACCCTGATGACGTCTGTTAAGGCGATCACCATTAAAATGAGTTGGACGAGGATGATTGGCGCAATGAGTGCCCAATTGATTGATTCTAAAACATGTTGTATTTCATTCATTTTCCATTCCTCCCCTTTTGCTTGATAAAAATAGGCTCTTTTCGCATAGATTGTTGCTATTATTAGACGTTAATGTGAGCATCTTCGGTGATTTCAGACTGTGGAATAAAGAATGCCATAGCAATAAATCAAAGGCAATGCACTTGAATTAGGATTATCACTATTTTTAGATGATAAATAAGCATTTAACCCAGTAAATTTATGGTTTTTATCCTCGATGGTTGATTGGAGCGGAAGATGCTCGACTCCTGCGGGAACCGCTGGACAGGTGAGACCCCGCAGGACGAAGTCCGAGGAGGCTCACCGCCAGCCCCGCGGAAAGCGAGCATCTGGAGCGGAAATCAACCGCACCTCGCTTGTCTAATAGCCACAATGTTTACGAAAACAGCTTAAAAATAAGACGCAGTGCGTTGAATTTCGTTCATTTTTTTTGCCATCTTATTTTCACCTCCCGGGTATCACGGGGATGAAAGCAAAAAAATCCGAACTTGCCCGGCCTTTTTAAAAGAAGGCGAACACGTCCGGATTTTCATGAAGCAAGTTATTTAATTAACCGAAAGATTGTCGGGATGTTGTAATACTCCCCTTCGTACGCTTTGATGGCACCGAGTATTGTAAAGACCAGTGCAAGTGCACCGACCACCGGCGCCAATATGAACCCTACAAGCACAACCATCAAAATCGAACTTACGAATCCGTACACACCATATGAGATAAGAAAATTAAAATACTCTTTCCCATGGAAGTCTATGAAATCTGATTCATCCTTCTTGATGAGCCAGATGACCAATGGCCCGATGAATACAGTGAAGAAGCTCAATATATAAATTAGTGCTGCCATCATTCTTTCGTCTTTTGTAGGCATTAGATTCCCTCCCTTAATCTATCTAACAGGCATTCAATTGCGGCCTCCTTTATACTTACGCGCGAAGCGAAAATAAGTTTCATCCACATATAGTTTTTCTTCAAATCTTTTTCTCATTGTTTGGGACATCCTTCATGAAACCTGGGGGAATGGAATATAAGTTTAAAAAGGGCTGTCCTTTTATATGCAGAAAGGAAGTGTGAAAATGAGTAAATTCGAAGCTTTTATTCTCGGGATCATACAGGGATTGACCGAGTTTTTACCTATATCAAGCACTGGGCACCTGTATCTTGGAAGGGTGACATTTGGTCTTGAGGAAGCAGGTCTCTTCCTGGATACGATGCTTCATATCGGGACATTGATCGCGGTGCTTGTCTATTATCAAAAAGAACTTCTATATATGATAAGAAATCCCTTCAGTAAGTTGTCCATCATCCTCGTCATTGGAACGATCCCGGCGGTTGTGATCGGTTTATTGTTTGAAGACTTCTTTGACTACATATCCAAGACAGGTACAACGATCGGATGGGAGTTTCTTGCAACAGGCTGCATCATGTATATGGCAGACGGAGTGAAAAATGGCTACAAGAAGCTCGATGACCTTTCTTATACCGATGCATGGGTGATCGGCAGCTTCCAGGCTGCCGCAATATTCCCGGCTCTCTCAAGATCAGGACTGACCATCGCTGCCGGTTTGTTCAGAAAGCTCGACAGAGAAACAGCCGCATATTTCTCATTCCTGCTGTCTACACCTGCCATATTGGGCGGCATTGTCCTTCAAGGAAAAGAGATGTTTGGAGGAAGCGTTGAAGCAATTTCATTCCCAAGCCTTGCAATCGGGACAGTAAGTGCTGCCGTATTCGGCTATTTCGCCATCGTCACCATGGTAAATGTCTTGAAAAAACATTCATTGAAGATGTTTTCCTATTATGTATGGGCTCTAGGATTATTGATCCTGATTCTTCAATATGCAAGGATCATGTAGGAGGCGAATGTAAATATGAATCATGAATGGATCATGGATATACTTTCATTACTGTCAGATTTGGGATATGCCGGCATTGCCCTCGCCCTGATGATAGAAATCATCCCCAGTGAACTGGTGTTAAGTTTTGCCGGTTTTTTGGTAAGCTCCGGAAAGCTAACCTTCGTGGGCGCCTTCCTCTCGGGGGTCATCGGCGGCACTGCGGCACAATTATTCCTGTATTGGCTCGGTTATTATGGCGGGAGACCGTTCTTCGAGAAATACGGTAAGTACTTGTTGATTCACCCAAACCATCTGGCTGCTTCGGAAAGGTGGTTCGAGAAACATGGCACCATCGTGATCTTCACCGCCCGTTTCATTCCTGTTGTGCGCCATGCCATCAGCATTCCAGCAGGGATCAGCCGCATGCCCCTTACCGCTTTCAGTTTATACACTTTCGCAGCTATGCTTCCATGGACGCTGTTATTCATGATTGTCGGGATGGAGCTCGGCACTCATTGGGAACATATCGAGGTGATCGGCATTCGGTTTGTGAAACCGATTTGCTTCATCGCTGTGTTTTCCACATTGATTTACTTATATTATTCATCCAGGAGAAATAAAAGGAGGGAATAACTTCTTTTTCTTCTTGAAATTGTTTAGAATAAGAAGGAAACAAGCCTTACGAAAGGATATCATATGAATTCTATATTACTTAAGAACGTCACCATCTACCCCATTACATCAACACCCATTCAAAACGGTGCTGTATGGATAAAAGACGGAAAAATCAAACAAATCTTCCCTCACAGCGTCGATAACGTTCAACAAGCCACGGTTTATGACTGTCACGGTAAAGTGCTCCTCCCAGGTTTCATCGACGCGCATACGCACTTAGGATTGTATGACGAAGGCACAGGCTGGGCAGGCAATGATGCCAACGAAACCATCGAACCGATGACGCCCCACATCAGGGCCTTTGACGGTGTGTATCCTTTGGATCCGGGATTTAAAGATGCCCTTACATATGGGGTCACGACCGTAAACGTCATGCCCGGCAGCGCAAATGTCATCGGCGGTACTACGTCGGTGATTAAAACACACGGTGTGAATATTCAATCCATGGTCATAAAAGAAACGTCCGGTTTGAAGCTTGCCCTTGGCGAGAATCCAAAAAGAATCCACAGTAACGGTAATAACGATTCCATCACCCGGATGGGGATCATGGGGATGCTCAGGGAAGCCTTCGTCTCTGCCAAGTATTGTGACCAGCCGGAAGAATTAAGGGTCGCGCCTCTTGTTTCTGCACTGAAACGGGAAATCCCTGTCCGTATCCACGCCCACAGGGCAGATGATATTTTATCTGCCGTCCGGTTTGCTGAAGAATTCAACCTGGATCTCCGCATCGAGCATTGTACAGAAGGACATCTCATCTCAAACGAATTAAAAGACAGAAATTTAAAAGTATCGGTTGGCCCAACCTTTACACGGAGATCGAAGGTTGAGCTGAAAAACAAGAGCTGGATTACTTATCAAAAATTAACAGAAGCCGGTGTCGAAGTGTCCATCACAACCGATCACCCCTACACACCGATCCAGTACCTGAATATGTGTGCAGCAATCGCTGTGAGAGAAGGCCTGGATGAACAAAAGGCGTTGGAAGGCATCACGATCCTCCCTGCCAGAAACCTTGGCGTATCTGAGAGAATAGGAAGTATAGAGGTTGGAAAAGACGCCGATCTGGTCTTGTGGAGCCACCATCCTTTCCACTTTATGTCTAAACCGCTCGTTACATTTGTGAATGGACAAATCGCATATCAAAATGTGTAGAAATTTGTTAAATTTTTTCATAAAAATTTAGCATTTTACCTATTTCCTTTTTGATGAAATTCGTATATGATATCAATGGATAATATATTTCAAGTTACTTATTCAAAAACGATCTATCCACGGATAGAAAGATAGTAATCAAGGGAAGGCAAAAGGTGCGCCACCAGTTCGTTGACTGGTCTTAGTGGGTTCGATTCCCACCCCGAAATTTTTTAGTTACCATTTAAAAATTTCGAGGGTGGAATCGTACGCAAGTAGACTGCCCTCAAGGAGGGTCTACTATGATCAAAAAACGAGAATTACATGAGTGTCATGAACTTTATGACCTGATGGTGCACCCGGATGTCTTCCCTTTTGTGCGTCAAAAAGCAAACTCATACGAAGAGCTTCTCTTCTTAACGAAACAAACGATCGAGGCTGAAGAACGGGGAGAACTCATTTCCCGCACAATCCTCGATGAATGGGGAACCCCGATCGGCACGATCAATTTATTTGATATCCAGGAGAATGCAGGCTTCCTCGGAACCTGGCTCGGCAAGCCTTATCATGGCAAAGGCTATAACCAGCCGGCTAAAGATGCATTCTTCTCCGAGCTGTTCTTTGAGCTCGGCATGGAGACCATCTTCATGCGGATCCGCAAGGTGAATACCCGTTCTCAGAGAGCGGCAGAAAAGCTTCCTTACGTCGTTAAGGCGAATGAAACGAGAAGATCCCTTTATCAGCAATTGAATGCCCTTGAAGAGGTATATGACCTTTACGAAATTCCTAAAGACCTCTATACACTGTATCTTTATCAACAACAATCTTCACAAGAAGACGAACAGGCACTCAAAGCTTGAGATGCCAGGATAACGAGGTTATCACCCCGGGGAAATTCCCGTATGGTGATAACCTTTTTTGTTGTTCAAAAGGAGGCGTGAACCATGAATAGGAAGACAAACACAATCGCCAATCTCACATGCCATCCACCATCCATTCTCTTGAATCGCTTAAAGCCGAGAATCGTCAACATTCCCAATATACAAAATGATAAAATGCCTGAGATATTGGTAAAGTCCCAATGAAAATCTCTCTGGACAGCCAAAAACCCGTGTATCAATACCCCGGCAGACCCCATCAGTGCAATCGGGACATGCCATTTCCGCAACTGCCTGCCGACCCATTTCACCATTTCTTTTATCGATAGATCCCTCCACTTCCATTCATTCAAACCCTTCCATTTCATCAATCTGAATACAGGATACAAGCTGAATGCAGCGAAAAACAATATTCTTGAAACGGAGCCTGGTTGTTTGAGCAGCCCCTCATAAGCATGCTCGTCCATTGTTCTCAAGGTGTCTCCATAATTAGCGATGATGATGAGACCTACTACGGCAAGCACCATGGCCATCGCCGCATATAAGGTCACTCGTCTTCTTTCTTTCGGATTTGGTATGGCGGTTCCACGGATTTTACTGTTTATCATGATTATTCCCCCTCACTTTATGCCTATGGGGGTAGTATATATCTGTTTAATGAAAATCATATGAGAATCTATTAAAAAGATACCCCTTTGATTTTCGCTTAATAGCTTTTTCATGGAAATGAAGTGAAACGCTCCGCTCTTGATCTGCAAGCACCTCGAAAAATAAGCATCCCGTAACCAGCCCCTTCCCTTTTGTTCAAAGGAAACACTCTTTGGGAAAAGAGCCAAAAAAAAGACCTGACAGTAATACTGTCGGGCCCTTCGTTATTTCTTCTTGGCGATTTTTTCGAAGTAAAGATTTCTGATGATGAAAGTTTTATAACTCTCCAATTTCCTTTTTTCCAAAGGATGGTGGCTGATCCCCATCTTCTTTAATTCCTGCAGATACCAGCCTTTTGAAAATTGATAAGCCATATGCCTTCTCCCCTTCCAGCATTTGTATACTATATGCACAAAAGGGGGCGGGATGACTTGTTATCGGGACATGGAAGAAAGTTCTTCGTACATATCCTGAATCGTGAAGGCTTTTTCACCTTTTTCCATTTTTTTCTTGATTTCAGTCTGTGTTTCGGTCAATTCATTGACTTTCTCAAGGAAACTCTGTTCATTCAGTTCTTCTTCTTCTAATTTCAAGGCGTACCCGTGTTTGACGAAACTATTCGCATTCAGGATCTGGTCTCCCCTGCTCGCTTCCCTCGATAATGGGATCAATAACATTGGTTTTTTCAACGCAAGGAACTCAAATATCGAATTGGACCCGGCACGGGAAATCACGAAATCAGTCATGGCCAGATAATGGGGTAGTTCACTTTTAATAAATTCATATTGACGGTAGCCTTTTTGCGTACATGATTCATCGATATTCCCTTTTCCGCAAATATGGATGATTTGAAAGCGGGATAGAAGCTCTTCAAGGTTGCCCCTCACTGCTTCATTGATTTTTCTTGCCCCAAGGCTTCCTCCCATGATCATTAATATCGGCTTGTCATCATAATATCCGGTCAGCCGTTTTCCTTCACTCGCATCTCCGGTGAACAATTCTTCACGGATGATGGCACCTGCACAAAGTGCCTTTTCGCTTGGCAGGGTGTTTACCGTCTCAGGGAAAGTCGTGAATATTTTTGTGGCAAACGGAACCGCAAGTTTATTCGCAAGTCCAGGGGTGACATCAGATTCATGGATCGCAACAGGAACCTTTGCGATCTTTGCAGCCATCACAACCGGCACCGAGACAAATCCACCTTTTGAAAATATGATATCCGGTTTTGTTTTTCGGATCACCGACAATGCATCAAGGACACCTTTCATCACCCGGAATGGGTCGGAAAAGTTCTTCCATGAGAAATATCTTCTCAATTTCCCGCTCGAAATGCTTTTGTACGGGATATGTGGGAATTGATCTGTGATGATTTCCTTTTCAATTCCGTCTTCCGAACCGATATATGTGATGTCCCATCCCTCTTTTTCAAAATGGGGAATCAATGCTGTGTTGACCGTTACGTGACCGGCAGAACCGCCGCCCGTAAATAAAATGCGTTTACTCATATGTACAAACTCCTAACTCGATTATCTAATGTCTCTCATCATTATACACTTTACCAAAAAAATTGCGGGGATAGAACGACGAAAATATGACAAATGAAGAGAAAGCCCCCGTCCCTTCACTAAAGGGGGCTGATGTTTAAGACAACATGGCTTCGGTTATTCCGTCATGCGTGCGTCCCTTTTCAAGATATATCCAGCAACATTCTGACCGCTCAAAGTCACCATCGGAGATCCTCCCCCCGGGTGTGTCGTTCCCCCTACATAGAAAAGATGACCGATGTCCCTGCTGACATTCGATGGCCTGAGGAAGGCTTCTGACATCCTGTGTGAAGCGAGGCCGTATAAGGATCCCTTATACGCCGAGAACTTCCTTTTGATCGTAGAGGGGGTGTAGACCCTCTCCACTTCTAAAGATTGCCTTACAGCTAGACCCCTTCTTTCCAGGATGGAGTAGATCTTCTCTTTATAGTGCCGGACCTCTTCCTCAGAAAGCTCGATGGCAGGGGCATTGACGAGAATGAACAGGTTACTGCCTTTCGAAATCGACCTGTCTGATGCTGCCGAATGGCTGATGTAGATCGTAGGGTCCTCCGGGAGAGATTGACCGTTGAAGATGTCCGAGAATTCCTTTTGATAATCTCCGCTGAAATACACTTGATGATGGTGAACGTCTTCCTGGAAAGTCCGCAGACCTGCAAGGATGACAAATGCAGAAATGGAGGGCTCATATCCATCCAATTTTTGATCGGGATGGCTCGGACGATTTACCTCTCTGATCAACTGCTTTGTAGCAGTAATGAAGTCCCCGTTCACAATCACATCGTGCCCTTGAAATCTTTCCCCATCCTCTGTGACGACGCCGAGCGCCCGCTTATCCTTTATTACGATTTCCTTGACCCTTTTTCCGAAAAGGACCTGACCTCCCTGCTCTTTGAAGAAACGGAGAAATCCATTTGCAATCGCAGGATTTCCCCCTTTTGTATAATACACGCCTTCATTCATCTCAAGGTGGCCGATCAATGAAAAGGTAGCCGGACACTCATATGGAGAAGATCCGATATACGTTGCATACCTGTTGAACACCTTCAGAACATCTTCATCCCGGAAGAATCTCCTGTGAAAATGATCCATCTTCTCAAAGGGACGGACCTTCAAAAAACTGTTGAGAAGCCCCGGCGCGAGATAATCCCTCCAGGATGCGAAAACACGGTGAAAAAAGCCACGTTCTGCCAGCTCATACAGTTTTTCCACTTCGAGCAGATAATCTTCGTATCGGCCCGCCGCAAAGGGGTCCAGCTTCTCAAGGAAGGAAGCCATGATTTCCCGGTCTGCGGATTGATAGAGAACCTGTCCATTGCGAAAAATGTTCTTCGTATGTGTGACCAGTTTAACAAACTCGAAATATCGAGTGGCATCCCCGCCCGCATCATTGATGACTGATGTGAACACATGAGGCATGGTAATCGTATTGGGCCCGAAATCAAAGCGATACCCGTCCATTTCGACAGGCATCATCTTGCCACCTGGATGTTCATTTTCATCGATTATGGTCACATTATATCCTTTGCTTTGCAAGGAAATGCCTGCAGATAATCCGCCAAGTCCGCAGCCAATGATGATGATGTTCTTCATGAATAGGTCCTTCCTTTCCAACTATATCCTTGTTTCTTTACACTTTTCAGCATGGATGCCCACATGATGATGATAAAGGTGATTGACGCAAGAGGCATAAGCAGAAAATGCCACCGGTCCTGTTGAGATGCCCAATCAATGATCAGTGTCTGTAGCCAGATGAGCATGATTGGGACGCAATACACCCAGTCCGCCCACAACAGCCCATACAAAAATAATGGAAGAGGCAGGAAATAGAAGGAGAAATAAAACAATGAAAGCATCAACACTGAAATCGGGTTCCTCCCCAATCCTACATACACATTCTTCAAGAATCCTTCCCATACTTCCGCATTACTATCGTACATATGACAGGTCACATCAGCCGTGTTGTTCACAAGGATCGCAGTACGCCCTGATTCTTTCACTTCCCTTGCTAGATGAACATCTTCAAGCAGTGAAGATTTTACTGCAGCATGTCCGCCGCAACCTTCGTAGGCGTCTCTTGTAAAGAACATAAAAGCACCGTGAGCTGCCGTAAAAGCTTTTCTCGTCGTATGGTTCGAAACCGGGAGAGGCAAATGAAAATACACGAGAAAATGCTGAAACGGCACCAACATCTTACTGAGAACATTCGGGACCGGGAATCGGGGGAATCCCGTAATGAGCCCTGCATCATATTTGTTAATCTGGAAAAGTACTTTTTCAATGATATCTGGAGAGACCCTTACATCTGCATCAAGAAAGAACAAATAATCCCCGGAACTGTGCTGACTTAATTGGCTGCATGCATGGACCTTGCCGACCCATCCTTCCGGGAGCGGCTTGCCATCGATGATATTAAAACGTGTATCACCTTTGCTGTATTGGAGCAGCAACTCCTTTGTTCCATCAGTCGACCCATCATCAAGGAGAATGAATTCCACCGGTGAATGGGTGATCCTTTTTAGACTTTCCATCAGACCCGGCACATTTCTCTCTTCATTCCTTAACGGCACAAGGACGGATACCCGATCACTGGATTTCAATGTCTGTAAAAGCTTTGGCAGAAACAAGAGATTGATCCCGGTTGACAGTACGAACAACAACAAAAGCATGATATAGACATCCATCTTCTCTCCCCCTCTAGCCTTTTCTTGTCCAAAAACTCAGCCACTCACTGCTTGTCGGAAAGCCTTTCAGGTGCAATGAAAATGCCGACAAATTCCCTTCGATAATATCTCTCTTTAACGTATCGAGCCTCTTCTCCATTAATCTCCTGAAGGTATCGGTTCTGTCTTTCCTGGATTGACTCTCCGCTGCTTCAGCTTCCTCACAGATCCGGATAAATATTTCCGGCCTTTGGTCATGGCAGAATGTGTAATAAAAGCAGACCGTCGTCAATTTGATTTCCGGGTTCCGTTCATACAGAAAGCTCGGTCCACTCATAAATGAAATCGGCCTCTTCTCAAGATGCTCCTCCTTGCCCTGAGGGAAAATCCAAACCGTCTTTTTCTCTTTCAACCGTGCTTCAGCGAACTTTAATGAAGTGACAAGGTCTTTCGGGGAAGCCGGATTCACTGAAAAAGCCCCCAGTTTCCTGAAGAATGAGAATTCCTCCATCCCTTTCTGGCTCATCATCGCATAACTGTCTTCTTTCAACATTCTATGGTTTAAATAAAAAACCAGCAATCCGTCCCACCAGCTTGAATGATTGACCAGAATCAAATTCCCCCTGCCGTCTTTGCCGCCCTTCCTTTGATCATCGATCCAAATCCGGTAAAAATGTTTCCTCAACAGATAGACAAGGTAACTCCCCATTACATATTGGAAGCTCTTGCTTTTTTTGGGTTTAATCATAGAATCTTCTCCAATCTGCGCCTTGATAAGAGGGATATTACATATATGCCAACCGTGACGAAAACAGCCAGCCACAGTGACTCCACCATTGCAGTCACAATAAACATAAAGATCACCAGAAAGTACAGCTGCCTCATCCTGACAGACCAATGTGATGGGTTCCTAAATGTCTTCACTCCCCAGTACAGGGTGAACTGGATGACGAACGATACGCAAAACCAGCCAAGAAAGTTTTGTGAAGGGATATCGTAATACACTCCACCTTCATCCCATATCCAATATTCCCTCCCTTTATATGCGACCGGGTCAATGATTAAATCCATGGCGACTGCCATCAAAGACGTGACGGAACTATAAATAACTGCCCTTTTCATTGTTTTCTTACCTTTTAAAAAGTGTTCAAAATGTGCCATCGAGGTAAGAATCACCATTACCCATGCAAATCCTATGGTGACAGGCACCCCCAGGAACTGGACGCCAAAATCTCTCTCGTAATGATAATGTCCAAATATCAGCCCATACCGGACCCCCAGTGACTCCGCAGCAATCGTAGCGATCATAATGATGAGTGAGATGATCACACCTTGCACTCCTTGTCCCCATTTTGATGCATAGACGATAGACAAACCTCCTGCTAAATATAAAAACACTGCATTCGCCCAATGCAGGGCGGACGGAAGCCAGTCAAGGGAAACAAGAATAATTCCCACACCGTACCACATTATAAAAAACGTCCATACCCAGTCATCCCATTTCCTGCTCATTTTCACCCTCCAAGACTCCATTGTTAATACCATTATATAAAAGTGATAGCCATCTTACGCATCTTAACTCTCTGGCGTGTTGAAAATGTGGTACAGTATGAGAGTGTAAAATTGTACGTTCAGCACATCAAAGGAGTCTTTTTATGAGAGAAACACATACCTTAACAGATAAAATGAAACAACTTTCAGTCATACTTTTTCCAATCCTCATTACCCAGCTTGGCATGTTTGCCATGAATTTCTTCGATACCATCATGTCGGGAAAATACTCCCCGGTCGATCTCGCGGGTGTGGCGATCGGTTCATCTCTTTGGGTACCGGTATTCACCGGCTTAAGCGGAATACTGCTTGCAGTGACACCGATCGTTGCTCAACTGGTGGGGGGAGGAAAGAAGATAGAGGTACCGCAATCGGTCACACAAGCTGTGTATGCAGCCATCGCTCTATCCGTGCTCGTCATGATCGGTGGGAGTTTCATCCTCGATCCAATCCTTAATGGCATGAACATTGAAACGGGAGTCCGCTCAGTAGCGAGGGAGTATCTGATCGGCCTGTCATTCGGGATGATTCCATTATTCATCTATAATGTGCTCAGATCCTTCATTGACGCCCTCGGCATGACGAGGATAAGTATGTTCATCACACTGTTGTCCCTGCCTGTAAACGTCTTTTTCAATTACGTGCTCATTTTCGGCAAGTTCGGTTTTCCGGCATTTGGTGGCGCAGGCGCGGGCTATGCATCTGCCATTACATACTGGGTCATTGCGCTGATCGCCTTCTGGTTCATCCACTCGGTCCGTCCATTCAGCTCTTTTCTCATTTTCAGGGAGTTTCGGAAACCGGATATAACAAAGTGGAAAGAACTCTTCATCATTGGGGTTCCGATCGGGTTATCGATTTTCTTTGAAGTGAGTATCTTTTCTGCCGTCACGCTTTTGATGAGCAGCTATGACACAGTCGTCATTGCAGCCCATCAGGCAGCGATCAATTTCGCATCTTTTCTTTACATGATCCCGCTCAGCATTTCCATGGCTTTGACGATTGTGGTCGGGTTTGAGGTCGGGGGAAAACGGCTTCACGATGCAAAGGTATACAGCTGGATGGGAGTAAGCTTCGCACTGCTTCTAGCAGTGGTTTACGGCATTACATTATTGGTGTTCCGTACTGACATCGCCCGCCTATATACAGATGATCCCCGGGTACTGGAATTAACCGCCCACTTCCTGTTATATGCGGTGTTATTCCAGCTTTCCGACGCGGTTCAGGCTCCTGTACAAGGTGCACTGAGGGGTTATAAAGATGTGAACATTACCTTTGTCATGGCGCTCATATCCTATTGGGTCATCGGCTTGCCGCTCGGCTATCTGCTTGCACATCATACAGCCTTCGGTCCCTACGGGTATTGGCTTGGGCTGACTTCAGGCTTAACCGCGGGGGCCATCACCTTATCAGGCCGTCTTTTGATCATACAGCGAAGGTATCGACAACGCCTGGGTAGATAGCTTGATTAAAGAAAATCAGATCGAAAGCTCTAAAAATGAAAGAAAATCCGGACGAAGATTCGACATGCTCATTAAAATCGAATTCGTCCGGATTTTTTGTAATGATAAATGTATGGGTCCTGTATTGAAATAGGTACGCTGAAAAATGAAGTACAACTCATACATATTTCAGATATCCCCATCATTGTTCAGGGAATATTTTATTGATGAAATACCTTCCCAAGTACATCTTTCCCCCCTGTTACGGGGATGATGGCTCCTGTGATAAAATCTGACTCTTCCTTGCATAGAAACGAGATGACCCTGGAAAGATCACCGCCTGTCCCTGGCCGGCCTACCGGAGTAGAAGGATCATCTTGCCCGATCGCCTGGTCGATATCCGACTCCTTCCAGTCACCGACAATATCCCCTGGGCATACCATATTTGCGGTAATACCGCTCTGTGCTTCTTCCATGGCAATCGTCTTCGTAAAGGAAGCGAGCCCTGCTTTTGCCGCCGCGAAGGCGGAACGATATATCCATCCCGGTGCGGATTCGACCCGATCATAGCCGAACGTGATGATCCTTCCCCACTTCTTCTCCCTCATCTTGGGGATGATTAATTTAGATAAATAAAAGACACCATTCAAGTTTCCATTTACAATGTAATTCCATTCTTCAGGTGTATATTCTGTAAATGATTTGCGCTCTTTCACATAAGGTCCTGCGTTATGTATAAGGATGTCGACACAATCCACTTCACGCCACATTTCTGTAACCATTCGTTCGCACTCGTCAGGGATTGCGATATCTCCCTTGATGGGGATGATTTGGTTATCATATGTTTTCGTCAATTCAGTAATTAATTCCTGTACAAAGGCATCATTCTGCCGGTAGTTCAGGACCACGGTGTATCCTTGCGCTGAGAATTCCTCGACCGTCCGCCGCCCGATTCCCTTCGAACCCCCCGTGATTAAGACCACTTTCTCTTTCATCAAGCTCACTCCACGTACTCGTTATAATTCAATAGTAAGAATGATTGAACGTAATTGCAAATGTAAGCTCTTCAGTAACCATTTTTCCTGGCTTAATCAATCAGTGCCCGGTTCATGCAACAGGTTCCGGAGGGCTTATTTTCCTGTCCATACACCTCGACATTTAGCCGAAACATATCACACACATTCCAGACAGGAAAATACTTTACCCTGCACCGGACATGCTATGAAAGAAAGCTTGGTGCTAAACATTCTCCCTGATGGGAAGAATAAAATCATAATAAAAGGATTTTTTCGCATAGATTGTTGCTATTATTAGACGTTAATGTGAGCATCTTCGGTATTACGATACTGTGGAATGAAAAAATTTCCATAGCAATGAAGCCAGGGCATTATACTTGAATGTCGTTGATCACTAATATTTAGAAGATGAATAAGCAGTTAATTCCGTAGATTTTTGGTTTTTATCTTCGATGGTTGATTGGAGCGGAAGATGCTCGACTCCTGCGGGAACTGATGGACAGGTGAGACCCCGCAGGCGAAGCCGAGGAGGCTCACCGCCATCCCCGCGGAAAGCGAGCATCTGGAGCGGAAATCAACCTCACCTCGCTTGTCTAAAAGCCACAATGTTTACGAAAACAACTTTAAAAAAAGCAGCCTCTCAATAGAGAGACTGCTTCGAAGCGTGAAATTACTTACCGATGAATTGTTGAGTCCAGTAGTGACCATTTTCCACATAACCTACACCGATATGAGTATAGTTCGCGCTTAAGATGTTTTTACGGTGACCTTCACTATTCATCCAAGCCTGTACAACTTCTTCAGGAGTCTGTTGACCCATTGCGATATTTTCTCCGGCTGCATTGTATTGGATGCCGAACTGCTTCATCATATCGAATGGAGAACCATACGTCGGACTTGTATGAGAGAAGTAATTATTCGCCTGCATGTCACGTGACTTTTCACGAGCCACTTTGCTTAATTCTGCATCTACTTTAAGTGCCGGCAAACCTTGCTTGGCACGTTCTTGGTTTGTTAACTCTACAACTTGTTGTTCATATTGGCTCAATTGACCTGATTGATCACTAGCCGTTTGTTCTGCTTGTTGCTGCTGTTCGTTCGCTGCCGGAGCAGGTGCAGGTGCTTCTGCTTTCGGTGCTGGGGCTTGCGCCTCAGCTTTTGGTGCTTCTGCCTTCGGTGCTTCTTTTTCAGGTGCTGGGGCTGGTGTTTCTGCTTTCGGTGCTGGTGCAGCCTGAGCCTGTCCGTTTAATAACTGTTGAATATTAATATTTTTACCATCAAATTGATATTTTGATAGAGTGTCTTGAACAAATTTGTTTAAATCTTCTTGATTACCGTTATATTTAAAGACATTCAATTGTTGAACTGCCTTATCTTGAGCTGGACATGGTGCTGCAGCATCAGCTTTTCCTGCTGCGAATGGAGTTGCCAGTAATGTTAGGGCCGTTGCTGTTGAAACCATCATTTTCTTATTCATAAAGATGAATTCCTCCTTGAAAAATGTGTTTGTCTTGCTGCACATTCATCATACCACCCTGTTTTTGTTACAATTACGGGAGAACTTGGTAACTGGCAAACAATTGTTTGCTTTTGAAAGACAATTTACTATATTACTATATGATTCACTGATTCTGGCAGGAAAAGAAAAGAGTATTATATGATTGACTTACATTTCCATCGCAAGATTGATTTATGAAATCCGACCAGTTATTACCTGTAACTGATGATTGACAGATTTTTTAGCCCGGCTTCTGTGTAACGGATGTTACAGTTACGTAACAGCGGAAGAGTACAATTATCCTAATGAAAGGTATTCGTTACATTTTTTGTCAGATTCAATGATCATGTACCCTTCCACATCGAAACCGAGACGTTTTAATTGTCTTACTCCTACGTTGCATTCAACTGTATCGCTTCCCAATACAACAATGGGACGTTTCGGGATATCCCTTGAGTACCTTCTTATATATCCGCATGGAAGTGCCACTACGTCTTCGCACTCCCCTTTGGATGAATATTGATAGTCCCTTACATCGATCACGACCTGCCGAGGGGTAACTGCCTGGGCGTATAAACGTTTAGTAGTGACAGGGAAGTATCGGTAGTACATCATATATAGCAGTATGCTGAATAGTATTATGAGTAATACTGGCATGGAACATCATCCTTTGTCATCAATTCTATTGTTCATTTTATACCGGTACCCGTATAAAATGAAAGTTAAATGCTCATATGGGTTCATCCCTGTGCATCGGTGCCATTCTTTAGCTGTGAAGCGAGCTCAATATGGAGCTGAATCAATACCACTTTTTCTGAAGAAGATAAATCCGATTCGATAATACGGCTCGTTGCGAATAAATATTTCTCCGGTATCGATTTACGTACTCTTGGATGACTGTTCCTGTCTTCAAGTTCCCGCATGATCGCTTCTTTTAATATCTCTTCAGGTGACTTACCCTTGTCCAAAAGCGGACGATTTTTCCACACTTGCCTGTAAGCCTCTAATATTTCATCAAATGAACCCGCCATATTCAACATCCTTTACATAAATAGATTATTCATGAAACATACTATAAAAAACGAAGAAAGGTGATGGATATGTCAACACCCTATCGCTGTCCAAGCTGTAAAACGAATCGCACTCGGTTTAACATTATACAACAAGTATCCCAGAGTGTGAAACTCGATCCTGCATCAGGTGACGTAGTGCAAAGCTATGAACAGGGGCAAACCGAGCCCTTTCATCTTGCATACAATGGCCCAGAAGTAAAAGTTCAATGTGCTGCATGCGGACTGGTTGAGGATGAAATGACCTTCAAAAAATTCGGGGAATCGAATATGTCATGAAAAAAAGGGTAACCGGCCTGATTGGCCGGTTACCCTTTTGCCCATGCAATCATCATTAATGATTGGAAGCATCTTTCAATGTTGTTTCACTTTCTTCTTCATCTTTATTAGACATACGCAATGGAATTTCTTTCATAAAGAAGGTCAGAACGAAACCGACCAGGAGGATGATGGCACCAATGAAGAATACGTTGGTCAACGCAAAACTCAATGATTCCCTTACACCCTCTAACACTTTAGCATAAATGCCTTGAAATTCAGGCGGCAAAGTTGTTTGGAGTTCTTTTAATTTTTCACTGTTCATGATGTTTTGAGGATCCTGAAGCTTTTGCATCACTTCTGCCGTACTCGGATCTCTCAATAATGGGGAATCCTTCACCCCAGACATCTTCTCTTGTATCTTTGATGTCATCGATGAATTCATGACTGTTCCCATGATGGCGACACCAATCGTCCCGCCGATTTGTCTGAACAATTGTGTGGCAGCAGTTGCGACACCAAGGAATTTATGTTGAACAGCGTTTTGAACTGTCAGCGTGAAGACTGGAAAACTGAGCCCTAAACCTGTCCCGACGACGATGATATTCATCAGTGCAGTGGCATTGGTCGTGTCAGTATCCATGAAGGACAGAAGGACCATACCTGCACTCATGACAAACAAACCAATCAATGCCAGGATTTTATACTTTCCGGTCTTTGTAATGATCTGACCGCCCACTGTGCTGGCAATGACCATACTCAGCGTCATCGGCATCATCACAAGCCCTGATTTGGTGGCGGAAGTACCCATTACGCCCTGGATGAAGAAAGGCATATACATGATCGCCCCGAACATGCCTGCTCCGAGTATGAATCCGATGATGTTTGACAGCGTGAATATCTTATTCTTGAATAATTGAAGGGGAAGGACAGGGTTGCTCGCCCTCTTTTCCGTTATAATGAACAGAATAAGTGACACGACTGCAGCCACTAGCAAGCCGATGATCGGAAAGGACACCCAGTCATAGTCTTTTCCTCCCCATGTAAAGGCAAGCAATAATGGGATGATCGTCAGCGTCAACATGATGGAACCGAGATAGTCGACCTTTAATCCTCTTTTCGGTGCTTGTGAAGGGAACATCTTATAGATCATCCCAAAAGCAATGAAACCGACCGGAAGGAAGACCCAGAATACCCAATGCCAATCAGCATTATCGACGATCCATCCGCCCAATGTTGGTCCGAATACACTTGCAAGGCCAAACACACTGCTCATCAACCCTTGCCATTTCCCTCTTTCCCGTGGGGAGAATAGATCTCCTACGGCAGTGAATGCTGTTGACATGATCATTCCTGCACCAAAGCCCTGTATCCCCCTGAAGATGATCAGTTGAATGATCGAGCCCGACAGGCCGTTTAAGAATGATCCGATCATGAATACAGCAATTCCAAGTAAAATGAAAGGTTTCCTTCCATACATATCAGATAATTTCCCTACCAGAATCGCTGTCACTGAACTGGTAAGCATGAAAATAGTGAATACCCAGCTGTAATATTCGATTCCGCCGATTTCAGAAATGATTCTCGGCAGCGCAGTCCCGACGATGGTTTGGTTCAATGCTGCGAACAGCATGGCTGACATGATCGCGATCATGATCATGACTTTTTTTCGATGTTCTAAATGCTCCATAATCTCTGTCTCCTTACTATTTATGTGATGAATAATTAACTTTATTAAGTAAATGAGCATAATTGAAGGGATGACCTTTTGACGGTCAACCCTTTTTATTTTGTATAAAGTGCTGTGATTCTATCATTCTGCGAACGATTTCGTTAGATACATATCGTTCATTGGCGGGTAGATGAACTTAATAACTTTTCAAACAGTTTGATGAAGTCGTTTATTTCCTCTTTATCAAACGTCTGGAATAGTTGCTGAAAATATTGGGACTTCTTCTCCTCGCACTGCGCGAGTACTTCCCGTCCTTCCGATGTCAGAGCAAGCTCTACAACCCGGCGGTCTTCATTGGACCGCTGTCTCGTTATATAATCCTTTTCCGCTAAAGCATCTGTAATCGAGGTGATATGGCTGGCGGAAACCTCCATACGCTTAGAAATTTCCGAAGACTTTAAGGCACCATTCTCGCCAATGAGTTGAAGCACCCTGAATTCCCCATTTGATATGAACTCCCCGAATATGTTTCTGATATCCGCTTTCATCATTCTAAAAACAGATCTGAATAACCCTTCTAATTCAAACAATTCTTTTCCCACTCAAAATCGACCTTCCCTACACTCAATAAATACTTCACTTAGTTAACTACTTTATCATATCCATTCTGTTTCCATCTGTCAATCATTATGCCCCTGTCACCATCATAATGAGCCGGACGACTTCCCTGGCACTCCATACAATGAATGTCGCAAGACCTGTTCCGCACAGTACGCCCGTAAAAAGGCGCAGCCCATTGGTACTTGTCCGCCATCTCCACTTCTGGGTAAACCCATCCAGCAATAAGGGAACGGTAAGCATCATCACAATGATCATGCTTGTCCCCAGCCCTTCAGGAGTGACAAACCAAGCTGCGGGTATGGCGAGCAGTAGGCCTGTGAGGATCCCCATGCATCTGTAGCAAACCGGAAACTGCCATCCCCTTATGATAAGGGAACGTTCAGGCATGCGGTGGCAGGGCATGAATGGTTGTGTAAAGATCCTCAACCCGTTCACTCCCTATGGACTGCAGTCCGGGGTACAATCACAATCCGGAGAGTCACAATCAAATTTATGGGATCGGGGAGCCGGCAGGCAATCAGGGGAATAGATCGCACAATCCCAACAGTCGTTCGTCCGCTTCTCCCCTTTCCGCTGGTACTTCATGACCGTGGCAACAAACAGGACGATACTGAGCCCGATCAAACCGATGAAAACAGCAAGTTGAAGATTCGTTTCATAGACGCTTAAACCATATATACCTGCAATAAACAAAATGAGTTCAATACTAAACAGTAGAAATACCATAATCAGACGCCCAGCCCCTTAGCTTTCCTGAGTATCGATCTCCTGTAACCCTTGTATGATTTCAGATTTATGTAAATCTTCTCCGATTATGACAAAATTGGTCGGATATTTCATCTCCCCAGGCATGAACAACGGCATTCCGTATGAATATTGGAACAACGTTGGATTTTTCCTTCCCTGTAAAGGCACATACCCTTTCATGCGGTAAATCGTGTCCGGCTGTTTTTTCACCCAGTCTTCAAATGCTTCCCCTTTGACGGTCCCTTTGAATGTATAAACGATGGCCTGTAAAGCAAGGTGTTCTCCGATAGAAGATTTATCGTATTGACCGATGCTTTGTTCGGTCTGCAGAGACAAGATATCCTTCATCGACACTTTGGAATAGTTTGTCAGGTACACCTTGGCATTTTTGTTCAACTGTTGCAATTCGTATGCAAACGTACCCTGCTCCATTTCTGAAAGCAAATCCATTTTATTCGCTACGATAAATTGAGCATGGCGGATCTGCTCTCTCATCAAGTGTAAAACAGCAGGACTGAATTCTCCCCTGTTTTTCCACTGTAAGCCATCGACAATGGTGATGATCCCCCTGAATTCGAAACGATCGGCAAACAGTGGAGACAGGATGGAATCCACTACTTCCACCGGGTGGGCCGCCCCTGTCGTTTCAATGACCAAAACGTCAAAATCTTCGTTCAGAAGAAGTTCTTGCAGTTGGGACTCCAGTTTTTCTGAAATTGTGCAGCAAATGCAGCCATCCAGGAGCTCTCTTAAGGCGGTGTCCTTTTCAACCGTATCGCTGTCTATCGACACGCTTCCCAATTCATTCATCAGGACAGCAGGTTTTTTATCAGCATCCTTCAAGGATTGCAGTAATTGTTTTAATAACGTCGTCTTCCCGCTCCCGAGAAATCCGGACAATATGTATACATCCTTTTTCATATAACCTTCCTCTCTATTGATTCTATCCATATTCTATTAGAAACTGCCCGGGAACACAACGGACTGTTGAAGCCGGGGGAGATAAATATAGAGGAATGCCATCAGATTGAGCGATTTATACCCTTCCTTCGCATACAATGAAAATAAACCACATGACCGAATGACTTTCTCAGGGAAACACGTTCATGATGATTCACTATACGGACGCATTTAAATCATTGTATCTTGAAGATCTATTCAAAAGGTGGGAATGTTCATGTACTATGAGAAGATTGTTCCGCTCAAGTTAAGAGACTTTCTGAAGAATCCTTCTCATGAAACATTGAAGGATCTCTTGCTTCATAATACAGGGGAAACAGACTATGTGGATTTCAAGTCTGATTGGATCGAGTTCACCAAAATGGCTAAACACATCCTGGCGATCGCGAATACCGGCGGCGGCTGCATCATTGTCGGCGTCATGCAGTTCGATGACGGATCAGTGGATCTGAAGGGACTTGCAGAGGAAGAATTTTTAGATAAAGCAGATGTGGACAATAAACTCCAGCACCTACTCCCTAAGTATTTACGCTACCGGACTGAAGACTTCATTTTCCCGGAGGGCATACATCCTTTGGTGAACCATAAACGCTTTCAGGTTCTTATCATCGATTACGATCCGAGATATGTTCCCTATACCTCCATTGTCACCCGTGGGGAACTGCGCTACGGTGCCATCTATGCCAGGCAAGGAACAAAGACCATCGAAGCGACCCACGAGAAGTTGGTGGACGTCATCCTGCGGAAAGTTCAATCAGGAGGCTCTGACAGTGAGGAAAGAACTTTAAAAGAGCATTTGGAACATCTTAAGATCCTCCACCATGAATATGACTCAGCTGAAGATGCAAAGTACAAGAAATACCTCCATGATTTGATTCTGCGAAAAATGAAGAAGATTGAACAATTTCTTGATCTGGACTCTGCTGAACTTCATTCATGGTGATGGTCGGTGACCTGGCCCTTATTCTCAAAGCTATAAAATGGGTCGGATTTTTTACGGGCAAAGGATCTATCCATAAACATTCCAGCAGAGAGCGGGCAATGTCTGTTTATCATACAAGTAAAAAGGACCCCAGGCATTTCACCTGAGATCCTCTTTATCTTACTTTTTATTGAGTTCTTCGATCGCTTTGTTTAACTGAGGGTCATTTTCCTGAAGCATTTCTCTCAGCTTTGTCATCAGCTTCGTGATTGTCTCCCCATTCAGTGTACCTGTTTCTTTCAACCCGTTTTCCTGTTGGAATGTCTTTACGGCACTAGTTGTATCTTCATCGAAGTATCCGTCGACGTTTCCAGGATTCAAATCCAGGGCATTCAGCATTTGTTCCGCTGTCTTCACCTGGTCTGATAAGTCTGATTCCTTCAGTTCCTTTTCAGGGTTGATATATGGCAATTGTGCATAATCCGGCATCTTCACTTCGATATCAGGCTTTATGCCTTTTTCATGAATCCAGTTCCCTTCAGGCGTCAGCCATTTAGCCGTCGTGAATTTCATGTTGGACCCGTCTTCAAAAGTTTCGGCAGTTTGCACGGTACCTTTACCGAATGTTTTCGTACCGATGAGCAGAATATCGTTGGATTCGCTGACAGCGGCAGACAGGATTTCAGCTGCACTTGCGCTGCCCTCATCGACCAGTACCACTGCAGGGACATCGACCTTTTGTCCGGATTCAGACACATACTTTTCAACTTTTCCGTTGTTATCTTTCACCTGGAACAGCACTTCGCCTTCCGGAACAAACAGATTTGAAATTTTGACAGCTTGATCCAGCAGGCCGCCCGGATTTTGTCTAAGATCGAGGACGAGTTTTTTCATCCCTTTTTCATTCATCTCATTAAGGGCTTCTGTCAGCTCTTTATATGTGTTTTGTGAGAAGCTTGTAATCTGGATTTTAGCGACACCATTATCCTGCATTTCAGCATAAACCGTTTCAATCGGGATTTCATCACGTGTGATGGTCACATCCATCGGCTTTTCCTGACCGGCCCGTTGAATCGTCAGTGTCACTTTTGTCCCTTTTTCACCACGGATCAAGAGGACAGCGTCCGTCACACTCATACCTTGAATGCTCTTGCCGTCGACCTTCGTGATGGTGTCGTTTGGCTGAAGGCCGGCTTTTTCTGCAGGTGATCCCTTGATCGGCGACACGATGGAGATGTATCCTTCCTTCTCTTGGATTTCCGCACCGATTCCCTCGAAGGAAGATGAGATGCTTTCATCAAATCTCTTCGCTTCTTCCTGGTTCATGTAATCTGAATAAGGATCCCCTACGCTGTCAATCATCCCATTGATCGCGCCGTTTACGAGGTCCTCCTTATCCAATTCCTTGTAGTAGTCCTGATTCAACTTATCATAAGCTTCATACAGTTTTTGAAACTCTGAGCGTTCTGTCACGCCCACGTTGACGGCTTTCTCATCTCCAAATGCCAGTGCAAACGTCGTGATGCCCGCCGTCGCAAACACAAGGAAAAAGAGAAGCATAACAAATTTGAATTTTTTCATTTTAATAAAGCTTGATTGATTGTCTTGTTGTGACTGTTCTGTATTTTCGTGTTCCAAAGCTTCCACCACTTTCGTTGCTATGTATCTTGTGTGAATTTCGTTTAGAATATCATGAAACCGTGTACTGAGCAATCCTAAGCTCATAACTTCTTTATTCTATCAGCTTTTCTCCGACAGCGAAAGGAAAATCACCCTCCCTCCCTTTGATGTGTCAGGATGGTTGTGAAAAAACCGACTGAACTGACCGCCAATAATGAATATAAAAATGCTTCCGTCCCGATGATGGGCCAGCCGATCAGAAGGACGATCGTATCAAAAATAAAGATCAGCTTTCCCACGTTCAAGCGGAAGCTCTTTCCGATCAGTTGGGCCAGTAAATCTGAGCCTCCCGTAGCAGAATCGCCCCGCAGCATCAGGCCGATTCCAATCCCGACAACCCCGCCTCCAATCATCGCACTCATCAACGGAGGGAGCGTAAAGGATGCACTGTAGTGGTGAAAGAAGTCGATCATCATGGAAGAAAGCCACAAACCATGGACACTGTTATAAAAGAGGGTTCTATTCTTAAAGAAAGCGAATATATACAAGGGCACACTAAATAGGATGATGGTCAGTCCCGGCTTGAACCCAAACCAGTAATAGGCTATAAGCCCGACACCGATCACCCCCCCGTCAAGGAAATGATGAGGAACGAAGAACATATTGATCCCTATACCTAGAAACATACTGCCAGCAATGATGACAAGAAAGGTCCTGAACATCTTTTCACCCACTTCACACAAATCGGACAGCCTTACTTCTTGTATATGTGGGTATGTGTGAGTTCATTAATGAAATCGGCAATATATTTTTGGCTTCAATAGGATTACGGGGTCATAAAGTACCTTTAGATGAGAATTTATTCTTCAACCGGATGACTATGAAACAAGCCAAAGGGATGACCATTCCGAATAGTAGTGTATACGAAAAAACCACATCATTGACAATCATGGCAAAATAGGCACTGTCAGGAAATACTGAAATGGAAAAATAGAGTACACAAATGCCCAGCGGAAATATGAGGGCCCTATGGTTTGTGAGGTTCATCCATTCCCTCACCCCTTCAACCGAGGAATAAAAGCAGATGCTGACTTTAAAGAACAGGCTAATAATCCAAAGCGCAGCCGCGATGATTTCCAACCTTTGGAGAAAATCTGCAATATTGATTTTTTTCGCTAAAACATAGGTCGGATATTCTAACAATGATGAAAAGGAGTAACCTAATACGAGTATGATCAGGAATGTAATCAGAATCAAAATGGCCCCGCCCATTATTCCTCCGATGATGAATGATTTTCCCACCTTGTTTTTATCGGTTACATAGGTAGAAATCAGGATCAGTACAAACATTTCTAAATATGGTACGGTCAAGATCGGGAATGCGCCTGAAATGATTGATTTCATCCCCTCCCCAAAGACTGGTTCGAGATTTTCTAACTGACCTTCGGGGATAAGAAAAACGATGAGAAAGAACAGTAATAAGATAAATGTAGGGTAAATAGCCTGTGCTGTTCTTGCAAGAACTTCAATCCCTTGCCCGACCCCATACATGATGGGTATTAAAAATAATAGATGAATATAAATCTTCGGGGTTTCCACCATGATTTGCGTCGTCATAAAATCACCTAAGTTACTTAACACTTCACAGGTCAGCAGGATAATAAAGAGAATATAAAGAAAGGAAATCGCTTTCCCTATCCACTTCCCGAATGTTTTCTCAAGCATAAAGAAATACGATTTTCCGGGATGGGATTTGATCAGTCCAATGTATAGAAGGATAATCAGCACCCCCACCGAAACGCCGATCGCACCTGAAATCCAACCGTCTTCTTTACTGGCTGAAATCAAGGCCGGGGGGATCAACAGGATCGAACTTCCCACTGAGAACAGCATGACCAACAGCCTGAATTGCCCCGGCGAAATTTTTTGTACGGGAGCTCCCATGTTTAACACCCCTTAAATAAACCATTTGTTTATCCATTCAGTTATCGGCCGAAATATGAGGACCACTGCATCCAACGGATTCGGGACAGGAAGTTGAAAGGCTTTCGCTGCAAATAATCCGATACCGAAAAGCAATATGCCGCTATAAATTATAAACTCTTTTTTATTCTTTTTTATTTGAGGGTAATCCATTAACATCATCAATGTGGAAATCCCTGTAATCAACAATAATTCAATCATCATCCACCCTCCTTCAGTGACTCCCCAAGCGTGCCGGTATTGTGGATTTTGGCCGTCACCTTCACTGTTGACTTCACGGTTGGAAAGATATCATTCCATTTTTTATAATTCTCCCTCCAATACGCTGCTTCTTTTCTGTGAACCGTACTGCCGAACCCAAGCAGATCTGATTGGAATTCATCTTGAGAAGCCGTAATCGCCTCTTTCACCAATCTCTCTACTTTGCTTTCTAACTTCTTTTCGATGTCAGAATGGATTTTTACATCCACCGGATTCACTTCACATTCTGCGTCTATCAGATTGCCTTCTACCTGTATGTCAATAACCACTTCAGGAGAGCCTTTTCGAATAGATGCTTTACTTTTACTCCCCACACGGATCACTTCAACCGAATACTTTCCTTCTTTGTCATTCGGACAGGAGAAAACTTCAGCTGTACTCTTAATATTCCCTTGGGAGTAGTTATAACCTTTGCTTTGATTTTCATTGAACCACCCGACAAACCTGTCATCCTTGAACACCGCCATATTATCCAGATTCAATTGGGTTGTCGGATTGGATGATTCAGTGTTTGACATTTCTCTACCTGCCTTAATATCTCCATCCACCTTGATGCCAGAAAGAGCCAGTTCTTTACCATCAGTCTTTAAATCCTCCAACAACTCATCAAATTTATAAGAATTAATGGTGCCATAGTGATCACTCGATGAAGCAATCATCGAATGGAGAGAAAGGGCCGGGATCGGTTCAAGTATGGTCAAAATGGATATTACATCTTCAGCGCTGCTTCCCCTCGCTACGCCTACATAAAAATCATTTCTTAATTCATGGTCCCGGATTAAGGGATCAAGGAGACTTTTCAAGCCTCCTTTTACTACCTCTTCGTCCAGGATCAACAGCTGGACATGGGCAAAATATACTTTTCGCGGCGTTGACTGGGTAAGTCTTCTCCACGCCTCGAATAATGTTTCCCCTTCCGCCGATGCAACCCTCACTGTCGGTCCGACGGCACCTTTTTTAGTAGCTTGTGACGAAGAGGTGGGATTGATCAATTGTACTGAGAAGCGATAGCCGTTTTCTGTTTTATCTATGCCGATTGCCAAAGCAATGACCAGTTCATTCAACTCCCTTCGATTCCAGCACCCGGTGAGTAAAAACAATGTCAGCAAAATGATAAAACCTGACTTCATGCGTTTCATTCATCATCAACCTCTCATGCTGTTATTTCTTATCGAAGTTGCCGTCGGACTGCTGTTGATTCATGCCTGAAGAGCCGATCAGCCTTTGCCGTCTCGTTGACCATTTCAGCGGGAAATGAAAAATCGCATCCTTTTGATCTTCCTGATTATATGGGGCAATCGGAGACATGTATGGAACGCCGAATGAACGGAGGCTACACAGATGGATGATCATTAAAAACAGTCCCACCGTCACTCCGAATAACCCGAACGTAGCAGCCAATATCATGAAGGCAAACCTTAGTCCCCTGACGGCGATTGCCAGGTTATAAGCAGGGAATACAAACGTTGAGATCGCCGTTACAGACACGACGATGACCATTGCCGGTGTTACGAAGCCTGCCTCCACTGCCGCCTGTCCGATGACCAATGCACCGACAATGGAAATCGCCTGACCGACGGCTTTCGGCATCCTGATACCTGCTTCCCTGAGGATTTCAAATGTCAATTCCATAATGACAGCTTCCACAAATGCAGGAAAAGGGACACCAGCCCTCTGAGCGGATAAACTGATCATCAGTGGCGTAGGAATAAGCTCCTGATGAAAGGTCTTAATGGCAATAAACAACGAAGGACTTAAAAGGGCGAGGAAAAAAGCAACGTAGCGAAGCAATCTGATCAATCCCCAATCAGTACGCTGATAATAATCTTCTGCAGATTGTAGGAATTGGGGGAAAATTACTGGGACGGTCAATACAAACGGTGTCCCGTCCACAAAGATGGCCACCCTGCCTTCCAATATTCCGGCAGCGACTACATCAGGCCGTTCAGAATTGAAAATGGTCGGAAATGGCGAGAGGGTACTATCCTGTATCAACTCTTCAATGTAGGCACTTTCCAGAATTCCATCTATATCAATTTCATCAAGCCTGCGATGGACTTCCCCTACAACATCCTCACCTGCGACACCCTTCAAATACATCATACTTACATCGGTATGGGTATTTCTCCCGATCACTTTCGTATCATGGCGAAGGTTTACATTTTTTATCTTTCTCCGTATCAATGTCGTATTGGTTCGGATATCCTCAGTGAATCCTTCCTGGGGACCCCGAACGACACTTTGGGTTTTTGGATCGGTTACATCCCGCTTGGTGGGATCTTTGGTCATCGCGATGAGCGACTGGGGATATCCGTCGATCAAAATCGCGGCTTCGCCAGCCAATATATAGGAGAAGGTTTCTTTAAATGTTTCCGTATAGGACACTTCACCACTCGTCATGATAGAATTGCCGCATTCCATCATTAAATCAACTTCAGCTCCGAAATTTCCGTTATTATCAAACCAGGACAGCATTGACTTGATGACTGAATCTTGGATCTGTTGTGCGCCTGCCAATCCTTCAATATGGATTACTGCGATTTTGATCCTATCGTGAGGGTTCAATCTCCTTATAACCAAATCAGAACAATGACCGAACTGCTCTTTGATAAATGATACATTACTTTCGAGATCTTCTTTCATGGCACCTTCAATCGGTTCAAAATCTTCTTCCGTTATTTCCCCAGAGGCATTCCGTTGGTTTTCCTTATTCTTTTTAGAATGAATTTTGAATGGTGCCATGCATGTGTTCACCCCTTATTCAACCTTTTTTTACTAATGTTTACTTATTCATGCCAATTATTCACGTTATTCCCATAGTCAGACTCATCAGTTAGAAGCGTGCGGTTTTTCCGCCGTTATCCCCGTCTAATCATCACTGTATGAACGTAAAAAAGGACCTGCCAACCAGGCAGGTCCTTTTAGAGAGCATTATATTTTTTTCATATTCGTAAAGAATTCTTCAAGCGTCCAATCATTTTCGTGGATCACTTTCGCCGCTTCCATCCCCACATATCTGAAATGCCACGGCTCATATTGATATTGGGTGATGGATACCTTATCTTCCGGGTATCGGAGGATAAATCCATATTTATAAGCATTTTGAGCAAGCCATTTCCCTTCTTTCGTATCGGCAAATTCTATATTCACCTGAAAGTTGTTGCTCTTGCTTGAAATGTCCATTGCCAATCCAGATTGATGTTCACTTTGTCCCGGCGGTGCAACGGCCATCACAGCCTTTTCTTCACCGAATTGGGCGATTTCCCTTTCGAGAAGCATCTTTTGATATTCATATGAACGATAACCGGAAATGGCTGTTAAATAGATTTCCTGTTTTTTTGCATCTGCAAACATTTTTTCCAACTGATCTGCTGCCTCTTTACGCAGCTGGGCTTTCTCCAATTCCTGACTCCCAAATACAAATGGGACATTCGGGCGTACTAAATCAACCGGCTTGTAGGCGTCTAAAGCATACTCCTTATTCACCAGTGCCAAAAGATTAGACGGGTTTTGAATAACCTGCTTGCCGTCAACCACTTTGACTTCATTGAAGTACTGCGCCTCTAACTGCAATTCCTCAGGAATGACTTCTTCAGGAGATTTCTCTGCAGGCTCTTGCGCTTGCTGTTCGTCACCCTGTTCCGGCGTCTTGACAGTTGGTTCCTCTTTCGTTTCCTGCTGTTTTTGGCCAAATAATTGTTCTGACCAATCTTGTACTTGCGAACACCCTGATAGGATCACCAAGGAAGAAGCAGTTACAAAGATGATCTTTTTCATACTTTCACCTAGTTTCTCTCGATTGTTTCCATCCTCCATCTTACCATGTTCGAGAGTGAATGTATGCAGGAGAAACTTCACAAAAGTAAAAAACTGTCCATCCTCCCAAAATGGAAAATGGACAGTTTTTATTCTTCATTACTCTTGGATAGCAGCTTCTAAGGCAACTTCAATCATTTCATTGAATGTCGTTTGGCGTTCTTCAGCAGACGTTTCTTCACCAGTCAGGATGTGGTCACTCACAGTCAGTACTGACAGGGCATTTCTTCCATACTTAGATGCCAGTGTGTATAGAGCGGTTGTTTCCATCTCAATGGCTAAAATGCCGTATTGCGCCCACTTTTCAAATTCTGCGTTGTCATTATAGAACATATCAGCAGTGAAAACATTCCCAACCTTAAGGTTAAGACCCTTTTCAGTACCTGCATCATATGCACGCTTCAGAAGATCGAAGTTGGCTGTCGGAGCATAATCGATCCCGTTGAAAGTCAGTTTGTTCATTTGGGAATCCGTGGATGAAGTCATTGCAAGAATGACGTCGCGCACTTTAACATCCTTTTGGATCGCCCCGCAAGTACCGACACGGATCAGGTTCTTTACGTTGTAACTTTGCATGAGTTCATTGATGTAAATGGAGATGGATGGTACACCCATTCCAGTTCCTTGGACGGATATGCGTTTTCCTTTATACGTTCCCGTGTATCCAAACATGTTACGGACTTCATTGTAACATACTGGATTTTCAAGGAATGTTTCAGCAATGTATTTCGCTCTCAGCGGATCTCCAGGTAATAATACCGTTTCTGCAATTTCATTTTCTTTTGCATTAATATGTACACTCATTCTACTTCCTCCTAACAAGACTGTTGAAACACCATTGTAATCCTTTTTCAAGTCATATGCAACGCTAGTAAATGGAAGGATAGCTTATGAAACATGGGGAAAAGATAATGGCAGAAGGAGGGATATACATGACAAAAGAAAAGATGAGCAAGAAACTGGAACAAGCTGTACAACACGCAAATGAAACCAACCCTTCTACCCGCTCCCGTACACAACCAACTTCGTCAAGAACAGAAAAGCGGAAATCTTAAAGAGGAGGCTGATGGAAAATGGGAAAAAAACACCGGAACCGAATCAATTCACCCAAGAAAAACAATCATATCCCGAGCGATGCGATAGAAGCTGAGCATCAGGCACACGGGAAAGAAAATCAGGCTTCTAATCGCAAAAACGGACCTGGTCATAACGAATAAAGGTTGAAACAGATGCATCAAAAGATCTCCTCCTGCAGTTTCAACAAAACAGTGCGGATGGAGTCTTTGCCTTGTGACGCAATCAGTAATGAATGAAAGAAGCTTGAATACAAAAAAATCCGAACGAGTCATGTACCCAATCACTCGTTCGGATTTACTATGGCTGAAACCCATGTGAATCAGCTTCTTTCCCTTTATTTCAATCTTTCATAGAATAACAATCCGGTTCACTCTTTTCCATCCGTTCGGCTGAAGACGGTAATAGTAATGACCTCTTCTGCCTTCATCAATAAAGACAATATCCCGCGTTGCGATGTATCTGCCTTCATAATCCTTAGGAATCAAGTCTGGCACGTTGAACGTCCTGAAAGTTTCGTATAAGGCTTCTTCATGATTATTTGCTTCAACCGAGAAACGATATACCTTCTCATATCCCTTGTCTTCCCCGTAATGTGGTGTTTGGAAAATCGTCAAGTCATACGTAGATCTCAAGAGCCTGGGACGAATGATTCTTTCAAGTAAAGCCATGAGCACCCCTCCGTCATTATGTTGTACTCATACTATTACACACCGGCCTTGTCGAATCCTTCACAGAAATATAGGAACCTTTGTCGAATCTGCCTGTTAAGCAAATTGATCGATTGCATTTTGAAGGATTGACTCCAGACGTGGCAGATCCGACGTGGAAATCGTCATGCTAATCACGGATTCGTCCATATCCAACGCTTCAGCCAGGAATCCTCCCAAGCCTCTTGCTCGTCTATCCACTTCAAGAAGCAACTCCACTTGCTTTTCAGTTTGATTTAGAAACACAACTTCAAGTTCATCCAATTTACGTTGAAATGGTCCATTCACTGGGACAAATTCATATTCCTGAATGAACGGGTAGCGACCTCTGAAACGGCCTGATGCTTCTTCACACTCCACTTTGCGGATTCTGAAACCAAGGGCCTGAATGGATTCTAAAATGGCATTGGTCAAAGCATTCGGGACGATTTCAATGTAATCTTTATCTTTCGGGTCGACCGCATTTTTAATATCCACTCCCGTTGCTACCCACACCCTCGTGTTCCCATAGGTGATCGGAGTTTCAAATGGTAATGTGAAGGTGAATGACAGCTCCTTCTTTTCATTTTCTTTGATGGTGAATGGCTCTGATATTTGAACCTTCTGAATCGGTGCATAGTCTGTGACTTTCTTATCATCTGATTCCCGGATGTACGTTGTGAACAGTGTGAGGTATATGGCATCTATACTTTGATCTGTATTCCCCCCAGTGATTTCCACAACGCCTTTTACCGTTTCCCCTGCCTGGTAGCTCGATTTTTCGAGTTTGGTATCAACTGTTGCTGCTCCGATTCCGATTGAAGCAAATACTTTATTAAAAAATGACATGTTTTCTTCCCCCTCAATTATCTCTCATTTAAACTATGCAATAAGTTTGACATCTTCTGTATGATCTCTTTACAATCCTGGTAGCCCGGGTCGATCAGCAAAAGTCTGCGGATCACCCTTTTTGTTTCCGGACTGACAGCGAGCTCCTGTTCCCAACATTCTTCTCTTTTCTCTCCAGGATCATAGGATGAATACAATAAGAACAATCAAAAAATGTCCGATTGCATAAAAATCACTTTTATTCGATTTCCCCCGCATATAATCACTATGAGTGAATTTCTCTTCCCCATCACTCTGCCTTTCACATGCAAGCCCGAAATCAATGATGTTCAGGCTTCCCTGATGATAAAGGATGTTTGGAATCCTCAAGTCCCGATGAACATAGCCTTTTTGATGAATCCAATCAACGAGCTCTATCAATTGTAAACCTAACTGTAAGGATTCTGCCTCTGAATACTTTTCTCCTTCTTGAAAGGTCAATTCTTCAAACGTGCGACCTTCCATCTTCCCCATCAACATATAAGGTGTCCCGTGAACATTCCCACTTCCGAAAAAAGCCGGAAATTGGGGGTGAGTCAGAATTTGAAGCGCTTTGACTTCATTTTCGACATATTGGACGTGATTGGAAAATAACTTTTTGTATGGGCGCAATCTCTACAAAATCGCAGGATCACCGTCTGGGAGCCTGACCGAGTATGTGGATCCATAGCTTCCGCTGCCCACATAGGAGATGATCTGCAGGCCATCCATCGATTGACCCGGCTTCCACCTTTGTTCAAAAACATTGATCAGCATGCGCCAGAGAACTTGGATCATTGATCTGCACTCAATCGTCAGCTGCTGAAGAAGCTTGAGAAATAGCTTTTGCTCTTATGTTTTTTGTAGTGCTTATATCCATAATGTTGGTGTTTTGTTTTTTTATATTTTTTCCACCCGTCACTGGAGCTGTGATGATGATGCTGAGACGCAAGTAAACGTTTGATGATTTTTTTAAACATGGTAAAACCTCCTAAAGTTTAGTTTATCATCATGATCTATATACGTTTTGAATGACCGCTTGGTTTCAGTCAACCTATAATTGCTCAATCTGCCTGAAAGAGGTGTCATCAAATGATCATTCCAGACTGCTTTTTCAACCATTGCAAAGGCCGTAGGAATCACAGGATACCTGTACTCCAAGAAAGTGAAATCATCCAGTTGTATGAGAATATCAGACAACTTCCTTCTTTGGACATTTACTACTCTCATGACCTCAAGGTGTATGATGAAATTTCGGAAAAAGTAAAAGCTGGGAACAGGGATAATGTGACAAGGACCACTTTCTATCTTTCATTTTTCAATAAACATCCTGACATTCATTGGGCATTTCTTGCACACATGGTTTCAAGAAATGCAGGATATCACATGACTGACATCCGAAGCCGTTTGCTCTCCGCATTTTTGACGGAAAGGGAACAAGCCGATTTGTTCTCGTTTCTTGATTTATGTAATGCTGCAATCTTCCGGGATGCTTTCCCTCAATTGTTACTGTATGAAAAGTGGAAGGAAACGGGCCGAACATTCTTTCACCTTTTAAGGAAGTTTCATGTGTCCGCGTTCATGAGGACGGTTTGGGATCGGTTTCTCTCGAATGGGAACCAATCGATGTTAACTGTCGCGATGATCATGAACGAGCAGCATATGGTCGAAAACAGGATACTACTGCAACCTGAGGTCAATTTCGGAGTGGAAAAATGGAAATTCCTCCTGCAGGATCGATTGGAGTTTGCCTCCATTCTATTCCCCCATGGAGAGCGCCATCCGCTTTCCCTTGCAGGGCATGGGGTATCCCACTTTGAGCAGGTACATCGGAGGATTCTCTTGGGAAAGCGATTGTATCAGATCCTCTTTCATCAATCCGTTTATCCTTCTGCATTGTCTTTTGCCAATCATCATGTCCACACAGGGTCAAGATCTGATTATTGGCCGCACATCTATACAAGCCATGACACTCCTTCCCGGCTGTACAGTCCTTTCTTACGTGATGTTTGGGATGAAAGTGCATTGATTTCTGTTCCCACGTCCGATTGGTTCACCGATCAAACCATTGATGTGATGATGCCACTCTCCTCCTTGCCTACTCCACGGCATTTCTCCATGTCAAAGAAATGGAAAACAAAGACGTCAGTACTTCTCACGCTGAAAAGAGAGCAGCGAAAATAAAGCGCCTCCCATGATTCCTGTCTGAAATCATGAAAGACACTTTAGGGCTAAATTCCGGTATTTGAATGGACGATCTTTGTAGTCGGCCTCTTCTCACAGCCTAAAGAAATCTATTCATCTTCTTCCCATTCTTCATCGATGATGCACTTGGCAATCAGATACTCGAATGTGATATCCGCTATTTCTTCCAGTTCATCTTCTGACGGTACGTATCCTCTTGCAATCAGTTCCTTCATAAAGAACTCTGCAATTTCTTCCGTATCGATAAACACTTCAATCTCCCGCATATGATCGCCCCCTTTGCTTCTCAATTTATGACAATCCCCTTCCAGATATGACAGCAGAAAAAAGTTTTCATAACACCTTTCAGACAAGCATAGACTTTATCATCACAGGAAAAGGGGAGATTCGATGATCACATCATTCACTCAGAAAACGAAAACGCTGTTAAAGGATTTGGAGAACGGGGAGGGCATGATTGTTTCCGGCATGCAGTGGATCCTCCGTATTGTACTGGTGTCGTTCTTGGTGATCAGTGTCCCTGTCTTCCTGTATATCATGTGGCTTATTCCTTCTCTTTGATGGCCGAGGAGGAACTTGTGTGTGCCTTCAGCTGTTCAATCACATAATCCATTTTACTTTTATATTTACTATCCTGAAATAAGAGATAGAGAGTTTTATAGTCATTGTAATGGTCAAGCAGCTGGTCTATCCAACTCGGTTTCGGGGAAGCAGGTGAAAGATGCTTTGCTTTGCCTTCTTTCTTTTGTGGAAACACGAATCCATATTTCTTTATGAATGCTTCGGCCTGCTCCTCATCTGCCACAAGGGTGATTTCGTCTTCATCAGCCTCCAGCCACTCTCCATCGGTTATCCTCATCAACTCATAGATCACGTCTTCCCAAGCGTCATCTTTATATCTCCATATTTCTGTCCTGAATCCCACCACTTTAAAGAGATCCTCATCATAACCTTTCACAACCACAAGGTCACCGAACAGGAATTTATATTCTATATCGATTTGTTCTTGTTCGAAAATATATCCATCATAAGAATCCAGCAGTTCTAATGCCTTCTCCTTGAATAGTCCTTCACTATCGTTCACTTCGTATAAAAATTCTCCGTCAAGCTTCTTAATATCGGTTATTTTCCCGACTGTCCCATAGATGGTTACGACTACCGTTTCCCCTACCCTGAATCTTGGCTCTTTCCGCTTCTTCATTCTCCCCTCACCCTTAATCGCCTTTTTTATATGATATGCAGAAACGATCATATCGGTATACACGAAATCCCTGACTATCTGTTCTTTGGGTAAGAATGAACAATGTCAGGGAAAGCAGATGATTAGGCTTACTGGATTCTTTTGGGACAAGTGTTACATTGTGGCTATTAAGAAAAGAGAGATGCGGTTGATTTCAGCGAGGGATGCTCGCTTTCCGCGGGGATGGCGGTGAGCCTCCTCGGACTTCGTCCTGCGGGGTCTCACCTGTCCATCAGTTCCCGCAGGAGTCGAGCATCTGCAGCGAGAATCAACCATCGAAGATAAAAACCAAAAATCCACTGAATTAACTGATTAAAGTACACTGTCCTTGATTCATTGCTATGGCAATTTTTATTCCGCAGTCTAAAATTACCGTAGATCCCCACATTAACCCTTATTTATACCAATAATCAATGCGAAAAGAGCCTTAAAAAAAGACCTACAATTCTATCTACAATTGCAGGTCCATCCGTACAGTTTAGTTCTTTTCTTCTAATAAATAGGCATCCCATGCCCGGTCGAAAATGGACATACTTTCAAGGTATTGTCCGTTCATTTCCAAATAGGAACTGATCTCATGATATTCTTCCGATTGCTTCGGGAAGCTATGATCATCGTACGCAGCATTCGCGAAATGAGTGATGTCGTCCTTTGCAGCGGGCTGCCTGTATTTCATTAAGTAATGATAAAAGGATTTCCTCATGCGTTCCACCCTACCCTTCTTCAGCTTTTCTAAAAGGATAGCCGAAGAAGGTAAATTCGTAAAGGGATTGAATTCAATGATTCCGCCGAACCTTTAAAAACGGAAATAGTTTTTCTTCAATAACCTTGGAATGGCCATCAGATTGTTGTACTCTATTTCTTTATCGATCGCTCTCGTATCAATCAGCATTAACTGGTCCTCTATTTCATTGATGACCAATTCTTCCTGATATTCCATATCGCAGCGGCTGCATCTGAGGCCGGGAACGTGGGTGATCTGTATGGCACGGGAGCCGTCGGGAAGCTCCCAATATACGTCTGAGCTGAAGGGGGATGCCGTCTTTTCCTCACACCATTCACAGATTTTCAACTCGTTATGACCCATTGTTGTTCGCTTCCTTTTCATCATTCTTTCCCTGGTTCATCTTTTCAAGCATTGCTTTATGCTTCTTCTCCTTCAACTGATCTCTCTTCCCCCTGAAGTCTTTCAATGAATTATGTTCCGGGTTCTCTTCGTATTCCTTTCTTCGTTCGAGGCGTTTGAGCCCGGCCGGTGTCAGGGATGAATGGGTCTGGTTCATCAATCCTGCAATCCCGATGCTTGGCTCCTTGATGTCCTCATCGTGATACACTTCTTTAAAGTAATCATCAGCGCGGCCCGGAACATAATGATCAGGTTCGGGATACGTAGAGATGACACCTTCAAAATTCCGCACGACAACTTTATGTGCGCTTTGTGAGATGAGGTAATTTGGTTGAAGCGAAATTTTACCTCCTCCACCCGGGGCATCAAGCACAAATGTCGGGACGGCATATCCGGATGTGTGTCCCCTCAGGCCTTCGATGATCTCAAGCCCTTTTGATACAGGTGCCCTGAAATGACCGATCCCTTCAGAAAGATCACATTGGTAGATATAATAAGGACGAACGCGGATTTTAACGAGATCGTGCATCAGCTTCTTCATGATCGGAACGCTGTCATTGATCCCGGCAAGGATGACCGCCTGGTTTCCGACCGGAACACCGGCATCCACCAGCATTTCACATGCTTTCTTCGACTCCTCTGTAATCTCGATCGATGTATTGAAATGTGTATTCAGCCATACAGGATGATACTTCTTTAAAATATTACATAAATTCTCGGTGATTCTTTGTGGAAACACAACGGGCGCCCTTGTCCCGATGCGGATAATTTCTACATGGGGAATATCCCTTAAATTCTTCAAGATGTATTCAAGGATCTGGTCGTTGATCAACAGGCCGTCTCCCCCTGAGAGCAAGACATCCCTCACACTCGGGGTCTCCCGAATATAGCCAATGGCTGCATCGAGCTGCTTCTTTGGCACGCCCATCCCAATTTGCCCGGAGAATCTTCTTCTCGTGCAATACCGGCAATACATTGAACACTGGTTGGTTACCAGAAACAATACCCTGTCCGGATATCTGTGTGTCAGTCCTGGTACAGGTGAGTCCTCATCTTCATGCAAAGGATCCTCCAGATCATATTTCGTCTTATGGATTTCTTCTCCGATCGGCACAGATTGCATCCGGATCGGACAACGGGGGTCATCTTCATTCATTAGCCATGCATAGTACGGAGTGATGTTCAAAGGGATGGTTTTTGTCGAAATCCTTACCCCTTCCTCTTCCTCGGGCGTGAGATTCACGACTTTCTTCAAATCATCAAGGGTCCGGATTGTATTTGTCAGCTGCCATAACCAATTGTTCCACTGATCATCGGTAACATCCTTCCAAAGCTCAATATCCTTCCAATCCCTCTTGGGTTTATATAGATTCATTTTCATTTACCCCACCAACTTTCAAAAGGTTACTTACAATCTATCAGGTCCAATACATCAGCATATGATGGAAGAAGGTGTCCGGTTTCACCCGCTACACTTCACTCAAATCCTTTTCCCATATATTCATATCTTCCATCTTGTCAAAAATGATGCAATTATTCGCAAGTCTCCCCCTGTAGAGATAACCGAGCTGATGAAACGCTGCATTCATACCGAATGAAAGGGATCTCGCAATTGTATAAGCACAAAAGACCCCCCGCTCAAGCAATTCCTCTTCCAGTTTCGTCAGGAGCAGCTTCATATTTCCCCCTTTCCGATGGGAACTCCGGGTCGCACAATCCGTCAACTCGGCATTCCTGAAGGTGGATGAAATTTCTGCCGAAGCAGCAGAAACGATTTCACCCCCATCTTCGATATAGACGAAGATTGTCCCACTTTTCATTGATTCTTTGACATATTCAGGGTTGTGAAGAGGGACCGGATAAAGCTTAAACACTTCCTGGTAAAGGTCGGCTAATTGTTCAGCATGAGACACATCAGCTACCTTTATACCTCCCGGCCGTTTCATCCTCTGCCTGTCAAGCGCCTGGACCCTGTGAAGGATATCGTCCTCTTCACCCCAGTGTGCGCTGTTCCTTCTGTCATCCGTGAAAAACTTGCTCATAAAGATCGCCTGATCACCATTGAAGTAGCCGTTCACTCCCCCTTCCATTTGATATCCCCTTTCAACAAAAAAAGGATACTGACCTGCTCTGGCTTTAACGATGACTTTCTCATAACGACGGGTTTGGACCAATGCATTCACATACTGCAACAAAATCTCGCCATTCCCCCTGAAATCATCCACGCGCAACCTTCGATTGTATTCGTCTTTATATATGACAGCTTCTATTTTTGGTTGTTTGATATGTTCATATGTCTGCATTCTTCTATGCCCCTTTTTAACCAACATATGAAGGGACAGGGGAAGTTATGAAACAAACAAATACAAAAAAGAACAACCCTGGCAATCGTGAGTTGTTCTTCTAAAGATGCGATGCAATTGGATATGACGTCAAATCAGGGGGCAGAAGATAAGCTCCTACTATCCTTTACCCTCTCTGAATGATTTTATGACGGTTGATTGCACCAATTCAAAATAAATAATGACAGAATTTCCGCTGTTTGAAAAATCCTTTCCAGTTCAATATATTCATCAGCATCATGGGCCACTTCCGTCGTACCCGGTCCAAAGATGACGACCGGTATATTGCCGCCTTTCGAAAGGATCCCCCCGTCAGTCCCCCAAGGAGAGGCCTCGATGGCAGGCTTCTTCTTTAATACGATTTCGGCACAGCGGGAAAGCTCCTTCACAAGACAGTGATCACCTGGGAGATCACCGGGCTGCCACCTTCCGCCGAACCATTCAATTTCCACTGGATGATGCTTGAACCAGTCATCATCCACTCCAAGCCCATTGAGCGCCTGGACAAATTCCTCTTCCACCTCCTGCATGGTTTCCCATGGTCCAACCCCTATCCTTCCTTCAATCACAGCCGTATCCGGGACGGAGGATGGCCATTTCCCGCTTTCGATACGTCCTATGTTGATTGGGAGTGGAATGGGGATATGTTGATACAACGGATCGTCCACCTTGTCGTTACGCCGCTTTTCCAAATGATGAAGTTCTTGAAGGACCTTATATGCTTGATCGATCGCGTTAACTCCTTCATACCTGGTCCCGCCGTGGGCAGCTTTTCCTTTCACATTCAGGCGGAACCACATGGAGCCCTGTTGCTTAGGGAATATCTTCAAATTTGTAGGCTCTGGGATGATGGCGGCGTCTGCCTTATACCCCCTCAGTAACGCAGCGAGTGTTCCGGTGCCCCCACTTTCCTCTTCTATCACACTTTGAAATATGATATCTCCTTTTAATGGCACTTTTAAATCCTTGATCACTTCTATGGCGAGAAGCAGGGCGACTGATCCGCCTTTCATATCAGTCGCCCCGCGGCCGTACAGCTTTCCATCCAGAACGGCCCCACTATAAGGATCCCTGGACCAGTCCAACCTGTCCCCTTCCGGCACAACATCGATATGACCATTGAGTAAAAGGCTTTTTCCCCCGCCGCTACCTTTCAATACCCCGACCACATTCGGATTTCCTTTAAAACTCTCCCGGTCACACCTGTAAAATGGATGGTGCTGAAGCTCCCTCTCATCAATCTCCCAGATATCCAAAGTCAATCCCAGCTTTCTGCATTTTTCAATGATGATTGCCTGGGCACTTGATTCATTTCCCCTCACACTATCTTCCTGTACGAGCCTTTGCAGGAGCTTTACCGCATGTTTCTTCTTCTCTTCTATCAAACCCTTTATGAGGTGTTGAATGTCCACATCGTTTCCTCCTTTCACCCAATATATTTCAACAATGGGCTCACATTGAACCTGGCTTCAGTCGTCTCCTCTATGTCTTTTAACGTATACGGGTTAAAAATTTCCTTCAATATGAGTTCCCCATGCTCCACTGTGAACACCGCCCGATCCGTGATGATCATGGATACACAGGCTTTTGCAGTGAGGGGCAGCGTACATTCCCGGACCATTTTACTTCCACCGTTTTTATCTAAATGGGTCATGAGGACGATGACTCTCTTCGCTTTTGATGCAAGCTCGGTAGCTCCTCCCATACCGGGAACTTTTTTACCGGGAATGATCCAATTGGCAAGATCCCCCCTCTCACTCACCTGAAGGGAACCGAGGATCGTGACATCGATCTTCCCCCTGCGGATCATGGCAAAGGCTGTACAACTGTCGGTATAACATCCCCCTTCCATCAATGAAACAGGGAATCCACCAGCATTGCACAGATTTTCATCCTCTTCACCCAAAGGGGGTTCAGGACCGATTCCAATGATTCCATTTTCAGACTGAAACACAACGGGAAACTGTGGCGGCAGGTGATTGGGGACGAGTGAAGGGATGCCGATCCCTAAATTCACGATCATATTTTCCTTTACTTCCTTTGCTGCACGCTTCGCTAACCTCATCTTCAATTCGGTTCCCAAACCCATTTCCAGTCGACTCCTTTGGATAACACAATATGATCTACAAATACACCTGACGTGATGATTTCTTCCGGATTCATTTCACCATACTCGACGATTTCTTCCGCTTCTACGATGGTGATATCTGAGGCCATTGCAACGAGGGGATTTGTATTTCTTGCGCTTTTATCATAAATGAGGTTTCCGAACGTATCTGCTCTTTTGGCATACACAATTCCGACTTCGGCCACCAAAGCCGGTTCAAATAGATAGCGTTCCCCGTCCCGTTCGACTACAGACTTCCCATTATTCAAGCAGGGATCATCCACCCCGATGTCGGTTACGATCCCTTTCAATCCGACACCGCCGGCCCGGATTCGTTCTGCCAATATGCCCTGAGGTGAGAACTCCACTTCGAGCTTTCCTTCGCTCATTAATTGTCCTGCAACCGGATTGGAACCGATATGGGATGCAATCACCTTGTTGACCCGGTGGTTCGCCACCAATTGCCCGATTCCTATATGGGGGAACCCTGTATCGTTACCGATCAGTGTGAGGTCTTTGGTGCCCCATTTTAAAAGATGGCTGATGATGGTTGGCGGGGAACCGACGCCACCAAAACCACCGAACATCAGGACCATTCCATCCTGGAAAAAATCCGCGATTTTTTCGTAGCTGCTCACCTTATTGTGATGATTGGTCATATATGATCCCTCCAACTTCCAATGGCGGTTTGCAGCGTGGTCCTGAGCCTTTTAACTATCTCTTCCAGTTCCCTTTTTGAACTGTTCAACGGTGGTGCAATGATGATTGCAGAACCGGACCTTCCGTCCAATCCGGCTGACGCCGGATATAAGAGAATCCCGCATTCCACTCCTGCCTGAACGATATGGGAAGTAAATGCCGATCCGCGGGCTTCAAATTCAATCCCAAGCATCAGCCCTTTCCCCCTTATATCGTGTATAAAAGGAAATTCGTTTTTTAGTTTGATAATTAAATTTCTCAAGTAGGTCCCTTTCGAATCAACGTCTTCAATGATACGTTCCGAATCTATCAGCTTCAGGACGGATAACGCTGCACTGGCTGACAGAGGGTTTCCACTGAAAGTATGGCCGCTCATGATCACTTTGCTTCCGTTCATGATCGGTGTCATGACTTCATCGGAAATAAGGGTGGCTGCAATTGGCGCATATCCTGCACTGAGTCCTTTACCGATTGCCACGATATCAGCTTTGACCCCCCACTGCTCCAATGCCATAAATGTCCCCGTCCGTCCACAACCTGTCATCACCTCATCCGCAATGAACAGCACCTCATACTTATCGCATATCGACCTGATCCGTTCATAATAACCCTTTGGCGGCGCAATCGCCCCTCCGGCAGCCCCGATGACCGGTTCTGCAATAAACGCTGCAATATTATCAGGGCCTATCCGGTTGATCATCGTTTCAAGTTGTGTCGCACATGCTATTTGACAGGAAGGATGGGTCTTGCCAAACGGACATTGTGCACAATACGGTGGCTCTATGGTCGGCCAATCACCAAGAAAGGAATCAAATCGTTCCCTCCTCGCAGGATGACCTGAAGCCGATAACGCGCCAAAGGTGATGCCGTGGTAACTGAGCCATCTTGACAACACCTTTCTCTTCATCGATCGGCCTTTTTCCTGCCAGTATTGAATTGCGATTTTAATGGCCGTCTCGACAGCTTCAGAGCCGCTGTTGACGAAAAATGACCATGGATATCCAGTCTTCTCATGTAAAAAAGTGGCCAATTCCTCTGCAGGCTGGTTGCTGAACTGTGACCTATATACGAAAGCCACCTTGTTTCCCTGATTGACGATTGATTGAAGGATCTCTTCCATGCCATGTCCCAAGTTGGCTGTCACTGCCCCGGAACAGGCATCAATGTAAACACGCCCTTCCGTGTCATATAAATAAACGCCTTTACCATAATCAATCGTTGGATAGCTTTCCCCTATCAATGGTTTTATTAAATGCGAATGGAGCATGGTACCCCTCCTGAAAGAATCAGATTCATACTCTCTTTCGATTCGCTCATCTAGTTGCCCTTAAAGAGTTTCCTTACACTATTCATATGTGTAAAAAGCCGAATCTTTCATTCTTTTAGAAAAAATGACAAGCGAATGGCTGAAGTATTAAAATATACGGACATTTTCAAAAATTCGACAAAAAGTTAATAATTTGACTAGATTAATCAAGATGATATGTATAAAATAATGGTAAGTTCATCCTACGATGCTACTTTTTGCTTATCTTCAGGAGGGGGAAACGGTGAAAAAGACTAGAGAAAAACTACTAAAAAAAATCCCGAAAAAGAAAGAAAGACCAAAAAGGACCATGAAAGTCCCGGGTATATTCTCCTATTTCAGGACAATAAGAGGGAAGGTCGTCCTGTCATTCGGCTTATTGACGATCGTCCTGCTTGTACTCGCCTCTACTTCGTACTTCAATATGATGAAGTTGGAAAGGGAGATCAATACACTCATTACATACGATATGCAGGTCGATACGAAAGTGAAGGACCTCTCTAAAGTACTGAATGATATTGAAATAGGTGAGCAAGGCTTTGTCATCACAGGGGCCACGGGCTTTCTCGCACCGTATCAAAACGGTAAAGGGATTGTCGAAGGTCACATTGAGGACCTGAATGTCCTTTTAAAGGACGATCCGGAACAAATTGATAAACTGGATAAGATTGAAGCTCAATATGGCTTCTGGATCCAATTTGTCGACCGTGTGATCGAAACCAGGAAAGATAAGGGGCTTGAAAAGGCTGCTACCCTTGTTGAATCCGGCACCGGTAAGAAGTACCTGGACGGCATTCGTTCTTATGTAGACATGATTGTAGTGGACCAGCAGAAGGATCTGAATGACCGGATCGATTCCCTCAATCAACAAGTGTTTTTGTCTAAGATCGCCACAATCGGTTTATCCGCATTTGCAGTACTGCTGGCCATCTTCTTCGGAATCATACTGTCCCATACGATCAAGACCAACACTAGGAAAATTAGTCGCTCTATTCTGGAAATAGCGAATGCAGGCGGAGATTTAACGAAGCGCATTCACGTTAAATCGAAGGATGAGTTAGCCGATCTTGCCGCTGATACAAATCAGCTCATCGGCGGGATTGCCACACTTGTCAAACAGGTTTCTGAAATGGCGGAAAACGTATCTGCCAGCAGTCAGCAACTGTTGGCTTCTGCAGAGGAAACTTCCCGGACGATCACATCGATCGCCGAAACGTCCAGTGAAATCGCAACCGGCAGTGAGCAGACGACACACCGCATGTCTTCTTCCCTGGAGAAAATGGGTAGCCTGGAAGAAGCGGCACGCTTTTTATTCCATCAGGCTGAATTGGTCAGGGAAACGGCACGTGATATGAGGACAGTTGCAGAAAAAGGTGGTCATACCGTACAGGCATCTTCTCAAAAAATGATGAGTATAGAAGAAACCATGTCCAACACAAGTGAAACTGTAGAAGCATTGGGACAACGCTCCTCCCAAATCACAACGATTATCGGGACAATCACCGATATTGCAGAACAAACGAATCTTCTTGCACTAAATGCAGCCATCGAAGCAGCCCGTGCCGGTGAGCATGGCCGTGGTTTTGCCGTCGTCGCGGATGAAGTGAGAAAGCTTGCTGAACAATCGAGACAAGCTGCAAAAGGGGTAACGGAAATTGTCCACAGCATCCAGGAAGAAGTCAATATCATCATCAAACAAAATTCCGACGGTGTGAAAGAAGTCATTGCAGGGGTCGAAATCACGAATGAAACCAATGCTTCCCTCGAAGATATTCTTAACCAAACATCAAAGACATCAGTCGTTGTGGATGAAATGGTTGACCATATCCAAGAGACGCTCAATCTTAGCCAGGAAGTCGCCACTTCCTTCGCTCATGTGAATGAAATCGCAGCCGCGACCGCTTCTAATACAGAAACGACTGCAGCGGCTTCTGAAGAAGGATCTGCTGCCATGGAACAAGTGACGGCAAGTGCTTCTGAATTATCACAACAGGCCGAGAAGCTGAAAGAATTAATTTCAAGCTTTAAAATATAACATCAAAAAGAGCTGTCAATGTGACAGCTCTTTTTTTGACTTTACACTCACTTATCTCCCGCAGTAACAAACGGCTCCAATGATAATCAGCAAGATGAATAATACAACAATCAACGCAAAGTTATTGATTCCGGCAACTGGATAAGCATATCCGCCTGGATAACATGGGTCACAGCCATAACCGTAGTTCATACCTACCACTCCTCAAAAATATTTATTTACCCTACAGGTTATGTCATTCACCTAGAAATGGTTTGTGCATTTGCCCATTTAATTTTCCATCCCTCTTTTCTGCCCGACCCCCATTCTATATAATGAGGATAGATTTGCGTAAAGAACAGGAGAATGGACGATATGAAATTTATTGTAAAATGGTTCATCAACGGGGTCCTGACTATCGTTCCCATCGGACTCGTGGTCTACGTTGTATATAAAATGTTTATATTCCTTGATGGATTACTCGGGAATGTGTTGAAACCCCATCTTGATGAAAATTATATTCCCGGCATCGGGCTGCTTGCGACAATCGTGATCTTGACCCTGCTCGGATTTTTGTCCACCAAAATGTTCGCAGGAACCCTCATCAAAGTGGTCGATATCATTCTACATAAAATCCCTTTGGTCAAAACAATTTATTCTGTGATCAAAGATACCATTCACTCTTTTCTCGGGGAAAAGAAATCATTTTCCAAAGTCGCCCTTGTCACCATGCCTGGTACGACGATGAAATGCCTTGGCTTTATCACTACAGAACATCTTTCAGATTTACACGACGGTTTGAAAGACCATGTTGCCGTCTATATCCCCCAAACGTTCCAGGTGGCGGGTATCACCTTTTTAATACCGAAGGCAGACATTGAGATCCTGGATATCAAATCGGAAGAAGCCATGAAGTTCATCCTGTCGGGAGGGATGACGACGAAAAGCGATAAGGCATGACATTGCCTATTTCCTGAGCAACCGGAATAATAAAAAGTCCAGGCGATCATTCACCCAACACATGGGGATCGCCTGGACTTTCTTTGTCGGTAATACTTTTTTATTATTTGGAAGAAATCTCTAATATCTCATCCTGACCTGCCGTGACAGACGTCAGTTCCCGCTTCACAAGACCATTCATATCATCACCATTTGTGATGATGATCGGCGTCATGGTACTCTTGGCTTTTTCTTTTACAAGCTCAAGATCATAGGAGATCAATGGATCCCCTGCCTTCACTTTGGATCCCTCGGATACATGGGCTTCAAAGCCTTCACCTTCCATTGAGACTGTCTCAAGCCCAATATGAATCAGAATCTCGGCGCCATTTTTGGCTTTGATCCCGACTGCGTGCTTTGTCGGGAAGAGCTGCATAATTTCACCATCCACAGGGGAAACGACTTTCCCAACTGTCGGGTCGATTGCCATCCCATCCCCCATCATTCTTTGTGAAAATACCGGATCCGGCACATCTTCAAGAGCTTTGACTGTACCAGTTAACGGGGCAAGAGCTACAATCGTTTTAGGCGTTTCTTCCTTTTTTCCAAAAAGCTTTTTGAACATTGTGATCACCTTCCTGTTCGTTTTTCCACATATATGTAATTCTTGTCAGCATAAGAGTTCATTCTAGCATATATGTGAACCATTTCACAGCGAATTCATTATTTTAAAATAATTTCTTATACGCACCGTATCCTTCTTCTTCTAAACGATCAACAGGTATGAAGCGCAGTGCGGCAGAATTGATGCAGTATCGGAGCTTGGTCGGACCTGGTCCATCGTTGAACACATGTCCTAGGTGTGAATCAGCTTCCCTGCTCCTCACTTCCGTCCGGACCATGAAATGGCTCCGGTCTTCTTTTTCAGAAACCTCTGCCTCATCGATCGGCTTGGTGAAGCTTGGCCATCCACAGCCGGCATCATACTTATCCCGAGAACTGAACAACGGTTTACCTGAAACAATGTCGACATAGATCCCGTCATCGAACGTATTCCAATACTCGTTTCGAAATGGAGGTTCAGTCCCGTTATTCTGTGTCACGTCATATTGTTCCGGTGTAAGCATTAGTTTTAATTCTTCCTTCTTCATTCCTTTTCCCCCCAATGATTTTCGATAAACGCCACCCTGCCGGATCCCCTGCTGTATCTTTCATAATGAGATGGATTCTTTTTGTAGTAATCCTGATGATACTCCTCTGCAGGATAAAACACGTTTGCAGGCAATATTTCAGTCGCAATCGGCTTTTTGAAAACGCCCGATTCTCCAAGCTTTTTCTTTGATTCTTCAGCAATCTTTTTTTGTTCTTCATCATGATAAAAAATGGCTGTCTTATAAGAATGTCCCCGATCAAAAAATTGTCCACCCGGATCGGTCGGATCAATTTGCTGCCAATACAATTCCACCAGCTTTTCATACGGAAACAGGGACGGATCATATTCAATCTGAACGGCCTCGTAGTGCCCTGTCGTCTCACTGCACACATCTTTATACGATGGATTTTCCACATGGCCGCCTGTATATCCGGAAACCACGCTTTCAATGCCAGGCTGTTCATCAAACGGCTTCACCATGCACCAAAAGCAGCCCCCAGCAAATGTCGCTTTCTTATATTCTGCCATTTCCAAGATCATCACCCTTTCCAATTTCACTATTCCCTTTGTAGAAGATTTTAACGCATTCGTCGTGAGAAGGAAAATGGTACGCATTTTGGGGAGAGAGGTGGATGGGGAATGCGTATGATGGGGTGAATTTTTATTTGAAGGTTGTGAGATGACGGAAATAGCACGTTCACCGATGAAATATTTCATTCTAAAAAAGAGGGGTGCTCCTCTACGCAAACTGCCATACGTGACTTCGCCCTTAAGAAACCCCTTTGCGTTGAGAGGCGGAAATTCCTCGTTCGCCGATAAAATCCCGATTTCGCCGTTATATTTCGGATTTCGCCGTTAAAATGAAAATTCCGCCGTTATATTCAGGATTTCGCCGATAGATTTAATATTTCGCCGTTATACCTTTCCCAGGCTCAAATAGACAGCTGCCCCTTTATAAAAACTGCCCATAAATAACTTCATCCTGAGGATTGCTCCTCAGGATGAGTATTAAAAAGTCGATTTCTCAGAAAAAATCAGAGATTCGTCCTTCTATATTTTAGTTTTCTGCTACGCTACACGCACGCAACTTTAATACTTCAACTTCCTCTGTTTCCCCATATCCTTCCACTTCTTCCGTTCCAGGGATTCGAGGCGTTTATCTCCCCGCCTCTCCATATAGGCGATTTCTTTTTGAAGTTTGAGGTAGTGAGTGAATCTCTCCTGGGAAAGGGTTCCTTCATCAATCGCCTTACGGATTTGACATCCCGGTTCTCCCTGGTGCCGGCAGTCTGTGAAGCGACATGTGAGGGACAGGTCCTCGATGTCTTGATATTGGGTCGATAAGCCTTCCTGCCCCTGCCATAATTGAATTTCTCTCATACCAGGTGTGTCGATGATGGCTGCTCCGTTATCCAGCAGAAATAATTCCCTGTGGGTCGTCGTATGGCGCCCTATATCGTCGGATTCCCTGATTTCTTTCGTTTTTTGCACAACTTCTCCTATGAGAAGGTTTGTCAGAGTTGATTTTCCGACACCGGATGATCCGACGAGGGCGACTGTCTTTCCTTTTTCCAGATAGGGCCGCAGTTCGCTGATCCCTTCTTCGGTGACGGCACTGATTGCAATGACTTTGACGCCATGTAGTGTATTCTCAACTTCTGTTTTCTTTTTTTCAATTTCCTCACACACATCAGACTTGGTAAGGACGATGACAGGATTCGCACCGCTTTCCCAGCAGAGGAGCAGGTATCTCTCCATGCGGTGGCTGTTCAGGTCGTCATTTAATGAAGAAAGAATGAAGACCGTATCGATATTCGTGGCGATGATTTGTTCTTCTGTTTCATTTCCTGCTTGTTTCCTGGAAAACTTACTCGTCCGGGGCATGACCTTTTCGATGAGCGCCCCTTCTTCGCTTAACTGGACCCAGTCCCCCACTGCGGGAAGGTCCTCCCGCTTTACCGACTGATACCTGAGCTTCCCTGAGATCCTGCACAACGCCTCTCCTGATTGGGTCATGACCGAAAAGGCTCCTTTATGTTCTGTCACGACCCGGCCCAGGATGGTTCCTTCTTCTCTCAGTTCATTTTTCATCTCAAACAATATGTCTTTATGATTCAAATTCATTTCCTCCTAAAAATAAAAAGTCCGTTGACGGATCTACACGTCAACGGACTTTCAGAATTTTAGAGAAGTGAATAAATCACATTATCCCGTTTAAAGTGAGTTGACGTGCAGAACCATATTGATCGCTGTATATGTTTGTTGTAAGACCAATTAACATTGTGTTCATAACACATCACCCACTTTCTCAATTTATAGTTTTATTATCCATTATTTTCATAGAATTTACAAGGTGTTTTTTCAGATTATTACAAACTTCTTCTTTCATACCATACTAGCGTGCTTTGACTTAGGTGTTTTCACCATTTTTATATTCCGGCATAGGCTATTGTGTTAATACTGTTAAGGGAGAGATTCGGATGAGCCAACATGATTACTTAACGAAAGCGGCGATGTATGACTTACTATCCGGTTATTATAAATATTCTGATCCATCCTTGCACACCCATTACTATCAAAAGCACCTGAAATATATGAGACTTGCACTTCAGGCTCAGCGTGCAGATATGACGACATCAACGCAGCCGTCCTATGTCCGTGTCCTGCATGCAGTGCCGGATGCACCGAATGTGGATGTGTATGTCAATGGAAATCGTGTCCTGCGGGATGTGGCATTTAAAGATGTGAGCGATTATTTGACCTTGCCTGCAGGTAAATATCATATTGATGTGTATCCCGCCGGCACCAGTGTGACGACGGTGATCAGCAAGAAGGTGAAAGTTGACCCGGGCAAGATTTATACTTTTGCCGCTGTAGGCACGATGGATAAACTCCAGCTGCTTCCGTATATTGATGATACAACGGTTCCGAGCGGGGAAACAAAGCTGAAATTCATCCATCTTTCCCCTGATGCGCCTGCTGTGGATATTGCCGTGAAAGCAGGAGATGTCATCTTCCCTAAAGTCTCCTTTAAACAAGCAACCGATTATCTAGGGTTGACGCCTATGACGGTCAATCTTGAAGCCAGGGTAGCAGGCAGTAAAAATATCGTGTTAAATATGCCAGATGTTAAACTGAGTCCAAACCAATCCTACACCCTTATCGCTGTTGGATTAACCAATGGAACACCTGAACTTGAAGCCATTCTTCTTAAGGGGTAAAGGGAACGGGCAAGACAAAAAGGGCAGCTTCAGAGATGAAGCCGCCCTTTCTTTTATTGAGCACGGTCGACAGGAACCAGTAATCTGAATTTGATCCGATCTTCTTCCAGATCAAATTCTTTTGCCCGCACTTTAATATCACTCTTTAATTTCATTTCCTGCAATGAGACATAAATCAACTCATCATTAGGCTGGATTTTCACCCAATCAGGAAAATGATAAGAATCTCTCAGCACCTTCAATACATAGGTAACCGGAAGATTCAATGAACCAACAGAGATCGATTTCTGTTTCAAAAGAATGTCCCCATTTTCCAACGCCTTCGGTTCAAAATCCAGTTTAAAGTCCAGGTTGGTGGTAAAGACAGGGACGGACCCCATCAATTCTACATCATCTTTCAGCTGGACATCATAATCCACAGGACCTTCGAGCCCTTCTTCCTCGATATAATGCTGGATGATAAGGTTCAAATCCCTTTTGTTTGTGTCTACATTAAATCCTACTTCCTGGTTGGAATCTTTGCTGTTTTTAGGCAGTGCATCGTCTTCGATAGGCATGAAGACCATTGCTGTTATGATGATGATCCCTGCCAGAATCAAACCTAAAAGCAGAAAGAATCCTACCTTCCATTTGTTCTTCATGACGGCTGCTCCTCTTCCTCGACAGGTATTGGTGTATCTGTCAATGTTGCTAATGTTTCCCCGTTTGCCAGGTCTGTAAACATTCTATCTGCGATCAATTTGTATCCCTCATCATTAGGGTGGAAATAATCATCATACAACAGGGTATCCCCTGTATCAATAAATAAATCCTCTATCTTGACGAACAACGTTTTATCATAACCGGACAGGACTTCTTCACTTGCTTCATTCCAGTTGTGAATCACCTGATTGACTTCTTCGATATCAGAAAACCATGTGTTAAATGGATTATATAAACCGAGCAGGACGATTCCTGCATCAGGGTTATACCCCCTGACTGTTTCGATTATTTCCTGCAATCGAAGCTGGTATTGGCGCTTTTCCTGCTGGAACACATCAAGCTTCAAGTGGGACAGATTTTCCCGGAAGATTTTCATTACATCGTTTCCACCTATGGTGATCAGCACTAAATCCGAATCCTGGATGGAGGCTTTCACTTCATCCTTCTTCAATTTCTTTAATAATTGATCGGTCCGGTTTCCCTTCACCCCATAGTTGTGGAATTGTGCATCCTTTACTCCGTCCAGCGTCTCAAGCTGTTTTTCAAGGTACGGTACATATCCGCCTTTTTTTGTACTGTCTCCTACTCCCTGTGTCAATGAATCCCCTAAGGACACAACCTTAAGATTCTTCGGTATAAACGTTTCGTTCGGGTTCTCTTTATCCCAATTGGATACTTCCCTTTTGATATGATCAGCAGCATCTTCCAATGAACATCCTGACAGAGAAAAAACAAAAGCGAGCATGAGAATCGATAGTTTCTTCATATACGTCACCTCGCTTACTCTTTCCTAGTATTATATCACGATTTCTTTGCCGTATAACATCAATAAATCTTCAACTCAAATATCATTACCGGTAACGGCTGGGCCCGGATTGAAGGGTAGCGAACACTTCAGAAATGAATTGTGAGTAATTGAACTGTTTCGCGATCTTATGGACCGGCCATGGTGCTTTCTTAGCTGACTCTCTGAAGTCGCCTACACTTTGCCCAAAGGTACAGCCCTTATCTACGGCCACGCGGACCGGCACCTCTTCGTATATCATTTTTTCACCATTGGCAAGTGCCCAAAGGGCAAGCAGATCGTGAAGCGGGCTGCCGGTAATATCCGGATAAGTCGATTTATAAAATTGATAATAATAATCCACCATCGGTTTAATGATTTGTCCTACCTTGTCATTCGTTTTCACATAAAATTCATGTAAATGATCCAGCATGACAGGTGTGATGAGCGCATACATTGTAACATCCAGGGGGATGAGATGAATCATTTTAGGGGCAAGCTGTATGAGGATGTTTGCGGCGTAGGGATCACCGTAGAAATTCGCTTCGGCAGTAGGCGTGACATTTCCCGGCACGAGGAAGGCCCCTCCCATTACATAAAACTCCTTCACTTTTTTCATCGTTTCCGGATACAGGACAAAGGCTGTAGCCAATGACGTCAAGCGCCCCGCTGAGTAGATATACAATTCACCGGCGTATTGTTCAATGAGGGCTTTGATTTCATAGAAATTCTCGCTGATTTTAGAAGGATCGAATCCGATACTATCAGGGATGATCGGTCCAAGTCCTGCCAGGCCATGGACTTCAGGGTAGAATTGGGGCTGACTCCCTGTCAACGCCGATACAGCCCCTCCTATTACAGGAACGTCAGTGATCCCGGTTAATTTTTGAAGGTATAAAACATTTTTCAATGCATTTTCCCTTGATACATTCCCATAGTCGGCAACGATCCCTACAATTTCAATCTCTGCACTATAATACGCATATAAAATAGCGACAATATCATCTATACCGAAATCTGATATAACCAATACTTTCTTTTTCTCAGACAAGTCAGGACACTTCCTTCCTTCTGACTGAAATTCATTGAGGAAAGAGCCAGCATTCCATTCATCTCTTCTATATGTATGTTATGTTTGAATCACATATGAGGTTGCAGGAATATTCATAAAATCCACAAAAAGTCGTGCGAATGATTGTCATTTCAGATGGTACACTGGATGTATCAGAAAAGGAAAGGTGAATCTTGATGAAAAATATTACTCTTTACTTTATTCTTCTCATAGGATTGTTGGGGATCATATCAGGCTGTTCCTCCAAGGAAGAGCAGCATGCCGGGCATGATCATACTGCCGCAAACGGCGATATCCGGGAAGAAACAGCGTCTGTTGACACATTACCGTCATTTCTCGATGATAAGGACGACAATATGAAGCTTATTTATTCTTCAGCCGCCAAGCATCCAGAACTGTTGAAATATATCCCATGTTATTGCGGATGCGGCGACTCAGCCGGACACGAAAGCAACCTTAACTGCTTCGTCTTTGAACAAAAAGGAGAGAAAGTGGTGTGGGATGATCACGGCACAAGATGTCAGCTTTGTTTAAAGATTGCGGCTGAATCGATTGTGAAATATAATAATGGCGAATCCATTAAAAGCATTAGAAAAGATATTGATGAGCAATATAAAGAGGGGTACGCAAAGCCGACTCCGACTCCGATGCCATCTTAAATCAAGGCTGTTTTCGTAAACATTGTGGCTTTTATACAAGTCAGATGCGGTTGATTTCCGCTCCAGATGCTCGCTTTCCGCGGGGATGGCGGTGAGCCTCCTCGGACTTCGTCCTGCGGGGTCTCACCTGTCCATCAGTTCCCGCAGGAGTCGAGCATCTTCCGCTCCAATCAACCATCGAAGATAAAAACCGAAAATTAACTACTTATTCATCTTCTGAATAGTAGTCATCAACGTCATTCAATTACAATGCCCTTTATCATTGCTATGGCAATTTTTTTATTCCACAGTATCAAATCACCGAAGATGCTCACATTAACGTCTAATAATAACAATGCTTAAATCAAAAAGACGAAGGGAATGTGCTCCCTTCGTCTTTTTGTTGCGGTCAATCCGTATAGTACATGAATCCGATTGCACCGATTCCCGTATGGGTACCGATGATCGGTGTTGTCGGGACAATGTCGATGTTGTCGTATCCGGTCTTATCAGAGATTTTCGCTTTCAGACTCTCCGCCAGCGGCAGTCCGTCTACATGGACAAGTCCGACGCCGAGGATGTTCTTTCCATCCACATCTTCAACAAACTGATTCGCTAAGTATTTTACGACTTGAGAATGGCTTCGCACCTTGGCTACAGGTGTATATTCGGCATTTTCCAGTGAAGCAATCGGTTTGATGTTCAGCAGGGATCCGATCATCGCTCTTCCCTTTCCGATCCTGCCACCTTTGACAAGGTTTTCAAGTGTATCAACTACAACAAATAATTTCGTGTTCGCACGGATTGTTTCGATGGCTGAAAGGATTTCATCCATCGATTTCCCTTCTTTTGCAAGCCTGGCTGCTTCGATTACCTGAAAAGCCAATCCTTTAGAAATAAAACGGGAATCAACAACCGTTACATCGGCTGAAGACATGTCGGCAGCCGTTTCAGCCGAACGGACCGTACCACTCATTTTTCCGGTCATATGTATGGATAACACTTTTGAACCGTCTTTACCCAATTCATCATAAAGTTCGACAAATGAACCTGCCGGGGGCTGAGAACTCTTTGGTAATTCCGAAGAAGCTTTCATTTTTTCAATGAAGCTCTGTGGTGAAAGATCAACTCTATCTAGATACGTTTCCCCATCGATGGAAATCGATAAAGGAACTACATGAATGTCCAGTTCTTTTACAACCTCATCAGACAAGTCCGCTGTTGAGTCTGTTACAATATAAATCTTGGTCAATTTTGCCACATCCTATCTCCCATATCATATGTATTATATCGTTAAATGCCGAGAATTTAAATAGATAGTGAGGATTTAAACAATTGTCGATCGTGTGAATAGGGAACGCGGAGCTTGCATACAAATGGGCTGCTCCGGCGCAAGCTCTGCGTAACGGACCAGCCCCAGTAAAGAAATCATGCATTATTCTTTAATTCCTCTGATTGATAAATTTCTTCATACTCTGACCATTTCGTCGTTCTCTTCAAATACTCCCTGAAGCTGAATACGGATTTTGGCCCGTTTTCCTTGTGGATCCGATTAATGAATTGATGGAGTCTGAGATTGACTCTTAAATAGAGCGGGCTGCCTTCTTTCATGACAGGAACTTCTAAGATTTTGATCTTCCGTCCATACTTCGATTTAAACTCGATCGTTTTTGTCAGCAAAGTATCAATCCTCTTTTTTTACCCGTTTATACCTATATTATACCCCATTTTTCAGCGCAAAATATGTCAAACCGTGAAAAAGCGCGAATATTTTTTCAATGAACTGGAACAATACATTCCGCTGAATCATTTTTAGGTGAATTTACGGCTTTTGATACCTCGTATGCCTTCATTTCATCCTGCCGGTAGGGCTTCAGGATGGAGGATGCTTCCTCAAAAGAATATGCCTCCGTATTGAGCCATTTTTCGATATCCTCCTGTTCGCTAAGTATGACAGGCATCCGATCGTGAACATTGCCTACAAGAGGGTTGGCTTCTGTGGTGAGAATGGTGGAGGTATGCATATCACCATTCCGCTCCCATAACCCGGCAAACACAAAAGGTTTTTCATTTTTTAATTGAAATCGCACCGGGATCTTTTCACCTTTCTGGCGCTTCCACTCGAAAAAACCATCTGCGAAGATAACCATTCTATTTTGATGAACAAGTGACTTGAAGCTTGCTTTTTCAAGAAGGGTCTCGCTCCTTGCATTGATAAGCGGTTTCCACTTCTCTCGGTCAGCCCAGCGTGGTACAAGCCCCCAGGTGATGCTCCCTGCTCTGCGCTTCCCTTTATGTGAAATGAGGGACAGGACCTTCTGTGTAGGTGCGATATTATACCTAGGCTCCCATTCATCGATGAATTCATCTATCAAATATTGTTTCACAAGCTCCTCCAAAGGAGTGGTCAATGAGTACCTTCCACACATGCTTATCACCTTCTCTTGAATTCTTTATGTAGCAATATACAGTAATTCACTTAATTTTACCAATCTTATTCAAAGATCCTTCAATCCTTTACCATGTTAATGATTGCACAAAAACGGGAAGAGGATTATCATGGATATACGCAAGAATTTCTTAAAACGGTCATAGAAAGGATGAACATGCTTTGACATATGATTTCGATTTTTCCAATTGGAAAGAAGAGATTGCGAACGCCATCACACATGGAATCGGGTTGGTATTGAGTATCCCTGCATTGGTGATGTTGATCATTTTCGCCGTTCAGGAAGGCTCGGCATGGCATGTGGTAAGCTTCTCGATATTTGGAGCATCCATGATCCTGCTTTACTTATTTTCCACTCTGTTACATAGCTTTAAGCCATCAAAAGTGAAAAATCTTTTTGCCATATTGGATCACTCGGCCATTTATGTACTGATCGCAGGAACGTATACGCCTTTCATGCTGGTCAGTGTAAGAGGAGCACTGGGATGGACATTGTTTGGGATCGTATGGGGGCTTGCCGTCATAGGGATTGTGTTTAAATGTTATTTCGTCCATCGTTATCAGATTGTTTCCACTCTCTTTTATCTTGTGATGGGCTGGCTCGTGATCATTGCAATCAAGCCACTATATGCAAGCCTGACAGGTGAAGGATTCTCCCTGCTCTTGACAGGAGGAATCATGTATTCCATCGGGGCAATCTTCTATGTTTGGAACAAACTTCCTTATAATCATGCAATCTGGCATTTATTCGTACTTGCCGGAAGCAGCTTTATGTATTTTTGTATTTTGTTTTATGTTTAGTATCCTAATAAATTTATAGGACTTTCAGGGGCCAGTATTTATTTTACTGTATATGTTATGAAAGGGAATGCCAGAAGATAATCTCCGGCATTCCCTTTCGTTTTTTGGGCATGCGGTGTTCATTCAATCACTCGTAAGAATACCCCAATCATTCTCTTCATTTTCATCTTGTTAGCGATTAATCCGATCATACACAATAAAATAATAATCATAAGGATTTTGCTCATTCTTCATCCCTTTTTCCTTAGATATTACCTTCCATTCATTTGGATCGAGTTCAGGAAAATATGTATCCCCTTCAAATTCTTCATCGATCAAGGTGATATACAAGCGGTCAGCGCTATCAAAAGTTGCATTAAAAATTTCTGCCCCGCCAATTACAAATAATTCTTCATCAGTATTTGCATTGATTCTTTTAATGTCCTCAATCGAATGAATGACTGTACAACCATCCTTTGAATAGTCGGTATCTCTGGTAACTATAATATTTTCTCTGCCGGGTAAAACTTTTCCGATGGATTCAAATGTTTTTCTACCCATAATAATCGGTTGACCCATTGTAGTCTTCTTAAAAAAAGCTAAATCAGCAGGTAATCGCCAAGGTAACTCATTATTTATCCCTATTACCTGATTTTTATCCATCGCCACAATAAATGAAAGCATACATATCATCCTTTTCAAAAAATCATTCATTATTCATCCTATGCTAAAAGTGCCTAAACCTCAAATTTACAATCCCTGCAGGATCATTTGTGTTTTAGCCTGAAGGATATAACTATTAACTTTCAATCATTCGACATGCTCGACAAACATTCCTTCTCTTGAATACGAAAACTGAAAAAGGCTTAAGGGTTAGTTCCCCTTAAACCTTTTTTCTTAAACAGCAATTGGTCCTTTTATTTTTGGATGAGGATGATAATCCACTATTTGGATGTCATCCATTTCAAACTCAAAAATTGACTGTTTGTTGGCATTTAATTTTAATGTTGGAAGTTTTCTTGGTTCACGTTTCAATTGGGTTTCAACTTGTTCTATGTGATTTAAATAAATATGCACGTCTCCAAACGTATGGATAAACTCCCCTACTTCCAAACCACATTCCTGGGCGATTAAATGGGTCAACAATGAATAGCTTGCTACATTGAACGGCACCCCAATAAATACATCTCCGGAACGCTGATATAATTGACAACTTAACTTCCCATCAGATACGTAGAATTGAAACAAACTATGACATGGAGGAAGCGCCATACCTGAGACCTCTCCTGGATTGTATGCGACTACTAAATGTCTTCTACTATCCGGGTTGCATTTGATTTGCTCTACCACATCTTTTAATTGGTCAATTGTTTCACCGCGGGCAGTTTCCCAGTCTCTCCATTGTTTTCCATATACAGGACCAAGTTCACCAAATTCTTTTGCAAACTGATCATCTTCAAGTATCATTTTCTTAAATATCTTCATCTGTTCTTTATATAACTCTTTAAACTCTTCATCTTCTTGACTTCTGATGCCGAAATCAGTCATATCGGGACCGTCATACGCATCACTTTCCACCCACTTTTTAAAAGCCCATTCATTCCATATATTATTATTATGTTGAAGCAGATACCTGATGTTCGTATCACCTTTAATAAACCATAATAATTCACTGGCAACTAATTGAAATGCGACACTTTTAGTTGTAAACAATGGAAAGCCTTCATTTAGATCAAAGCGCATTTGATAACCAAAGATGGATTTTGTACCCGTACCTGTTCTATCTTCTTTCTTCGAACCATTATCCAGAATATAACGGCACATATCAAGGTATCCATATTCTTGATGTTTCAATTATTCCACCCTCTCTCACCGATAATCAATATCATTTTACTAAAGATAGCAGGAAAGTTCTAGAGAGCATTCGTAAAAAACTCTCAAACAAAAGCATACATTGCATGTTATAGATTGGTGAAAAATCGATACGTTGCCGGCGCTTTCTTTTTTAAAAGATTCCTGGTTTCTCCATTCAGGTAAAACATGGCGAACGCTTCAGCAAAATATTCTGCTTCGTATTGGTGGAAATAAGGTTGTGCGGGAAATAACAGTGGAGCTTCTTTCTTCCAGATTGGCAAAAATTCGAGCGTATAGGTGAGGTCTGCCAGCACATACCTGTCAATGCTGTGGGCAAGCTCATGAAGTTCAAGATTACAGGAACCGTGTCCATTCCCCTTTTCACTATGACCAATCTTCACTAATACAAGCTTTGATCCGCCGATTCCGGGAACATTATCCCAGGTGATATTTTCATTTGTGTACCCTCTTGGTGTGACACCTTTCAAGTGGCTTGTTGTAGAGAAATCGGTTAACTGCTGTTGAAAAAACCTTATCTTGATTTCCTGCCTGTCAGCAGCCTCCAGCAGGTTAGGCGGAATATGGTCCAGACGGCTGATCATATCTTTTGCCTCTTCCTGATCAAATGGGCTTTCCGGCAATAAGATAATGTTTTCCAATGCGTGTGTGGATTGAAGGATTAATTGGGTTTTCAATGGGGAGTGTTTCAAGGGGATGCCGCCGTATTCCGCTTTCGTTCTGGTCCATATTAAAAGAATTGTAGCACAGATGACAAATATGATGGATATCCGTTTCAAGCCGTGGTCCTCCCGTTCATCGTGTTCGTATATTACTATCTTAACATAATGATAGAGGGCCATTTAGGCATGATTGTTTCCAGCTGCAATGGATCTGCTTCTATTTTTCAGGGTATCCAGAAATAAAAAAAGCAAGTACAGGGATTGTACTCGCATTATCAGTAGATTGTATATTCATGAATTAAGCTCTATCAAGAAACGCTTCTCCATTGAGGAGGGGTGTTTTTATTCCAATAAATGCTCCCAAGATCATGGTGAGCCTGAAATTGATCTTGTGCAGTATGGTAATGGAAATTAAAGTAGTACCCGTCCTTAGGCGGATGGTCCTTTCTTACGTGAAACCGGATGACATCTTCACCGGTTCTCTCATCGTAAATATGAAAGATTTTTTCCGTTTTGGCATATTGGGGTACTTCGGAAATGGTCAGTGACGATAAGTCTTTGTCTGGATACTGAACAGCTGTATCCATGATGGCTTGTTCGATTTTTGGCAGGATCAATGATTTGAATTCGTCTTCAATGACAGGTTTGATCTTTGTCCCGAACTTTTCATATGCATTTTTTTCTGCCTGTATGATCATCGTTTCAATGAAAGCATCCCGAGATAGGACAGACTCTTCTTCCCTTACTTCTTCTGAAGAAGATTCCATCGAAGAAGCAGGCTTGCCATTATTTTTGGCAAGTGCATGATTTTCTTCATTCAAAAAGGCTTGAGATGGAGAAACAAGGCCGAATGTCAGGATCGATAGGATAACAAAAAACGACTTTTTGAGCCAGATTGACATAAATAACGTCCTTTCCTATGTATTACGTCTATTATTATACTACTTCCTACGAATAAAAAGTGAAAAAGGTTTCATTTTTTTGTAGGATATAAAAATCTTTATGTGGTAGTATATAAATGACAATACTTTGCAAGGAGGCTATCCCGATGGACACTGGAATCATGATCAATATCGGATACATACTGCTTTTGGGTTACTTTATCGTACTTGGCTTTACTGATTGATATAACAAGTGCTATAACAGGAAAATCCGGACGGTCATGCGAGATTCTTTGAGGGAAATCGCAACCGTTCGGATTTTTTTCATGAATTGAAAGATCCGTCGCCTATCTTCACTCGGAGTGAGCTAATCGAATGACGCCGAAGTGAAATTGTGCGGACGGCCTTTTTAATACATCAAACCCCATTTCTTCGAATAATGGAGATTGATAATGCTCTTTCAATACGACCCTCTTTTTCGCGACTCTCTTCGCCTCTTCAATCCCCTCTCCAGTGATACCTGCATAACTTGCCCACTTCCTGATGGGATTGATTCCGTGAGATTCCGTGATCGCTTCTTCAAACATAGGGTCCATGTACACCACATCAAATGCATCATCCGGGAACTTTTTAAGCTCTTCTTGAAATTTCCCATTGATCACGTCAACCCTTCTCATTGCATCATTCAATTCACGAAGGGGGGACATCCAGTCTTGCAGTCCCTGGTCAAGAAGATATGAAATATATGGATTTGCTTCAATGCCGATCACCTTTCCTTTTTCACCGACGATATGGCTTGCAATGATGCTGTCGGAAGCAAGGCCGAGTGTACAGTCGAGAAAGCTCATCCCCTCTTTTAGGTCAGCCGCCTCAATCAATGGATCCTTCTCACCGCGAATGAGTCGTTTAATACGGAAAGAAGCAGAATTGGGATGGAAGAAAAAAGGCTCGGTCCCTTCTTCTCTCACATGAAGTTCCAGTCGTTCTTTCCCAATCACCATGCAGTCCTGATCGTGCATGGACATATGATGGCGAATCGATCTTTTTTTTCTCGGTATATATGTTAAGGAAAGCTCTTCTGCAGCCCGGTGCGCCCGATCGATGACTTCTTGATTTGCTCTCCCGCATGTTGTAACAAACACTAAATTCATTCTCCTTTTAATCGTCCGAATACGGACATTCTATCATTTTCTCTATCCTACCATAAGAGCCTGCTGCTTGGCTTCTACTTCTCATACCACCTGCGGTTGAACTTGCCCGTCTTAATCAAATGGAATGGAGGAACTCATGCATAGCGTGTTACTGCATGGCTGTATTAAAAAAGGCTGTTTTCGTAAACATTGTGGCTTTTAGACAAGCGAGGTGCGGTTGATTTCCGCTCCAGATGCTCGCTTTCCGCGGGGATGGCGAGAGCTCCTCGGCTTCGCCTGCGGGGTCTCACCTGTCTAGCTACGGCGGCTAGCCCCTCGAGGTCATAAGCTAAATGGTCCATGAAGGCAAAGACCGCCTTCACAGCCCATTCATCTTATGCTTGTCGGGGCTGAACAAGCCGCCTCCGCTTTTCGGACTGTCCATCAGTTCCCGCAGGAGTCGAGCATCTGCAGCGAGAATCAACCATTGAAGATAAAAACGAAAAATTCATTGTATAAACTACTTATTCTCTTCTGAAAAATAGTGATCAACGTCATTCAAGTACAATGCCCTTGATTCATTGCTATGGAAGTTTTTCATTACACAGTCAGTCTCACATTAACGTCTAATAATACCAACAATCTATACGAAAGAGCCCAAAAAAAAAGAAACGGACAGCCATGCCATCCGTTTCTCATTGTTGACTTTATCTTAACAGTGCTCATCAAAACCCTTTGCAAGGTTGGCAATAATTGAAGCAATGTCTTGATCTTCAATTTCTTCACGGGGAATGAAATGGACGACTTTGTTCCCTTTCAGTAAAGCCATCGATGGGGAGGATGGCTCGAATCCCTCAAAGTATTCCCTCATTTTTGCCGTTGCTTCTTTATCCTGCCCGGCAAATACGGTGACAAGGTGATCAGGTGTTTTCTCGTTGGTCAAAACAGACTGTGTAGCCGCCGGTCTTGCCAGTCCTGCTGCACATCCACATACAGAATTGACAACAACCAGTGTCGTCCCTTCCGCCTGCTCCATGTAATCCACTACTTCTTCTGCAGTCACAAGTTCTTTAAAGCCTGCCTGTGTCAATTCTTGTCTCATCGGTGTTACCAATTGTCTCATGTATTCCTCATATGCCATTGACATTCTCATTCATCCCTTCTGTCATCTATTTGTTCCCCGGGCTTCAGTCATTTGTTTCCAAACTGAGCCCTTCGCTTCTTCTCCGCCTGCAATCCGTTCGATTGCCATCTTCACCTGCAGCTTCACTTCAAATTCAGGATCATCTTCGGCTTCTTTCAGAGCGGGAAGGGCCGATTCGTCCCCAGCTTCGTAAAGGAACATGGCAGCACGCCACCTGACAAGCTTGCTTTTATCCTGCAATGCTTGAATCATTGCAGGTGCCGCTTTCGCAAAGCCTAAATCAGAAAGGCAGTCTCCCGCCGTCCTTCTTACAGAGACCGATTTATCCTGAAGCCCTTTGTATAGAAGGGGAAGGACCTGTTCATCCTCTATCATTCCTAAATATACCACTGCCAAGCGGCGGATCGAGACTTTATCATCTTCAAGTGCTTTTTCAAGAAGAGGCAGGTCGGCAAGAGTTGGATCATCCATTGACTCAAGTTTCTGATAACGTGTCTGCCAATCCTCTGCCTCCAAGTCTGCCATATTCAGTTTGTGCTTTTTCTTATAAATGAGCGGACCTTTCGAATCGGCAGGCTTTTTCGACTCCTCAACAAGTAAGGCGAGTCTGGACGCAGGGTATGCTGCAATCAACTCTTCCATCACATTGTGTCCGATCTCGTCAAGGTCACCATAGCGTACTCCGTAATCCTTCCACTTCCTGAGAAGAACAACATTATCCCCTTCTTGCTGGGCGTGACCGATTGCTTCCAGGTATGGTGCTGGAAGTGAGAAACGCTTTTCTTCCTCCCCGTCGGCTACTTTCACTTGCATAGGGATCCCTTTGAACATTTGGACAGCAACATTCACTTCACCGAAATGCTCTTCCATCTCCGATTTCGACTGTACATTTCTTGACTCTTCACCAAAGGCTTTTCGAACCTGTGGAAGAAGTTCCTGCCAATCAAACTTGGCATTCCGTTCGACAGCAAGGAAATCTGCGACGTGATAGACGCCTTTGATTCCTTCAATGGCAAGTATGTCTTGAATGACAGAAGGAGCACCTTCTGCCGCATCTTTTTTATAATTGTTGCTTTTCCCAGCTTTCAGTTCCTGATCAAGAAGAACTTTCATCGTATTCGGACTAGGAGTAGGTTCAATCGATACGATTCTCATTGCATTTACCCCTTTCTTAACACACTTCATATACATCCCATTCTAACACAGGATGCGTCTGGCCTTAAATGAAGAGGCTTATTCGGCAAATTCAGAAAGATATGTCCATCTTTCGATCAGTCTCTCAAGCTCTTCATTGAGGCTTTCACTTTCCGACATCAGCGCCTGGGCTTTTTCAAAATTACTTCCGACCTTTTGAAGTTCTTCATCGGCTTCTTCGATTCTCTTTTCAACACCGGCTATCTTATCTTCGATTTCTTCCCATTCTCTTTTTTCCATATATGACAGACGTTTCTTTTCCTTCTCCTTCACTTCCTTGACAGGGGAAGGATCCGGTTTCTTTTCTGCCGCTTGCTTTTTACCTCTCGATGCATTTCTTTCAAGGTATTCTGTGTATTCACCGAAGTACATATCAATGTCCCCATCCCCGTTGAAAACAAGCAGCTGCTCTGCTGTTTTGTCCAGGAAATACCGATCATGGGAGACGGTGATCACGACACCTGAAAATTCCTGGATGTAGTCTTCAAGAACGGTAAGGGTTTCAGTGTCTAGGTCGTTTGTCGGCTCATCGAGCAGCAGGACATTCGGTTTTGTCATAAGCAGCTTAAGTAAGAAGAGCCTTCTTTTTTCACCGCCGGACAATTTCCGGATCAGTGTACCGTGCGTGCTCATTGGGAATAAGAACCTTTCAAGCATCGATGTGACGGAAATCTGCTCTCCCTTATCGGTGGTGACGTATTCTCCCGCTTCCCGTAGGTATTCAATCATGCGCATGGACTCATCCAGTTCCTCATGGCCTTGCGTATAGTACGCTACATTGACAGTCTGTCCGGTCAACAATTCCCCGCCTGTGAGTTCATCGTTTCCGGTCAGGAGATTGAGGAAAGTGGATTTTCCACTTCCGTTCCTGCCTACAATCCCGATACGGTCTTTAGGTTTGATGAGGAAGGAGAAATCTTTCAAAATGCATGTATCGTTGAACGTTTTGGATGCATGTTTAAACTCAAATACTTGCTTTCCTAAACGATTCCCGCCGATCGCCATGTCTACCTGTCCTGATGAAGGTCCCGCTGACATGTTATCCTCCAGACTTTCAAAACGCTGGATTCTGGCCTTCTGTTTCGTCGTCCTGGCCTTTGCGCCCCTCCTCATCCAGGCAAGCTCTCTTCGGTAAAGATTTTGCTGCTTTTCTGATAGCTGGCGCTCCGCCTCCTCACGGGATGCTTTCGCCTCGATGAATGAGGCATAGTTCCCTTTATAGGAATAGAGGCTGCCCCCATCAAGTTCAAAGATGCGATTGGTTACTCTATCGAGGAAATATCGATCATGGGTCACAAGTAAAACAGAACCGTTATACTTCCCTAAATAATCCTCCAGCCACTTGATGGATTCAAAATCCAAATGGTTGGTCGGCTCGTCCAATATTAATAAATCCGGTGTTTCGATCAAAACCCCGGCAAGAGCGACACGCTTCTTCTGTCCGCCGGATAACTCGTGCATTTTTTTTGAAAAATCCTCGATTCCAAGTTTCATCAGAATCGATTTTGCATTTGCACTCCCATCCCATGCATGGTGGATGTCCATCTGTTTTTGAGCTTCAAACAGTTCATCCTGAACGGTTGGATCATTTGGGCTCTCTTCCATTTTCATCAGGGCAAGCTCATAATTCCTCATGGCCTGGATGACCTTTGCTTCACCGCGAAACACCTGCTGAATCACGGTCAAGTCTCCATCGAATGCAGGCTCCTGCTGAAGATAGGCAATATGATAGTCGTTTGGCTTGGATATCTCTCCTCCATCATAATCCTCCATACCCGCTATCAGCTTCAATAGGCTCGATTTTCCCGTACCGTTCACACCGATCAGGCCAACTCTCTCCTTTTCGGTAATGGAAAATGATATATCTTTAAATAGCGTTTTCTCTCCATAAGTTTTGGAAAGATTTTCAGCTGTTAACATTCTCATTCCTGACCATTCCATTCTTTATTAAATTGCTCCAGAAATTGAAGCATGAAATCATGGCGTTCTTCTGCCAGTCTCCTGCCCGTTTCCGTACACATCAAGTCTTTTAGCTTCAATAATTTCTCATGAAAGTGATGGATGCTGGAGCTTTCACCATGTCGGTATTCTTCAAGGGACATCTCTTCCCTCACACCTAAATCGGGGTTATATAAGGGCTGACCTTTTTTTCCACCATATGCAAAAGTCCTCGCGATCCCGATCGCACCGATCGCATCAATCCGGTCCGCATCCCTTACGATTTTCGCTTCCAGGGAAGTCAGTTTTGCTTCATGTCCGCCTTTATAAGATATCGAATAAATGATGGATTTCAATACATTTATTTCATTGTCCGTTAAAGAAAGAGAGGATAAGATACCGTCAAGCTTCTTTTCCCCCTCTTCTTTCCCTACAAATTTCTCATCGGGCACATCGTGCAATAATGCAGCCAGTTCAACGATATATGTATGTTGGACCCCTTCTTCTTTTGCAATCCTCAATGCCTGTTTGCGTACACGTTCCAAATGGAACCAGTCGTGGCCCGTTGACTCACCAAGGTATTCCTTCTTCAAGACATGTATTACATCATTCAATTTCTTTTGTTCCATACACTCACCTTTTCTCCATTGTAGCAAACACTTGCTCTTTATCAGAATAAAAAGGAGGGGTGCAGCACTCTTCAGCCCCCTCCTTCACTATTTCATTCTCCTTCTGCATACCAGCTTATCCCGATTGTATCCGCCCCGGCATGAACGCCGATGACCGCACCGAGGGGATATGCCCCAAACTCAACGTCCGGGTATTCCTTTTTCAGTTCGTCGATCCATTCCAGTGCGTCATCCCGGTTTAACCCGTGGAGGACTGAGACCTTTGTGATCCGCTTCGTTTTCATTGCTTGATTCAAACGGGTTTCCATGCTGCTCAACCCTTTTTTAATGCTTCTCACCTTATCTTTCACTTCAAGTTTTCCATCCTCGATCGCCAGCATAGGTTTTACGTTCAAGACACTTCCGAGGAAGAAAGAAAGGCCTCCCATCCTTCCACTTTTATGAAGCTGCTCCAAACTTCCCACCATCACATATGTTTCACTGGAGGATACCCTCTCTTCGATGGCTTGTTTGATATAGGAAGGATCTTTCCCTTCACCCTCCAGCTTTTGTCCGTAATGAATCAACTCTGTCAGTGGATTAGAAAGGATCTTCGAGTCGATGCAGACAATATTCGGGATGGTATCACTCAAGAGAGCCGCAGCCTGAGTGGCCGATGAATAGGTTCCGCTGAAGTGGGACGATACATGGATGGAGAAAATATAATCGTATTCTTTTGCTAATTGTTCATATAGTTCTTTGAATGTGCCGATAGAAGGCTGTGAAGTTTTGACCTCCACTGCCCCCGCTTTCATTTTAGCAAACAACTGGTCAGGGGACAGGTCCACCCCGTCACGAAACTCAGTCTCGCCAAAAAGAATGATCATCGGCACGATAAAGATGCTGCTGTTCTCTGTAAGTTCTGGCACATACGCTGTACTATCCGTTACCCAGGCAATTTTCATGCACATTCTCCTTTTTTAATATGTATATGAATCCTGATCGGCACTAGAAGTTGTTTCGGTCAAGCTGTTGCATCGTATCAACCGAAAATGAAATCATTTGGAGGACGTCATCAACCATCTCTTCAGTGATGACTCTGTTGAAGCTCAGCGTCCCTTCGTGGGAAGTGGGATGTTTGGAAGAGTAAATCTCTTTCCATTCCCACTGTTTATCGTCTCCCCATACATCCTCAAGGCCTCTCCGTGCAGATTTCAATGCCTCATTTCCTTTATAGACGATGAGGATTTCGGCACCAGCCGTATTTCTTTCAGTCATCATGTTCCTTTCTGCAAGAAAATGGCCCATATCCGCCTTCAAATGAAATGCGACCGAAATGGACTTCTTGTACGGCAGTGAATAGCGGATCTGATAGCAACGGTCATAATGAGCGAAGTCAAAGAGGTCCTTGCGATCGAGTATTTGTATGTCACCAGAAAGATCAAGGTCATACACTGCCCCTTCGAACACGACCTTTAAATTATCAAAGGCTGTTGGATCAAACATGTCATCCTCTCTCCTTTCTTTCGAACATGTTAAAACAATCCGATGGCCCTGCCTTTTTCGTCCACATCCATACCGTATGCGGCAGGCTTCTTAGGCAGTCCCGGCATGGTCATGACTTCACCTGTCATAGCGACGATGAATCCTGCACCGATCTTCGGCTTCAATTCGCGGATCGTAATGGTGAAATCTGCAGGACGGCCGAGTTTGCCCGGATCATCAGACAGGGAATACTGGGTCTTCGCCATACAGACGGGAAGGACGCCCCATCCCTGCTCTTCAAACTGCTCCAATTGCTTTCTTGCTTTGACCGTATAATCTACTGTGCTCGCACCATATACCTTCTTGGCAATGGTATCGATTTTGAACTGGAGGGAATCTGATAATTCATATAGAGGTTTGAATTCCTTCGTATTGTTCTCGATTTTCTCTATGATTTTTTGAGCTAAATCGACTCCTCCCTTGCCTCCTTGAGCCCATACGTCAGTGAGTGACACCTCGACCTGTTGGTTTTCACACCATTTTATCAACAATTCGATTTCCTGGTCACTGTCTGATACGAATCGATTGACCGCAATGACAAACGGCACATTGAACGCTTCCAATGTTTCCATATGTTTTTTCAGGTTGTTCAAGCCTTTTTGGAGTGCTTGGAGATTCTCCTCCTGAAGCTCTGCTTTCCCTTGCCCGCCGTGCATCTTCAACGCCCGTACGGTGGCAACAAGGACGACCGCATCCGGCGCAACGTCCAGGGCCCTGGATTTGATATTCAGGAACTTTTCAGCCCCAAGGTCAGCTCCGAATCCTGCTTCAGTCACCACATAATCTGCTAATTTCAAAGCAGTCTTTGTCGCCATTATACTGTTGCAGCCATGAGCGATATTGGCAAATGGACCACCGTGAATGAGTGCAGGGGAATGTTCGATCGTTTGTACGAGGTTTGGTTTCAGCGCATCTTTCAACAATAGTGTCAGTGCTCCCTCGACACCGAGATCTTCAACGGTTACCGGTTGTTTGTCAAAATTATAAGCGACGACCATTCGTCCAAGCCTGCTTCTCAATTCTTCGATCGTTTGAGATAAGCACAAGACAGCCATGATTTCAGATGCGACTGTGATATCAAAGCCATCTTCCCTTGGCACCCCTTGTAAAGGTCCTCCCAGACCGACGATCACTTGCCTGAGGGCACGGTCATTCATATCAACGGCCCGTTTCCATACCACCCTCCGCTGATCGATATTCAGGGCGTTTCCTTGATGCATATGATTATCAATGAGCGCTGCCAATGCGTTGTTCGCAGTCGATATGGCATGGATATCACCTGTGAAATGAAGATTGATATCCTCCATCGGCAATACTTGTGAATACCCGCCGCCTGTCGCTCCCCCCTTGATTCCCATCGTCGGTCCGAGTGAAGGCTCCCTCATGGCAATGATCGCCTTTTTATCCAATTGGTTCAGTGCATCGCCGAGGCCTACCGTGACGGTGGATTTTCCTTCTCCGGCTGGGGTAGGGTTGATGGAAGTCACTAGAATCAATTTCCCCTCAGGTTTATCTTTCAATTTATGTATTGCTTCAAAGGATATTTTCCCTTTGTATTTACCATAAAGCTCGACATCATCTTCGGTCAGACCGATTTTCTTTGCTATGTCTACGATCGGGCTCAAGGATGATTGCTGGGCAATGGTAATATCAGATGCTACCTGTTTCTTTGTCGTCGTCATGAAAGCCACCTTCTAACTATTGGATTTATGGATTCAAATGTACATAAAAATGGGTGTATCCTTGCTGGCATTTATACTATGTTTGTACTCTTACAATATAATGTTTCTGTCAATTTCTCAATAAATCATTTATTACAATTTACTGCTTCTACGATGATCTGAAGTAAACCAGAGGATTCACCCGCCTGTTCATTTTTGGAACATGAATAAAGTCATAAACGTCAAGGCCTGCTTCAATTCATTGGTGAGCCCTTCTGTAAGAGGAGCGCTCACTCCTTTTTTATACACCCACGATTCATCGATTTTTTTCCATCCTTTTTCACCGGCCAGCTTTTCCAGTTCCCACGGCATCATCGTGTTACAGATCACTTCTTCACCGTGCAAGCGTGGATAGGCATTGTCCCTGGGGTGTGCTGTCGGCCCTAAGAGACCGATACAGATGAACCCCTCCTGAGACACAACCCTCTCGATTTCGTTTAAAGTATGTAAGGGATCTTCCGTCCACTCGATGGAATTGATCGCCATCACGGCATGGAAGGCTCCGTCAGAAAAAGGCAGAGATCTTAAGTCACCCTGTACGAACGACAACTTCTCCCGCTCATGTTGCTTCGCAATGTCTACCATGTTTTGAGAGAAGTCCATCCCTGTCACGTCATACCCTTTTTCATATAGAAGAAAAGAGCCATACCCATCACCGCAGCCTAAATCTGCAACCTGGCTGCCTTCTGCAATATGTTTGCAAAAGAAGGGGATGATTGACTTCCTGCTTCCTCCCTTCCACATTTCCACGCTTTTCCCATGCCAGTTTTCTGCATTGTCCTCCCAGCGTGTTCTTGCACTATTATGCCATTCTGATTGACTCATCTATAGATCCTCCCCCTTTAAATTAAAATTCCACTTACATTCAGTCTATGGAATCCTTTCCCCTGTGGCAAGAGGGCTTTTCATGAAAGGCTGTTTTCGTAAACATTGTGGCTTTTAATCAAGCGAGATGCGGTTGATTGCAGCGAGAGATGCTCGCTTTCCGCGGGGATGGCGGTGAGCCTCTTCCACTCCAATCAACCATCCAAGATAAAAACCAAAAATACACTGAATTAACTGCTTATTCTTCTTCTGAATAGTAGTAACCAACATAATTCAAGTACATTGCCCTTAATTCATTGCTATGGTAATTCCCTTATTCCACAGTCTTATATTTCAGAAGATGCTCACATTAACCACTATTAATAATAGCAACCAGTGCGAAAACAGATTATTGAAACCAGCGAACCTTTTCGTTATGCATCTCCATCAATTTGTCCATACTATAGCTAAACCATGACATGAAAGGTGATGAAACATGGAGGAAATTACGAAGGTGCAAAGAAATTATCATGGAGATATCATCAGTTTCCAAACGTCTTCAGGCCGTATCATTTCCTATAGAAAAGCTGTGTTGGAAGCTTCTGAAGGGATTCTGCATGGGGTGTCGTTGAACGAAAATGAATGGGGAGAAACAGAATTGACCAATTCAGGGCTTGAAGGTGGTTTTCAGGATTATCCGACCATTTTCTAATCAGCCTGCACATGCCGAAAAAGGACTTTCAGTCAAAGCTGAAAGTCCTTTTGGCCATTATGCCATTCTCAATTTCAATACTCAGGTTGCTATTCACTGCGGTTTTGAATCGTTCTGAGCGCATCTACCCGCTTCTTTTCTTCGTCAAAAAATTGGACTAGATCACCGATTCGGTCGATTGAGTCCCAGCTTAAGTGATGCTCGATCCCTTCTACGTCTTCATAAATATGCTCTTCTTTCACCCCAATGACGCGAAGGAACTGCTCTAGAAGTTCATGTCTGTAAACTAAACGTTTTCCTACTTTACTTCCTTTTGGAGTCAAGACAAGCCCACGGTATTTTTCATAGATGAGGTAATCATCCTTGTCTAATTTCTGCACCATTTTCGTAACTGAGGAGGGATGGACAGATAAAGCTTCTGCGATATCCGATACTCTGGCATAACCTTTATTCTCAATTAACATATAAATCTGTTCTATATAATCTTCCATACTTGGTGTAGGCATTCTGTACCCTCCAAATTCCCATAAATATCATTAAAAGTTTACTATAAGTACAGAATGAATACAACCCAGGCATCTTTTTACTCTTCTGTCAGGCGTTGATTGAGGAACCTGGATAAGAGACCGTATCTAGGCGAGAGCATCCAAACAAGGAAGAATACAACCCCCGCCGAAACAGCCATTGCCCCAGATATGGACACATCGAAAATCTTTGCCCCATAATAGCCGATGATACTGTCAAACACGCCAATCAGGCCGCTTAGAAGAAGCATCATTTTATATCGGTCAGTCATCAAATACGCTGTCGCTCCAGGTGCAATGAGCATTGCTACCACCAAAATGGCCCCGACACTATCGAAAGCGGAAACGGTCGTCACCGACACGAGACCCATCAGGATGTAATGGACCACAAGTACCGGTATCCCTATTGCCGCTGCCATACTTGGATCGAAGGATGTCAATTTAAATTCCTTGAATAACAGGAAGATGATCAACAGGTCAAGGATCAATACAGAACCGAGCATCACGACGGATTTGGGAATATCGCCTATGACCGGCAGTGAAAGTGTATTCCAGGGAACGAAGGCGATTTCCCCCATCAATGCGTGCTCTACATCCAAATGGACGTTCTTGGCAAACAATGAAATGAGGATCACACCTACTGCAAACAGAGATGTAAATACAACTCCTATCGCCGCGTCCTCCTGTATACCGCTCGAATGTAATAACTGAACGATAAAAGTGGTCAATAGTCCGGCTATAACAGCACCGATCAACATATAGAAACCATTCATACTTTGGCTCACGATGAAGGCCATCACCAATCCAAGGAGAACGGTATGGCTGATGGCATCAGCGAGCATCGACATCTTTCTGAGGATCAGGAAACAACCGACAATTCCACAGGATAAACCAACCAGGCTACCGGTAAGCAGGATCCATAATTCATAACTCATATTCCTGCCCCTCCTCTCCCTGTCCGGATGTTTAAATTCAAGAAAGGATATTGCTTGTAAATGTCCGACATTTTCAATCGCAAGTGAGCGAGATGCTCATTTGACACCACTTCTTTTTCTTCTTTTTCAAGCCACCTGACATCTAGGGAACCTAACTCACTTGGGTACATTTCTTTCAGCTCCATGATCTCATCCACAAACGAGATCTGCTCCGCTCTCATCGACCCCGATTTGGTTAACGTCCATTTCCCTTCTGCACTTTCCACATACCCTTTCTTCAATAATGCTTTTGTTACACGATTGAATCTGAGTGTGGATACATTGCACCTCTCTGCTACCCGCTGTTTACTGATCGCTTCACCTGATTGATAAAGCATTTTCAGTACAAACCTCAGAGCAAGGCGGTCATCGTTTTTAGATCGTTGAATCATGACAGAGATCAAGCCCCTTTTAGGGGAAAACAGCATGGAAACGATGAATATGACAGTCGCTGTCAATACAATGAACGGGCCTGTCGATAAGCCTCTGCCCATCGTACTGATCAAAGTCCCGACTGCACCGGACAAGCCGCCTGTCACGCCTGATATGAGTACCATCACCCTTAATGAATCGGTCCAATACCGGGCTGAGATTGCCGGTGTGATCAGCATTGCAGCCATGAGGATGACCCCGACTGCCTGAATGCCGATCACCACGGTAATGACCAGCAGGGAGATGAATAAGAAATTTAGAAATCCGACTGGAAGTCCGATCCCTTTTGCGAACTGGGGATCAAACGTACTTACTTTGAATTCTTTGAAAAGCACAGACGTAATGATGATCAATGCAGCTGCGGTCAAGCCCATCAGCTGTACATCCCTCCCTACGAGGGATGCCGCCTGACCAAAGATGAAATCGTCAAGGCCGCTCTGATTGCCGGTCGGCATCTGGGCAACCTTTGTTAAAAGGACGATCCCCAAACCAAAGAAGACGGATAAAACAAGACAAATGGCTGTGTCTTCCTTAATTCTGGTTGTATTCGTAATAAGCTGTATTGTATAAGCTGCAAGGAGTCCCGTGGCTGCTGCACCTATCAAGAGTACAAAGAAGTTTTTCTCACCTATGAACATGAAAGCAAAGCATATGCCGGGGAGCGCTGCATGGGCAACGGCATCCCCGATCAGGCTCTGTTTCCTTAATAGGGCGAAACTGCCTAACACACCACTTGCAATACCTAATAGTAATGTACTGAGCAATACCCATTGTGTATTGCCGTCATGTAATATCGATTGCCATATATGATTCATCTCACTCACCTCTTTCTACGGATGAATAAACATTTGGTCCTTTTCAAGGAAAGACAGGCGTCCTCCATAAGTCAACTGCAGATTCTCAACGTTGAAGACTTCCTTCGTCGGACCATATGCGATGGTCTTCCGGTTAAGCAGCATCGTCCAATCAAAATATTCGCCCACAGTTTGTAAATCATGATGGACCACCAGGACCGTTTTTCCCTGTTCTTTTAATTCATTCAGTAATGATATGATTGCTTTTTCAGTCGCTGCATCCACACCGACGAATGGCTCATCCATGAAATATACTTGTGCTTCCTGGGCAAGCGCCCTTGCAAGGAAAACCCTTTGTTGCTGGCCACCTGACAGCTGACTGATCTGCCTTGAAGCAAATTCGGTCATTCCCACTTTTTCAAGGCACTCCATGGCAAACACTGTGTCTTTTTTAGACGGTCTTTTAAACCATCCTAAGTGACCGTATCTTCCCATCAAGACCACATCAAGTGCATTTGTCGGGAAGTCCCAGTCAACAGAACCACGCTGGGGCACATATCCGACCAATTTACTTTTGGGAGAATAAGCTTCGCCAAATATTTTGATCTCGCCTGAAGAGCGGGGGATCAAGCCAAGGGTCGCTTTGATCAGCGTTGACTTTCCGGCCCCATTTGGTCCAACGATCCCGATCAGTTTTCCTTTCGGCACTGAAAACTCGACGTCCATCAATACCGGCTTCCTGTGATAAGCCACGGTCAGCCCTTTAACATCAACTGAGTTCATACTTTCCCCTCCGATCGATTACTTCAATCCTTTAACGATTGTATCGACATTATGTCTGTACATCCCGATATATGTTCCTTCTTCTGTGCCTTCTTTCCCCATTGCATCAGAGAATAACTCTCCGCCTTTCACGACATCATGTCCTTTGTCCTTGGCGCCCGCAATGACGGCATTAATGGATTTCTCCGAGATACTCGACTCTACAAATACTGATTTGATATTGCGTTCAACAAGTGTATTCACAAGTGATTGAACGTCAGCCAAGCCATACTCGGCATCCGTACTCAGACCCTGTAACCCCATTACTTGAAGGTCATATTTCGCACCGAAATAATTGAATGCATCGTGAGCTGTCACAAGCACTCTTTGTTCATCAGGAATTTTTGATAATTCATCTTGCGCATATGCTTTTAATTCATCTAATTGAGCAAAGTACGCCTCTGTGTTTTGAATGTAATCTTCTTTGTTGTCTGGATCCATTTCAATCAAACCATCCCTAACCTGCTCCAATGCAATCTTCCACAAATCAATATCAAACCATACGTGTGGATCGGTTGCTGTTTTGTCTGCCTGATCTTTTCTCAGCATCTCTTTTGGGATACTGTCGGCAATCGCATAGGTCGGTTTCTCTTCATTCATCTTTTCGAAAATTTCAAGCATTTTACCTTCCAAATGGAGACCACTATAGAATATGATATCTGCTTCTTGAAGTTTCCCGATGTCAGATTGTTTCGCTTTATACAAGTGGGGGTCCACTCCCGGTCCCATCAAGCTTTGTACTTCAACATGTTCTCCCCCGATATTCTTTACAGCGTCACCAATTTGCCCGATCGTTGTCGTCACCTTCACCTTGTCGCCGGAAGTATTTGCAGGAGCGTTGCCGCATCCCCCTAGAATTAGCCCGGCAGTCAATATGATGATCATTCCGACCATTACCATCAGTCTCTTATTCATATGCAATCCTCTCTCCATTCCATTTTGTATTTACCCTATTCATAAATATTATATGTGTTCACTTCTTTTTACATTAGCAATATATTTTTTACTAATATATAAAAGTTTCCTTAGTGCAAATTTTATTTCCTTACTCAATATTTGTCAACACATAATCTAAATTATTTAAATATTCTCTTTTAAAAAACGCTCTTTTCGGATAGATTGTTGCTAATATTAGACGTTAATGTGAGCATCTTCGGTAATTTAAGACTAGGGTTGTCATAGCAATGAATCAAGGTCAGTGTACTTGAATAACGGTGATCACCACTATTCAGAAGATGAATTAATCCAGTGAATTTTTGGTTTTCATCTTCAATGGTTGATTCTCGCTGCAATCAACCGCATCTCGCTTGTCTAGAAGCCACAATGTTTACGAAAACAGCCTTAAACAATGGTGTAATGTTGACTGGTAAATCTCCATATTGTATAGTTAAATCATCATCGAAATGATGGAGCATATACCTATTTCCTCCTTCATTTCATGATAATATTTCCCAAGGCACATACGTGCTTGAACGATTTAGGAGGATTAGAACATGCAAAACGGTAAAGTAAAATGGTTCAACAATGAAAAAGGATTCGGATTCATCGAAGTTGAAGGCGGAGACGATGTTTTCGTACACTTCTCAGCAATCCAAGGTGAAGGATTCAAGTCATTAGAAGAAGGTCAGGATGTTTCTTTCGATGTTGTCGAAGGAAATCGCGGACCACAAGCAGAAAACGTAGTTAAATTATAATCGGTCACCAATATATGCAAGACAAAAAGGACATCCGTCCCGGCTATTTCCGGGACGGATGTCCTTTTGTTTCATTCAATATCTCTCCGTAGGAACGGATTTGTTCCCCTACGGTGCATTTTTCTATACAAAAGCGGTGAGCGTATGTCTTTCCGTACTCTTTCCTGAAATGAACTTTAATCAGGCAGTCATGACAGTAAGTATCCAGAAGCTCATCCACTTTATCAACCACTTCCCTGCGGTTCATTTTATCACTCCCATGTTAAAACCAACGATGTTATTTATAGAATATATAGACTGAGGAAAAATTATTCTATCCGTTTGTGACTGTGCACCTGAACCCCCTGCAATGCTTGATTGGCCAACTTATCTGCCTCTTTATTATCTTTGCGGTTCAGTACATCTACATTGATTTTCAGCCTTAATTTTTTTATCCGTGCTTCGATCCGGTCGAGCCAGCGGTTTAAACCTTCCTCGTAACACGGCCATTCCCCTTCAAGCTGTTTGAGTACGACTTGTGAATCCCCTTTGATCGTACAAGGTGTATTTTTCACGCCGATTTCTTCCAATAAACCAATGGCAATATGTAAAGCTGCATATTCTGCTTCATTATTATTTTCGATTTCCTCTAGGCGTTCATTTTTTCTGATTCTGAAAGATTCCCCGCCTTTATCATAATAAACAGCGATACCGGCACCTGCAAGCTGAGTTTCTTTATCATATCCCCCATCAAAATATACAACGATATTTTCCGGCTCTTTCTCGAGCTCCTGATTGAGCTTGATGAATTCCTTTCTCGACCAGGCATTTCCCATTTCATCGATGATTTCAAGATCAGAGACTCTCCCGGTTTTCATCAGGTCGTCAACGTGGATCATCGTTTCTTTTCTCGGAAAGAAGTCGGATTCAAACCAAATATCAGAAGATGTTTTACTTGCGTATTTAAATTTGATTTTCATTTCCATCGCCATAAACTCCTTTGACGTGCGTGATTTTATTGATAAGGACTTACCGATTTCAGAGCGGCTCGACCCGTCTTTCCCCTTCGAACATACGCTGTGTTTACATTCATAAAAGGATGCCTTCCTGGTCAAACCGCCAACATTTCCCTCCAAACAACGGTTTCAGGGAATGTAATTAGTCGGATGGGACTATTTCGAATGGTGTATCGCTTTATTCGCTTTATGGGCATCCTCTTTAGGCACATAAAGCTGGTAGGTGCTGGCATAGCCATAACCACCTCCTTCTCCTCCCCCAGAACTGATGGTTTTCGTTTTATGCTCCACACCGTTCTGCATAAGCCTTCCTTTCATCGTGGCGTACTCGCCTACATCCTGAGTTGAATAAACCAAATCCCATTTCCTGAATACTTTCTTTAACAGTTTATGAATCATCTTACCACTCCTTATTCCTTTTATACAATGAATGGCTGACCTTCTGTCCTGAAGTCCCGATGGCTGATGCTGATTAGGTTGTTCAACTAACTGTCCATGTATAAACCAATATATGCTACTATATTAATATTCTTACGTTATATGAGAGGTGAAGTTCTATGATAGAAGTGAATATTGATGGAGCAAGTGCCGGAAATCCCGGTCTTAGCGGAGCCGGCATCATCCTGAAAATGAACGGAAATGTGGAAACGTATGCCATTCCATTAGGTGTGATGGATAATCATGAGGCCGAATTCACCGCATGTAAACGGGCACTGGAGATATGTTTGGAAAAAGAAGACGCTACCGTTTGGCTTCGCACTGATTCACAAGCAGTCGTTCAGGCGGTTGAAAAAGAATTTGTGAAGAACCGGCAGTACAAACCACTCCTAGAAGACATATTGAAAATGACAGCCCAAATCAACCTCTTCTTTATTAAATGGATACCGGGCAAGGAAAATAAAGCAGCGGATGAGCTGGCCCGCAAAGCCATCCATATGAATGAAGACGGATCTCTTTGAGCCATTTGGCAGATGGATCGTTACTCAATGACGCCTTCATATGGGGGCGTCATTTTTCATCGTCCAGTCAGCACTCTTCTCCTGTCCTGACCTGGATATAGCAAAGAGTAAGGACGTTCAGGTCACGATTTACACAGGTCTTTGGCATAAAAAAATCCGAACACATTCACCTGTTGAATGACTGTCCGGATTTCCTTTATGCCTGCAGGTTTTACGCCAACCCCTGTTTTTCCATCCATTTCAAAGCATCTTTCCTTGAAGATATTTGTTGTGAATGAAGTCTTTCAAGAATCGACATGTAAAAGCTGCTGTCAAACTGTTTTTGGGCTTTCAATGTAATTTCGATCGCGCTGTTCACCAGCTCATCCGGCGCATCTGTATATTTTTTCCCAAAATAAATAAAACCGATTGCATCTTCCTGAAATTTAAACCCCTTATTTTCTAAATGTATGAGAAATTCTTCGGTTGTCTTTTTCACGCTTCTCCTCACCTTATCGCCACTTTGTCTCTTCTTATCTTACAGAAAATTTTTTCTTTTGCCTAGCCCATCCTTCTTAGAAAACACATAAGCGATAAATCCCAGGACTGAGCCCAGAACTGCACCACCGACGACTTCTTCCGGCTGGTGCCCAAGCATTTCCTTCAATCTTTTCGGTTTCTTCTCTTCAAACTCAACTGATTCATGCTCATGGGCTTTACTAACCAGTTCATCCAGGCTGTTCACTTTCAGGGTCAATTCGCCTGTTTGCCTGCGAATGCCCTGTGCATCATACATGACAATCAACCCAAAGATGAAGGATAGAGCAAAATCAACGGTTTTCACCCCTCTTTTAAGGGCAATGAATGTCGTCAAGGAAGCAACTCCCGCACTGTGGGAGCTTGGCATCCCCCCTGTCTGGAAGAACAACTCCGGCTTCCATTCCTTCTTCTTCAAGAAATGGAGAGGGATCTTCAAACCTTGAGCGAGGCAAATGCTGATTAATGCTGTGAGTATACCTTTATTCACCCTAACACCTCCTATCAGATAGTGTGTCCTACTTTGTCCCGTCTCATGGCATATTTGCAAGGAACAAAGGCAAAATATAAACAACACCATCAAGGAGGGTACACTCATGACAAAAGGAAACAATAAGAATAAAGGTAAGAATGCCAACAGCGTAAATCCACAAGGTATTTCACACGATGCTGAATTCGCCGCTGAACCAAAGGGCAAGCTGGAAGATGCCGCTAAGCGGGCAAATACGAAACGCTAAAAAAAGTGTCAGGGGATCATCCCCTGACACTCACTATCCTATTAACTTAAGGCCGTCATCACGTTCGAGCCCATCAAAAATCTTCTAAGCACTTTTAGTTCAAGCTCGTCCACAATCGAAAGTGTATCTTGTGACACGTGGCTCCATCTCGCTTCTTCTATCGAAACAGTGAGGGGCACTTCACAGTGGATCTCGGCAAGCTTTCTGGATACATGAAGCATCTCCAGGTCTTCTTCAATTTTCTTCCGTTGAGATGGGGTGAGTTGATTCAGATTCTCCAGGATTCCTGAGATGTCGTCATATTGTTGAATCAGTTTGAGGGCAGTCTTCTCCCCGATACCTTTCACACCTGGATACCCGTCGCTCGTATCCCCCATCAATGCCTTCACATCGATGAATTGTTGAGGTGTAATCCCTCTTTCTTCCACGAACAGATCCTTTGTATACGTCTGGTAATTGCCGAATCCCTTCTTCAAAAGCATGATATCGATATTATGATCCAGAAGCTGAAGCAGATCCTGGTCTCCACTCAATACAGATACTTTCCGTTCCGCGTGATGGCTTTTGGCCAACGTACCGATGCAATCATCAGCTTCATACCCTACGACGCCCACATTTGAAAGATTGAAACCTTCCGCCACTTCTTTGGCCAGGTCGAATTGGGGAATCAACTCGACCGGGGGTGCGTTCCGGTTCGATTTATAATCGTTGAATACATCATTTCGGAAGGTCTTGCTTCCCATATCCCAGCATACGATGATGTGAGACGGGTTCACATGCTCTGCCGCCATCAGAAGATGCTTCATGAAGCCCTGTACCCCGTTTGTCGGGAGTCCTTTCGAATTCATCATGAATTGACCGGTTACAGCGGTGGCAAAGAAAGATCGAAATAATAGTGCCATTCCATCTATCAATAGTAAATGTTCATTTTTTGTGTTCACTACATACACTCCTTATTGCTTCATTTCACATACTAAAGTATAACATACATGAAGAAATAGCCGATTGGAAAAGTGATGTATCTCTTCCAATCGGCTATTTTCATTTCCCTTTTTCCACTGAGTGTTCTTCATAAGAAACCCAGTCACTATAGCTTCCTACGTACAACTTAACATGTTTGAACCCAGCTTCCTTTAAGCTGATGAAATTTGCGGTGGCCGTCACGCCTGATCCGCAGTACACAATGATGGGCGAGTCTTTTGAAAGAGAGGCAAATCGGTCATCATGCTTTTCTCCAGTGAAGCTTCCATTCTTCACCCCATCGGTCCAGGGAAAGTTGACAGCCCGGGGGATATGGCCAGGAATCCGGTCAATCGGTTCTTCTTTTCCGATGTATCTTTCACTGCTCCTTGAATCAATCAGGATGACATCATTGTCCCCTCTTGCACAACTCCTGACTTCCTCGAGGGATGCGATGATGCCCTCGTTGAAATGAGGGCGGTAGTTTTCATGTGGGTATTGGGGGACCCCGGTATCGGTTTCTCCCCCGGCTTTTTTCCACGCAGCATATCCACCGTTCAGGATCATGACGTCTTCATGTCCGATATATGAGAATAACCACCAGCACCTTCCGGCGAAAGCCCCGTCCTGATCATCGTAGATCACGACGGTCGATTCATTGCCGATTCCTGCGCTTTCCACTTTCCGTATGAAGTTTTTCATATTCGGAAGGGGATGACGTCCTCCGTGCTTTTTCACGTGCCCTGATAAGTCTTTTTCTAGATCAAAGAATAAGGCGCCGGGGATGTGCCCCTGTTTGTATTGTTCACGCCCTTCCACCGGGTTACCTAAAGAAAACCGGCAGTCTATGATTCTTACGTTTTCATCCTTCACATGCTCCATTAGCCAGTCAGTATCAACGAACGTGCTCACGATATCATCCCCCTTTTTTTCATCAATTCCGTCACTTCCCGCTTAGGTTCCCAGCAGGTGAATTGATAGGTCGTTTTGGTTTCATATCCGAGACGGGAACATACATACGAGGTTTTCTTATCCGTCTTCACCCCTCGTATATGAATGCAGGTGGCACAACAATGATAAGGATTCTCCACGTTTCACGCCTCCTTTTACACAGAATGCTTTTCCAATAAGTCCAGATCCCGTTGCAATGCATCCAGGTCCTGAACAGTTTCCAGCACATCCAAGTGGGACTGGATCTGCTCCATCACTTGACTGTTCACTTCCTTATGGATGGCATTGAATTCCTCTTTCAAATAGGTTGCCCCCCATTCAGAAAGGCGCGTCTGTTCTGTTGTTAAATAGCTGTCGGCAGGCGTTTGCAGGCGTGATTCCAATTGATCCTGAATGATTTTCTTTCCACCCTTTTCAAAAAACTGTTTCGGATTTTTGAATGAGGAGAATGCATCTTCAAATGATGTCGGATCCGCTTGTTTGAATGCATGTTCAAATTCAATGGTATGTTCATACTGTGTTTCCTGTGGAGACAGGACAAGGCCCTTTTCCACCTCTTGTATTTTCCCTTCAAGCACCGTCCAGTGGGCACTTAATTGTTTTTCAATGAACTGCTGGATGCGGAGGGATGTAGCCCGCATTTCCTGTGCAAGATCGAAGCCGATACTGTCCAGAAATTCCTTCAGTCCCTCTCTGATCGCCTGAGAGTGATTGGCGTACTGCAAAAACAATCCTGAGTGAAAGGCTTCCTTATAGAAGTCTGATACCCTGAAAAACACTCGCTGCTTAACATAATGGACAAGCTCTTTGGATTCCTGCATCATTTCAATGGTAAGAGGCTCGACAGACTGGCTGTCGACAAGCTGCTGAATTTCCTTCGCCGCCTGTTTAAGCTGTTGGCTTCGTTCCTGTTTATAGTCCTGATCGCTTGATGCATGGCTAACATATTCCCGAAAACGATGGAATCCTCTTTCAAGTTCATTCTGTGCAGATTCCACGCTCATGCTCACTAACTCATTCTCGATGAAAGCGTTGAATTCCTGCTTGAACCCTTCCATTCCAGACTGCTTTGAACCGGCTTCTTTCAGGGCCTGCAAGGAAGAGACCCCGAAGATCCTTGGAAACCTGATGCCGTATTGTATCAACTGGTTTTCCACATAATCGATGACATCATTCTTTTCTTCCTCATCACGAGCAAGGTCGATGGCATTGACGATGAAGAACATTTTATCAAGTTCGAATGTATCCTTCACACGTCCCAATTGGATGAGGAATTCACGATCGGCCTTGGCAAAGGCATGATTGTAATAGGTGACAAACAGTATGGCGTCAGCATTCTTGATATATTCAAACGCAACTCCCGTATGCCTTGCATTAATCGAATCAGCCCCTGGTGTATCAACCAGGGTGATTCCCTGCCTTGTGATTGGGCAGTCGTAATAAAGATCGATGGATTCGACGAAGCAGGCTTTCGTTTCATCGGCAACAAACCCCCGATATTCATCCAGGTTCGCTTCCACCTTTTGTCCCAGCCTTCCCTTGAACAAAGGATAGCCCTTTAGGAAAGCCTGAAGGAAAGAAAGATGGACGTTTTCTTTCCCGCTTCCTTCACTCGACAGGGCCGGGATGATATCCATCGCTTCATCAAGTGAAGCAGCCGTTCGGTCAAAGAACGTCAGGGAATGGCTGATATCCTGAATCAACTGCTCATGCGTCTTGATTTGGACATGTGCCGTCTCATGTTTTCCTTCCTCTGATACAGGCTTGATCCGGTTGATAGAGGCAGTAGTCGGGTTCGGGCTGACAGGGAGGACTTTCTTCCCTAAAAGTGCGTTTGCGAATGAAGATTTCCCTGCACTGAAAGCACCGAATAAAGCAATCGTGAATGATTGATTGGACAGTCGCGTCTTCTTACCTGCCAGGTGATCGGCGATTTTTGAAAATCCTTTATATTTTCTGAACACATCGGTCATGACATCAAGACGCTGGGTCACCTCTTCAATAGAAGATTCATTTTGCTCCTTCTCCTGGTGATGCCTTTTCGGAGCTTTCGTTTTTTCTTCTTTAGGCTGGCTTGAATCGGATTGTGATGCAACTGTGTAAGTTTCTTCTCTTTCCTTCCATCGTTCTTTCCATTTTTGAATGATGATCTCAGCCTGTTTCGAATCGATTTGGATTGCTCTCATCCGTTTGATTTGCGTGTCCTTTTCATGAGACATGGCGTCCCATTCATAAATGACGGCGGTCTTCTCCTGCAGCAAATGGAGTTCTTTTAGAGCAGCCTCCTTCTCCCTGGCAGAAGATGTTTCCAACTCTATCAGGAGTCGTTGGATTCTTTCATTGGAGTCGTTCCTCGCCCTTTTTTTCAATGCTTCTGAAAGGTCTTCGCAATATTGCAGGACATAATCACTTGTGACCCCTGCCCCCGGCTTGATCAAATCAGTCAGGAACACTTCATCGATCGCAAGTGTCAATCGATCCCATTCAGCGGAATCGCCTGCCCCATATGCTTTCACCATGTCTTTTCCTAATGTTTTTAAATGCCATTCCAGCTGGGATTCAATCCGGCTATTGATTTCTTCTTTGAACTTCTCCAGTCGTTCAGCTCTTTCATCTTCGGTCTTTTGCTTTGAAAAGAGGAAGCCCACTTTAAAATCTTTTTGTCTGCTTTCCAAAAAGGCTTTCGCCATTTCCCTCGTTTCAAAAGGCATGAGATATGCATTCTTGAGGACTTCCTTTCGCTTCTCCTCAAACTGTTCTTTAACCGATGAGACATCCTTTTTTGACACTTCATCCATCAGCTTTTTCTCAGATGATAGAAGGCCCTCTTTGTTCTTCCATTCATGCTCGCTTAGGACGTCCCTGGCTTTTCGTTCGATTTTCTCCAGTTCTTCCTCATACCATCTTTCGTGTTCGGACTTCAATTGAGAAATGGCCGATTGTGCCGATTCTTCAATCAAACCGCTTTTCTTATCCACCTGTTCTCCAATCAGCTTCTGAAATTTCACCAGGTTATTGTGAGGATGGCGTGGATCCCTTAAGCTAGTGAAGAACGTGCCGTCGGGAACAACACCCCATGATGCGAATGATGAACTGACACTTTCTTTGAAATCACGGAAGCTTAATTCTTCTTCCTGATGCTTATCAATCATATTCACGATCAAATACAGCTTCACCCCATGGCGGACCATTTCTTTCGTGAATTCGAAGTTCACCTGAGACTGCACGTGATTGTAATCCATGACGTAAAAGACAGCGTCGGCCAGATGGATTGCAGACTCAGTGGACAGTCTGTGGGCATCATCAGTGCTGTCGACACCGGGTGTATCAAGAATCGAGATCCCTTCAGGCACCTCACTCCTACTCCGTCCGATCTCAACTGAATAAACGTCTTCCCCGTTTTTACAATACTCTTTAACCGTTGAGAAATCGTATGGTGCCTGAAAGTAAAGGGGTTCCGAGTCATGATAGTGAATCTTCGCAAAGTCCACATTGGCACGGTGCACTTTCACCAGATTCGCACTAGTCGGGATGGGGCTTGATGGCAGAATTTCCTCTCCCATTAAATGATTGATCATCGTTGACTTCCCTGCGGAGAAGTGTCCGCAGAAAGCGAGAATCAATTCATCATTGAACAATTTCTCGGCCAGCCTTTCAACCTTGTCAGCCCGTTCACCGTCTCCATTTTGACTGAAAAGCTCGTAATAAGCTGCAAGCTCTTCCATTCTTTTATGTAAATGTATGCTTTTTTGTTTTATGCCACTCATTTCATTCCGTTCCTTTCTGTTGTTCAGAAAATGATAACGTTTTTATTTTATCGCATTTATCGCAATTTCTCTATGAATACATCTATCTTTCAGCTGATACCAGTATATGCCCCGATCCAGTTTTGGGAAAATGGTAAAATAAAAGCCCCCTTCAGATTGAAGGAGGCCGAAAATTTATTGTACTGTTTCAGTTGGAATCAAGTTTGAATGGCTAAAAGGTTTTGCACTGGTCCGATATGTTGATATTTCCCCATTGTGTGCCTGATCTTTCATTACATTAGATAAAACAAACTTCATGACGAAGCCATATGCTACTACAGTGATCAATATCAAAAACCATACCATTTGTGTCCCCACCCTTTTATTTAAGTATAACTGAGAATAATTTTCATCTTCAATTAGAATCTTATCAAAAACGATAATCATTTTCAATAAGAAAATTATTTTTCTTTTTTCATGAGTGATCCCCACCCTTTTGTTTGGATGTGAACCTCCCCGTAATCTGTTTCATTCCGTAAAGCTTTCTCCTCCAGGGGAATGCGTACCGAGAGGATGAGCTGATTGAGCAGTGCGAAAATGAACATCGTCCAATACGCATTGAAAAGTAAGGGAACAATGATCAGTTCGATCGTTACAATCAAATAGTTTGGATGTTTCAAGTATTTATATGGACCCTTATTGACAGACTCAGCATTCGGCAGCACGATGATTTTTGTATTCCAATACTTCCCTAAAGAAGTGATCACCCATATCCGCATGATCTGGGTGATCAAGAATGCGCACAGCAGGAATGGCCAATAGCTGTTGACCCCCGATTCCTTTATACCGCCTTCAATCAACAAAGAGATGAAAAAGGCTACATGGATCGCGACCATCAATTTATAATGGGCCTGTCCATATTCTTTCGCTCCCTGCCTTATCATCCATTTCTCATTTGATTTCGCTATCACAACTTCCACAATCCGTTGAATGATCAACACTGAAAAGAACAGAAAGAAATACAGCACTCATTCCCACCTCATCAATAATAATTCCGAACTGAACCCGGGACCAAGCGCGGTCCCCAAACCAATATCCCCCCGTGAACAGCCCTTATCCATAAATTCTTTCAGCACATAAAGTATCGTCGCAGAAGACATATTTCCATATTCCTTTAACACTTTCAAAGCTTCTGACGTCATCGATTCGTCCATGCCAAGCGCTTCCCGGTATGCTTCAATCACTTTCTTTCCTCCAGGATGGGCAACAAAATGATTGATGCCCCCAAGCTTTACACCATGTTGGTCCAGGAATCCCTCAACATTGGGACGGAGCCAATTCTTCACAAGCGCAGGGATGTCTTTTGAAAACACCACATATAGCCCATTGTCCTTTACTTCCCACCCCATGACATCCAATGAATCCTCCAGAAGCGTTGATTGGGTGGCGATGATCGCTGGCAACGGCTGTGAAACTCCCTCCAGTACAGTACTGTCATCTCCACATACGACTGCACAGGCTACACCATCAGCAAAAAGCGATGTCCCGATCAAGTTACTCTTAGACCGGTCCCCATGCTGAAATGTCAGAGAACACAGCTCTATGGAAAGGACCAGCACAGTCGCCTCAGGAAATGCCAGACAGTATTCATATGCCCGGGCAAGTCCGCCTGCTCCCCCTGCGCACCCCAATCCCCAAAGCGGGATCCGCTTGATATGAGGAGAAAATGGCAGGGAATTCATGATCCTTGCTTCAATGCTCGGGGTGGATATCCCAGATGATGAGATCGTGATGATGGCATCAATGTCATTCATCGTGAGCCTGTGTTCTGTAAGGGTTTTTCTGATCACCCTGCTCCCCAGATCCACAGCATGACATATGTATGCGTCATTCTTTTCCCTGAAAGAATGTTCTTTCGAAAACCATTGAAGATCATTAACGAAATACCGGCTTTCTATCTCTCCATTTTGAAACACATTGATAAGCCGGCCGATATCCTTGAAGCTTGACGAAAACAGCTGTTTGGCAAATTCCGAAGCTTCTTTCTGGGTGATTTTCACCGGAGGTACTTCTTTTTCAACAGACAGGATTTTCGGCATATCCTTTCACTCCCTGCACTTCCAAGTAAGGATAGTATTTCCAGAAACACAATCATTATGTACACAGCAGAGATTTTCCCTCACCATCAAGCCCTTGAAAATGAAAACAATTCCAAATAATCATTCTTTCCGACCAGGTAATATGGTATGATAAAAATGACAAAATACTGGAGGATTCGACATGATTTTAACAAAAAGTGTCACCGATATACTAAATAGTTCAGTACAGGCAATCAAAAGTGTCATCCCTATGAATATTGATGTGAAGCAGCCCTCTTTGTTGACGGAACCTTTCAGCCAACATAAGATTGGCGTGCTCATCGGATTTACCGGTGGTGTACGCGGCAGGATGATCGTAGATGGAGAAGAGGAATCCTTTCAGGCACTGGGCGCATCCATGTTCGGAATGCCGCTTGAAGGGGAAATGCTCGAGTCGTTCGCCGGGGAGTTGGGTAATATGATCGCTGGTAATCTTGCCACATTACTCGCCCAGGCAGGACATTCACTTGACATTACCCCGCCGACCGTCATTGTCGGCCAGTCCAAGATGTATGGATTTGACAAAGCTTTGAAACTTCCTATTACGATTGAAAATGTCGGAGACTTTTTAGTGATATTGATGATTGAAATATAATAGAAGAGTTGTGGTCGCACCACGGGCAAGCCAGTGCTGACGCCATTGAATTAGTAGAGTTGCTGACTGATGTCACATCTTACCCACTCCAATCAACAGCAAAAACCGGCTCCATTCGACGAATGGAGCCGGTTTTTTAGTTTCTATCTTCAAAAGCCGTTGATTGTCATGCCGCCATCAACGAACAGCGTCTGTCCGGTGATATAATCCGATGCATCGGTAGAAAGGAACACCGCCGGTCCCACCAGTTCTTGAAGTTCTCCGATCCTTTTCAGCGGAGTGACTGAGAGAATATCGTTGACATACTCCTCGTCCTCAAGCAGCTTCTTCGTCAAAGGGGTCCTGAAATACCAGGGTCCGATGCTGTTGACATTGATTTGATATTGTCCCCATTCCAACGCGAGCACTTTTGTCATCTGGATCATCGCAGCTTTGGTCGATGCGTATACGACTCCGGTCCGGAGGGCAACGTGTCCTGCCACAGACGCAATATTGATGATTTTACCCTTTCCATTCTCTTTCATATGCTTTCCGACTTCCTGGCTCATCATGAAGGCGGATTTTAAATTGGTATCCATGATTACCTGCCACTCTTCCTCCGTTACGTCCAGTGCAGCAGAGCGAATATTCATACCTGCGTTGTTTATCAAGATATCGATGGATCTTCCTTGAGCTTCTATGTATGGGACTACATGACTGATCTCCTGCTTTGACGTCACGTCTGTCTGAAGGACATATGCCTTCCTTCCCATTCCTTCGATGATTTCAGCCGTTTCTTCAAGGTCTGTTTTCGTCCTGGATAACAGGACAACATCAGCCCCCGCTTCTGCCAATCCGATACTGATTGCCCGTCCAATTCCACGGCCGGCACCGGTTACAATCGCTAATTTGTCCTGTAATGAAAATGATGGAATAAACATGTTTTATCACCCTATTTTTTAGAATCTTCTATATATTATCACAACCACCACTCAACCCCAACTCTGTTCACTTCACTGGCTGCCTTTTTTCCCGTCTTGATGATGAACTTGAATGTGGATCTTTGCTTCTACCGGCAGTTCGCATGTCGGACAGGTCAAGCGCTGGGAAAAGATCTGGCAGCACCGTTTGCAGTAATACTTCTCCATCTTGTCTCCCCCTCTATTCGTTCATTCCTATACGGTATGCTTCACCTCTCTGCAAATGAACCGGCTGAAAGGCCCATTTCTTTCACTTCACATTTATTTCACAAATTCACCCTTCAGGTGTGACATTTATCACAGATTGTGATGCACCAGGGCGGTTACGATAGAAGCATAAATACAATCATCCAATTGATGGAAGGAATGAGATGAATGGGAAAACCGGAATTACAGAATAAAACGGTCGTCAAACTGGAGGATTCCAAATCGCTGAAGGGCACCCTGACTTCCGTTTTATTATTAGGCGGATTTTTGGTCCTTACATGGTTAGGCGTGTTTCTACTATTTTTAGATCGTTTTTAATTCAAAGGAGTGAATCATATGCACATGCATCGTTATGAAAAATGGTGGTTAACGTTAGGAACAGGGTCTCTTATATTATTTTTAATCATTCTCGGTATAAGCGCTTTTCATCAAGGTCATCAGCCTCCAAGCGCTAAAGCCTATATCAACCCAGAACACGTGGATAACATCGCTCCTTTTGACGAACCAGGTTTAAAGAAGGTCGAAGGGAAGGATTGGGATTATGAGCTGGTATTGGTCGCTTCTGCTTTTCTTTACACACCCGGGGAGATTGAAGTTCCCAAAGGATCGACGTTGAAGGTGATCGCCACGACGAAAGATGTCGTCCACGGCTTTGAAGTGGCTGGCACAAATATCAACATGATGCTTGAACCAGGATTTATCAGTGAATACACCACAACCCTTGATAAGACTGGGGAATTTCTTGTTGTGTGTAATGAATATTGCGGAGTGGGACATCACTCCATGAAATCGATGATTAAGGTGGTGGACTAAATGAAATCGTTCGTAAAAATTGACAAAAAAGATGCCCTTCTCGCAATGACCCATATTTATGTCGGCTTCATCGCACTCGCACTCGGTGGACTGGCAGGGTTATTACAAGTATTGGTGAGATCAGGAAGATTCACCCTTCCAGCAGGGATCGGATACTATCAGGTATTGACGGTTCACGGCGTATTGCTTGGGCTCGTCCTCACAACCTTTTTCATTCTCGGATTCCAGCATGCTGCCATCTCACGTACGTCCGGCACCTATTCACCGAAAGCCCGCCTGATGGGGTGGCTTGGATTCTGGGTGATGCTTATCGGTACCACTATGGCGGCCGTCATGATTCTCCTCAATGAGGCAACTGTCCTTTATACATTTTATGCACCACTCCAGGCTCATTGGATCTTCTACCTCGGTTTGACGTTCGTCGTGGTCGGCAGCTGGCTCGGCGGGGCTGGAATGATCATGAAATATGTCAGCTGGCGGAAAGAAAATCCAGGACAACCGAGTCCACTGCTTACATTCATGGCAATCATCAACACCGTGTTATGGATCGTTGCTACAATCGGTGTCGCAGGAACAGTATTATTCCAGCTCCTCCCCTGGTCTCTTGGACTTGTGGATCGTGTTGACGTTCTGGTCAGCAGGACTCTATTCTGGTACTTCGGTCACCCGCTCGTATATTTCTGGCTGCTTCCCGCTTATATGGCATGGTATGTTATCATCCCTAAAGTCATTGGCGGTAAAATCTTTTCCGATTCACTGGCACGGTTATCGTTTATACTTTTCCTCCTTTTCTCAATCCCTGTCGGTTTTCACCATCAGCTGGTTGAGCCGGGAATTGACGCATACTGGAAATTTCTGCAGGTTGTCCTGACATTCATGGTGGTGATCCCTTCCCTGATGACCGCATTCTCACTGTTTGCCACCTTCGAAATGTACGGACGTTCAAAAGGCGCTACGGGATTATTCGGTTGGTTCAAAAAACTGCCATGGGGAGACGCCCGTTTTACCGTTCCATTTATCGGTATGGTCGCTTTCATCCCAGCCGGAGCAGGTGGATTGGTCAATGCATCCAATCAGATGAATCAGGTTGTCCATAATACGATCTGGGTGACAGGTCACTTCCACCTGACACTTGCCACCTCCGTCGTGCTTACGTTCTTCGGTATCTCCTATTGGCTCGTGCCTCATTTAACAGGCCGGGTCTTAACGAAGGCGATGAACAAATTGGCCATCGTGCAAGCGATCGTATGGGCTGTCGGCATGGGCATCATGTCCGGAGCGATGCACGCAGCCGGTTTACTCGGCGCTCCGAGACGTTCATCTTATTCAACCTACGGAGACGCTCCACAGGCACTTGACTGGATCCCTTACCAGGTCGCCCAGGCAGTCGGCGGAACAATCCTCTTTATGGGGATCATCCTGGTCCTATACATCTTTATCAATCTTGCATTCTTCGCACCAAAAGGAAACGAAGAATTCCCGATTGGAGAACAGGCAGAAACTGCTGAAAAAACGCCTATGATATTTGAAAACTGGAGAATTTGGTTAACGGTTGTAGCAGCACTCATCCTCGTCGCCTACTCCGTCCCGTTCATCGACATGATCCAAAACGCCCCACCAGCATCAAAAGGATATCGGATGTGGTAAGAAAAGCGGAGGCGGCTTGGTTAGACCCGACAAGCATAAGGAGAACCAACCGGAAAGGCGCACTTTGCCTTTTTGGTTGGTTCTCCTTATGACCTCGAGGGGCTAGCCGCCGGAGCTGGACAATCGAAAAGCGGAGGCGGCTTGGTCAGACCCGACAAGCATAAGGCGAACCAACCGGAAAGGCGCACTTTGCCTTTTTGGTTGGTTTGACTTATGACCTCGAGGGGCTAGCCGCCGGAGCTGGACAATTGAAAAGCGGAAGGGGCTCGCCCTGGGGCGACAAGCATAAGACGAGTCAGCTGGAAAGGCGGTCTTTGCCTTTTTGGGTGACTTGGCTTATGACCTCGAGCCCCAAGCACCTGGAGCTGGACAAATTAAAAAGCGGAGGCGGCTTGGTCTAAACCAAACATATGAAATGTAACCCTAAAAGGTGTCAGTTGCCTTTTGGGGTTATATTTATGTATTTCTCTGTCACTTGAGTACTATATTCGCACCCATGCAGTCTCGGATATGATCCCAAGAGACTCCTCCACCCCCTTCTACTCTTTTCACCTTATAAAATCCAGAACCATCCAATATTTTACATAATGAATAATATAGGATAATATGAAACTGCCTTTAGATACTTTTCCCCATCAAAAACGAAGCTGGGGAAATGATAGGCTACCAAGTAAACAAAGAATAGTAATAAAATGAGAGTGGGGTTATATGAGGAAACTACATAACATAATTCATTACAGTGTTGCTCTAATATTGTTCGTTTCTTTTTTCGCGGGATGTTCAAATGAGCAGAACAAAGACGCAGCGTTACATACTTCAACAGAAGATTCCGCACCGATTTCAGAGGCCAATACTGAATCAGAAACTTCAACAGAGTCGGAACGAACCACTTTAGAATCCTCCAGCGATCATCCTGGTGAAAGTAGCAGCAAAAGTGAAAGTTCACCTTCTACAGAACACCACCAAACAAGTGGAGAAGAAAGTTTATCAGAAGACGGTACAGACAATCAGATTGGAAAAGAAAAAAACAATAACAACAAAAGTGATGTTCAAATGAAAGAAAATCACTCTGACAGTCAAACTGTTGCACTCAATAATGATCTTCGTACGGATACCCCTACAGAAACACAGGATAAAGCAGTTTCTATAGTGAAAGACTATTTGCGCAGTAAAGATGAATTAATTGAAGATAAAGATCACTTTGTCGGTTACGATGGGCAGATAAACGATTACGTTATCATTAGGTATTCCACTCTATTTTCAGGGCGGTCTGCTACCATTGGACGTTACGGAGTAAACATACATACATGGAATATAGCAACAGACCCTGGTATCTTATTTCCGTAACGACTCCATTCCTGAGCATGACCAGAATACTTATCAAAAAGAGGCAGCCCTCATCAAAAGGCTGCCTCTTTTTCTATTATTAGTCGTCTATTTATCTTAATTCAACCCATACACCTTTGAATACTTCTCATTCAGATAATCAGCCAGGTACTGGGCATTCAGGCCTTCTCCCGTTACTTCCCTGATAATGTCCAATGGCTTTTTCAATTTGCCCCATTGATGTACGTTTTCCGTCATCCATTCACGGATCGGTGCAAGCTCGCCCTTCTCCAGCAGCTCTTCGAATTCAGGAATATCTTTTAACATGGCGCGCTTGAACTGGGCAGCGTACATGTAGCCTAATGCGTAAGACGGGAAGTAACCAAAGCTTCCTCCTGCCCAATGGACATCCTGAAGCACTCCTTCACCGTCATGAGATGGGCGGACGCCAAGATATTCTTCATACTTCTCGTTCCAGATTTTTGGCAGGTCCTTCACTTCGATCTCATCATTAAACAAGCCTTTTTCAATTTCATAGCGGATGATGATATGTAATGCATACGTCAGTTCATCCGCTTCAATACGGATTAATGAAGGTTTCGATTCATTGATTGCCCGGTAAAAATCGTCAAGCCCTACCGAATCGAATTGCCCTGTAGCGTACTCTTTCAGCAGTGAAAAGTTTTGTTTCCAGAAAGAATGATCTCTTCCAACGAAATTCTCATAGAAGAGCGATTGAGATTCGTGGATTCCCATAGACGTACCGGTACAAAGCGGCGTGCCGACCAATTCTTTAGAGATATTCTGTTCATAAAGGGCATGACCGCCTTCATGGATGGTACCGAACACCGCCGTTCTCCAATCCTTCTCGTCATATTTCGTCGTCACCCTCACGTCCCCCGGATTTAATCCGATTGCAAATGGATGGACCGTCTCATCCAACCTTCCAGAGTTGAAATCATATCCCATTTGCTCGAGGATTTTCAAACTGAACTCCTTTTGCTTATCTTTCGGGAAATGTTCAAACAGGAACCCGGTTTCCGGCTTGTTCGCAGATTCAGAGATTTTCTGGACGAGTGGGACGATTTGCTCTCGAAGATCCCCAAACACTTTGTCCAGCACTTCCACTGTTACACCAGGCTCATACATGTCGAGAAGCGTATCATATTTGTTATCTTCATAGCCCCAGTAATCAATGAAGCGTTTCGTGAACGCGACAAGCTTTTCAAGATAAGGCTGAAACATGGAGAAGTCAGATTTATCCTTCGCTTCTTCCCAGATTCCTTCAGCTTTTGATTGCAATACAACATATTCCCTGTACTCGGATGCAGGGATTTTTTTATTTCGCTCATACTCTTTCTGACACTCTTCCAGCAGTTTTTGCGTCATTTCATCCAATTGATCCATCTCTGGGGAAAGTTTCGCCAGATAAGCGGCCATTTCACTCGAAGTGGACATTTCAAATAGCTCTGATGAAAGCATGCCAATGACTTCAGACCGCTGTTCCACGCCATTTTTCGGAGCACCTGTCCGTAAATCCCAGAACATCAATCCAAGCGCTTCGTTGTATGCAGACATCTTTTTCACATAATCAAGAAAACGTTCTTTTGTTTCTATCGTCGTTTCTTTCATTGATAAAGCCCCCTTTTCTAACATCCTATCTATTTTATCATATTTTTCTGGAAACTTGGGCTGTGAATGAGTGAATTGATAGAGGGGATTCTTCGGGAAAAGGTTTCTGAGAGGGTATTTGGGGCGTCTTTGTCTGGAATTTCCTGATGGATTGTGGGGATTAGGGCGTATAAGTCTGACGCCGCCTGATATTTGGACGGTTTTATATCTGATTTCATCCCGTTCCGGGCGCTTATTATCGACTTTGATGCATATATTGTCGACTTCTGGCCTTTTATTATCGACTTTACAGATATATTATCGACTTCGGCCAACTTATTATCGACTTTACGGATATATTATCAACTTCACTTTGATTGTGACCCACCCCACATAAATGTCCTGCTTCACCTTACTTGTGATCAACTCCACACGCACGGCCCCCTTCACCTCACCAATCCCCCCAAATAACAAAAAAACCGCCCATTCCATTCCAGGCGGTTTTTCCATACTATACGTTCAACACTTCAATCCCCACTGGTAAAATAAATTCCACCAATTCCCTGTTTGAAGCTTCTTCTGCATCCATCAGGACGTGGATGCTTCCGTAGTCTTCGCTAGTCCGGATGAGGCGTCCGATTCCTTGACGCAGGCGCAGGATCATGTACGGGATGTCGACTTCATTGATTGAGTCGGCAGCATGATTTCTCTTGGCATCAAATACTGGATCCTTCGGAGGGAACGGCAGGGAGTAGATGATCACCTGGGTGAGTGATTCACCAGGCACGTCAAGCCCTTCCCATAAGTGATAAGAACATAATACAGTCGACGTTTCCTGCTGAAACTGTTCTACTGTATCACTGATTTCCCTGTCACCTTCGTAGATCACTTGCCAGTCTTGACTGCCTTGCTGCAATTGATAAGTTCTGAAGTTCTCCATCTCTTCTTTCGATGAGAAGAGAATCAATGATTTTCCTTGATTGTTCTTCAGCTGGTCGAATGCATAGATATTTTTCTCATCTGTTCCTATGTCCAGTGACGGGATATACGCCTTCATCATTTCTTCGTATTCATATGGTGACGCCACTGAGAACTTCTCATAATTTCCGATTCCAAGTGACTTGGATACGTAAGAGAAATCTTGATTATAAGACAGTGTGGCAGAAGAAAAGATGAATGGAACCTTCTGAGAAAATACGTGGTCCCTCAAGATTTCTTCAACTAATCTCGGCATGACCACAAAGGTGTGTTCTTCATCGGAAGTTTCGAGCCAATAGATCCCTTTTTCATCTTCCAGGAAGAGTTTCAATGAATATTGAATTTGTTCCAGATATTCTTCCACTACTTTTAGCAGATAATCATCCATGACATACATTTCCGATTCGAATACAAGCTCATTCAACAGATGCTCGATTTTCTCGGTAAGTGCACGTCCCCGCTGCAAAATTGCCTCTGAGCGGGTAATATACTGGCGGAGAGAGCCTTCTTCTGCTCTCGCTTCTTTTTCGAGCAGCTCGAACCACTTTTCATTTTCAAGCATAATGTCTTCAATCGTATATAATGTTTCCTCTCTCATATCCGAGGAAGAAAGTTTTTCTAATAGACTTTCCAGCGTTTCCATTCTCATTCGGTAGGTCATCGCTTTTTGGGAAGCAAACTCCAATAAATGTCCTTCGTCAAATACAACCGAGCTTGCTTCAGGCAAGAGCGGAAGTTGCCCTTCACGTTTTCTGGAATCTTTCGTCCAAATATGTTCCATGTAGAAATCGTGGGAACAAATGATTAGATCAGCGGCATTCCTGTAATGTTCACGGTGAAGCGTCAAGCCGCAGCGATGTCGATACGCACACGACATGCAGTCCTGCAGGGAATCCCACCCTACGTTATTCCATTCTTCGTCTGAAAGACCGGCATACTCCTTCCGGTCACCGTAATGACTGAAGCTATTCATAGAGGAGGTATCATGGACAAATCCGGGAAGTTCCTCCCACATGTCATGATAAACATCATGTTGAGAAAGGTTTTCTTCTAATTTTTTGATGCAGAGATATTGCTCCCTGGATTTCGCGAGCCGGACATCTATGTTTAGATCCAGTGCACTTTCAAGCTTTTGGATGTCCCCTTCTTTTTTTACGATCTGCTCAATGAGCGTTTCGTCTGCACAGGCGATGATCGCAGGTTTCCCCGTATACCGTGCATAAGAGAGTGCATATAGGAGATAAACCAGCGTTTTCCCTGTTCCCACTCCCGCTTCTGCAAACATGACCTGCTTATTTTTATAAGCCTGGTTAAGCTGAAAGGCCATGAAGACCTGTTCATCCCGCAGGTCGAAGCCTTTTTCAGGCAAAATATCATAAAAGACATCCCCGACCCAATCAGATAATGCTTCATAAAAGGATTGTTCCTTTGATAATTCAAATGGTAATTTCCGTCTCATGTGGACCTCCTACGTATAACACAATATTTCTAATTTACTAGAATTCTATCCGGTTGAAAAGGTAGAAAGAATAAAGTTCCGTAAAATGATGGCGAAAGAAAAGAGACGATCCATACAAACCCACCTGTATGGATGTCCCTGGTCTCCCTGAAATGCATTCAGTCATATATTCTCTTTTTGTTCAGCAGTTCGTATTGAAAGGCCTGATCAAGATTTTTTGTTGCTTCATGCAGCTGCTGTTGGACAGAATCCCACTCCTCGCCCGAAATAGATGACATAGAGCTTTGCAGCGCCTGATAGATTCTTTGATATTCACTTATAGAATGGTCCATCCCATTCACTCCCCTGAAAATGATAGAACTATTATACGCAGGAAGTGAGAGGGTTATTCTGACCTACTATTATTTTTTTAATGGAAACTTATCCTTTTCTCGGCGGACGTGGTCCAAAGAACTGATAATAATCGGTCCTGATGAAGCCGTTGAATAACTTTCGCTTCTTGGTAGCTTGCTTTCCATAACATTGTTCAAAGTTTTCATGGGAGGTCATCATGTATACGGACCATGTATCAAGCTTTTCAAAAGCTTTCCCCATTTCCTGATACATCTTCTCCACCTCTTTGCGTTCACCGAGACGCTCTCCATAAGGAGGGTTTCCGACGATGATGCCGTATTGAAGTTCAGAAGTGAAATCCCTCACCTGCATCTGCTTGAATTTCACCAGGTCTCCAAGTCCTGCTTCAATTGCGTTTTCCTTGGACACTTCAATCATTCTGTGGTCAATGTCGGTACCCAGTATTTCAAGGGGTTGGTCATAGTTAGCCAGGTCTTCCGCTTCCATCCTCGTCTTTTCCCATACATCACCTGACATCATCGGCCAGTTTTCAGATAGGAACTCCCTGTTGAATCCAGGGGCAATATTTTGCCCGATGAGCGCTGCTTCAATCGGGATCGTGCCTGATCCGCAGAATGGGTCTACAAACGGTCTGTCCGGGTTCCAAGTCGTTAATTGGATCAGTGCTGCTGCGAGAGTTTCCTTCAGGGGAGCCTCACCTTGACCGATTCTGTATCCTCTTTTATGGAGACCTTGTCCACTCGTATCCAGGGTGATGCTTGCCACATCTTTGTGGATCGCCACTTCGATCTTAAACAGCGGTCCTGTCTCTTCCAGCCATGATGTACGTTTGTACGCGGTACGCAGCCGTTCGACGATTGCTTTTTTGACGATGGCCTGGCAGTCAGGAACACTGTAAAGCTTCGATTTCACCGATTTCCCTTGCACCGGGAATTCTGCATCGACGGGAAGGAAATTTTCCCACGGCAGTTTCTTAGTATTTTCAAATAGTTCATCAAAGGAGTAGGCTTTAAAGTCGCCGACCAGGATCTTGACCCGATCCGCTGTACGCAGCCACATGTTTGCGCGTGCAATCGCCGTTTCGTCCCCTTTGAATATGACTTTCCCGTTTTCGACCTGACATTCATACCCCAGGTCTTTCACTTCTTTCGCAACGATTGATTCTAAACCCATCGCCGCTGTTGCAATCAATGTATATGTACCCATATTTGTCACCCCGTTAGAAAGTATCTCTATTCCATTAGTATAGTCCTGTTTTCCATAAAATAAAAAGGACTGATACAAAAGAGCAGTGTATTACCTGCATGTATCAGTCACTTGCATTATTCAATCAGTCATTGCTCTTAACCTGTAATAGTGTTCTGTAAGCCATGTTTTGTTCCGTCGTACTGCATGCGACTATTCGTCTCGTACTCAGGCGGTAATCATCTATCTACAAAGGAAATTCCTTTGTCCCTTTCTTCGTTCAATTCCTCCGAAAGGATTCCCCTACCTAATTTTGGGTTTCTCGCTCGTGGGGTTTACCTCGTTCCACTCCTGTCATTTCTAACAGGACTTCGTCACTGTGGCACTTTCAAAGTAGTCACACCATATCCGTGAAGGACTTAGGTGTTTTCCCTGCCGTCAGCTCAGGTTGAGCTGCCCTAGCTTATGAATTGGCTAGGCACGAACACTACGTGCATCTCAGCACCGTGCGAGCATGGACTTTCCTCTACAACGAAACGTTGCAGCGATTACCCAAACACTATAAAGGATCAGCAATAACTAATTATACTTTATTCCAATCAATAAATCAACCGGAAAAATCAATCGTATAATTTATTGCCAAAAACGTGCTTCTCTAAATTAGACAGCCGCTTCAGAATATCGAAATTCGTCGTGCCCGTCTGTTGTGTCGGAGCAGCTGAGCGCTGTTTCATTGCTCCTTCTGCCTGTTTCTTCAATCGGAGATTTTCCTGCATAAGGTCTTCTATTTCCTGATGGAAGGTTTCATAATCTTTGATGATCAAGTCTAGAAATTTATCTACGTCTTCTGGTTTGTAGCCCCGCATCCCGCTTTTAAACTCTTTTTCGAGAATATCCTTGGCCGTCAATTTCACTTTGTCTGAAATCATTCTTTTCACCTCTATATTAATCATTATTATTTTTTCAAATAACCATCATTTTGTCAATCGATTTTCTGTCAGGAAGTGTATCAGCCCCGGAAAACGATCATTCATGTTTCCATTGTTCTTCTTCGACGATCCACTGAAGATCCTGAAAGCCGATTGCCCTGATATCAAAGGATGGATCGTTTTCTTTCTTCCTTTTCGCCTCTTCATAAAAGTACTTCGGCGAACCTTCTTTTTCATCATCATAGAGGATGACGAGGGCTTGACTTTTCTGTAGAAATAATTGATTTTTATTTCGGAACTGCTGCGGGGTCTTATAGGGTTCTTTGGAAATCGTCTCGACAAAATCAGCCTGAGACAGAATCATTTCATAGTATTCTTTATTTTGTTCATTCCACTTCTCTTCTTGAGAAATGAAAGGCGTCAAGACAGCAAGCTTTAAATCGGGATAGTCCTGCTGCAGGTCGAAAACGACTTCAGCCCCCCATAGTTCTACACCGAGCTGTCCGCTGATGAGGACCCATTCCAATCCGTCATCGGCTAAGGAAATCAATTCCTTCTCGATCGCCCGCTTTATGTAATAAACCGCTTTGTCGTCTTGCTTGAAAATTCCCAGCTCAAAGGATTTATATCCAGTTATGCATGCCACGTTACCCAACTGCAAAACTCCTTTAACTTACTTTGGGTACCGACCATTCTCCTTACCGAATAGTGTACCCCAATCCTTTACACTCTATTGTAACATATTTCGTGAAGTGCGAGGCCCATACAACGAACATAATACCATCAAAAAAAGATGCCCCAAAGCATTCGCTCACATCTTTAAAGTGATACAGCGCATATGGGCTGTATCACTCAAGCAATGAAACGATCACTTTTAGAAGCATCCCTCTAAACTTTATGATAAATCCTTATCTTCCCATGCCGTATGGGCCGAATGGCGGTCTTGGACGAGGTCCGAATCCCGGGCCACCAGGGCCTCCTGGTCCCCCACCACAGTTAAACTGTTGATTTGAGACATTGTCCACTTGTGATTGTGTTTGCGGGAAATAATGCTTATGTTGATACATCACATTATTTACATTGGTCGTGTGAGTCGGGTGGATATGAGGCACCTCTAAAATCGTCATGTTTTGGTTCACACAACACTTTGTAGGGTGCACGACTGCAGGGAGTACTTGATTGGGTCTAGGTCTACAATACATCGTAACGCTCTCCTTCCATATCTTAGTTGTTACAATAATAGCCTATGAAACGGAGAGGGTACATGTACTAATGAAAATACCTATTTTTAGAAAATCACTTGCAGTGGATTACATAAAGCTATATAAACTTTGCGAATAATTGGTGAAAACGAAAGCCGTCAAACCAATCACAACAAAGAATAGAATAAGAATTGCCCGGTTCATTTACATCATCCCATCTAGATATCAAAAATTTTCAACACAGTTACATATTTTACAACTACTTTTGAAAATTCTCAATATAAAAAAAAGGACTTTGTGCCACTTTTCTTATAATTATTCCTGAGAGGGGAACCACTGTATTTTCTTATGATCAGTGAGGTGCCTCTTTGTTCAACTTTCGCTCCAATCTCTCCATGCGGTGATACAGTTTTTCCAATCTCAATTCACGCTCTCCATCCTGTCTTTCTATGGCCAGAATATCCCGGCACCTATCTATCGCAAGCCCGAAGTCCTTCGTTTTATGCTCGTACAATTTTGCCAGTTCCAGTAATGCCTGCTTTCTGATCGGGTCCGGCGCCTCTTCCCTGATGCTTTCCCAAAGCTCCAGTGCTTTATGGACTTCTTTTTCTTTTTTGTACTGAAAGGCGAGCTGGTGAACGGCTTCATAATTTGGATGTTCTTCTTCCTTAATAATTTCCTGGTAACGTTCTTTGGCGATTTCATTGTTCCCTGTGTATTCAAGCCATCTTCCGACTTGGAACCTTTCCTGCCCCGTTGCATCCCGGTGAACGTTCAACAACTGATGGGACAGATGGGTGTAAAGCGTGATAAGTGACAGGATATCCAGCTCATTATGGGTCATCACCTTGAAGATCCCTTCAGGATCCTTTCGTTCAATGTAATCGAAATAAATCATCGGGGCCAGGTACCCGGGTACATCATCCACCCTGTGAAAGCCGAGTATTTCCTTTTCGACATTGATCAGTTTTACAGACTCCAGTTTATGTTTAAAAAGCCTGCGTGAACCGTGATAAAGGTCAAAGTGTCCAAAAGAAGGCAGCTTAGGCACATGATCTTTAATGAGTGTATGCCTTGTTTTCACCTGCGGCCAGTCAAAGGCCTTCCCATTATAGGTGACAAGTGTCCGATAATCGACATTTCTCAAAAAACTATGATACAACGGGACTTCACTGCCCGGGCGGGGCAAGAAGTGCTGTGTGACAATCACTTCTGTGTCAGTGACCCGGCCATGGCCCAAAAGGAAAATCGTATTTCCGACGCCCCCGCCAAGTCCCGTTGTTTCTGTATCAAAGAAAAACATCTCGTCATGTCTCAGACCTTTGGCTGAAAGAGGATGTTCGCCGGAGAAATCCTGCCATGCCTTTACTGCAGAAATGAACTCCCTGAATGAATAGTCTCCGTGGTGATTGTCGATTGGGTACCGTATTTCCCTGACCAGGCAGTAATCATCATCCAAAGTGTACGTTGTCGTATTATTTTCTTTCCATGCTTCCAGAAAAGGAATGTCATGAGAGTGGTCTGTTTCTACCTCAGGAGGCTTGTTTCCACTATTATCCTGATCCTCATCCCGGATGATGTGTTTTTTCATCCGGGTTAATTTTGATTTAAGGGACATGGATATCCCTCCTTCCGTTATTTCTGAAGGAAAAGGTGGAGAAGTTTCAGACTGTCCACTTTGGCGGTTTCCAGGGAATGGTCCGTCCCTATGCACGATGGGCAGCCGCTCTTGCATGGACATCTTTCAATCATTGCTGTCGTTTCCTCAAGGATTTGCTCTATCTGATCATACACCTTTTCACTTAATCCGATCCCTCCCGGATAACGGTCATAAATAAAGATGGTCGGCTGTTCATTGTGTGCCGCCTTAATTTGCGGAACGACAAATATATCACTGGGATCGCACATCACAAACAGGGGGATGATGGATTTCAGGCTTTGTGCGGCACCGATCAGCCCTTCTTCGAGCCGTTCCTGACTGAAGGAGCCAGATTCCTTCAGGGAAATCCAGCTGGAACTCGTATGAAGCTCCTCTTCCGGCAGATGGATCGGTCCGGAACCGATATTTTCATGGGTATCAAATTTTATCTTTTTGAAGATTGTCGCCATGGCCTGAACGGTCACATCCCCGTAAGACACATCAAAGCGATCCGATTCCCTCATTTTGTCCGTTTCCAATACCCTCAGCTGAACGGCGAGATTGGCATCTGTAAAGTAGTCGACATCCACTTCACGGACATAAGCCTTCTTCTCGTCCCAATCGAGTTCTTCCACTTGGAACTGAACCCCCTGATGCAGGTAGATCGCTTCATCATGCAGCAACGTCATGGCAGAAAAGCGATCCATTTCACCGATCACTTTCACGGCTGAAATATCGGTTTGGTCGATGATGATGACATTCTCCTGTGATGCAGACCGGAGGCTGATGTTATGAGCAGGGAATGCATCATTCATCCAATACCATTTATCCCCGTTCTTATGGATGACCCTTTCTTCTCCGAGAAATTCAAGGATATCTTCGATTCCATGTTCCCCGAATTCCTCACCTTCCTTAAAAGGCAGTTCATATGCCGCACATTTGATATGGTCGATGAGGATGATCAAATTATCAGGATTGATCCTTGCCGTCTCCGGCGTCTGCTTGAAGAAATAATCCGGATGCCCGATGATGAATTGATCCAGGGGACTTGAACTTGCCACCATGATGACAAGGGATTCCCCGTGTCTTCTTCCTGCTCTTCCTGCCTGCTGCCAGGCACTGGCGATCGTGCCGGGGTAACCCGTCATGATGCAGACCTGTAATTGACCGATGTCGACGCCGAGTTCAAGTGCATTGGTGCTGACGACGCCATATATCTCACCTGTCCGCAAGCCTTTTTCAATCTCTCTCCGCTGCGTGGGCAGATACCCCCCTCTATAGCCCCGGATTGATTTGGCACCGAGCTGATTCTTCACGAGCTCCTGCAGGTAGGTAAGAATGATTTCCACCCTGACCCTGCTTCTGGCAAACACGATGGTCTGAATTTTATTCTTCAATAGTTCCCCGGCAAGCCTCCTGACTTCAAGGGTTGCACTCCGGCGGATATTCAAAGGTTTATTCACAATCGGCGGATTATAAAAGACGAAGTGTTTCTTCGCACTTGGCGCACCGTTATTATCGATCAAAGCCATATCAGAACCTGTCAGATGTTCAGCCAGTTCTTTTGGATTTGCGATGGTCGCAGATGTACAGATGAATACCGGTGAAGCGCCGTAAAATTCACAAATCCGCTTTAGGCGTCTGATCACGTTGCTTACATGTGATCCGAACACCCCTCTATATATATGAAGCTCGTCAATGATGACGTATTTAAGATTTTCGAATAATGAAACCCATTTTGTATGATGGGGCAGGATAGCCGAGTGGAGCATATCGGGATTGGTGATGACGATATGTCCCGCTTTCCTTACCTTCTGACGGATGTTCGCCGCAGTGTCTCCATCGTATGTATAGCTGTTGATGGCAGCATCTGCTTCTGAAATGATTTCGTTCAGCTCACTCTTTTGATCCTGTGCCAATGCTTTCGTCGGAAAGATATAGAGCGCACGTGCATCCGGCTGCTCCATAATGGTCTGAAGCACGGGCAGATTATAGCATAGGGTCTTGCCAGAGGCTGTCGGGGTTACCGCAGTGAAGCTCTTCCCCTCCATCGCATGCTGAAATGCCGTACTTTGGTGGGTATATAGTTGCTCAATCCCTCTTTTATGCAGGGCTTTTTTAATTCTGTCATCTATTTCAGCAGGCATGTCCACCAGCTGGGCAGGTTTTTCATCAATCGTATGCCAGTGGATGATCTGCTCATTGAAAGCTTTGTCCTGTTTAAATTGCTGTATCAACTGTTGAAGGTCGTTTTTCCTAAACATCTTCTTCACCTCTCCTTCCATTTTACCGAATCTACGTTCGGAACTAAAGGGAAAAGAAAGAATATCATCTTCTCATTTTTATCCAGCAAAAAAAAGAAGCAGGACAAATGCACAACTCCAACAGGACGCCATACACTGATATGAAAACGTTTGTGTGAAAGGAGAATGACCATGTCCAACGATCCGTCAAAAAAAGGCTTTGGGGACCTGATGCATACAATGAATGAGTTTTTTCATGAAAGGCCGATGAGAGGAATGCTTCAAAGCATCGATGAATTTTTTGCCTCCTCCGCCAATCCATTTGGTTCATTTCCGATAGACATCACTGAAACCGATGACCACTATATTGTGACAGCAGAACTTCCCGGCGTGAAGAAGGATCAGATCCACCTGGATGTATTCCCGCAATATATGACCATTTCAGTTTCAGACAGAGAGCTTTTCACCGAGGAAAACGAAAAACAACAAATCATCAGAAGAAGGCAATCGATGAAAAAGAGCACCAGAACAATCCCCTTTCCAAGACCAGTAAAAGAGAAAAATGTGAGAGCTTCCCACCATGATGGATTATTGACAGTGGAGATAAAGAAGGATTCAGGAAAGCGGATATCGATCGATTGACCCTAAAGGTTATGGAGACCAAGTTTTGAGCTGTGCAGGGCAGGGCGGATTTCCCTCGTATTCTTCGCTCTGCACACAATTCAACGGGCTGAAAAATAAAGATCCGAACGGACTCGATTTTCATCAAGTTCCCGTTCGGATCTTTGCTGTCTCCGTAACCTTTTTCATCATCATATCTCACCCATTCGGTCAGCATCATATCCCGTTAAAAGATTTTGAATATCCCGCCCAATCCTTTTACTAATGAAGAGACCTGATTGATTGCCCCCATCATTTGACCGGTGGTATTCATCATCTTGCTGTAATCGAGCGAACCATCCTGGGATTTGAAAGAATTCATGAAATTACTCACACCCCCTGAAGAAGGTTTCGTCAAAAACGACGCTTTTGGGTATGGATTGGCATATGCCTGCTGGTCCTTCGCCTTCATTTGGTATGGATTGTATTCTTTTTGCTGAAGAGGATTTTCAAAATATGGATTCATTTGCTGAGGCTGGGGCGGAAAACTTTGTTGATAATGATTTACCCCATTCCCCGGTCCTGAATAATGGCCATCGAAAGAAGGTAAATAATTCAACTGATAACCTCCATAACTCGGCGGCCTCATCCCCTGTGAAGGATAGTTCATCACCTGTCCCATGTTCATTTGCTGTTGATTGTAATATGGATGATAGTGGTTAGGCATCTGCCATGTGTATTGTGAAGAATTCATACTTAGCCCCCCTACTTCATAATGGTTACTATACATTATGATTCCACTGAACCGATGGTGAATCCACCCATAAACATAATTCGACAAGAACGAGAAGAATGTCGGAAGTTACACTATTCTCACAACTTAGTGAAAGGGTTTTCTATGATAGGATAGAGGTATAGAACAGCTTGTTGTTTTGCATGAAATATAAGATTTGGGAGGAATGAAGATGAACCTGAATGAACTGATGAATCGATATGAGAGCAGTAAACAATATCAAGCAACAGATCACCAAGAACTTCTGACGATGGCCAAAAAACTTTATATTTCGAATGAGATTTCTTTTCATGATTACAGAGATTTAACAAAGCAGATCAACATCGAAGAAACACACGTCATCCATACGCCATAAATGGAAGACATTTAACCAAATGAAAATCCGGACGAGGACTCGATATCTTTATGAGATACGAGCCCGTCCGGATTTTTTTATTGCATCTCTGCAAGCTTCATCCTTCGTTCAGAAAGTCACACTGTGTAAGGAGGACGTATGAAACAGATTGGTAGTGACTGATGAAACGGTTGTAACTCGATTCCGGGAAGAAACAATGTACAGACAGCATTTCGATATTGTCATACGTATTCAAAACCTGGGGCAGATGAATATGTTTTGGCTTATGTTCCCTGATCCATTGCATCGACCATTCTTTCCATGCGTCATTCTTTTCCTTTACTGTATCAGCAAAAGGCTTCACTTCAGTGTAAAAGTCTCCTTTTTCTCCTGATTCTCTTCTACTTTTATATTCGCTCATCATCTTTTCGACAAGCATGATGAGTTCTTCTGTAACTTGCTTCAATTCTTTCAAAAAACAGACCTCCAACTTAAAAATAAACAAAAATAAAAAGTAGCGATGAGCTACTTTCATATAAAGTCAGTTTATGACGTCTTATAAGATAATTCAAGTTTTTGTAAGGCAAAAGTCTTTTCTCTATGTCTGACGGGACCTTTAATTGCAGCAGTATTCTTTTCGAGTGCACTCAGCTGACAATCCATTTTAAATATCCCTTCCTCTAAAGCCTTACATCCATCCTTCTCTTCAACCGAAATCCGGTCATGCAGATTCTGCTCTAATTGATTGAGACTTTCTTCGATTTCAGCTAATTTCAACATAATATCTTGTTTTGGAAGCATGAGAATTCTCCCACCTTTTTTTTGGATTAATACAGTAATTCTCCCTTTAAAGGCACTTCCCTTCCCCACTGACAAAACTAGAAGTGTTTCGCCAAAGAAAGTGCAAAACGGACATCCAACCCTAAATGTTTCGACAGTCCTGTATAAAAGGACGTTAAAGCAAAAATACTAACAATGGAGGTGTTTCATGATGAAAAATCAAAAGGATCAACAAACCAAAAGGGCAACAGCCACAAACAGAACGGAAACAAAAGCATCTAAAGGGAATCCTAAATTAGAAGGCGAAAACAGACCTTCCACTTAATGAATGAAGTTGAAAAGGCCAATGCGCGGTAACTGCGCATTGGCCTTTTCAACTTCATTATCCCCAAGGGAAAATCCTTCCGACCGCCCCTTTGACCTTTGCAACTAGCCGGAGCTGGGATTGTTTATGAAGAAACCATTCTGTCAATACGATTTCAGGGAGGCGCGCAGGCTCTCTGTACCAGCCGGGATTTACTCCCCCTTCCCTCCACCAGTCTGTCCGCTCTTGCCAGTGATGGGGAATCACTTCATACACCTCTCTCAGTTTCGGGGTGTTTGTCCCAGGTGCCGCCTCACAGTACATTTCATAATCTGTCCTTGATCCCGTATGCTCCACCTCCAAAGCAAACTCCGTGAAGGACGGATGATATCTTGGATCGAATAATACCTTATACAGCAGATTGCCAAGGAGGATCCGGTTATCGACTTTCCGGAAACCATGGACACTGCTCCCGAACAATTCCCCCTGAAGGGTCGGAAACAAGACGGAACTGAAATGCAAATGGTCCTCAATAAAGAATAGCGACGTGCCGAATACCCTTCCTTTATATACCTCGTGCTCAATGACAGGCTGCTGGATGATATGCTGCTCATTGATAATGAGTGATTGCACCAGCCTGTCCCCGTCCCTATAGTCCCAGTAATGATTCCATTCCTCTTCCATAAATCTTGAAATACGAAAATCCCTGCACAGGTGAAACATTTTTCTACCATATATCGTCGAATAGTGATAAAGAAGGAGCTGAGCAAAGGCATCTTGAAAAATGCTCCAATTCGCCCTTTCATATGTCATAAACAAAACATCCCTTGTGCGAGGACCGAGGAGGCGCAGGAAGACATCACTTTTCAAATCAGTCATATTCCACCCTGCATTCCGTGAAACCATCGCAGCAAGGAACGACCATTTGATATCAGGATGAAGAAGGTAAAAGTTTTGATATGCCATCGTCCTTGATATATTATCTTGATTGAAAGAATTCACCAGGGAAGTGACTTCACCGATCCACTCACCTGTACGTTTAGGTTCAGGGATATAGGGTAAAAAGCGATAAGTATTGTTGAATTTTTTCATCCTTCCATCCCCTTAATCAGATTACTTATAGCGTGATGTGATTTGTAAACAATTATTCACACATATTGGAGTGGTTTCTGTTATGATATAGATTAGTCTGCGAGGTGGATTACCATGAAATTCCATTACCCGAATGGAAAGAAATATGTGGAAGCAACACTACCCTCAAAAAAACCAAGAGCTAAAACGAAACAGGTATCGTACAGCAATAGAGGGATGACATTAGAAGAAGATATCAATGAAACGAATCAGTATTATTTGACCTTTCACAAAGCGGTCATCCATAAAAAACCGACGCCTGTTCAAATCGTGGATGTCCATTACCCTTCAAGGAGTGCTGCCGTCATCAAGGAAGCCTATTTCAAACAGCCTTCCACTACTGACTACAATGGCGTGTACAAGGGAAGATACATTGATTTTGAAGCGAAGGAAACGAAGAATAAAACTTCTTTTCCACTTAAAAATTTTCACGAGCACCAAATCCGCCACATGGAAGCGGTCGATGCACAAGAAGGGATTACGTTTGTGTTAATCCGCTTTTCTGTCACTGAAGACGTTTTCCTTCTCCCATACGGTCCTTTAAGGTATTTTTGGGACCGGATGCTTGAAGGAGGAAGGAAATCCATCACACGGGATGAACTGGAGGAGAAAGGGATCCTGATTCCGCTCGGCCTGCATCCGAGGGTCGATTATTTAAAAATAGTCCATCAGTTATATTTTTAGTTAGATGAAATTGGGTTAATCTATATTTTGTCTCATTATGAGTAGTATATTTTTAATCTTAGACAATACTAAAAACACAGAAGATTTGAAAGTGAGGAAACAATATGGCTGGTCAATATAAGTCAAGGGAAGAAAAACGCCTGGCCCAACAAAAGTCAAAATCCAAAAAGAGCAATAGAAAAGGCTCAATGGTGAAGCGTGTCATTATATCATTATTTATCATCGGCATCATCGGAATGCTCGCTGGAGCAGGCTTGTTTGCTTACTACGCGTCAAGTGCGCCGAAGCTTGATGAAAAGTTATTGAAAGATCCGATTGCTTCTGAAATATACGATATGAACGGAGATCTGATTACAACGGTCGGAAAGGAAAAACGGGAGTATGCGAACTTCGATGATATTCCACAGGTCATGCAGGATGCAGTTCTTGCGACCGAGGATAACCGTTTCTACAAACATAACGGAATCGATCTGATCCGTCTCGGCGGAGCGGTCATTGCCAACGTAACAGGCGGTTTCGGATCTGAAGGTGCTTCCACGATCACCCAGCAGGTCATTAAGGGCTCGTTCTTAAGCCCCGAGAAGACGCTGAAAAGGAAAGCCCAGGAAGCATGGCTTGCTTTGAAGCTTGAGCAGGAATACACGAAGGAAGAAATCTTTGAAATGTATTTCAATAAAGTGTATATGTCTGCAGGGATCAACGGGATGGCAACGGCTGCAGATTACTACTACGGCAAAGACATCCAGGACATTAAATTGCATGAGGCGGCACTGATTGCCGGACTTCCTCAAAGTCCTAACAATTATAATCCTTTCAAATTCCCTGAAAAAGCGGAAAAAAGACGGAATATCGTGCTTTCCTTAATGGCTCAGCACGGCAAGATTTCAGAAAAAGAAAAAGAAGCGGCTCAGGCAATCCCGATCACAGAAGGATTGGTATCTGCTGAAGATATCAAGGAAAAGAGCAGCGATAAATACCCTGCCTTCGTTGATGCCGTCATCGATGAAGTACAAGATATGGGTGACTACAACTTATTTTCCGACGGTTTGAAAGTGTATACGACAGTCGATCCAAATGCCCAAAAACGCTTGGAAGAGATTCTTGCAGGTGAAGCCACAAGCTTCAACTATCCTGAGGCTGCAGAAGAACCTATGCAGGCAGGTGTGACCCTCCTCGATACGAAAACCGGGGAAATCCGGGCAATCGGAGGCGGTCGTGAACAGGATCCAGAAGTAAAACGAGGCTTCAACTATGCCATCGATTCAAAACGTCAGCCAGGATCCACTATCAAGCCATTGCTTGATTATGCCCCTGCCATTGAGCATTTGAAATGGTCGACGTACCATATTCTGAAAGATGAGCCTTATAAGTACTCTAACGGCACGGAATTGAATAACTATGACGGCCGTTTCAAAGGTCCGATCACGATCCGGGAAGGGCTCTGGGATTCACGGAATATCACCGCCCTCAAAGCATTCCAGGAAGTCGGTCCTGAGAAAGCAGAGGATTTCGTCAATGGACTCGGATTGAAATTCGATCATTATTATGAATCTGCCTCTATCGGCGGCGTGACGCCAGGCGTGAATTCAGTACAGATGGCCGGTGCATATGCGGCGTTCGGTAATGAAGGAATCTACAACAAGCCTCATACCGTATCGAAAGTCATATTGCGGGACGGTGAAACAGAAATAAAGCACGACGAGAAACCACAACCTGCGATGAAAGAATACACAGCGTACATGATTTCTGATATGCTGCAAAGCGTCATCGATCATCCTCAGGGAACAGGAAAATTCGCTAAAGTACCGGGCCTCCCGATGGCAGGGAAATCAGGTACGACGAACTACTCTGAAAAAGAAAGAGAGAAATATGGCATTGCAAAAACAGGGGCACCTGACTCATGGTTTGTAGGCTATACAACGAATTATACAGCAGCCGTATGGACGGGATATAAGACACAATCGATTCCGCTCTCCCCTACTGACCGACGTGTCGCTCAATATATCGTCAGTGATTTGATGAGCTACGTCCACGACGGGGTCGATACACCTGACTTCCATAAGCCGGACAGTGTAGTGGAATCAAAAGTGGAAATCGGAAGCAACCCTCCGAGACTGCCAAGCGAATATACGCCTGATGACAGAATCATCACCGAATTATTCGTAAGGGGTACGGAACCTTCCAAAGTATCTAAGGAATACGATAAAATTGACTCCCCTTCCAACCTGAAAGGGAAGTTTAATAAAAAAGATCAAACAATCACACTTGGCTGGGATTACGGAAAAGGAAAAGATGTGACGTTCGAAGTATCTGTTTCCATTAACGGTGAAGCGAAACAAGTACTGACAACAACAGATAAAAAAGGTTTGAATGTTGAAAACATCCAATCCACGGGCGCATTCATGTTTGAAGTAGTGGCCATTTCCGGAGATCAGCGCAGTAACCCTGCATCTGTAACGGTGGAAGTAAAAGCCGAGAAAGATGATGAAGACAATGCAGGTGAAGAGAACGAAGGAAACAACGAAGATGGAAACGGAAATGACCAAGGAAATGAAAATGGTCAAGACAACGAGAATGAAGACAATTCCGGCGGAGAAGGTGGAAATTCAGGTGGTGACGACGGCACAGCACCTCCTGAAGGAGACGGCACCGGGTCTGACGACGGTACAGGCGGCTCAGGTGGCGATACCGGAGGAAATACCGGCACCGGGTCAGGTACGGGATCAGGCAGCGGATCCGGAACGACAAATGGTACACCAGCCACTCAATCCGACTCCAGAAGATCACAGGAATAATCGAGTAGGAGGGGATGATTAATCCCCGACCTCTCACACCACCGTACGTACCGATCGGTATACGGCGGTTCAATCAAGATGGTTGACGAAGACTTTCATACCTACCGATAAGACTTAGGAGCCCTTGGCGATTCCAAAAGGAATTGCCAAGGGTTCTGTGTAGTATTGGACTTTGTGCGACCCTCCAATATCCCCTTCCGGGTATTTCCCCATTCATATGCCTTCCATTTTGGAACGCCGAGCGCAATGAGGTTACGGACTTTAGTTTTCGGCAGTTTCCACTGCTTCCACAGACACATTCGCAATCTTCTTCTGATCCATGCATCCAGGTATTTTAGGAAGCTGTGTGTATCAGCCAGCTGAAAATAGCCGATCCATCCCATTAAATATTGGTTCAGCTTTCTGATTCGTCCCTCCATCGACCATCCTGAAGATCTGGAAGTTAGATAACGGATTTTCTGTTTCAACCGTTTTATACTTTGGGAGGCAACTCTGACTTTTGGTTTACGATTCGATGTAAAACTAAAGCCAAGGAACGTTCTTCTCCAAGGTCGGTCCACCGCAGATTTCTTTCGGTTTACCTTCAGTTTAAGTTTCTTCTCAAGAAACGTTGTCACTGAAGTCATCACCCGGTTACCGGCTTTTGGCGAACGGACAAAGATATTACAATCATCTGCGTACCTTATAAAACGTAGCCCCCGTTTCTCTAATTCCTGGTCCAGCTCATTCAAAATGATGTTAGAAAGCAATGGACTGAGAGGTCCGCCCTGTGGCGTACCTTCCTCGCTTTTCACCTTTACACCTTCTATCATAATTCCTGCATTGAGGTAAGAACGAATCAGTTTCAGAAGTGCTTTGTCCTTTACTTTCTTCGCCAGAAGACCCATGAGCTTATCATGATTCACTCTGTCAAAGAATTTCTCTAAATCTATATCGATAACCCAGCGATATCCTTCCCGGATATACATCTTCGCTTTTCTAACGGCGTCATGGGCACTCCGATTTGGTCGGAACCCATAACTATGATCAGAGAAGGTCGGCTCGTATATCCCGGAGAGTATCTGGGCAATTGATTGTTGAATCATACGGTCTGTCACCGTTGGGATGCCTAACAACCGGACGCCGCCGTCTGGTTTCGGGATTTCGATTCGACGTACCGGGTCCGGCTTGTAGGTTCCCCCAAGGAGATTCTTGCGAATCGACTGCCATTCGCGCATGATATGCGATCGCAGGTTTTGTACGGGCATATCATCCACGCCATGGCTTCCCTTATTACGTTCTACACGTTTCAGTGCTTCAAGCATATTCGGTTTAGACAGAATCATATTCATCAACATCACTGATATTCCTTTCCTTCGTGTGTCACGTTTCCTCTTTCGATGGCCCTGCCTCACACTTCCACCAGCCCTCACGGAATTCACCGTTACCTCTAAATGGACAGCTCTTTTCAGATTGTCTGTGAGTCTCTCAGTTACCATGAGCCAGGTCGTGACACTCTCTTGATTGTTCAGTCCTTCCCGGCTTCCTCGAGAAAAGCCGGTACTATGACCTCGGCTGACTTCTGGCGGTTCAGCGGAGAATCGCTTCTCCGGTTACCAAGTGTTCAAGGCGTATCCGCCAGATCTCCCCGGGTAAGAGTGTAATCTTTCCCTCCATCTATCCGCCTCATTTACTTTCTGCACCTTCGACAGTTCGGACTTCATCTTGTATTGCAGACTCATCCAGTGCAACAAGCCTTATATGAGATTCGTGTTCCCCGGACCGGAGGTTTGCCGCCCGCTTCCTTCAGATTCCAGGTCACCCCGGACACCCTTGCGTTAAGCTAACCGCTACAACTGTCTTCACGGCTCGGGACTCTCACCCTATAGATTACACCCATGCCGGGCGCACAACGAAAGGCAACGGGAGAACTCCTCCCGTTGCCTTATTTTTTTCTATATTTTTTTAACGCGACCTGCTTGGCAAATAGTTTATGGTGTTCAGTAAAAAGCTGTGAAAGCTGAACATAAGCGTGATAAATGGATGCATTGGAACGAATGAAACTCAACCTTTCCGCTGCATTCACCGGCTTGATTGGCAGGCTATCTATCTTTCTCTCCCAATCCTTCAGCTGGACCGGCTGGCGGTTACTCCAGAATAAGAACATTAGAAATGCAGCAATCTCCCTTTTCATACTTTCACCGGTATGCTTGGAGCGGGATTTAAACAATGACTTGAGCTTCTCCTCTTCTTCTTTCCAGCATGAGAGGATTGAAGGAATGGCATCCTCGGGCTGGTTCCATGGGCGGACGTCCAGTTCGATTCCATTGTAATGGCGGATTTCAAAAGAGAACAGCGTGTGAACCGCCAAGTCCAACTCCACCACATCACTTGTGAAAAAAAAGGGATCCTTCAGCTCCTCTGGGACATTTAATACGGACATACTCATACCTTCGCCTTCTTTTTGAGTCTCTTTTGTCCTTCCCTGCACAAGTCCACCAATGGACATACCTCACATTGAGGTGATTGGGCCTTGCAGTGATAGCGGCCAAAAAAGATTAAGCGGTGATGGGTTTCCGACCATTCTTCCCGGGGAATCTTTTTCATCAGCGTCTTTTCCACTTCCAATACACTGTCTTTCCACCTGCAGATCCCCAGTCTTTTACTGACTCTCTCTACATGGGTGTCAACAGCTAAAGCCGGCACACCGAATGCAACGGACACGACGACATTCGCGGTCTTTCTCCCCACTCCAGGAAGCTTCACGAGATCTTCATGGCTTTCCGGCACCTCTCCACCATATTCGGTCAAAAGGATTTCGCACAGCTTGCGTATGTTCTTTGCTTTGTTCCGATACAGGCCGATTGAGCGGATATCCTGCTGCAATTCTTCCAATGATACGGCTATGTAGTCTTCAGGCCGCTTATATTTTTCAAACAGACCTTTTGTTACCTTATTGACAAGTGCATCCGTGCATTGGGCAGATAACAGCACCGCAATGACGAGTTCGAACGGATTTTCATGACGGAGTTCACAATGGGCATCCGGGAACATCCTTCTCATTTCATCCAGGCATATAGTGATTTGTTTTTTATTTAACATGAATCGATTTACCTCCATTTTGTCAGGGAGACATTGCTCCTTGGCCATATAGAAAACAGCTCTTCAAGTAAAAGGACTGAACGCCCACTGTATGAACGTCAGTCCCTCTCTATTTCTATTGCTCAAGCCAATTGTAAAATGGTACTGATTTTCGCTTTTGAGATGCCGGGGCATCATTTGGCGCCGGCGTCTTTTGATGTGAGCGGAAACGTTGGCTCTGATTGCGGGCATCTTCGATCGTCTTGACCCCATTTTTCTTCCATTCAAAAAGGATACGATCAATATATCTGAAGTTCAATTTCCCAGAAATGACGGCTTCCCTTAATGCTGCTTTGATGATGGTGGCATTATGATCATCCTGATCCAGCCACATGGCGAGCGTCTCACATTCCAGCGGGGAAAGCGGACGGCCAAATTCTTGCTCAAAAGTCGAATAAATATCAGCTTCTTCTTCCATCGACTGTTGCATTTGTTTCATCTTCGAATCCTGAATCACGAATTCAGCCATCTTTTCCCACAGGGGATTGAGTGAATACTTCTCAAAAAGGATGCCTTCTGCAGAATGACCTTCCTCAATCGCCAGGTATTGCTGTTGAATCAGCTTTCGCAGAAGGGATGAACAAAATTCGCTTGAAAGACTCATAGGTTTGGAAAGCTCTTCAGGTGTCGGAAAATGATTGCCTTTTTCCAGATGACCATAAATATGAAGAAGCAAAACAAATTCACTTTCATTCAAACCCATCTCATGATAATTCGATAATAATAATTGCGGGATATTCAGTGTCCCCTCTTCTATCCAGGACACCATCAAACGTTTATAATCCATAATCGGTACACCTCACTCATAAGTATATCATGATTAACTCTATGTGGACATGGCTATGGATTAGAAGAAATTTGGAAAAAAAGGACGTTTTAACTCTTTCAGCATTCTCCTGAACCGGACTGCACACACGAGGAAAGAAAAGAACCGGCCAGGATCGCCTGTTGGCAATCTGACCGGTCCGGGTTCGGTTTATTATGGATATAAGCGGTTCAACAGACGTGGGAATGGGATGGTTTCCCTTACGTGATCCACTCCGCTGATCCAGGCAACTGTTCTTTCGAGTCCAAGACCGAAACCTGAATGAGGTACAGAACCATATTCTCTTAATTCCAAGTACCATTTATATGCATCGGTCGCAAGCTCATGCTCTTCAATGCGGCGCTTCATAAGCTCTGCATCATGGATTCGCTCCGAGCCACCGATGATTTCTCCATAGCCTTCAGGCGCAATAAGGTCGGCACACAGCACGACATCATCACGATCTGGATCAGGCTGCATGTAGAACGGCTTTAATGATGTCGGGTAATGGGTGATGAATACCGGCTTATCATAGCTCTCTGCGATCGCCGTCTCATGTGGCGCACCAAAGTCGTCTCCCCACTCGATATCATCAAAACCTTTTTCATTTAATAATGTAAGGGCATCATCATAGGTGATGCGAGGGAAAGGTGCCTTGATCTGTTCTAATTTAGAAGTATCCCTTCCTAATCTCTCCAGCTCAAGCTTGCAGTTTTCCAATACCGATTGAACGATATAGGATACATATTGCTCCTGCACTTCCAGGTTATCTTTAAAATTATAGAAAGCCATTTCAGGCTCAATCATCCAGAATTCAATCAAATGACGGCGTGTCTTTGATTTTTCAGCCCTGAAAGTCGGGCCGAAAGAGAATACTTTCCCTAATGCCATAGCGGCTGCTTCCATGTACAGCTGCCCGCTCTGAGAAAGATATGCATCTTCTTCAAAATACTTTGTGGCAAATAACTCAGTCGTACCTTCAGGCGCACTTCCAGTCAGGATCGGCGGATCTACCTTAACAAATCCTTCTTGATTGAAAAATTCATAAGTGGCACGGATGATTTCGTTACGTACTTTCATAACAGCATGCTGTTTACGGGAACGAAGCCATAGGTGACGATGATCCATCAAGAACTCTGTACCGTGTTCTTTCGGTGTAATTGGATAATCCACTGCTTCATGGATCACTTCAACGCTCTTTACCTGCAGTTCATATCCGAATGGTGAGCGTGAGTCTTCAGAAACCGTTCCAGTCACATACAGGGATGTTTCCTGTGTTAACGATTTAGCTTTTTGGAACATTTCCTCTTCTACTTCACTTTTCACGACAACACCCTGAATGAATCCAGTTCCGTCACGAAGTTGAAGAAAGGCAATCTTCCCACTTGAACGTTTGTTGGCAAGCCAAGCCCCGATGGTGACTTCTTCCCCGACAAACTTACTTACTTGCGATATAGTAGTTTTCACAATATTTTCCCTCCAAAAAACGTAAGACGCTTATGTATCGATATTTATTATACATTTACCGGTACACCGTCGCAATAGATTGAGTAAAACGAGATCATTTTAAGGAAAAAGCAGACCGGTTATTGACGGCCTGCAAACCTCTCACTTATTCACTTTTATTTACGACAAATTCATGCATACGGCCGATTGCTTTTTCTAGTGCGTCAAGGCTTGTAGCATAGGACAAGCGGATATTGTCGTCTGATCCGAAACCTGAACCAGGAATCACCGCAACCTTCGCTTCTTCAAGCAAAGCTTTCGTAAAGGCATCGACATCATCGTATCCTGTCATTTTAGCGGCTTTTGAAACATTCGGGAATAAATAGAACGCACCTTGTGGCTTTAAGCAATGAAAACCGGGAATGGCGTTCAACTTATCGATGACAATATTCAAGCGTTCTTCAAATGCAGCCCTCATTTCCTCTACCGGCTGTTGATCGCCAAGATACGCAGCGATTGCCCCATATTGGGAGGTTGTTGTTGGATTCGAGGTCGAGTGGCTGGCAAGATTGGTCATCGCTTTAATGATGGTTTGATTCCCTGCTGCATAACCAATTCTCCATCCGGTCATGGAATGGGATTTCGACACCCCGTTGATGACGATGGTTTGTTCCTTTAACGCTGAAGATAATTCTGCAATGGACGTATGAGAATGCCCGTCGTACACAAGCTTTTCATAAATTTCATCCGATACGATCAAGATGTTGTGTTCCAAACACACTTCACCGATCTCCTGTAATTCCTCTTTGGAATACAGCATGCCTGTCGGGTTGCTTGGCGTATTGAGAATGACCGCTTTCGTACGGGTTGAAATGCTTTCCTTTAATTGTTGAGGTGTAATTTTATATTCATTTGCTTCTTTTCCTTCCACAATCACCGGATTCCCGCCGGCAAGCTTCACCTGCTCAGGATAGCTGACCCAATATGGCGTCGGGATGACCACTTCATCTCCATCATTCAGGATCACCTGAAATAATGTATACAGGGCGTGTTTTGCCCCGCTTGTTACAATGATCTCCGATGGTGAATAGGACAGATTTTGATCGGTTTGGAACTTTTGGATAATCGCGTCCTTCAAGGCAGCCGTGCCTCCGGATGGCGTATATTTCGTATGGCCTTCCGTCATCGATTCGTATGCAGCCTGGATGATGTGCTGCGGGGTATTGAAGTCCGGTTCACCTGCCCCAAGGCCGATCACATCGATCCCCTGTGACTTCATTTCCTTTGCTTTCGCGGTAATCGCTAAAGTAGTAGATGGTGTTAATGCACTCACTCTGTCAGCTAACGTAAATTCCATTGACTTATTCCCCCTGATCATAAGTTTTCGATCTTCCTCCACCATTCTCCGGTAGAAAATAATAGATAGAAATAATTTAAATTGTCCTGGTTATCCAAATACGTAATTTCCCACACCGGGCCAACCGATTCATAGCCCAATCGGACCGATAGAACTTCTTTAGGCTGCTTCTCATCTCTTAGTTTACTGAGGGCCTGATCTTTTGATAGACCATCTGCCCATTTCCGTTCAACAATCTTCCCTTTTTCATTCGGTATCCAAGCTACCATCGTCTCATTATTGCTGTTCTTCCCGGTCACAACCACATAGGGCTTTGAACCATTGTAAAAGCTGGTGTTTTCCACTGACTCAATTGACGTTTCTTTCTCGACCCTTAAAAGGGCCTTCTCTATCTTCAGATCCAGGGGATTACGGGAAGTCTGGTAGAGCAGAATCGAAGCTGCAGTGCCTATGACGATGAATACGGCTGCGGCGATTGTTATCCATTTTTTCATATCAATCACTCTTTATGTACGATAAATTGTTAGTACTGCTTGATTTTGATCTTCCGGATCTAATGCTAAACCAAACATATAATCATCTTTTTTTAACGTTCTATTCAATGTATCCACGATTTTATATAAATTATCCGTGTATTCGATACGGACGGTGGAAAGTATTTCAATTCGGCTCTCCATGGTGCTCCTCCTTTATGATGCTCGGGTGTATTCGTTTGTTTTCATTCTGACATGAAAACTCTACACATATTATAACAACATTGAGCACCGATATGGTAGAGGTTATCATAAAAATGAAACGGATGCCATAAGCTTATAGGCTGTTTTCCGTATACGCCGCTGCTCATAATCAGATTCCGGCTCAAGCACTCTTTGCAACAATCCTTAAGGAAATACTGTCAAAAAAGGAACCTGCACCTTTCCGAAGAGACGGCACAGGTTTCTTTCTGTTCAACCTCTGACTTTTTACGCTCCGTCCCTGTTGTCAAAGGTGAGCACTTCATAATTCCTGCGGTTGAATTTCACTGCAATCAGACCATGCTGACCTGTCAAATACAGGTCGATCCAAGCCTCATTGATCGCTTCAAGCATGTCACCATTGAGAAGCTTTTCTTTCGAACGGTAGAGGATCGCCGTCTGGGGATCAATATGCTTCAATAAGCGGTGAGACATGTTTTCCGCTTTGGAATGAAGGGGAATCTTCACGATATTAACGTTCTTAAGAGAATGGGTCAACAACACTTCTTCCCCGTGGGCGGATTGTGAACTGAGCCACAGGAAACGATGATGGAAGAAGGTGATGGAAAAATCCAACCCCTCCCCTTCATCGCTCCCCTCATGCAAAACATTCATGACCAGTCCTTCTGAAACTGTATAGGTTTGACCTTCTTCGAGTCGGCGTGTTTGCTGTGAAAGTCCCTCAGAAATGGAGGGGGCCAGTGTCTTCCCGATGATCAACTCATCCACACTGTACCTTTTCATCAATTCCTTGATCATATCCTCATGAACTTCACTTTTCTCTGTGATGACAATGGCTTTCAAATTTTGAATTTGAAGCTGTTTCAAGTAGTAATAAAGCTGATCCTTTTCCTTTATGGTTCCCGTATTGATCAGGTAATTTCCGCCGGATGATAAATGGATCACGGCTACCTCCCCGTGTAATACCGGCAGAAAGCTTATTGCATATTCCTCTTTTGTGATATGCAAATCCACCTGCGGGACTTTCATCCCCAGCACAGTCGCATGGGTAAGGAAAAAAGTAAGCATGACCGTTATGATGACTTTCATTTTATATCCTCCAATGATTTCATCTCCCCATTAGGTTGCGTTAAGGAATGAAATTTATCACAGAGGATTAGAGCCAGTCTTCGATCCAGGACACGAGATCATACAGGTCCCCTTCCCTCATCTCCATCGAAGGTATCGACTTTAAGAAAGCATTACCGTATCTCGTGGTCATGATTCTTCTGTCGTATACAATTACAATCCCACGATCACTGCTTCTTCGGATCAGCCTGCCGACCCCCTGTTTAAAACGGATGATTGCTTCAGGTAACGAATGGGCCGAAAACGGATTCTTTCCTTCCGCTTTGAGAATATCTGATTTCGCTTGGGTGACAGGCTCGTCAGGAGGGGAAAATGGCAATCTGACCATGGCAAGGCAGGAAAGGTCTTCTCCCGGTATATCCACCCCTTCCCAAAAACTGCTCGTCCCGAAGAGAATCGCCTTATCGAAGCGCTGGAAGTTCTTTGTCAGGCGGCTGCGGCTGCCTGAGGTAATCCCCTGCGCCATCAGTACGTATTCCTCCAACAATCCGCTTTCCTTCATAAGCTCATACGTCTTTCTCAGCATGTCATATGAAGTGAAAAGGATAAGCATTCTTCCTTTTGTCGCCTGTGCCACACCAATCAAATGAGAGCTGATCGCTTCGATATATTCTTCAGCCTGAACCTGCTGGATTTCAGGGACATCGGTCGGAACGAACAGCCTTGACACCTCATTGTAATCAAAAGGTGAAGATAGCTGCAGTTTTTTGACCCCCATGCCGGCAAGCCCTATCTCATTCAGGAAATATTGGAAAGAGCCGCTGACAGTCAGTGTTGCCGAAGTCAATACGACGCTTTTCTTTTTCGTGAATATCTCGTCCTGCAGATTCCTGTCGACCGTGACCGGCTGCGCCTGTATGGATAGGCTGTTTGGAAGGGATCTTGTGTCACCGTCCAGCCAGAGTACATGATCATCAAAATCCTTGATAAACACCCTTTGCAGATTCATCTTCAATTCAGACCAATCGACTAAAAAGCTGTGGAATTCTTCAACGAGGGCCTTTTCCTTGTCGGCGAGCTTAAGCTTTTTATCCTTGATTTCCTGAAGGATGTTTTGACATTCTTTTTCAATATACTTCATGCCGGAAATGACACGCTCCATCGCCATGATGACCGGCTGCCAATAACTGCTCTTCTTCATCTCCGCCGTGATTCTGAGCTGGATTTTCTGTACCCCGTGCCTTTTCTTGGCCTTTTTATAGAAAACACTGGTCAGGACCGTCATCGCTTCTTCCAGATCCTGATAGAACTGGCCGATACGTGCATCAATCTCGAATGGATGATGGCCCATTTCCACTGAATGTCCTGTAATCATCTGATCCAGACGATAAAACAACTGCTTATGATCCAGCATCCCTAATTGAGCGGTTGTGAATTTAATCGATAAGTAATCCAGTACAACCCCAAGGTGCTGCCTTGCCGATTTTTCGAGATGATGCGCTTCATCGATCACCAAATGATCATAAGAAGGAAGCATGCTGCTTTCCTTCACCATGTCCATCAGCAGCATAGCGTGATTTGTAATGATGATATCTGCTTCCTGTGCTTTTTTCCTGGCAGAGAGGTAGAAGTCCTTCCCGACCCACGGATCTTTCGTATGAGAAAGATGCCAGCCATCATGCTTTAAGCGATTCCAGAACAATTGCCCGCCAGATGTGAGGTTAAGTTCATCGCTATCACCCGACTCTGTCCGTGTCAGCCATACAAGGATTTGCATCTTGGTGAGGACAACGTCATACTGCGTTTCATCCTCTCTCAGGGACTGTTCGAATTTAAACAAGTTTATGTAATGATTTTTCCCTTTTAACAGTACTGTTTTGAAAGGGAACGGACACATTTTTTCCATGAGTTTGATTTCTTTACGGAGCAGCTGTTCCTGCAGCTGGATCGTGTAAGTACTGATGACCACCTTTTCACCTGTTTGTTTGGCAAAAAGAACGGAAGGCCATAAGTATCCCAGTGACTTCCCGACCCCTGTACCTGCTTCGATGACGATATGCTTTGATTCGTAGAAGGAGTTTTGAATTTCTTCCATCATCTGAATCTGCTGCTCCCTTTTTTCATAGAAAGGAACATGCCGGGAGAGATATTCCTCTATATTAAATGCTTCCGGATCAAGAACGTCCATGGGGGCTTCATCACTCGGTGAAGCATCCTTCTTTTTTAAAGCAATGCCCCGATAGACTTCCATCTCAGCCGGGAGATCGTCTACATGCCGTTGCTTTTCACTTACGATTCCATCAAATAATAACGACAGATCGCTCTTCAGGTGGTATGAAAGCTTGTAGAGTTTCTCCAGGGTGACCATTGGGAGCTTTGACAGCTCTTCAATGAAGTAAAGAAGAATCTCAGCCGTTACATAAGCATCACTATCTGCCTGATGGGGTCTCACGTGGCTTAAATCCAGTGAATTTGATAATTCACTCAATTTAAAGCTGTCAGCAGAAGGCAACACCACTTTTGCCAATTCCACCGTATCAAACGACGGTCCTTTGAAAGGGTTATAGCCTGCTTCTTCTAATTCAGCCTGAAGAAATGAAAGATCAAATTGGACGTTATGGGCAACGAACACCCCTTGATCCAGAATTTCAAGGATCTTTGGTGCAATTTCATGAAATGCCGGGGCATCCTTCACCATGTCGTCATTGATCCCGGTTAATTCCTCAATGAAAGCAGGAATGGGTTTACCTGGTGAAACAAATGAGGTGAACTGATCAATGATTTTTCCACCTTCTATAATAACCGCTGATATTTGAATGATTTTTTCTCCACGTTTTGGAGAATTTCCTGTTGTCTCCAAGTCCACGACAACGAGTTTGAATGGGTACATTTTCTTCACTGCCTTTATATAAATCCTGCATCATACTCTTATGATTTCTAAATAAGTGTACCATAATTCAATGTCGATGACACCAAAAGGGGTGGGGGCGTGAGGGCTGCATACAGCAAGGCTGAAATGAAGGAAATGATCCGTCAGTCTCAACATATAAAAAAATCCGGACGATCCCGACATTCATTGATGAAAGTCGGATTCGTCCGGATGATGATGAGAACCAGTTGTTTGCGGAAGGCAGTTCCCTGCTTTAATATGGCTTCTCCTTCCACCTCAATCATTCAACAGCTAACCGAGGCGAAACTGTCAGGTCCTTTCGTATAATTAATAGACTGTCGCTTCAGGCTCTGTCCCAATCATATCGATGATCGTATTGTTTTCACCCATGATCGCCACTTTCGGGATATGATCATGTACCATTTCTTCTGCAACGAGTTTATAAGAGATAATGATGACGATATCGCCTTTTTGGACAAGTCTCGCGGCAGCACCGTTCAAACAGACGACACCGCTCCCTCTTTCACCAGGGATGATATATGTCTCGAGGCGTGCACCGTTATTATTGTTCACGATTTGAACCTTTTCGTTCGCCATCATGCCGACAGCATCCAGGATATCCTGATCGATTGTAATGCTTCCCACATAATTCAGGTTCGCTTCTGTTACCGTTGCCCTGTGGATTTTCCCACTCATCATTGTTCTATACATGTGAATCCTCCTCTGTCCCTACACTGATGATGATATTGTCGATTAATCTTGCATGTTTAAATTGAACGGCCATGGCGATGATGACGTCGCCTTTAAGCTCATTCAAACTTTTCAATTCGGGATATGAATGTACTTCTATATAATCGATGATTCCTGATGTATGATCATGGATATAAGAAGTAATCATTGAAATGATGTCTGAAGGGTTGCGCTCCCCCGCTTCAATCTGCATCTTCGCCTTTACAAGGCTTTTGTAGATACAGGGCGCTTCTGCTCTTTCTTCTTCAGACAGGTATACATTTCTTGAACTTTTCGCCAACCCATCGCTTTCGCGGATGGTCGGTACCCTGATGATCTCGACCGGGAAGAAATAATCGCTTACTAGCCCTTCCACTACGGCAACCTGCTGGGCATCCTTCAAGCCGAAATAAGCGCTGTCAGGCTGAACGAGGTGGAACAGTTTCGTCAACACCGTGACCACACCGTCAAAATGACCTTCCCGCTTTCGTCCGCACATGACGCCGACCCGCTCTTTCACATTCATGACAATTGACTGTACGCCAGGGTAGATCCCTTCCACTTCAGGTATGAACAAGATGTCAACACCTGATTCGGCCGCCAACCTCGAGTCCCTTTCAACGTCACGGGGATAACGGTCAAAGTCTTCATTCGGTCCGAATTGAAGTGGATTGACAAATATGCTCATGACGACAACATCATGATTACTTCGCGCTTCCTTCACAAGAGTGAGGTGTCCTTCATGGAGGAAACCCATCGTCGGGACAAATCCTATAGATGCACCCTTTTTCTTCAGATGACCTATCTCTTTTTGTAAATGGGTGATTTCCTTGATTATGTTCATTTAGATAATCCTCCATACAGCGCCTGAAGCTCCTCATCACCCATGGTAAAAGATTGGGCATCATCCGGAAAGCTCTCGGCTTTCACTTCAGCTATATATGTGGCAATTCCGGAGCGCATGATCTCTGTGACATTGCTGTATTGTTTGACGAATTTCGGTACCCGGTCCACTCCAAACGTGACAAGATCATGAAAAACCAACACTTGACCGTCGGTATCCCTTCCTGCCCCGATACCGATTGTCGGAATCTTTAACGCTTCTGATACTTCTTTGGCAAGTTGTTTCGGTACACACTCAAGGACCAGGGCAAATGCCCCTGCTTCTTCACATTTTCGTGCATCTTCAATCAACTGCCTGGCTGCTTCGGCTGTCTTCCCCTGTACTTTGTATCCGCCTAGGACACCGACGGACTGTGGGGTCAACCCTAAATGTGCCACGACCGGAATGCCTGCAGAAGTCAGGGATTGGATGCGGTCGATGACATGTCCGCTTCCTTCCACCTTCACTGCATGTGCGCCTCCCTGCTGAAGGATCTCTGCAGCTGTCTTCAGGGTTTCTTCCCTTGATAGATGGTAAGACATAAACGGCATGTCCGTCACGATGAACGTGTCTTTCGCCCCTCTTTTAACTGCCTTCGTATGATGAATCATATCTGCAACAGTTACAGGCACCGTTGAATCATAGCCCAATACGACCATGCCGAGGCTGTCGCCGACAAGAATGACATCGATCCCTGCTTCTTCCGCAATTTTGGCGGTCGGATAATCGTATGCCGTCAACATCGAAATCTTTTTCTTTTCGTTTTTCATTTTGAGAAAATCTGTCGTTTGTTTCATAGTATCCTCCTTCTTTTCAGTCAGAGGTGACGAAAAACAATGAAAGCACTTTCATATTTAGAACAAAAAAACCTCCTGAAAAATGACAGAAGGATCATAAGTGTAAGATATCATTGTTTCGACCCTCTGTCCCAGTCCACAATGGATCAAGGCAGAAATTGTATTTATAGCATTTGTTTGACGCAGGGTGCAGTTCCAAGGATACTGCCCAAAGAAATTATACCATATTAAATGGGATGGAAGTACAAGTTTCGCTTCCATCCCTCTTCCTCTTATATATTCACTTCAATATCCGCAGAATATATCTGGTGCACGGTACCTGACGAGTCTTCTATTTTCAGCACCCCGTCCTCCGTGATGCCTAAAGCACGTCCTTCTATCGTACCGTTGATCGTCCGGGCACGAATCCTTTTCCCAATGCTGATGGCGTAACTTTCCCATAACAGCTTGATCGGCGTGAATCCTTCTTTCATATAAAGAGAATACAGCGCTTCGATCCGCTCTAACACTTTCTGGACAACCTCTGCCCTTGAGATATGTTCACCTTTTTCAAGTGAAAGGGAAGTGGCAATTCCCTGTATTTCGTCGGGGAAGTGCTCACTCTGTTGATTAACATTCATTCCAATCCCGATAATGATCGAATTGATTTTATCCGATTCAGCCTGCAATTCCGTCAGGATTCCGGTCACTTTCTTTCCGTCAATGAGAATATCATTCGGCCATTTGATCTGCGGCTCAAGGCCTGTTGCTTCCTCGATCGCCTGAACGACTGCGACTGCTGTGATAAGCGTGAACTGGGGAGCCTTTTGCGGAGGGAGTAACGGCTTCAGAATCAGACTCATCCAAATCCCGGTCCCCTTCGAAGAATGCCACTCCCTCATCAGCCTGCCCCTGCCTGCAGTCTGTTCATCCGCTATGACAAGGGTCCCTTCGACTGCTCCATCACTCGCCAGCATATGAGCGATTTTCTGGGTGCTTTCAACCGTTTCTTCGTAATGGATCACGGTCCCCAACGTCTTCGTCCCAAGGCCGAGCCGGATGTTGTTCCCTGAGACTCCGTCTGGTGTTTCAATGATCCGGTATCCTTTTTTCCTTACAGCTTCCAGCACAAACCCTTCTTTGCGAAGTTCTTCGATATGCTTCCAAATCGCCGTCCTGGAACAGCCTGCGATATCTGCCAGTGCCTGTCCAGAAAGGAACTCCTGATTCGATTCCGACAACGCTTGCAGGACCTTCTTTCTTATAGTCGATTGCATTCCTCCAGCCACCTCCTAATCTGATTTTTATCATTGGTGATTATTTCATCAAGGACTGCTATTTCAATGTCTGAGAGAAGCTCTTTTACCCATGGTCCGCCACTTAGATTCGTCCAGCCCATTAAATCCTTACCCGTTACGGCCAGCTCCTCCCTTGATGTAATCGATAACCGGCGGTATGCTTCCCTGATTTGTTCTTCATCCGACCGGCTATCGGCTTTCATACACCCGTAGACCGCTTCCACATTCAATGCAGCAACCAGGCCTGCCCTGTAAAGCAGAGCATTAGACCAGCCCGATTCAATTCTGTGTCCGAGGATTTCAAGTTCTTTGCAGCGCTCCTTGACCGTTTTCGTCGGCAGTCTCCAACCTTTTAAAAACGTCTGGGGATCTTTCATCTTCATCTCAGCCAATAGAAGGAGCCAGGATTTATCTCCACTCAAATAACCCACTGATGGCAAATCCGCCACTTTTTCCAACGCTTGCTTATAAGGAGAAAGGGAAGGGAGTTCTTGATAAAGATTTGTCTTTGTGAGAAGCTTCAAAGCCTCCTGAGAAAACGGACCAGACAGTAATTTCTGAAATTCCATCGTCTTTCTCTCAACCGCTATGTGGCCCAGCAGCTGAGAGTGCTCTGTCATTGCATCCATTGTAGCCCAATCGAGGCTAAAGCCCAATTGACTGACAAACCTGACTCCCCTCATCATCCGCAGTGCATCTTCTGAAAATCTTGAATGTGGAGACCCTACCGTACGGATTAATTTGTTATGTATATCCCGCTGACCATGAAAAGGATCATATATTTTCCCTTCACTATCCATGGCCATACTGTTCATGGTGAAATCCCGGCGGGTCAGGTCGCCATCAAGAGAACGGATGAATTCCACCTTGTCAGGCCTCCTGAAATCAGCGTACGCAGATTCTGTACGGAAGGTGGTGATTTCATAATCACTTCCTTCATACATCACGAGTATCGTGCCATGTTCGATGCCCACATCGACAGTTCTCGGGAAAATCTCTTTCATCTCTTGAGGGAGGGCAGAAGTGGCGATATCTACATCATTGATCGGCCTGCCCAGTATATAATCCCTGACAGATCCCCCAACGAAATAGGCCTCATAACCTGCATCTTCAATTTTTTTCAATACCGGTACAGCTTTTTGAAAAATTTCCGGCAACACTTTACACACCTGCTTTTATCATGGGCTCAGCCAACGATCGTTTTATTTCAGTACTTCATGATAAATACGCTCATACTGTTCGACAATCTTACTGGAATGAAACGTCGACCGTGCAGTGGTAAGGGCATTCTGAGAAAGCTCTTTATGGAGCGTCTCATCCTTCAGGACTTCGAGAGCCTTCCGGGTGACTTCCGTGATATTCCCCACTTCACAAATAAAACCGTTCCATCCATCCCGGATCACTTCAGGTATGCCGCCGACATTTGTTCCGATGCCCGGAACCCCGCAGGCCATCGCTTCGAGGGCAACCAGACCGAAGCTCTCCTTTTCAGAGAGGAGCAATTTAAGATCACTGATTGAATAAAGCTCCTCCAGATTATCCTGTTTCCCCAGGAATAGTACTTTATCCTTCAGTCCAAGCTCTCGTACCTGCCTGCATATGACCGTCATTTCAGGTCCGTCCCCTACGAGCAGGAGCTTTGCGGGAATCTCAGACTGAATACGGTGAAAGGCCGCAACTACATCCGTCACTCTTTTTACCCCTCGGAAGTTCGAGACGTGGATGATGACTTTTTCATCATCCTTGATCCCGTATTCTTTCTTCAGGTGATGGGAATCGACTGCCCGGTACACACGTTCGTCAATAAAGTTATAAACCGTCTCAATGTCTTTATCCGGTTGGATCAAATCATATGTTTGCTTTACGAGGGCAGAAGAAACAGCGGTCACTACGTCTGATTTTTCAATCCCGAAACGGATCGCACCGGTTAATGATGGATCATACCCAAGCACGGTAATATCTGTCCCATGCAGGGTCGTGACAATTTTCACGTCTTTTCCTGCCATCTGTTTGCCGAGGATCGCACATACAGCATGGGGGATGGCATAATGGACATGAAGGATATCAAGGTTCTCCCGCTCCGTCACTTCTGCCATTTTATTCGCAAGTGCTAGGTCGTAAGGAGGGTATTGGAACACCGAATATTGACTCACTTCCACTTGATGAAAATAAATATTATGATACATCTTATTCAATCTGAACGGAATGCTTGATGTGATGAAATGGATTTCATGGCCTCTTTCAGCCAATAACTTTCCGAGCTCTGTCGCCACGACGCCGGATCCCCCGACAGTCGGATAGCAGGTTATTCCTATTTTAAGTTTCATACTGTTATTCTCCTAACAAATCATGATGCAAGATAAGGGATTGATGGGAGAAGAAACCTTCTGCATATCGCAATCCTGCATCTTTCCCGATCATACGCTCCCTTGCCGCCACCGCTTCGATATACCCGTCCGTCAATGGCGTCATCACGCCGTCTGTCCCTTTGGCAAACTGGCTTTTATAAGCCTCCAGACTTAGGACCTTCTTCTCCATGAACCCTTCAATATCCACCACAAAATCCGGCTTATGAAATCCGTTGATCATATAAAAGAAAAGGTTCTCTGCCTTATGACCAGGGATGCTTGAATGGAATTTCCTGATTCCAGCAGAGAAAAAAGCTTCTTTCACCAATCTCGAAGCGTTTCCGTGGTCCGGGTGACGATCCTGTTCATACGGAGCGAATATCGCTTTCGGTTTATACTTCCTTATCACATTTACAACTTTCTTGATATTGTCATCTGTTATGTATATGCCCCTGTCGGGAATATCCAGCGTTTCCCGTTTATATGCTCCCAGTACGCGGGCAGCTTTCAAGGCTTCTTCTTTCCTGAGTGGAACGGAACCATTGGATGAAAGCTCTGCCTCAGTAAGGTCGCATATCACAATTTTCTTCCCAACTGACGCGTACTTCGCCAAAGTTCCGCCCATTCCGATTTCCACATCGTCTGCATGTGCCCCGAATGCCAGAATATCTGTTTGGTGCTCCACACTACTCCTCCTTATCCGTGATGACGCTTCTCCATTCGATATCCCCTTTTTCTAAGCCTCTGACCAGCACTTCCGCTGTCCCCATATTGGTGGCAAGCGGAACCGCGTACACATCACACAGCCTGATCAAGGCAGATACATCAGGTTCATGGGGTTGTGCCGTTAAGGGATCCCTGAAAAACAGGATGAGATCCATCTTATTATTTGCGATATAAGACCCGATTTCCTGGTCTCCCCCAAGCGGACCTGAACGGAATCGATGGACGGATAGACCGGTTTCGTCCTGTATCCGTTTCCCTGTCGTACCTGTCGCAAAGAGGGAATGCTTCTCAATGATTGATTTATAAGCCAATACAAAGCGAATCAGATCATCTTTTTTCTTATCATGAGCAATCAATGCAATATTCATCACACTCATCCTTAGTCTAAAATATTTTCTAATCCATATACCAGTGTGTCTAACTTCATGACGGTTTCAACCGAGACTTTTACGCCTGACATGAAGCTTCCCCGATTGAATGAATCATGGCGTATCGTCAGTGTCTGGCCTTCTGCCCCGAACATCACTTGCTGATGGGCAAGCAGCCCCGGCAGCCTGACGCTGTGGATATGCATGCCGTCGACATCGGCGCCCCTTGCACCAGGGATCGTTTCCTTCTCATCAGGATGTCCCTGCTTCTTTCCTTCCCTGACTTCCTTTATCATTTCAGCTGTCTTCACAGCTGTTCCTGATGGCGCATCCAGCTTTTGATCATGATGAAGCTCCAAAATCTCCACATCCTTGAAATATTTCGCTGCAAGCTGGGAAAATTTCATCATCAGTACTGCGCCAATCGCAAAGTTCGGCGCGATGATGCATCCTAATGACTTCGATTGTGCAAGCTCTTTCAATTCCTCCAGTTCATCCGTGGTGAATCCTGTCGTACCCACGACTGGTCTGACCCCGTATTGTAGAGCTGTTTTCGTATGATGATAACCGACTTCCGGAGTGGTCAGGTCAATCAATACATGTGGTGCCTCTTCCTGAAAGCATGATTCAATATCTCCATATACCGGGACATCCCCTAATGGCAGTTCCTTATGGTCGATGACGCTGATGAGTGTAAAATGCTCCGTATCATTTACCAACTGAACGGCTTCCTTACCCATTCTTCCCCTAGGTCCTGCAATGGTAACCTTAATTTGATCCATCTTCATCCCCACCTTCTATTCTAGTCCAGCGATCTTTATCTCTTGTATTAAATTTATGCATCACACGATCGTGGGCTTCCTCAAGGCTGATATCAAGTGAGTTCGCCAGACAAATGACGACAAACAGGAGATCCCCGAGCTCTTCCTCAATCGTTTTTTCTTTTTCGCTCTTCTTTTTTGGCTTTTCACCGTAGTGATGATTCACTTCCCTGGCTAGTTCACCGAGCTCCTCGCTCAGCCTTGCAACCATTGCCAACGGACTGAAATATCCTTCTTTAAATTGACTTATGTATTGATCCACTTCGTTTTGCATTTGTTGCATCGTTTTTTGATCCATATAAGAAGCCTCACTCCTTCATTATCTCCTATCATGTTAGCTAAATCCTGCATGATTTACAAATATAAAGATTGATTTGTGAACTCTTGATTGCCAGTTTGTTTTTCTTCTTATATAATGTCTCTGTCAACGAGATAATACAATAAAGGAGGGTATCGCTGATGCTCGGCTTACGTTTGAAGAATATTCTGTTCATTTTATTAGGTTCCGCTATTTTTGCTTTTGGCCTTGTCCATTTCAATATGCAAAACAAGCTGGCAGAGGGTGGGTTCACAGGAATCACACTTATCTTTTATTTCTTATTCGATATCGACCCGTCCTACTCCAACCTGGCTTTAAATATACCTCTATTCTTTTTGGGATGGAAGCTGCTCGGGAAGAGAGCTTTCTACTATACCGTCATTGGTACTGTTGCGTTATCGGTATTTCTTTGGATATTCCAGAGGTTCCAAATGACGATCAATCTTGAGGGTGATTTATTTCTCGCCGCGTTATTTGCCGGAGTGTTCATCGGAATAGGGCTCGGAATCATATTTCGCTATGGAGGAACGACCGGGGGCGTTGATATCATTGCAAGACTTGCCCATAAGTACATAGGCTGGAGTATGGGTAAGACAATGTTCATGTTTGATGCCGTCGTCATCGGTGCATCCCTTGTGACTTATCTTGAGTACCGGGAAGCGATGTATACATTGGTGGCAGTATTTGTGGCGGCCCGGGTCATTGATTTCATGCAGGAAGGCGCCTACTCTGCAAGGGGAGCGATGATCATTTCAGAAAGTAATGAGGAAATCGCGGACGCCATCAATGAAAAGATGGACCGCGGTGTGACAGTCTTAAGGGGACACGGATCATTTACGAAGCAGGAACGTGAAGTGCTTTACTGCGTTGTAGGAAAAAATGAGATCGTCCGACTTAAAAATATCATTACAAGCGTCGATCCCCACGCATTCGTCTCCGTGACCGTCGTGCACGATGTACTTGGAGAGGGATTCACACTGGATGCTGACAAGAACCCTTTACATGATTAGCTCTATACAAAAAGCAGCTGGACCCGTTAGCGGGCCCAGCTGCTTTTTATTGATTAATCTTCTCCATTCATTCCTGTGAAGATCAAGATAAGCCTTAACAGTTCAATAACTGCCACAGCCGCTGCTGCAACATACGTCATGGCTGCTGCATTCAATACTTTACGTGCATGCCGTTCTTCCTCGTTACGGATCAGACCGAGCGATACAATCTGGTCCATCGCACGGGAAGATGCATTAAATTCAACAGGCAGTGTGATTAATTGAAAAACAACCCCTGCCGCCATAAGAATGATCCCGAGAAGGAACATACCCGTCATTTGGGTAAACATACCGATCAGCAAGAAGATCCAGGACATATTCGACCCGATGTTCGCTACCGGTACAAGTGCGTGCCGGAATCTCAGGAACGCATAGCTTTCTGCATCCTGGATCGCATGTCCGACTTCATGGGCTGCAACTGCGGCTCCTGCTACAGAGTGGCCGTGATAATTATCGGGAGACAAAGCAACCGTTTTGGTGATCGGGTTGTAATGGTCACTCAAAAAGCCTCTGCCTTCTACCACTTTGACGTCATACAGGCCGTTTTCGTCAAGAATCCGCCTCGCCATCTCCCTACCGGTCATGCCTGAAGTGGTGGCTACCCTGGAATATTTCTTAAAGGTACTCTTCACACGCATCTGAGCACCTATTGGAATCAACGCTATCAGTAAAAAATAAATCAAAAATCCTGCCATTATCGCAATAACCTCCAGATGATTAGATACATAAATTTTATAGTTCCCCAAACGCTCTGTCAATTTTTTTGACGCTCGGATTTTTTCCCTTCATCCCGTCCCTTATACTTTCTCCAACCTACGTAAGATAATGTAGAGACGATGATACTGCCTGTTGAAATGATGACCCACCACAGGGACGGATCCGCTTCATCTTCCGTCATATTTTCAAATAAGTCGTGGAGATCTGTCTCAAGGGAAGCAAGTTCACTCATCGTTTCCGTGCTCTCTAACACATCCTGGCGGTAGTGATCCAAGTATGAGATCCGTGCCTCCAATGATTGGGATCTTTCCACCGGGATATCCAGCTTGATGCTCGGCTGAATGATATTATATTTGGATAAAAATACATTCAATGTCGTGTGGTAGGCTTCTTCATTCCCATTTTCCGCAGCCTGTTTCACCCCATTGAAGGCTTCCATGATCGGATCCTCCATTTCGACCCAGAGAGGCTGATAACGGCTGTTCAATGCATCCATCACCAGACGAAATTTCGTCATGGCGTTCACTTTTTGCTCTAAGTCAGCAGAAGTCTGATTGATACTCTCTACCGCATGATTATGTGAAATGGTAAGGATCCGGAGCTCATCCATGGAAAAAGAACGTTGGACGTTTAAAGAAGCAAATTCATCTGAAAAATAAACCAACAGCTGTTTCGCTTCTTCATATTTCCCAGCCTTGGTCATTTGCAAAGCCTGATCGGCGATATCATCCAGTTCGTTCATCGGAGACGTCGATTCAACTGCATTTAATGGCTGCGGCACTACTATAAGAAAAAAGAAAAGCGTAATCATGAATTGGATAAACTTCATACTTGTCCCCCCTAAAACTACTAATAAAGTTTATGAAGAGGTGGACAAGAGTAGACCAATTAATCAATCCAACGTAGAGCCAAGTGACAAACGGGTCGTCCTTTGGGTGAAGTAATACGCAATGGCGATGGACAAGATACTCAGCCAGAAAGTGAAATACCCGATATGCTGGATGTACATATATAATTTCGAATATACAGGGAACTGCATGTAGACATAGTCAATGATGTCATTATGCACCGTCCATACGGCCCCGACAGCAAGATGCCAAAGTTTCACTCTGTAAAATGATGAATACAGGATCCCCTGGATCGCCATTGCCCCGTGGGAGGCCATCAACATATATCCTTCCCAGGGCAAATCACCTGAAACCCACAGCGTCAATACATTCATGATCATCGCCCAGACGCCATACTTAAATAAAGTGATGATCGCCAACACCTCAAAAATCGGCCAGTTCCGATTCATTAAAAATGCAATCAGCACAAAGCAAAAAAACAGACTCGCCGTCGGGCTGTCCGGAACAAACAAAAAAAATTGCGAGGGGGTATTTCGTAATTGGGGGATATACCATATGTATCCATAAACAGTACCAAGTACGTTTATTACCAATAAAAGCCATAAAAAAAGCTTATTTCTTAAAATAGTCATGATCCAGAGCATGAATGATCCTCTCTTTCAGGTAGAAAAAAAGAGCCAACATGAGCCGGCCCTTTTTTTCATACTATTCTTCTAATCCAGAAATGAATTCAGAGAGCTTTTGCAACTCTTCATCCGTCCCTTTGAACAAACCTCCAGGCATACCTGGCGGCTTACCGTTCTTTGCGATGTCAGCTACTTCTTCTGGAGATAGTCCAGTTCCGATTAAGGATGGACCTGCTCCACCTTGAAGATTTTCACCATGACAGTTGATACAGCCATTTTTCTGATCTGCAAAGATTTTGTATCCTTCAGATTCCTTATCGATATCCACTTCAGCACGGATTTTCCCTTGTTCCTTAGCTGCCTCCCAATCATGGTTGACAACCGATTCCCAAGTAAGGAAATACGTAGCTGCGAGTGCCAATAACATGAAACCTACAGCAAGCGGACGTTTTGTCGGACGACGTTCAGGTCCTTTATCGATGAATGGTGCAAGTAAAAGCGCTCCAAACGCGATTCCAGGAATGACGAACGCGCCAATGACATTGTAAGGTCCAGATGCATACGTATACTTAAGTAATTGGTATAAGAATAAGAAATACCAGTCAGGTAATGGAATATATCCAGTGTCCGTCGGATCGGCAATACGCTCTAGCGGCGATGGATGAGCAATCGTCAAGCATAGATAACCGATTAGGAAAACAGCTCCAACCAACCATTCTTTCAATAAGAAGTTCGGCCAGAAAGCTTCTGTTTTACCAGGGAACTCCGAATAGTCTTTCGGTATATTCGGCTTTCTGTCTGCAGGAACACGGGAGTCCCCTACAAACTTCATCCCTTTTCCTCGATGCATAGTGTCCCCCTCCTTTTATTAGGTTCATTACTTACCATTGAATCTTATAGTGGTCCAGAAATACCTTGCTTACGGATCATCAGGAAGTGAGCTCCCATCAATCCAAGCAGTGCAGCAGGCAAGAAGAATACATGAATCGCGAAGAAACGAGTCAGCGTCTGAGCTCCAACAATATGAGCGTCACCGGCCAACAGCATTTTCACCTGATCTCCAATGAATGGAGTGGCTCCTGCGATTTCAAGACCTACCTTCGTTGCGAATAGCGCTTTCATATCCCACGGCAATAAATAACCCGTGAATCCAAGCCCTAACATAACGAAGAAAATAAGCACGCCAACAACCCAGTTCAATTCACGAGGTTTTTTGTATGCACCTTGGAAGAATACGCGCAGTGTATGTAAGAACATCATTACGATAACCAAACTAGCTCCCCAGTGATGCATTCCGCGGACGATTTGTCCGAAAGCAACTTCATTTTGCAGATAATACACAGATTCCCAAGCGTTCTTAATATCTGGAACATAGTACATTGTCAAAAACATTCCAGATAAAATTTGAATGACGGTTACGAAGAAAGTCAATCCACCGAAACAGTAAACAAACGCTGAAAAGTGATGCGCCGGATTTACGTGTTCAGGTACTTCGTGATCCGCGATATCGCGCCACATAGGCGTAATGTCTAAACGCTCGTCAACCCAATCATAGATTTTGTTCAGCACAGATTACGCCCCCTTACTTAACAAATTTATTTGGTTCAGGTTGTCCAAGATATAAAATCCCGTCTTTTTCTTTTGTTGGATATGAATCCAACGGTGCCGTCGGTGGAGTACCAGGTACGTTTTTACCGTTTTTGTGATAAAGTCCACCATGACATGGGCAGTAGAACATTTCTTTGTCATCTGGATTTCCATTCCAGTTAACAGTACAACCAAGGTGTTTACAAACTGGTGAAAGTGCAATGATTTTGCCCTCCTGGTTTTTATAAACCCAAGCAGTTTGTGTCACTTCTGATGTGTACCACGCATCTTTCTGCTCATAAGAGAAGTCGACGCGTACTGGTTCATTCGTTAATTCTGATACCTTTTGCTTTGTCGCTTTAAAATCTCCCGCAGCTTCCGTTTTCAACACTGGATCCACTGCAAAGCGAACCATCGGCATTAACATTCCCGCCGCCATGAAACCGCCTACACCCGTAAGAGTATAGTTAAGGAATTGACGTCTAGATACACGATGTTTGCTCATCCTTTTCCCCCCTCTATCGTAAGGTAAGTCCGTCGGACATATTTCGCACAAATATAAAACTAGGACATAACTATGATATATTAAACTCTATACAAGGTCAATAACTGTCTGTTCTAAAAGATGGAAACAATGTGAAGTTTTTATGAATTTTTTTGCCATTTTTGTACAATCACATTCAGCAGTTGTTTCACCTGATCTTCCATGATCGAGTGCTTATACTGATCATCAAGATTCTCAAGGGGAATGGAAGGAACCCAGATCAAGCGGTCGTCCATCCTTTCTTCTACTTGTTTCCATCCGCTGTCAGCTGTTAAGTAGAAGATATGCTTCACGCCGCTCTCACTCAATTCTCCTGCCCAAAGCGACAGCCTGGATACGTCGTCCTCTTTTCCCCCGTTCATTCTGTAAGTAAACGCCGGCGTCATCATCATCCTGCCTTTGAACTGCTTTTCAAGATGCATGGTGAGTAGATTGATAAATTCCGATTGTGCACCAGAATTCCTGATATCATCACCGAAGTCCACGGGGATCAATGGGATGACCGCCGTATCTATGTATGCTTTTTCCGCTTCAAACACTTCAATATCTTTCACATTCCAATTCATGTCATACCCTCACTTTATGTCTATTGTCACTCCCATCATATCATTTTATCTCCTTGCATATAAAGCGATTTCACTTCAGTGCGGGAAACGCCCGTCTTATGCCAGCCCTGCCGCATATTTCTAGTATGCTCCAACGGCAATCAAACTATATAAAATGACCATAAAAAAATCGAATGAAGAGCTCCCTCTTCATTCGATCATTCACGTTAAGCTATTCAATTCCTTCGTCAATTTCTTGAAGGTCGTTTCATCCCCCGAATCCAGCGCTTGATCGATCTGCTTCAACAAGCGGTCACGTTGAAACGATTGGAGGCTGTTCTTTAAGAATTGCTCTGCGACAATCCGGTCCTTTTCATTGATTAATAAATATTTCGGCATGAAAGGATTTTCTTCAAGCACAGCAGCAAATTGGTAACTGGAATTCGCCTTGCTGAAATTGAGCTGTATATAGATGTCTTCATCCTTGTTCAGCCGGATATCATGGAAAGACTTTTCAGCATCGGTCGTCATGATGTTTTCTTTATAAAATCTGAATGGCACATCTTCCACACAATGAGTCGACATCACCAAACCTCGCGGACAATATTGCGACTCTTCCACAAAATGAACCTTTTTCATTAACTGGTCATGACTCATCAGATAATTCAATATCCATACACATTCTCTTCTTTTTAATTGATAACGGTTCAAAAACCAGCGGATAAATTCTTTCTTCTCGTTGACAGAAACAGGGGTGGTCATGGTTTTCCCTCCTCTGCAGAATTTTTTTCAGTTCTTTCTCTCATTGGTCCATCAGTCAAAATGCGTGTATCCCCTCAGACGTCCACTTTGCTTGTTCAGCCCACCGACACCGGTCAGTCTTGTAATCTTTCAATCAAATCCTGCCATTCGTCATTCGAAGGATCCATTTCAATCAGGTGTTTATATACTTCTACTGCTTCACCCCTGAGTCCTTCTTCTACTAAAAATTGTCCGTACTCTATTAAAAACTCTTGATGATTCTTAAAATAAGTATATGCAATACGGTATTGTTTTAATGCATGATTATATTGTTCAAGCCCCTCATATGCTTTTGCAAGATCCCAGTTGATCTGTGGTTCTTCTTCCCCTTCAACCGTGATCATCCGGGCTATTTCCAATACATCTTCAAACCTGTCATGGGTAAAGAAAAATTTATTGATCACAAGTGCAGCTTCCAAATACCCGGGATCAAGCGCCAGCGCTTCCCTGAGAAATGCTTCAGCTTCCGTCTCCAGACCAAGTTTCAAGGAAATTTTCCCTCCGAATAAATTCAATTCCTTATTGAACTCATCCTGTTTGACTCCCTCCTGAACTGTTTCCAGGCTTTCCTGAAGCCGCTCTTCCCGTTCATATGATTGAGCCAACAGTAAATATACAGAGTGATATTCAGGGTCGAGCTCCCTGACCGCTTCAAACTTTTCAATGGCCTTCTCATAGAAGCCTGCCTGATAAGCCGTAAAAGCATATCCGAACAGTGTATTGATTTCCAGGTGGTCCTCGATCGCTTTTTCGTAATGGGTGAGCGCTTCTTCAAATGCACCACCCACACTATAAGCTTCCGCCAGCCTCTGATGGACATTCGTACCACCGATTTCGGTCGTTCCTTTGCCAATCAGTGTTTGATAATGTCTGATCGCCTCAAGGAACCTGCCTGTTTCGGAATATAACTCCCCGAGCCCGAAATCAATGACCGGTTCTTCAGGCAACAGCTTTTTCGCCTGCAGCAGCTTTTGTTCACTCACTTCAAATAATCCCTGCATTTGGTACAGGTCAGCCAATAGTAATAAAGCCCTTGGATAACTCGGGTCTTCTTCATCGATTTCCCCGAGCTTGTCGATGGCATCTTCTTCAAGGTCCATCTCTACTAGCACTTCTCCAAGCTCAATCAAAAGCTCTCCCTCACCCGGGTAATAGATGAGGAGATTTTCATACAGTTCCTTGGCTTCTTCCAGGAACCCCAAATGGTGCAATTCTTCTGCCAAACTATATTTTTCTTCGTGGCTTCCGAATTTCAACACTTGATTATAGTGTTTCTTCGCATCTTCTAATTTTCCTTCCTCCAAGGAAGATAACATTTGTTCAGCGTATGACATGGTCCATCCCTTTCTTTATAAAAAGCTTGTATTCATTTAAGTGAAGTAACCGGGCGTCTGGATGATCAATTCAACACCCGCTCCCGGATAAAAATAGCCTTTATCATTTACAAATTGATACTTCCCTTTGTTCATTGTACATTTTAGCACATGATGATCATTCAGGGATGATAATGGCTCATCGCCCAATTCTTCATGAGATTTCATATAAAGGTTATAACTTAATTCTCCACCAGCAAGAAAAGTTCCTCTATGGGGATATATACCAATTTTTTTCAGTGCATCCAAAGTCATTGGTTTATTTTGGGGAATTTCGTACGAAAGATGTGGAATTCTCTCCGAATCCATCGAAGTTTGCCATATTTTAAGATGCTTCATTTTCGTTTTATTGTCCATGGGTGTCGAAAAAAAGGGGACAAAAGTAATAGGGTAATCATACAATAAACCTTTTATCCATCCCCATGGAATGCTTTTGAACGATTCCAGCTCGTCTATCCGGATCCAGATGACAGGGACTCTGTGACGCTTGCAGGATCGTATGATGGATGGCGTGATGAGTTTCGGCTGCAGAATCAGCCCAATCGTGTAATCCAGGGGGCAGTTGATCAAAGAGGTCTTCCGTTCTTGAAGTTGTTTCATGAATTCATATTCATACGACAGGGAAAATGCTGTCAATACCGTAGTACAGCCTTTATGAATGAACTTACTGAGATAATATTCCTTGACTGAAGGGAAATTCCCACCCTCCGGCACATCCAAATCACACATCACATGCCCCGGTGTCATCATGAAGGGTGAAACATCCATCCTCATATGACGGTAATAGGCAAAACTGTCCCGCAGCGCTGACACTTTATGATCTTCCACCAGCATTGAAGTCTGAATGACTTTCTCCTCTTTTACCCAATTTGCATTTTCTATGATATAGGTACCCACTCTGCCATCCCCTTCCTTTATAGACAAGCTATGAAAGAAGAGAAGCAGACATGCAGACTGAACACAAAAAGAAGCGGTGGCAGGTCTCATATCCCCTGCCACCCCTTGATTCAGTTATGATTCATTCCCCAGCAGCAGATCAATATGATCAAAAAATTGAGGATAAGATATTTTCACAGCCTCTGAACCGTCAAGATAAACGTCTGAGTCGGTCAATAGAGACGCAACGGCAAGCGTCATCCCGATGCGGTGATCTCCCCATGAGTGGACTTCTCCACCGTGCAGTTCTGTCTTTCCATGGATGATCATGCCGTCATCCGTCCCTTCTATGTCTGCACCTAGTTTACCGAGCTCCTTTACGACCGCATCGATGCGATTGGTTTCCTTCACTTTCAGCTCCTCTGCATCTTTGATAACAGTCTTGCCGTTTGCCTGGGAGGCCAGCAGGGCAATGACAGGAATTTCATCAATCAGTGAGGGAATGAGCTCACCGCCGATTTCGATCCCGGTCAATTCTGATGATTGCACCACAATGTCTCCAATCGGTTCGCCTGACTTGGTGTGCTCAATCACCTCAATCGCGGCCCCCATCTTCTTCATGACCTCGATAATCCCGATTCTCGTTTCGTTCAGTCCGACATTTTTCAAGCGGACGCTGCTTCCGGGGACGATGGCAGCCGCCACCATAAAGAAGGCCGCAGATGAAATATCACCAGGCACATAAATGTCTGTGCCTTTAAATACTTGTCCACCCTTCACCTTGATTGTATCGCCTTCTCTTTCTACAGAACCCCCGAACTCGACAATCATTTTCTCAGTATGATTTCTTGTCTTTTCCGGCTCGACGATTTCAGTCGTTCCTTCAGCTTGCAGGCCTGCAAGGAGGATGGCTGATTTCACCTGTGCACTTGCTACAGGCAATGAATAGCGTATGGCCTTCAGGTTCCCCCCTCTGACCGACAGGGGCGTGTAGTTGCCCTCTGATCGCCCATCAATGTTCGTGCCGAACTGTCTTAACGGGATCGTCACTCTGTTCATCGGCCGCTTTGCAATCGAATCGTCCCCGATCAGGACAGAGTGAAACGGTCTGCCAGCCAAGATCCCCATAATCAAGCGTGTCGTCGTGCCTGAATTTCCTACGTCGAGTATATCTTTCGGTTCCTTTAAGTGATCCCAGCCTTTTCCGTGGACGACCACTTCATCTTCTGATACATCAATGTCGACACCCAGCTTACGAAAACAGGAAATGGTACTCAGACAATCTTCTCCCATCAGGAAATTATGAATGACCGTTTTCCCTTCCGCTATCGAACCAAACATGATGGACCGATGGGAAATCGATTTATCTCCAGGCACTTCAAGCTTACCTTTCAGCCCTCTTTTAGGATTTATCAGTCTTTTAGTCTCTTCCATCTTATTCACCCTCATCCCAATAATAATTCATAGCTAGTATATAGATTCAAACATTTTACAGCTCTGTCCCGGTCTGCCGAAGTTTGAAAACTGATGACCAGCACTCCGTATATGTCTTCTCTCGTCTCCATGATTCTGATATTAGTCAATGAGATTTCTTCCTTCGCCAGATACCCGGTCACTTCGGAAATCACCCCGGGATAATCGGGCACATTCACATAAAGATCATAAAATGAAGGGATGGCCCCTTTTTCAAGGATCGGCAGGTCATCCCGAAATGTTTTTGCTTCTTGAAAGTAATCATGGATTTTCTCAGAATCGCTTGCCGAGATGATTTCCATGACCTCATCCATCTCTTTCTTCCAATCGTCAAGAAGCGACAGCAATACGTTCTTATTTTGAAGCGTGATATCCTTCCACATCGTCGGGTTTGAGGAAGCGATCCGGGTGATATCCCGGAATCCACCTGCTGCGAGCCTCCTTAGATGAGGATGCCCTTCAGAAGAAGCCTTCGCCTGCCGTACGAGGGAAGCAGCCACCACATGTGGGAAATGACTGATCATACCCGTCAATTCATCATGTTCATGAGGCTCGACGATTAGGAATTTTGCATGTGTCCCTTTCAGCCATTCTTTCAGCTCATCCACTGTTTTTTCAGGCGTATCGGCACCGGGAGTCAACATGTAAAAGGCATTTTCAAACAGGATCTCTTTCGCAGCGGCCACCCCGCTCTTATGTGATCCTGCCATCGGATGACCGCCGATGAATGAAATCCCTTTTTCGATCAATGCTTCAGCACTGTTCATGATCTGTGCTTTTGTACTTCCTGTATCCGTGATCAATACACTCTCTTTAAGGGAGAATGCTTGAAATTGCTCAATGATCTTTTCTGTCTGAAACACGGGCGTAGAGACGACAATTAAATCTGCTCTTTCGGCGCCCTCTTGCAATGAAACAGCGATGTCGTCGATGACTCCTAACGATTTCGCCAACTTTACTTCTTTTTGGTTCACATCATACCCGATGATCACAGATTCGGGATGTTCTTTTTTTATTACCAGGGCCAGGGATCCTCCAATCAATCCCATCCCAATGACCAACACCGTCCCGTTCATAGTTGCCCTCCTCATCTGGTTTGAAAAAAAGCCGGAAAGGACCACATTCCCCCTCCGGCATTCCCCCGTTTATGCACGGTTTTGAAGGACTAAAAACTCCTTCATATTCTCAATCACTTGTTCATTTTGTTCAGTGGACCCGACTGTCACCCTGACTGTATGAGGATAGCCCAATGCTTCTCCAGATCTTACGATGAATCCCTTGCTCATCAGATATTGGAAAACTTCATCACCGCTCACGCCAAAATCGATGAGAACAAAGTTTGCCTGTGAAGGAAAGTAGTCCAGTCCATGCTCCCGGCAGAAGCTATAATACTGTTCGAGTCCTTTTCTATTATGCTCCCGGCACTCTTCGATGAACGACTGATCCTCTATTGAGGCAGCAGCGGCACCTTGTGCGAGTGCATTATTATTGAATGGTTCACGGATTGGCTCAAGCTTTCCGATCACTTCCTGACTCGCGACCCCAAATCCGATCCTGAAGCCCGCAAGCCCGTAAGCTTTGGAGAAGGTGCGTGTGATCAGTAATTGAGGATAAGATTTCAATAATTCCATTGAATCGTAATAGTCCTCTGCCACGACGTACTCGTAATAGGCTTCATCCAATACAACCAGTACATGGGAAGGAACCGAGTCCAAGAAGGAGACGAGTTCATCCTTCCTAATATATTCCCCGGTTGGGTTATTCGGTGAACACAGCCAAACGACTGAAGTGGTTTCATCGATTTCTTCCAACATGAGTGGCAGTTGATGCCGTCCTGCCGAATCAAGTGGCACTTCTCTTATTTCTGCCCCTTCCACGATGGCATTGTGCTTATATTGAGGAAAAGTCGGTGTTGCCATCACTGTACTTTTGTCCCGGTCAAGCAGTGCCCTTGAGATCATTTGTATCACTTCGTCAGATCCATTTCCGAACAGCAGCTGACCCGGATCAACCGACAGATGTCCAGCCACTGCCATACGCAATTTCTTTGCATAACCATCTGGATAAATCGCGTGGGAAAAGTCGTTCGATTTGAGAAACGAATCTACGTTTTTCGAGCAGCCGAACGGATTTTCATTTGATGCAAGCTTTACAACTTTCTCCAGATTGAACATTGCCTTGACATCATCCATCGTTTTGCCGGGCTGATACGCTTTGAGATTTTGAATCTGAGATTTCCACTTCATGTTTAACTTCCTTTCAGTCTATTTCAATTTAAATTACAGCGACTAGTATTACTTAAGGTCAGGCCGTAGACTGACCGCTTTTTTCATATAGATATGTTGGATATCCTTTTGGGGTGTTGATGTCTGATAATGGATCATCACCCTGATGCAAAGGGACAGGCCCTGTGGAATATCCAATTCTTGCATACACATGACAGGTACATATTTCCACTCTTCAAAACGCCTTAAAGCTTTTGCAGGAAATACACTTGTGATGTCCTCGGTTGCGGAAATGAAGACCGAAGCCACATTTTCCGGCTTGATGTCATTATGTATGATCATTTCTTTTAAGAGATTTTCAGTTGAAAGGAGAATGTCCTTTTCATCATCCCGATCTGCTGTCGTCGCACCCCGAATTCCCCTGATCATTCTTCCACTCTCCCTTATTTATGATAATTCCCTTATTTAAAGCGGAAGCTTACAGACTGCGAATAAAATCATCCGCTTGCCTTAAGTCCTCCACTGAAACATTCATCAGCGTGGGTTCGCCAATATCATTTAACAATACAAAAACAGGCTGTCCATTTTTTGACTTTTTATCATATTTCATCCCTTCATATAACATATCAAAGGTGATGCTTGAAGATATGGTCAAATCATAACCGAGGGATGATATCCACTCAATGAATGGGTCCAAATCAAATGAAAGGTTGCAGTATTGTCTGCTGAGGTATAGTGCAAAAACCATTCCAATCATGACCGATTCCCCGTGGGTTCGATTGCCATAGCCGCTTGCACTCTCAACTGCGTGACCATACGTATGGCCGAAATTCAAGAATGCGCGGACACCGGCCTCCCTCTCATCTTTCGATACAATTTCTCCCTTCACCCGTATCCCTTTCAAGAGGCAATCCATAAGGAAGTCCTGATCTATTTGGTCAGCTCTCTGGAAAGAATGCATCAAGTCAGTCAAGAAGTCATTGCCTGATAAAAAGGCATGTTTGATCACCTCAGAAATGCCTGACAAGACTTCTTTTTCCGGTAATGTCGCAAAGTATTTCAGGTCAAAAAACACTGCTTCAGGCTGAAAAAACTGTCCAACCATGTTTTTTCCCAGCGGGTGATTGATCGCAACCTTCCCACCAACAGCACTGTCATGGGCAAGGATTGTCGTAGGTACACCTATGAACGGGATTCCTCTCATATAGGTGGAAGCGACGAAACCTGCCAAATCACCAATCGCGCCGCCTCCAAAGGCAATGACCAGTGCGCTCCGGTCGACATTGTTACTCAGCCCATGGGTGATGGCATCTTCATATACAGCAAAGCTTTTAGCCTTCTCCCCTTGAGGTGCCAGATACGTCGTCATAGCGAAGTATTGCTGCAATCGCTGTTCGAATTCCCGGCCATGGATGTTATAAACCTCTTTATCAGCAATCAGCCAAAGCTTTGAAACTGCAGGGAAAGACTTTTTTATAAAAGAAACAATATCATCTGTCATACCCTTGCCGATCTTCACATCGTAAGTTTTCGATGCGGTTTGAATGGTTACTTCTCTCATTTATCAGTACTCCTTGGAGGCTTGACGTTGTCGTTCAATCTCTTCTGCGAGTTTCTCAAATTGATCGCTATTGAATTGTTCAACGATGGCGCTCGCAAGTTCCCATGCAACGACCGCTTCAGCGACTACGCTTGCAGCGGGCACTGCACAACTGTCCGATCTTTCGATGCTTGCCTTAAAAGGTTCCTTCGTTTCGATATCGACACTCTGTAAAGGTTTGTACAACGTAGGGATTGGCTTCATGACCCCTTTCACACGGATTGGCATACCGGTTGTCATGCCACCTTCAAATCCGCCTAGACGATTCGTTTTCCGGTAATATCCTTTTTCTTCACTCCAGGCAATTTCATCATGAACTTCACTTCCAGGCTTCCTGGCCATTTCAAAGCCCAATCCGAATTCCACACCTTTGAAAGCGTTGATGCTCATGACGGCCATGGCGATTTTGGCATCGAGCTTCCGGTCGTAATGCACATAACTGCCGACTCCCTGCGGCATGCCTTCAACGAGTACTTCGACCACTCCGCCGATGGAATCTCCATTTTGTTTCGCTTCGTCGATTAAATCCATCATTTTCTGCGCAGCATCTTCATCCAGACAGCGTACAGGCGACGCTTCCGTCACTTCCCGTACCTCATCGATGGAATCGTACGCTAGTTTCTCTGATTTGATTCCTCCGATTTCGAGCACATGCCCGACCACTTCAATGCCCAGCAGTTTCAATAATTTCTTTGCGACTGCGCCTGCTGCCACCCTGACGGTCGTTTCCCTTGCTGAAGATCTTTCAAGTACATTCCTTAAGTCTCTATGTCCATATTTCATTCCGCCGACAAGGTCTGCATGACCTGGTCTCGGTCTTGAAATCTTTCTTTTCACTTCGTCTTCCTGACCCTCTTCAAGTGGTTCGATCCCCATCACTTTTGTCCAGTGGGTCCAGTCTTTATTTTCCACCACAAGGCCTACAGGTGAACCAAGGGTTTGGCCGTGCCTGACCCCGCCTACAATGGAAGCACGGTCTGTTTCGATTTGCATTCTTCTGCCCCGGCCGTGTCCTTTTTGCCTTCTTGCCAGATTCTCATTGATATCCTCGGCTACCAACGGCATTCCCGCAGGTAGTCCTTCAATGATTGTTGTTAGTTGCGGTCCATGTGATTCTCCAGATGTTAAGTATCTCATTTCGCTTTCCCCCTTCAACTCGCTAAAGAATTATGTACCAATATAACATAGATTTTATATTCATTCCTAGTATAATCGTTTAAATAATTTTCTAAAAATATGATTAATGGCAAAAAAACGATGTGAATCCGTCATGTCCCAAAGAGACTGCTGTACCCATCATTGTTATGATAAGGCACGGCTCTTTTAGGACGATGAAGATTGACATCGTTATTTTTACATCTTTTTGTAAAAAAATGTATCTTCCGTTTCAAATCCATACTGTGATGGATTGAAAATTTGTTCCGTACTACCCACAAACAGGACACCGCCGGGCTTTAACGAAGCATGGAACTTTTTGTATAAAAGATCTTTGGCTTCCTCGGTGAAGTAAATCAATACGTTTCGGCAGACAATCAGATCAAATTTCCCTTCGAAAGGGTCGGACAGTAAGTTCTGCTGTTTGAACGTAACGCTTTTTTTCACTTCGTCCTTGATTTTATATAGCGCGCCTTCTTTAGAAAAGAATTTTTCTTTCATTTCAGCAGGCACTTCATTCAAGGAACGTTCCGGATACACACCGTTCATCGCCCGTTGAAGCGCATTTTTATCAATATCAGTAGCGGTGATGGAAGCTTTCCCACCCCCTGTATGTTTAGACAGCAGCATCGAGAGGGTATATGGCTCTTCCCCGGTTGAACAAGCTGCGCTCCATACTTTCAGAGACTGATTTCCTTTCAACAGTCTTGGCAGAATTTTTGTCTCAAGAATTTCCCATCGTTTGTAATTACGGTAGAATTCTGACACATTGATCGTCATCCGATCAAGGAATTCCTCCATCTCTTTTTCATCCCTGCTCAATACGCTGAAAAATTCTCCGAAACTTCCATATTTCTTTTTTTCATATAGAGCAGTCAGACGCCTTTTCATCTGGGCTTCTTTGTAAAGGGCAAGGTCGATTCCAGTCTTCCGTTTAATCCCTGAAATAAATTCACTATAATCATTTGACATTGTGATCCACACTCTCTTTGCGACATAAAGGTATAAGACTATAATTACTATATCGAACATTAATGTAAAAACTTAAGTTCATTTTCATAGAAAAAGCAAGCTGTCCCAAAACAGCTTGCCCTTCATCTCATATAAAACGGAAATTCCGTAATAGCTATATTAGTATACCCACTCATTCATTAGCTTGGCGTATTCAACAAGTTCTTCTTCCTTGAAGAATAATCCAATTTCTCTAACAGCGCTTTCAGCAGAGTCAGAGCCGTGGATGATATTCTTTCCGACTGTCAGTCCGAAATCACCGCGGATCGTTCCTACCGCTGCATCTTTAGGATTTGTAGCACCCATCATCCCACGTGCCGTTGAGATCACGTTTTCACCTTGCCACACCATGGCAAATACAGGACCGCTTGTGATGAAGTCAACCAGTTCCCCGAAGAAAGGTCTTTCTTTGTGTTCGCCATAATGCTCTTCTGCAAGTTCATTTGAAATGCTCATTAATTTGGCCCCTACAAGTTGGAAGCCCTTTTTCTCGAATCGGGATACGATATCGCCGATTAACCCTCTTTGTACACCGTCTGGTTTTACCATTAAAAACGTCTTTTCCATCTTCCCCACTCCTAAATTATGTATGTATAGAAGTCCTAAGGACATCCCACGAAAATAGTAACACTGATTGGGGGTTTTGGCAACGTTTCCATTTTAAATTTTCTTAATATTTTCTCTTGCCAATAAAGTTCGCGATATTTTTCAAGGTTTTCTTCACACGGTTGTATGGAAGATGGTCCAGATCCTTCAGCGCCCTGTCCAAATACATTCCGCTCAATTGGTGTGACCGCTCGATGGCATCTGTCGAAAGGATGGATGAGATGATCTCTCTCATTTCTTCGCGGGAAGTATATTCGGTCACCTTTTCGATCTTCGCTTTTAACTGGGGATCCTCCATCGCATAGAGAATCGGAAGGGTGATGTTCCCTTGCCACAGATCGCTTCCGGCAGGCTTCCCAAGTTCTTTTTCGCTTGCCGTTAAATCCAGGATATCGTCTGTGATCTGAAAGCTCATCCCCACATTGTAACCAAACCGGTACAGTCGTCGATGAACTTCTTCAGGCGCACCCGATGAAATGGCGCCAAGCTGGCAGCTCACAGCGATCAAGAGGGCTGTTTTTCGTTTGATTCGCAACAGATAATTTCGGAGATTTTGCTCAAAGTCATACTTATCCTCGATTTGAGCGATTTCTCCCTTGCACAGCTCCACTAAAGTGTGGGAGAGGATCTGATGGGCCTCTGGACTTTTGATTTGGGTCATGTACTCAAGCGCCCTGGCAAAGATATAATCTCCGGTATACATGGCGATACGATTATCCCACTGGGCCTTGATCGTCGGTTTTCCCCTTCTTAATTCAGCGTCATCAATGACGTCATCATGGACAAGGGAAGCCATATGCATCAATTCCAGTGCCACAGCCACGTTCTTAACAATGTTGATGTCATATTGTCCAAATTTAGCCGACAATAATACAAAAACAGGGCGGATCCTTTTACCACCTGCCTGGAGGAGGTGAAGGGAGGCTTCTTGTAAGAGATCAGATTCGGACTTGATCGCCACTTCCAATTCCTTTTCAATTTCATCGATATCCGTCTTAAGAAACGAATACATCCTGTTTAGCTTCATAATTTTTCCACCTATTTTTACGAATTTCTTACTTTTTACCGGAGTGCATGGCCGCAACGCCACCGCTATATGGCTTTACAGTGATCTCTTTGAAACCTGCTTCTTTAAACATGTCTGCCAGTTCCTTCATGCCCGGAAAGTCCCGTGCAGATTCCTGGAGCCAGGAATATTCAGAGAAACTCTTCGCAAACAGCTTCCCAAACAGGGGCATCACAAAGCGGAAATACATATAATAAAGCTGTTTGAAACCGAACATGGTAGGCTGGGAGGTTTCAAGACAGACAACCATGCCGCCTGGCTTCACGACACGATGCATTTCTTTGAGGACATGCAGGTAATCAGGTACGTTCCTCAGACCGAATCCAATCGTGACATAATCAAAGGAATTGTCGTCAAAAGGCAGCTCCATTGCATTTCCATGGATCAGCTCAATATGATCGAGGTGGGATTCTTTCACTTTCTCTTCTCCGATTGAAAGCATGTTCTGACTGAAATCCAAGCCGATAACCTTTCCGGTGTCCCCGACTTCCTCGCCTATTGCCAATGTCCAATCTGCAGTGCCGCAGCATACGTCGAGAGCCGATGCACCTTTCTTGACGTCCATATGCTTCATCGTTTCTTTTCTCCATTTTTTATGCTGCTGGAAACTGATCACCGAATTCATTTTGTCATAATTGGAATAAATCTTTTCAAATACTCCATGGACTCTTTGTTCTTTGGACTGCTGCATTTCGTTTACCCTTCTTCCGCGTATAGTTTGGTCATTGGTTCAGGCTCAGTGAATGGAAACAACTCCACCATCATCTTTTTGGAGAACGGGGTGTCCGACTCCATTCTTTTCAGCTGGGTGTGAATCGAATCCTTCACCTGACCGATCAATCCATCCAGTTGTGCGATCATCACTTGAGTGCGTTCCTGTATAAAGAGTGCATCGGTTTCTTCGTCCCCGGCATGATTCATGACCGCAGCCAAGGCCTTGATAAAACTCGTGTACTCAGAATGTTGGAGGCAAACCTTCTCTTGGACAAGCTTCTTGTAAAGGAGGGCTTCTCCGACCACCCCGATCCACTTATCATCTTCAAAGAAGGAATAAAATGCCGAAATGATGGCAGACTCCCGTTTCTTTAACTCATTCATGAGTCCGTCAAGATCAGGCAGTTCGTTCTTGTATATGGAAATCTTACTTTCATTCACTTCTTTAATCGCTTTCGCTAAATATGCTATCAGGTCTACATCACTTGTTTCTGCAAGAATCTTATAATACAGACTGCTGAAGTATACGCCAGCAAGTACGGTCAGCTGTCTTTCCTTCAGAGATTCCCGATCAGAGATTGTAACCTTTTCATGGGTATCTAGGGCTATCTGCAATAACATGGCAGTCGAAATCCACTGCATCACTTCTTCATCCACGGTTCGCCCTTCACGCATGAAAGGCATGAGCAGAAAATAAATCCGGTCACGATCGATATAAGGCTGATCGATATACTCCTTCAGATAAGAGTGATGCAACTGCTCTTCTATGTATTGATGAATGATATTCGCTTGATGGTTACAATCAATGAATTTCATACCCTTTCGTCCCCATTTCTACTATGTATCAGTCTAAAAATTTCAGCATTAAATATTATACCATAAAATTCCCCATCATAGGGAACGAGTCTTCACCGGCATACGGCTGATTATAACAAAGGGGACGACCAAGAAGCTTCACTCTTCTTGATCCGTCCCACCCGATACCCGAGCCTTGACCGGCTGCAGCATTATTTCTTGTTATCGCTCTCCACTTCACCGTAGCTGGTCACGATCGTAGCTTTTCCTCTTACTTTGATCGCAGAAGTATGATCTGTAAACTGGGCAATCATCACTTCTCCTTTATCAAGCTTCTCTGAATGATGAAATCGGGTATCCGTCCCTCTTGTCAGGCCGATCACATTCACACCGTCTTCAATTGCTTTAATGACAATATAATCGTTTGAGCTCATCATGGGTCACTCCTAATTCTTGATAAAAGTAAGAACTTCGTTGCGCGCCTGGGCATCTTCTTTGAAAGAGCCCCTTACAGCCGTTGTCACAGTACTTGATCCAGGCTTCTTCACGCCTCGCATTGTCATGCACATATGCTCGGCCTCTACGACGACCATTGCACCATATGGTTCAAGGGTTTCCATGATTGTATCTGCTACCGTTGAGGTGATTCTTTCCTGCAGCTGAGGACGCTTCGCGACAGACTCTACCGCTCTCGCCAGTTTACTCAAACCAGCCACGCGGCCATCCCGCGGGATATATGCGACATGAGCTTTCCCGTAAAAAGGCACAAGATGATGCTCGCACATGGAATAGAATGGAATATCCTTCACAAGTACCAATTCTTCATGATCTTCACTGAATATTGTCTCAAAGTATTCTTTCGGGTCATGATCGAGGCCTGAGAATACTTCTGCATACATCTTAGCCACACGTTTTGGCGTATCTAATAATCCTTCTCTATTAGGATTCTCTCCAATAGCTTCTAATATTAACCGAATCGCTTCTTCTATTTGGCCGTGATTGACTTCTGCCATACTGTTGTCCTCCTATAGTAACTTAAAGAAATAGTAACATTGTTAATATTAGCACAAGCCTATAATGTCATCAAAGACTAGTGCTTTAGAAGTTTTATCATAATACAAAAAGGCCGGGAAGAGAATAAATTCACTTACATATTTTCTTAATAGGGGGTGAATAGTATAAAAAGACACAAAAAAAAAGGCCGCATAAACATGCGACCTTCCGTTCCGCTCAAAGTATGTAATTATTTTACAGCTTCTTTAAGCGCTTTACCTGGTTTGAAAGCAGGTACTTTGCTAGCTGAGATTTCGATCTCTTCACCTGTTTGTGGGTTGCGACCTTTACGGGCTGCGCGCTCACGTACTTCGAAGTTACCGAATCCGATTAATTGTACTTTATCACCGTTTGCAAGTGAATTTTGAATTGTATCGAAAACAGCGTCAACCGCTTTAGTAGCGTCCTTCTTAGATAGCTCAGCAGCTTCTGCAACAGCATTGATTAGTTCTGTCTTATTCATGCCATTCACCTCCTCCCAAGGAAATGTCTCAGTCATGATTCATTTACTTTAATATCATTAGTAAACAACTTTAGCGAATTCTATACATAAAGTCTAGAAAAAACGCTTGAAAACGTTGCTGAATCAATATTCAACAACAATTCTGTTAAAAGATTATCACAATAGAATCACCTTAGCAAGAATAAATCAAGAAATAATGGGAATCTTTTCTTATTTGAAACACAAATGTAATAGAAACGCCATCAAACCCTTTATTCTCGCAGTCTCTCCAACTTATCACTTCCGTTCGGAGACTGCAACTTTTATCCTCCTGGCCAGGTACTCTATCTACCTTCCCGACCTTGCTTCAGCTTAAACATCCGGCTCCCTCTCCCTGGATGGGATGTATACCCAGTCCTCGTGCCGGACACCTCCCCATTCCTTTATAAATACCGATACAGAGGGATTTCTCTTCGCTTTCATTTTGACTTTCCACTGACCCTTCCCAATGAAATTAATAAATATACAATGCGGGAATACCAGGTATTCTATTTTCCCGTGCACGGAAAATGTTTTTTGTCGACTATGTAACCATACAATTTCGACCTCTGTCGGACGGGTAGATTTCATGAAAAACTCTCAGGAGATAAAACCTTTGCAATAACGTGTTCCATCATCCCTCTCCCGCTTATCCTCAGCACAAATAAGAAATCCGGCTACAGTTAAAGAAAAAAAAGACCTTCCGGGGAAGGTCAACAGATTTTTATAATATGATGGCGATCAATCCACCGGATCCTTCGTTGATGATTCTTTCGAGCGTATCTTTGAGTTTGTATCGGGCATTTTCAGGCATAAGTGAAAGCTTTGCTTGAATGCCTTCCCTTACAATCGAACTTAGGCTTCTGCCGAATATATCTGAATTCCAGATCGAAAGTGGGTCATCTTCAAAATCCTGCATCAAGTAGCGCACAAGCTCTTCGCTCTGTTTTTCGGTGCCGATGATCGGTTCGAATTTAGACTGTACATCCACCTTGATCATGTGAATCGATGGTGCCACCGCCTTCAAACTTACGCCGAATCTGGATCCCTGTCTGATGATTTCAGGTTCATCGAGGCTCATATCATTCAATGACGGAGCAGCGATCCCGTACCCGGTCTGTTTCACCATCCGAAGTGCATCGGAGATTTGATCGTATTCTGCTTTTGCGTGGGCAAAGTCCTGCATCAGCTCTAGAAGATGATCTTTCCCCCTGATTTCCACCCCGACGATTTCTTTCAACACCTCATCGTACAGCTCATCAGGCGCATACAGGTCAATCTCCGCAATCCCCTGCCCCATATCGATCCCTGCAAGTCCTGCACGTTCAATATGATCGAATTCACTGAAGTGGTGAACGACACGGTCCACATCCCGCAATCGTTTAATATCCTTCACTGTCTCCTTTACAGCTTCCTGATAGTTCTGTCTCAACCAGTGCTCTTCCTTGAGAACCATCACCCAGCTCGGAAGATTCACATTCACTTCCAATACTGGGAATTCAAACAGAGCTTCCCTTAACACACTGAGTACGTCCGAATCTCTCATGCTCTCCACACTCATCGCAAGGACAGGTATATCATATTTATCCTGAAGCTTCACTCTCAGGTCTTCTGTCTCCGGTGCATGGGGCCTAGCCGAGTTGATCACCATGATAAACGGCTTACCGACTTCTTTCAGCTCTTCTATGACCCTTTCCTCGGCCTCGATGTAATCACCCCTGCCAATTTCCCCGATGGAACCGTCTGTCGTCACGACGACCCCGATCGTGGAATGCTCCTGAATGACCTTCCGGGTGCCGATCTCGGCGGCTTCATGAAATGGTATCGGTTCTTCATACCATGGCGTGTTGATCATCCTAGGACCATTCTCATCCTCGTATCCTTTGGCCCCCGGGACTGTATATCCTACACAATCTACCAATCTCACATTCACTTCAAGCCCTTCATCCACATGAACGGAGATCGCTTGATTCGGGACAAACTTCGGTTCGGTCGTCATGATTGTCCGTCCGGCTGCGCTTTGTGGCAGCTCATCCTGCGCTCTCGCCCGCTCTGATTCACTCGCGATGTTAGGAAGGACAACCAGTTCCATAAATTTTTTGATGAACGTTGATTTACCTGTTCTTACTGCTCCTACCACACCTAAATAGATATCTCCGCCAGTTCTTTCGGCAATGTCTTTAAATAGATCGACTCTTTCCAAGAGATTCCCTCCCATCTTATATTCCAGGGATGTTTCATCCGTGTATTCTGTCTCACATTCTATATTTATGATGTTGTCCCAATGACTTATGACTATAAATATGCTTTTTTTCCCCTCCTTATGATGAAAAGTTGAATGTATTATGTCTCTGCATTTATGAGCGTTAATTTGATGAAGGTGCCTATAAAGGATGACATAAAAATAATAACCCTTCCCTTACAATATATTTTGCAAGGAAAGGGTTATGCCTAATTTGTCATAAAGACCGGTTCGTTATTTTCATCAATGGTATATGGCAGTGAATATGCAGGTACAAAGAGCGAGTCTTTCACAAGCATATCCCGGATATCGTCACCTTCGTTATAGGTTTCATCACTTTCATTAAGCTTTTCAAATAAGTCCATGGAATAATCAACAAATATGTCACCGTCCCCATTAATGACCAGGGGCAGGTTTTTACTTGAATACGGGCTGTTTACATAGACTTCCTCATCATAACCAAGCTCTTTATAGTTGAGTGTATACACATTGTTTGCCACTTCCTCTTTAAAGGGAGGATAATCCTTTGCCTGAATCCTGATTTTCAATTCCCGGATTTGCTCTGCGATACGTAAATCAAATATTTTGACTGAAGGATCTTCTTCAACGTCCACTAAAACATATTGAAAAATCCCGCCGTTTTCAAACGCATTACCTGGTATATCAGGCAGATATCTTGGCGAAAGCTTCCGGAAATCAATCGGATACTTCTGATAAACAGGTGTATCCTGGTCCCTGGTCTTGATGGGAAGCAGTCCGCTGTTATCCATTTGGTAACTGTCTACTGCCTCTTGTGCAGCTTTCACCTGGGTATCATAAGGGATCTGGTTTTGGCTCAGATTTTCCTCAGGATACATACAGCCTGAAAGAATACTCATCGTAAGTATGAGGGAAATTGCGGTTATACATAAGCGCTTCAATCTAAAACGTCCTTTCAATCGGGCGGCACCTAATTGGTCGGTCCGCTGAATACTATATAAATCATCATAAGCCCGCCAGCGATCATCAATATGTATGCTGTGAAAGCGGTGATAAACCGAAAAAATTTCTGTTTGATCTTATATCTGCTAAAATAGATCGCCAATATGGCAAAAAACATGAATCCCATTGATGCAAACGAAACCCACATCTTCATCATCGAATCCAAACTGCATCCCTCCTGTTAACGAATGTATTATATCATAAGAGTTTTACTTAGGAATAGAAAAGATTGGTTGTTCAAGAATCTGTTAAAAAGGCCGTGCACGTATGCACGGCCTTTTCCCGCCCCGCAAAAAAAGAGCGCCTCATGTATTTTGACATCACTTGGGATGATGTCAAAATACGAGAGGTGCTCTAAATAAGGGAGACCTACCCATCCATAGGCAAAGCTGTATATATTCATCACAGTGTATGCAGGAGGAACATAGTTCGCATCCTCGAATGCCCATATATACAAGAATAATTACTTGTTTTTTCCAAAAAGGAAAGGCAGGACTCCTGCAGGTTCATGGTGATCAGGTTAAACGTTCACCCAGAATATTCACAAGGTCTTCCATTTCGTTCGTTTTGACACGTCCCATTAAATGGTCCACCGCTTCTTTTGCATCTACTTTATTGAATAGGACATCGTACAGGGCATTGGTAATCGGCATATTCACCTCATACTTTTCAGCAAGCTGGTGCCCTGCTTTGGTGGTTCTTACACCTTCTACCACCATCCCCATGTTTTCCAGGACCTCATCAAGATTATGACCCTTTCCAAGCATATTTCCCGCCCTCCAGTTCCTGGAGTGGACGCTCGTACAAGTCACAATCAAATCACCAATCCCGGTTAACCCTGAAAACGTCAATGGATTCGCGCCCATTTTCGTCCCTAGACGGGCGATTTCTGCCAGTCCGCGTGTGATGAGGGCGGCTTTGGCATTATCACCATAACCAAGCCCGTCTGTTATTCCGGCAGCAAGCGCGATGATATTTTTTAAGGCCCCGCCGATCTCCACACCGAGCATATCGGGATTTGTATACACACGGAAATTCATATTCATGAATAAATCCTGGATCTCTTCGGCAGCTTTCATATCCTTCGAAGAGACTGTAACGGTGGTCGGATGTCTCAGGCTGACTTCTTCAGCATGACTTGGCCCGGACAATACCACAACAGTATGCAGATTCTCAGGTTGCATTTCATCTTCGATCAGTTCCGAGATCCTCAACAGTGAATCAGGTTCGATTCCCTTGCTGACATGGACCACAGTCAACGGACCATGCTGAACCTCCTGAATTTGACCGAGAACGCCCCGGATCGCTTTCGTCGGAACAGCGAGGATGATCGTGTCGACACCTTCCAATGATTGACCAAGATCATGAAATCCCTGTATGGTTTCAGGCAGCTGAATCCCTTTTAAGTACTTTTGATTCGTATGCTGCGTGTTGATTTCATCGATTTGTTCTTTCTTGTGTCCCCAGATCCTGACGTCTACGCCGTTATCTGCAAGGACCATGGCAAGCGCCGTCCCCCAGCTTCCTGCACCTATTACCGTTACTTTTTTTGAATTCTTCATTTTTACACCCACCTTATTATTTTCTAGCACGGGCAATAATACGAATAGGAGTTCCTTCAAATCCAAATGCATCACGAATTCTATTTTCAAGGAATCGCTCATAAGAGAAGTGCATCAATTCAGGATCATTTACAAACACAACGAATGTAGGCGGCTTAACGGCCACTTGCGTTGCATAATAGATTCTTAATCTCTTGCCATTATCCGTAGGAGTAGGATTCATGGCAACCGCATCCATGATGACTTCATTCAGGACGCTTGATTGAACGCGCATTGCGTGGTTTTCACTTGCTGTGTTGATGATTGGCAGCAGCGTGTGGATGCGTTTCTTTGTTTTGGCAGATAAAAAGACGATCGGTGCATAATCAAGGAATTGGAAGTGTTCACGAATATTCTTTTCCCATTTATTCATTGTCTTTTCATCTTTATCAACAGCATCCCATTTATTGACGACAATCACAACTGCACGGCCTGCATCATGGGCATACCCAGCGATTTTCTTATCTTGTTCGATGATTCCTTCTTCACCGTCAATGACCGCTAAGACGACATCTGAACGCTCAATCGCTCTGAGGGCACGTAGCACACTGTATTTTTCAGTGGTTTCATACACTTTCCCTCTTTTTCTCATCCCGGCAGTGTCGATGATGACATAGTCCTGTCCATCATACGTATAGGACGAATCGATCGCGTCCCGGGTCGTACCGGCAACATTGCTGACGATTACGCGGTCTTCTCCCAACAACGCGTTGACCAAGGAAGATTTCCCGACATTCGGTCGGCCGATCAGGGAGAATTTGATGACATCTTCCGCATACTCCTCTTCTTCTTCTTGTTTGAAGTTCTTCACCACTTCATCAAGCAGGTCTCCAAGCCCCAAACCGTGTGATCCCGAGATCGGGTACGGCTCGCCGAATCCGAGTGCATAAAAATCGTAAATCATTTCTCGCATTTCCGGATTATCGATTTTGTTGATTCCAAGGACAACCGGTTTTTTGGAACGATATAGGATTTTTGCCACGATTTCATCCGCTGCCGTCACGCCTTCACGACCGTTCGTCAGGAACACGATGACGTCTGCTTCGTCGATGGCGATCTCAGCCTGCTGCCTGATTTGATCCAGGAATGGTTCATTCCCGAGCTCGATTCCACCTGTATCAATAATATTGAATTCATGCGTCAGCCACTCGGCAGAACTATATATACGGTCTCTTGTCACTCCAGGAACATCTTCAACGATTGATATTCTTTCGCCGACTATTCTATTAAAGATCGTGGACTTCCCAACGTTTGGACGTCCTACGATTGCTACCACTGGTTTTGTCACGTTATTCACCCTTTCTGTAAGAAGATATCCTTTTCTTACATTTCCTCATTTTTACCTTTTTCAACCATTTTCATTTCGGACTATGCATAAGAAGGACTGACCCTTAAGGTATTGTTTCCTTATGGGACAGTCCCCTAACTTTAGTATTTTATCAATAAAAAGTTAAACTAGCAATCAATGTTTTACAATGATGAATAGCCCGTCGTCTATTTCGTGGGCGATACCGTCCAGGATCGCCTCCAGGTTTGCGCATATTTTTTGACATTCTTCGTCTGTTTGACAATAGTAAACACTTGTGCCGCCCAGTACCTTTTCTTTAGTAGTCGTGACAGTGGCAAGGATGAATTTTTGGATGGTCGTGCTCATTTCAATTCACTCCCCTCCTTGTTGGCTTTTGATTCTGAGGGCATTCTGATTGCATTTTCAAGGGTTGGAACCTGTCCGAGAATCGCGATTGCCTTTTCGACATCTTTACGTTGCGGAAGGACGAACACCCCGATCCTGCCATCATCCAGATCCCTTTTCGCAAGCGGCGTCAAGGCCGGTGTGCCAGAGTCCTTGAAGATGCCCAGTGAAGTCGACATATCATGTAGAATGGCTTGACGTTGACCGAGGTTGGCAAGTGTTGATCTTGCATCAAAGGACTTTGGTGAAAGAATGAACCCCATCCCATATTTCAGTATTTCTTCCTGCCTGACCTTCAGCCCGATATTCATGATATAAATATTATCTACATATAAGCCTGCCCCTTCAAAATGGGGTTTAACATATTCAATGTTTACGATATCCTTCAACCGGCCGCCGGACATCAATTTATGTGCAAGCAACATGCATAGTCCGCTGATCAACAAAGCGGCATAAATATTAAATATGATATAAGCAATCGTAGCGAGGAGGGATGTGAAGATGACTAGATAATTCCTGCTTTCAAAAGCAACGGCAATCCCCTCGATATAGGTAGCTCCCCTCGGCACCAGCTCATATGCATCTAATTCAGTGAGCGTATTTCTCTCCATATTCCGTACATCCCTGAACTGGGAAGCTGCAACGGTCAAGAAGGTGATGGCCGTAAAGTTTTCTTCCAAGAGTGCCGGGATCGCGATGGTCCCGAGCCCGGCTGCGATGAACCCCAACGCTATGTGAATGATTTTCCCATGCAAATATGTAGGATATTGACGATAATCTGTACGCAACATGAAAATTCTGGTCAGTGTCCCCACCACCACTCCGAAAATCACAGGATAAACATATACATTCATAAGTTTTTCATTTCCCCTTTACTACTCTGTGTCTTGAAGTTCAATAAAAGATTCACCTCTCCGAGTACTTTCAAGGCGATGAGCACGCCGAACGATACGGCGAGCGTATCAAGGTATGCATGGCCCCCAATTGAATAAGTGAAACCAATCTTGATCAACGGAATTCCGAGAAAGAATTCACCGATCAGACTGCCCATCACAATGACGACGGACCGTCTCTTGGCATGATCCGGGTGCCCATAGAAAATGAGAGCCAGGATCACCATTCCGGCAGCCACGATCCACCTTTGTTCAATGGGGATAAGTACAGGATCATAAATGGCGATGAACCCTATCCCCGCATAAAACATCCCGACTGTCAGAACTGCAATCAGCATGTACATTTTTTCATGAACATACAATTTTCTTATGTAATAGAAACAAATAAGAGCAAAAACAATGGCAGGAACTGCAATCTCAAGGGATTCAAACCTGACCCCAAATGGATACACAACAATCAGGAGCAAGCACAGGAAAGATGCCATAAAACGACCAGGGTGCGCTTTATCTAATAAAAATGTCGTATACACCCAAATCCCCCACATCAGCCATAAAAACAATATCCCACTCAACTGGTGACCCTCCTTCCTTATTATCTACATTATGGAAAATCTTTATGTATCTCATTCATGTATGAATCAACTTTTCTAAGAAAAAATATGGATGGGAGGTGTGGACCGATGGGCAAAGATCGCCAAGAGAAGAAATTAAAACAAAGTAAAAGAGTGGAATCAGACCGAGATCAAGGCTTGCATTTTAACGGGGCAACAAGTCTTGAAGCGAAAAAAGGTACGACAAAATAAAAGGCTGTTCGTAAACATTGTGGCTTTTAAAAAAGTCAGATGCGGTTGATTTCCGCTCCAGATGCTCGCTTTCCGCGGGGCTGGCGGTGAGCCTCCTCGGACTTCGTCCTGCGGGTCTCACCTGTCCAGCGGTTCCCGCAGGAGTCGAGCATCTTCCGCTCCAATCAACCATCGAAGATAAAAACCGGAAATTCAATGAATTAACTGCTTATTCATTTTTTGAAGAGTAGTGATTTACGTCAATGAAGCACATTGCCCTTGATTCATTGCTATGGGAATTTTTTCATCCCATAGTCTCTAATTTCCGAAGGTGCTCACATGTTCGTCTAATAATAGAAACAATCAATGCGAAAAGAGCCAAATAAAAAGAGAGCGGGCTTCCAATTATGGAAACCCGCTCTCTTTTTTATTCATTCTTTTCTTTTACTGTATTGATCAGGATACATACCTCTGACCTTAAGCCAGTGGTACACCCCGCCTGACAGGATGAGTGGTACATACTGGAGGTCCTCGATCCTTGAACAGCCGAGCGCACACATCAGGAACCTGATGTCCCCATGAATGCTGTTCACTTCCTGGATTGTCTCTTCAAGACCTTTTTCTACCAGGTTCCTAAGAATTACCCCCGCCATTCCTGCAGCAGATGCCCCCAGACTTAAAGACTTTACAATGTCCAGGCTGTTTTGAATACCGCCTGAAGCGAGCACCGGTTTCGTGGAGGCTGTTCGGCATTCTGCAATGGATACCGCCGTCGGAATTCCCCACCCGTCAAAAAAGTCCAACATCCGGTCTCTGCGTTTATTTTCAATTTTGGAGAAATTCGTTCCTCCAAAGCCGCCTACATCAATGGCTGAAATTGAAGTATCCTCCAAATCGGCTGCAGTTTCCCGGCTGATTCCGAAGCCTGTTTCTTTCACAATGACAGGAACAGATAGGTCCTCTGCTATCAGGCCGATCCTTTCAATCGCACCCTTGAAATCCCGATCTCCCTCTGGCATCGTCAGTTCCTGTATGACATTCAGATGGATCTGTAAAGCATCGGCTTCAAGCATCTCCACAGCATCTCGTGCTTGTTGAACGGTGGCCTCGCTCCCTAAGTTGCCGAGTATGACTCCGTCAGGGTTACATCTCCGCATGATTTGATACGTTTCCCGTTCAGCAGCTTCTTTCAAAGCCGACATCTGAGATCCTGACGCAATGGCCATTCCGGTTTCACGTGCAAGGATCGACAGCTCTTCATTGATCTTTAAAGTGGAATCTCCACCGCCACCTGTCATAGCGTTGATAAAAATTGGCGAACTTAAGGTAAGTTCGCCAATTCTCGTGGATAGATGAACATCATCTACCGCTATATTCGGTAAGCTTTGGTGGACAAAAGCCACTTCATCAAATCCAGTTAGCCGCTGCTGACCTGTTGATAAAGCATAATTAATATGATCTTGCTTTCTTTGAGCTCTTGTCACAATTCATCACCATTACTTCAGATCTTTTAGTTTGTCTCCAATCATTTCTCCCAATTGGAATCCGGTGCTTTCTTCCGGCATTTCATAATCCGTGATTTCTTCTTGTTTTTCTTCAAGTGCCTTGATGCTTAGAGATAATCGTTGTTCATTCTCATTCACATCGAGCACCTTTACCTTGACGTCCTGATTTTCTTTCAGGACTTCGTGAGGCGTACCGATATGCTGGTGAGAAATTTGAGAGATATGAACAAGTCCTTCTACACCAGGCAACACTTCAACAAAGGCCCCATAAGATACTAAGCGTTTGACAACACCTTCGAGCACAGCGCCTTTTGGTGCTTTCTCAGAAATTTCACTCCATGGTCCAGGAAGTGTTTCTTTAATGGATAACGAGATGCGTTCATTATCACGATCAACACTTAACACCTTCACCTGAACTTTTTGACCTTCTGTCACAACGTCAGACGGTTTCTCCACATGCTCATGGGACAATTGAGAGATATGGACAAGCCCGTCAACTCCGCCGATATCAACGAACGCCCCGAAATCGGTAATGCGCTGAACAGTCCCTTCCAGGACAGCTCCCGTCTCAATATCAGTCAGAAGCTGTTTCTTCTGCTGTTGTTTTTCAGCTTCTACCACTGCACGATGGGATAAGATCAGACGGTTCTTCTCCTGATCAAGCTCTACAATCTTGAATGTTAATGTTTTATCCTTATAGTCAGAGAAATCCTCGACATAATAATCCTCAACCAATGAAGCCGGCACAAATCCCCTTACGCCAAGATCCACTACAAGACCGCCTTTTACAACGTCTTTGACCTCAGCTTCAAATACGTCACCGTTTTCGAAGCGGGATTTCATTTCTTCCCAGGCTTTTTCAGCATCCACTTTACGCTTTGAAAGCACAAGCAGTTCTTCTTCCACTTTCGTCACGATTAACTCCAGTACATCCCCTTCACTGACTACATCAGAAGCTTTTTCGATATGAAGGCTTGAGAGTTCACTAATTGGAATGATGCCATCCACTTTGCTATCTTGAACGTCAACTAAGACTTGCTTTTCTTCAACCTTAGTGACAGTCCCTTTAACTTTTTCACCAATTTCAAGGTTTTTCACTTCAATTCCATTCATGTCTTCCATTATGTACTCCTCCTTAATCCATGACTGCAAAGATTTTGATAATTGCAACACTTCGCAATTTAAAATATTCTTTCTACTAACTTCTAATAAATACACCTTTTTGTCAAGCGGAAAACCTTATCTTATTCATGTGCATGTATGAGGTCTTCAATACACTCCATGATGATTTCAGTCGTTTTCTCCGCATTGAGTTTGTCTTGTCGGATACTTTCCATAGGAATCGGCGGGCCAAATACAACCTTTAATTTTCTGAAGGGTTTATAAGGTCCGATGATCGCACACGGTACGACCTTTGCATCGGAACGGAGTGCGAAAAAGCCTGCACCGGCTAACCCCTTGCCAATTTTTCCTGTTTTACTTCTAGTACCCTCTGGAAACAAACCTAAAACATCTCCCTCTTTCAGAACCTTAAGTCCTTTTCTGAGGGCTTCCCTGTCACTCATTCCCCGCTTGACAGGGAATGCACGCAGATCAGGCAGCAGCTTGCCGAGGACCGGCACGCGGAAAAGTTCTTCTTTTGCCATGAAAGAGACAGGCCTCGGTGCAGAAATCCCGACAACCGGGGGATCCAGATTATCAATATGGTTGGCACAAAGCAGAACGCCGCCTTCTTTCGGGAAATGCTCGGTCCCCTGAACCTCTATCCGGTATAGAGGGGACAGTATCGATTTAACCAGACCTCTCGCAAAGGTATATAAGTTCACTTTAACCTTTCCTTTCTACTAACAGCATGATTTGTTCCACCACTTCCGGGATTGACAGGGAAGTGGTATCGATTTCGGTCGCATCCTCCGCTTTTTTCAGCGGTGCAACTTCTCTTTCCGAGTCAATTTTGTCCCGGAGCGCGATTTCCTCTTTCAACTTTTCCAAGTCACTCGGGAATCCCTTTGAAAGGTTTTCATCATGTCTGCGCTGGGCTCTTTCATCTACGCTCGCAAGCAGGAATACCTTCACCTCGGCATCAGGGATGACGTGCGTTCCGATGTCCCTTCCGTCCATTACGACAGCCCCTTCTTTCGCGAGCTGCTGCTGTCTGTTGACCATTTCTTCCCTTACTTCTGAATGCACGGCAACATGGGACACAGAATTCGTCACGGCTGCTTGTCTGATTGCATCCGTTACGTCATTGCCATCCAGGAATACAAGCTGGCCCTCTTCAGACGGTTCCAGCTCGATTGTCGTTTGAGATAATAGATCCTTTAATGCACTTTCATCATGCAGATCTACATTTTCATTCAAAGCTTTATACGTTAAAGAGCGGTACATCGCCCCGGTATCAATATAAAGATAAGATAATTTTCCTGCTACGATTTTCGCCACAGTACTTTTCCCTGCCGCCGCAGGACCATCGATTGCAATTCTTAATTTCTTCAATTCATCCACCTACTAACATTCCTATTAATTTTCTTACCCATTTTAACATAAATCTCCCGATTGGTTTATAGATTCTTTGTTTAGAATCTTCTCTGTATGAGAACAAGCTTATCCAGTGAGCACCCCACGAAAAAGAGCAGGCATCAATCCCCTGCTCTACCTGAAATGGTTTCAACGATTTCACTGTATTCCATTTTCTCCACCCCTTCATAAAAGACGATTTTATGAAGGCTTGGAATCATATCGGTCTCTTGAAAGAGAACCTGGACGACAATCAATAAAATAAAATGAATAATGGCCAGTTTGATCAAAATCCGTTCAATGGTTTTCAAAGACCTCACCCTTTTTCTTTCCTTAGAAAAAGTATGTGCCTTTTAAAGGGTTTTATTCAAGCTGACCCTTTTTTCTTAAATCCAATTGTCTTTCAAAGCAGTATCTTAAGATGAGCTGCCGCTGATTTTCCGTTAAATGGACGAATTCTATGCTCGCAGCCTTGTAAGGATCTTTTTCAAATACTCTTATGACCTTTCCTTTGATCTGTACATACTGACATTCACCTGTTTGCATCGGAAGAACGATGACAGTCGTGATTTCTTTACCATCCTGCAGCTCCATGCCTTCCCTTACTTTGACCGCACAGCCCCCTGCGCTGAGGTCCTCAGTGATTGTGGGGTGGTATGCCCCATTGATCTGCAGCGATATATTCGTGTGGGCTTCAACCCGGACGAATTGCCTTCTTTGGATCTTGATCAGCCCTTCCTCCCCAGGGTAATGGAGATGGATCATCGGGATCTTGGCTAGTTTACGGCCCACAACTTCGGTTTCGAACATCATCACAGTATGCTCGTTTATGACAAAGCTTGCTTTTAGCTGGGTTCCATCTATGAGAAAAATGGCTTTTTCCGTTTTGGTGTTGATCGGATAATCAATGTATATCCCCTCCGTGCCCATTTCAACGACCCGGCATCTGTATTTTTCGAAAGTATCATTATGTAAAGGTTCCAACTGTAATACGGTGCCTGTTTTTATCATAGTCCTAAACTCCCACTTCCCATTTTATGTATCTTTATTATGTCATGACAATCGTCACCTTTCCACCTCTTTTTTATAAACGCTGTTTGATAGAAAATGTAGTGGAACGCAGTTGTTTTCCTTTAAAGATTTTCCCCCAGAAAGCATGGAAATCAATTGGCGTTCAGCAGCCGAAATGAAGCATGCTGTTAACAAAAAAATCCTATCGACCCTCGATTTTCAATCAGAAAATCACAGGGTCGTTCGGATTTTTTCTCATTCCAAGCTTAAAGCTATGCCAATATACCCGCGAAGATAATCATAAATTGTTTAGGGGCTTGCAGACTTCTCACCTATACTACCTCTTCATATATCGGCTCTGCATTTTTCAGTTTTTCTACTTTTTCTTCTTCAGCTGTTTGTGCATTGATAAAGATTCTGTAGGTATCTTTTCCAAGCTTGCCTAAAAATTCGTAGCAGAGGACTTCTTCATTCAAATCGTTCACGATCACCGCTTTTCGCTCTTCCATGATCTTCAGATTAGGATTGGCGGTCTCTCGTGCCTCTGCCTTCGTGATTGCAGGCTTCTTCAATTCTCTTATGTGATTATTCGTCAAGTATTCTTCAGCGGCGAAGCCGACTATCTGCCCATTATCCAATGCCACTTTTATTTTGACTGAGTCCGGATAAATCCTCACTCCGTCCAATACGGTCACATAGGTAAAGATTCCGATCTTGTCATATTGGGCACTTTCATATAACTCAAGGTTTTTAAAATTATTTTCCTTTAAAAATGCAGTCGCTTTTTCCGCCGCCTGATTCAAGCTGATTTTCACATTCTTAATTTCACGGTTGTTGATATACCAGATCGGATATCCTCCTTTTTGAGTGACATCCATGCTTGCTTCTGTATTTCCGTTTCCAATCGAGACGCTGTAAAATTTATAATCTGAACCCTTTCCGCTTTTGGATACTTTCGCGTCCTTCGATTTTGATATTCCGGAATACTTACGGAGGATCTGCACTGCCTCTTCTTTTGAGATTTGTTCGCCTTTCAACTTTTTAAAATTTTGATTCTTTCTTTCGCTGTTCACGGATGTTGTTGTACCGAAACTCGCTTCATCATAACCAGTCACGTTTTTCTCCACGGTCTTGAAGCCGTCGATAATCGTATTATCTGCCTGCTCATCTCCTGACGCCAAGGCAAGTTCAACATCCATCCAGCGTAGATTGTTCTCTATGACGAGGTGTTGAACCTTACGTAATTGATTCTGAATGTCGGCACTTTGTTTATACAAATGTTCAAGTGATTGATATTCTTTTTCTGTCAGCGGGTTTTTATCAAGGTCCCTTACAGCCACCCGGTAGCTGAAATCTCCGATATTGCTCAGGAATTCTTCCGTTTTGTTAAAAGGGAGCAGGGTCAGTGGGAGCTGACCTACATCGCTATGAGCCTGTGAAGTCAGTCTCCATACATCTGCAAGAGCAGGGGATAATGATTTCCTCGAATTCATCGCAAGTGTGGCACCGATTTTGTCATGTAGAAGATCCATTTGATAGGTTAACTCATGGAATGCCCTTTGATAGTTATTCTCGGCATTGATCAAAATGGCATTCTTCTCCTGATGCTCCTGGTATCCCCAGAAGGCAGTACCGGCAACGCCGAGGACGAGTACGGTAATTAGTATGATTCGCAGCAATTTCATCCACCTCTTTAACTACAGAATATGTGCTTTCCGATTTTTTTGATTTGCGGCCGTGACCAGATCCATTTGCTTGTTGCAGTTGCTGGATTGAAGTAGTACAGTGCACTTGAAGAAGGATCCCAGCCGTTGATTGCGTCGAGGACAGCTTCTTTCGCCCTGTCATTCGGCGTCAGCCAGATTTGTCCGTCGGCAACAGCCGTAAATGCACCGGGCTCGAAGATGACGCCAGCGGCTGTATTCGGAAAGGACGAACTGTCAACACGGTTAAGGATGACAGCAGCCACCGCCACCTGTCCTTCATACGGTTCACCCCTTGCTTCCCCATATACGGCATTCGCCATCAATTGGATATCATTCTGGGAGAACCCATTTGGTGTATTTACCGCCGTAGGTTTTGAAGGCGTCGCTTTCTCACTGCTATCTGAAGCGGATTTTCCGCTATCAGGTGTACTTTGTTTGCTCATATCGGTACCGCCATAGTGGCTGAATTTATTTCCTTTTTCTATCTGCTCTTTTACAAACTGTTTATTGTACTTCGAGGCCTTTACTAATTTATCTTTTGTTTCCTTTCCGGCGAGTCCGTCGATCGGAAGCCCGAACTCATATTGGAAGTTTCTGAGGGCCCAGTATGTTCCCCACCCAAACACCCCATCAATTGCGCCATTATAGTAACCGATATATTGAAGCCTGGACTGAAGCTCAATGACATCTTCTCCTGTAGCCCCATGTTGAATGACTTGATTTGTGAATGCGTCCGCCCTTTTACCCTCAGTGGAAATCATCAAGAGTGAACAGAGAAGCACCATGACGACAGATGTTGAAACCACTTTGAAACGATTATTCATCATGCATTAACCTCCATATATTCAATTATCATTAACTCTAGTTTTTGTAGAGGTTCCCATTTTATACAAATCTCCTCACAAAAAGCATTTTCGCAAAAGCTGGCGACCAACAGCCCAATAACAGCCGGGTTGAAAAAAACAAAAAAAGACGCTCCCATAAGGAACGTCTTTAAATAATTTCATTTTCCAATTCAGTTTTATACTTGTTTTCTGTCAGTCTGTTGGCACTCTTCACTTTCTTCAGTCCCAGCCACCACAGGAAAAGCATGAACGGTACCATATAATAAACCCAGTTCGTTTCCGCTAAGAAGATATAATTGTACGTTCCGTGCAATATAAAAGGAATCGTCATGGCAAGGAACAGCCATTTTCTTCTTTCTTCCTTTGAAGAGAATTTGGCCTTCCCCAAATAATACCCCATAATGACACCGAACAGGGCATGACTGGATACAGGAAGCAAAGCCCTTCCGAAAGCGTGCTCCACTCCGTTGGCGATCAAGTAAAGGATATTCTCTACTGTCGCAAATCCCAATGAAACACTTGCCCCGTAAATGATGCCATCATAAGGGTCATTAAAATCAACATGCTGAAATATCGCAAACATTAATATAAACCACTTAAAAAATTCTTCCAGGAAACCTGAGGAGATAAAAGCTGTGGACCAATTGGAGCCGATGATTCCTTCGACTTCCAAGACATATTGTAAAAACATGATCGGAAAAGTAATGAGGGCCCCGTACATAAACGTTTTGAACACCAATGCAACAGGTTCCGCCTCGTATTGATCACGTAAATAAAAGTAACTTAACAATGCTAATCCTGGTGCTATACCCGCTGATAAAATCACCAGCATAAAAAAGTCCTCTTTTCTTTCGGTTTTCTTAATCGTATCATGTTAAAGTAGGATTGGAAACAGGAATTTACATGGTTGGAGGAATGAACGATGAAGAAAGATATATTGGTCATACATACTGGGGGAACCATTTCGATGATGGAAGATGCACAGACAGGCGCTGTGACACCAGGGAAGGAAAACCCTCTCTCTGTTCAAACATCCATCGTCTCAAACTTGGCAAATCTGATGGTTAAAGAAGCCTTTCATCTGCCATCGCCCCACATCACCCCTCAACATATGCAGCAGATTAAAGATATAATCGAAGTGACCTACAAGGAAAAGGCATTTGACGGTGTTGTCATCACACACGGAACGGATACGCTGGAAGAAACAGCTTATTTCCTGGATTTAACCGTCTCCCTCCCTGTCTCGATCGTCGTGACGGGCGCCATGCGATCAAGTAATGAAATCGGCGCAGACGGGTTATATAATCTGATTTCGTCCATCCGGGTCGCTGCAGATGAAAAATCCAAGGGTAAAGGCGTATTGGTTGTCTTGAATGACGAAATCCATTCAGCCAAAAACGTCACAAAGACTCATACAAGCAATGTGTCGACTTTCCAGAGTCCACAGTACGGGCCGATTGGGATCGTGACAAAAAGGGGCGTCCTCTTCCATCACCAGCCGACCTCGTCTGAATTCTATCAAGTATGCGATATTTCAAAAAGAGTGACATTGATTAAAGCATACGCCGGCATGGATTCTGGATTATTGAAAGTCATCAAGGATCTTCAATACGACGGTGTCGTCATCGAAGCGTTAGGGCAGGGGAATCTTCCGCCAGACACAGTCAGCGGCATCAATGGACTCATTGAAGCGAATATTCCTGTTGTACTCGTTTCCCGATGCTTCAACGGGATCGTCCAGGATATATACGGCTACTCCGGTGGAGGAAAACAGCTGAAAGAAAAAGGGGTCATTTTCTCAAACGGATTGAATGGGCAGAAGGCCAGAATCAAACTAATGGTTGCACTTGCCCAGACTTCGGATATCGGAGAATTGGAATCAATTTTCAAAAACTAGAATACATGAAAAAAGAGGCTCACATCAGAGCCTCTTTTTTCATTAAACATTCAGGAGAGTGGAGCAAAACTATGCTCTCCTACTCAAATAAAAGATATTTTATTACATATTATCTATTGTCGCGATTCTCTCCAGTGGGTTTCACGTGCACCCTTGACCTGACCTCAGTCAATTACCCATTCATCTTGTTCACGATGGAATCGGCGATCAAGCCTCCGTGCAATCGGCCGTTTTCAATGAATATTTCATTGGCATTGTTACCTGCAGCTATGACACCTGCAATATAAACACCTTCTACATTCGTTTCCATCGTCTCAGGATGAAATGCTGGCCGTCCGGTTTCTTCATCGATGTTGATCCCCATCTTGGTCAGGAAGCTGTGATCAGGATGATAACCCGTCATGGCAAACACAAAATCATTTTTGATTTCCTGCTTCTTCCCGTCTACATTGTAGATGACGGAATCTGCTTTTATTTCTTCTACACATGCATTGAATTCCATCTTCACTTCACCGTTTCTGACAAGTACGTCAAAGTTAGGAAGAATCCACGGTTTTACACTTTTTGAGTATTCACTTCCACGATAGATGACGGTTACCCTTGCCCCGGCTTTATTCAACTCGAGGGCAGCATCCACTGCGGAATTCTTCCCGCCGATTACGACGACATCCGTATCAAAAAACGGATGGGCTTCCTTGAAATAATGGAATACCTTTTCCGAATTCTCACCTGGAATATTCAAGTAATTCGGATGATCGTAATAGCCGGTTGCGATGACGACCGTTTTGCTTTTGTATGTGTCCTTTGAAGTGGATACAGTGAAGCACCCTTCCTCTTTGCTGACTTGCAGCACCGTTTCGAAACGGTTGATCCTCAGGTCCTTCCTTTTGGCCACTTCCCGGTAATAAACAAGCGCCTGATTCCTTCTTGGCTTATGTTCTTCAATAACAAAAGGCACATCCCCTATTTCAAGCTTCTCACTTGATGAAAAAAAGGTTTGATGGGTAGGGTAGTGATAGATGGCATTCACAATATTCCCTTTCTCAATGATCAAAGGATTGATGCCTTTTTCTTTTAAGCTGATAGCCGCAGACAATCCGCACGGCCCGCCGCCTACAATGATGCATTCTTCTTGTTTCAATTTCAGCCACTCCTTCAATTCCTGTATCTGAATGGTGGTTATGTCCGTTAACTTCAGATGAATAAACTTTCTCTACCCAATCATTATGGAATAAGATCGCCGTCAGGTCAAAAGGAAGCACTCGGACCGTAGCTTTTCATTCCGTATGATGGCACAAAATGGACGACTTCATTTCAGGAAAACATGCAATATTGTCTTGGACCAACCCATGCACTTTCCATACTCCCATGCTTTCATATATCAAAAAAACCGAACGCATTCGATTCTCTTCAAGGAATCTTGAGTGCGTTCGGTTGATCATTTATTTTACAAATGGAAATCCAGTCGGCTAAATCCAGCCGCGGAACCTGCAGGCTTCTGCCATTTTTCTTACTCCGACCATATAGGCGGCAAGTCTCATGTCGACTTTCCTCGTTTGCGAGGTTTCGTACACATTATTAAACGAGCTGACAAGAATCTTTTCAAGCTTTTCTTCCACTTCTTCTTCCGACCAGTAATAACCCTGATTATTCTGGACCCACTCGAAGTATGAAACGGTTACGCCCCCTGAGGATGCCAACACGTCGGGTACGAGTAAAATGCCCCTTTCAGTCAGAATCTTCGTCGCATCAAGCGTGGTAGGACCGTTAGCCGCCTCTACAACGATGCTCGCCCTGATCCGGTGGGCATTCTTTTCTGTGATCTGATTCTCGATTGCAGCCGGTACAAGAATATCGCAATCAAGCTCTAACAGCTCTTCATTTGTGATTGTATTGTTAAACAATTTCGTCACTGTTCCGAAACTGTCCCGGCGATCCAGCAAATAGTCGATATCGAGGCCGTCTTCATCATGAAGGCCTCCATATGCATCAGAAATCCCGATGACTTTCGCTCCTGCATCATGCATGAATTTCGCGAGGAAACTTCCGGCATTTCCGAATCCCTGCACCACGACACGAGCCCCTTCAAGCTTGATTCCCTTCTTCTTAGCCGCTTCATAGATACAGATCGTCACGCCTTTTGCAGTCGCCGTTTCCCGCCCATGGGATCCCCCGAGGACCAAAGGCTTTCCGGTAATGAATCCCGGCGAGTTATATTCATCGATCCTGCTGTATTCATCCATCATCCATGCCATGATCTGTGAGTTTGTAAATACATCAGGTGCAGGTATATCCTTAGATGGTCCAACGATTTGGCTGATGGCACGGACATATCCCCGGCTTAAACGTTCAAGCTCACGAAATGACATGTCACGGGGGTCGCATATGATCCCGCCCTTTCCGCCTCCATACGGAAGGTCAACAATCCCGCATTTCAAACTCATCCAGATTGAAAGCGCCTTCACTTCTGTTTCCGAAACATTCGGATGAAAGCGAATGCCGCCTTTTGTCGGTCCGACCGCATCATTATGCTGAGCACGGTAACCCGTGAATACTTTCACTTTCCCATCATCCATCCGGACCGGAATCTTCACTGTCAACATCCGGACCGGTTCTTTTAACAATTCAAAAACTTCTTCAGAATACCCCAATTTATCTAGTGCAAGTTGAATAACCGTTTGTGTAGACTTCAGAACATCATGCTTATCAGATGCTTGATGTGTTTCTTTCCCCTTTTCGGCTACCATGTATGTAAACCTCCCAGTATTCTTCACTGATTTCAGGAACCCAGTCCCATTCATGACATAGTATACACGTTTGATTTCTTCTTGCAAAGAAGGAAATCGCAAAAACAAACAAATAATTGAAAGCGCTGTCATTAAAGAAAAGCGGAAGGGGCTTGCCCTGGGGCGACAAGCATAAGGCGAGTCACCATAAAAGGCGTTCTTTGCCTTTTTTGGTGACTTGGCGACCTCGAACAAGCCCCTGGAGCTGGACATCGCGAAAAGCGTAGGCGGCTTGGGCACGCCCGACAAGCATAAGGCGAATCAACCGGAAAGGCGCTCTTTGCCTTTTTGGTTGATTCGACCTATGACCTCGAGGGACTAGCCGCCGGAGCTGGACAATCCGAAAAACGGAGGGGGCTTGCCCAGAGGCGACAAGCATAAGACGAACAGGCCGGAAAAGCGTTCTTTGCCTTTTTGGACTGTTTGGCTTATGACCTCGAGCCTCTAGCCCCCGCAGCTGGACATCGCGAAAAGCGTAGGCGGCTTGGGCAGGCCCGACAAGCATAAGGCGAATCAACCGGAAAGGCGCTCTTGGCCTTTTTGGTTGATTCGACCTATGACCTCGAGGGACTAGCCGCCGGAGCTGGACAATCCGAAAAGCGGAGGGGGCTTGCCCAGAGGCGACAAGCATAAGACGAACAGGCCGGAAAAGCGTTCTTTGCCTTTTTGGACTGTTTGGCTTATGACCTCGAGCACCAAGGACCCGCAGCTGGACATCGCGAAAAGCGGAAGGGCCCTCCACACAAGTTAAACGAACAAGGCTCCTGCGCCTGCTTCCACATACCTAAAAAAGAAAAAGCACCCTTTGACAAATCCAAAAGATGCATCCTTCCTAACTTTATGTTATCAAGGGGGAGAAGGATGAAACAGTATACGGTTTTATCGCCGATACTTAGAAATAAAACAATATTTTTTCTATGCTGTCCTTCAGCAAGACAATCCTCCCGTACTCCAACAGGATGTGCTTCGTGATATTGGATTGTTGGCCGTAATCGGTACAGATTGCTTCGAGGATGAAGCTGTCCCCTTCCAGCAGATTTTCGATAAGTACATAATAATGGTTCTCAAAATGGATGATGCTCAATTGAGTGAGGGAATTGCTTACTTTATCCGTGTCATCCAGTCGCTTCAGGAGGCTAATCAAATCCTCAACATCATCAAGATAGACCAGAATATCATGATCACTCTCAAAGTTCATCAGTTCCATCCCGTCTTCCCAATCAGAAAAATCATCTTCTGACTCTAAAGTGAGGATCATGCATATTTCATAATCATCGAAGGATTCAATCTCTACGGTGATTTCCATTTGTGCTTCGATTCCGAACTTCCCCTGGACTTCATCTAACATGTCTTCAAAAAGATCATGCCACATGTAGGAATCTTTCCATTGATCCTGCTCAAACAAACCCTTCTGCTCTAATTCCTCCACACTGATGGAGAATTTAATTTTATTCTCCGAAATTCTTTCGAGCTTCATCTTCGTACCCCCTAGAGTGTGACGATTTATAGTCATACTATGTAAGGGGTAAAAAACAGTGCATCATACAGTTATAATTTACTTTTCAGCCATTGCTCCCACTCATCTTTGGTTTGTCCCACGATATGTTCGCCGAACTTTTCTTTTAATTTGTTCGGAAGATGGTCGACCGCAAACCCGCCGATGCCGATGTTAAGATTCTCCCTTTCTTCTTTTAATGAAGAAACAAGGTTCAGAAGATGATCTGTGTTTTCCATGAGGGTGCATGAGAAAAAGAGAAACTTCGGATCCACTTCATCAAGGACTACATCTATATCATTTTCCTTAATGCTTGATCCGAGATAAATGACTTCAAAGCCTTTTCTTCTTACATACAGGGTAAAGATCAGCAGTCCCAGCTCATGCCATTCACCTGGGCCGCAAACTGCGACGACTTTAGGTAGTATGCCATTATGGGGAAATGAATGCATGATGATCCCGATCCTCGATCTGAGTATGGAGGTTGCGAAATGCTCATGTGCCGTCGTTATTTCCCCGTTTTCCCACAAGTCCCCGATTCTCACGAGCAGGCTACCAAGAATGTCGATGACGACTTTATCTATCGTATAAACTGCAAACGACTGGTTGATGATTTCGTGGGCTTTAGTTTCGTCAAAACGCAAGAGGGCCTTTAGTAAATCATCTGATATGGATTGTGTACGGTCCTTTTGTTGAGACGAGTTGATTTCACTGTCCTCTAGATCCTGCTTGTCCAGTAGTGCGACTGCCTGACTGATCGTGAATCCCTGATCTACTTTCTCAACCAGCCACTTCAAGATATTCAAATGCTGCTCGGTGTACAATCGATGTCCCGATTCATTCCTGACTGGCGCGATGATCTGGTATCTTCTTTCCCAAGCCCTCAAAGTGCCGGGCTGTATCCCCAGTATGGTAGAGACAGCCTTTATATTATACTTGCCTTCTAATTTCTTTTCGTGACTCATTGTTCGTCCCCCAAGTGTTTCTCATGTCACTAAGATTATAATCGAGAAACCGCTTTGTGTAAAATATGTATAGGTTATGAACAAGACATGTTCATAACCCCTGCCCATTTCTAATCGTCAGGAGATGGGTTTCAGCTGGAGCCCCAAGTCTCAGTGGGATGGCAGTCGTGCCGTAACCGTTGCTTACTAATAGGGTGGTCTGGGGTAGAATTTCAAGTCTTCCTTTTTTATACATCCCCCAACCAAACAGTCGAATCTGTCCCCCATGTGTATGCCCGCTGAGCATAAGATCGATTCCATCTTCTTTTTGTACTTGTTTTACCAGCCTCGGATCATGACTGATCAACAGATTGAATTTTCCGGGATCTGTTTCCCCGATTGCCTGTTGATAATCCGCTCGTTGAGTGCTGGCATCATCCACCCCGATCAGGTTGATTACCCCATTCCCAACGGGCACTTTCAATGATCCATTGACGATTTCTTTTATTCCCTTTTTTTTGAAGATTTGTCTCAATTTGCTCGTGTCGGTTTCATAATCGTTATTTCCCCACACGAAATACACGGGACCGATAGTCATAAGACGCTCCAGATTCTCTTCAACTTTCGAAAACGGCACCCCTCTTTCAAGGAGGTCACCGCCTATGATGACCAAATCGGTCTTTCCTTTCACTTCTTTGATGACATCTTCTGAAATCTCCCGCTTATGTATATCTGAGATGAAAAACAGGGACAGCGGTGACATTTCCGGGGGAAAGCCCCCGAGAATCAACTCTTCCTTCTTAACCGTATTTCGACGTGCTTCATATATCATGATAAGAAGGAGAATGACTCCTCCTGCTAGTAATGAAATAATACTGAATTCAAGCATCATGGCCTCCTTGACGGCGGAAATCTAAAGAAATGATACCATAAAAAAACGCTAAGCAGGAAAAAATCATCGTTTGCCACAGTCCGAGGGTGCATAGTATAGAAATCACGATGATATGGATGGGGACGAGCCATAGTTCTTTATGTATTTTACCCCTCATCAGTCGGAGAATAGAAGAACATTCAATTTTGACCACATTCCCCTGAACCATCAATCCGCCCATGAAGGCAAGAGAAGCGGCAAAGAATTGAATCGGATTTAATACCAATTCGACGATGAATTCAGGTTCATTCACTTGTTCTTCCGCCGGAAACCAGGTGATGAACAGATACCCTAACAGCAGCGTAAATAATAATTTCCAAACATGATTGAACAAAAAAATCCCTCCCATAAATCTTATGAGAAGGATCAGTTTTCATACAGGATTTCATTCAATTATTCATCTTCATGAATATCCAGGATGCGGAATCCGGATTTCTCCAATTTATTAAGGAACTTATCCATATTGTCCTTTTTTTCCACTTTGAGGACAATGCGTCTCAGCAATTTATCTGTTTCATCAAACGTTACAAGCGAGATGACTGATTCGGAATACTGTTGGATGATATCCCCGAGACGGGCGATGCGCCCTTCGGTTTCTACAGAAGAAAACGCAATCCGCACTCCTTTTTGATCCATTCCGAATGCGCTTCTAAACTGGTCAAGCACATCAAATCGGGTGATGAGCCCAAGAAACTCATTTTGTTCCCCGACGACAGGCAGGATTGGTGAATCCTGCAATTCAATGAGTGCATTTTCAAATACATCTTTTTCCGTAATGAACTTATCTGTGTCGGCCAGTATGTCCCTCGCTTTCTTCTCTTTTAGGAATGCATCTTTCTCCATCCCGGAATGGAAGAAGCTTTGATAAATATTATAACGGGTCGCTACACCTCTAAATTGATCATTCGAGAGGATGGGCACGCCATCAATTTTATGATGTTCAAGAACGTTTAGGGTTTTTTCGATTGAATCATTCTCATCGACCACATAGCATTTGTGTTTGGGTATCATGGCATTTTTTACAAACATTTGACCACCTCATCATTAATATCATTCACATATATATTCAACATTTACACTGCATTTCCCTCTAATAATATGAATATATTTAGTTTGCATGTTCCCATTCTTCCATTCATATGTTGTTACGAAGGATTTTGTATCTGAAGGGTTGAGTGATGCACCTGCTCTATTAACCATGTATGTATGCCTTTAACAAAGGAGGGATTTCTTTGACTGAGTTCTATAAGGATTATTACCCGTACGTGAGCCCATTCGATCCTTGTAAGCCGATTACCCGGAAGGTTTATTCAACTCCCCCGAACCTTTATTTGGGCTTCCAGCCGCCAAACCTGGAGCAATATTCACCGAAGGAGGCATTACAAAAAGGAACACTGTGGAAAGTGTTTTACGACCCGTATTACAGTCCATACGAAAAAATGAAGGGAGACTAAACGGCCATGAAACAACTCCCCCCACATTATTATGAAGTGTTGGAAGAACTGCAGGCGGTGGATTTCGTCATAGTCGATCTCACCCTCTATCTGGATACCCATCCTGAAGACTATGAAGCAATCTCCCAATACAATATGTACATCAAGACTCGAAAGCAAATCAAAAAGAAATTCGAAAAGGAATTCGGGCCATTGACCCACTATGGGTATAGCTACTCCAACTATCCCTGGGACTGGAAGGATGCCCCTTGGCCATGGCAAGTATAAGCATGAAGGAGGTATAAAAATATGTGGGTGTACGAGAAGAAGCTGCAATATCCCGTCAGAGTGAGTACATGCAACCCGAAATTAGCGAAATTCCTTATTGAACAATACGGCGGTGCCGACGGAGAGCTTGCCGCAGCGCTCCGATACCTCAATCAACGATATTCGATTCCTGATAAAGTAATCGGGCTGCTAACGGATATTGGTACAGAAGAATTTGCTCATCTTGAAATGATCGCAACGATGGTTTATAAGTTAATCAAAGACGCCACTCCACAGCAGATGAAAGATGCAGGACTTGACCCCCATTATGTGAACCATGATGGCGCGATCTTCTATCAAAATGCAGCAGGTGTACCTTTTACCACTGCCTATATTGCAGCTAAAGGGGATCCGATTGCAGACCTTTACGAAGACATCGCTGCCGAAGAAAAAGCCAGGGCAACGTATCAGTGGATCATTAATATGAGCGATGACCCTGACCTGAATGATGGTTTACGCTTTTTAAGAGAACGTGAGATCATCCATTCCCAGCGGTTCCGGGAAGCAGTTGAAATCCTGAAGGAAGAGAGAGACAGAAAAGTATTCTTCTAAATCATCCTGCATATTCAGGCACATCGGCCAAAAGGTCCCACAATCTTGTCGGGCCCTGCTGCCATGGGCCTTTATTTGCTTTCATACATTATTTCGATACATGAAAAAGATTGATGTCCCATTCTTTTTTCAACATCTCGAATACCTGATGCCTTTTTTTCCACGCATCTTCTTTCCACAGATCCTTGCTTCGGTCGATGACCTCACATCTTAACGCATGAAATTCCTTCTCTTTTTTTTCTTTCTTTTCATACAGAATCTTTGTCATCCCGAATAGTCCAACAAGTCCCAGCATCAGCAATAGATGCAGAGAATTGGACACAAATGCAGAAAACATCGCTGCAAAGGAATAAGAATAGGGTTCGAGAACTTGCTTCATGAGATAATATAGAAGAAAGAATGATGAAAAAATCGTTCCCCATAAAGAATAAAGATGATTGGCTTTCGCCTTTTCAAATGATTGTTTCTTCTCTATCAGATTATGTAGCATTTGTCCCGTCGCTTGATCCGTCCATTCTCCGAAATCCTGTATCTTCATCCCCACCGCCTCCTTTCTTCCCTATATTGTATGGACTTGTCCATGATGATAGACTAGCAAACATAAAAAAAGGACCTGGAAAGATCCTTTTTAGGAATTGCCTCATATGACCTGATTCTCGAAATCCCAGTATGGAATTAGCCAAGCATTTGTTTTTGTTTATAGACATGGCTGACTTCCGAGAATTCTTCGACGAGCTGGTCAAAGATCTGCTCCCATGACTGTTGCCTGGCCATTTGAAGGGACTTCATTCGCAGATAGCCGATTCTGTCTTCCCTGAGCACTTCTGTGATATGCTGAATGAATGACTCGGCACGATGCGCTTTCGCTATCATCCCTGTCTGATTATGTTCAACGATCGTTGTCACTCCACCTTTATCGGCCACCACCGCCGGCAAGCCTGATGCAAAAGCCTCTAATATAACATTTCCAAACGTCTCAGATGCAGAAGGAAACACAAACAAGTCTGAGGATGCATACACCTCTGCCAACCCCTCACCTGTGAGATATCCCGTAAAGATGACACCTTCCCCTTTTGTTTTGTCCATCAGTTCCTGTTTCATTGGACCATCCCCAACGATGACCCACTGAACTTGATTCTTCATGTTTTCAGGAAGGTTTTTGATAGTTTTTTCAAGTGTTTCTAAATCTTTTTCAGGAGCGAGGCGCCCGACATAAAGGAGGATGTATTTCTTCATAATTTTCCATTTCTCTCTGAAGGCAGGACTTCTTTTCACAGGGGAAAACACTTCACAATCGACTCCCCTCCCCCAAATGGACAAATCAGTGAACCCTTGGTTGATTAGATGCTGCTTCGTTTCTTCTGATGGGACAAAAATACGGTCTGCCTGGGAATAAAACCATTTTATATATTTCGATAACAAAGGAGATACCCACATCATTTTATAATAGTTCAAATACATATCGAAATGAGTATGATACGAGGCGACGAGGGGAAGATTCATCTTCTTCGCTGCCCGGATACCGAACAGGCCCATCGAGAGCGGGGTTGTAACATGGATAAGCGTCGGGGAAAAATCATTCAGCTGTTTTACAATCGTCTTGGGATTGGCAACGGCCGTCCGGCATTCTGGATACAGAAAAAAAGGGAAGCTGGTAAATGAATGCACATTCGGGTAGGATTCTTTTTTATCCTGAAGATCCGGGACAAACACTTTGTATGGGATCCTCCGTTTTTCATAATGGTCTGTTAACCTTTTCAACGTTCTGGCCACTCCATTCACCTGCGGGTGGTACGTATCAGAAAAAAGCGCTACTCTCACCATCATCTCCCCCTTCTAAGCTTGCTTTCGTGCGTTTGAACGGTTGGATTTACAGCATGAACCACATCACACTTAAGGTTGTCACACATGCAAGAAACGCTCCTGCCACTACATCTGAAGGGTAATGCACACCAAGGACGACCCTCGAATACCCGACAAGTGAGCTCATGATAAAGAGGATGAGCATGCTGGCAGGGAAGTGGACCATAAAGGGTATGGTGACTGAAAATATGGCAGTCGAATGACCCGACGGGAATGAATGATCTTTAAATTCATATCCATGCAAAATCGCGTCTGGCAGCTTGATATAAGGGCGTATTCTCCTGACCATCCTTTTGATCATTGCCATAAGGATATGACTGAAGGTCAGTGAAATCATGGCGACCACCACTGTTTTTTGGATTGAGGTGAAATATTGACTGAAAATGAATAGGCACAGCATGGCAGAAACCGTTGCCCGTGCCCCTCCCAGGTGAGTGACATAACCAAAAAATGATCTGAATAACTGTCTGCTTCCATTGATTCTGTAAAACAACGAGTCGTCCATCTGTCTAAACCGGGTCATCATTCTGTCCATCCAACTCTCTCCTTTCCTATTCAAGACCACTTGAGACCATTATAAAATTTGTTTGTTACGCTTCTTATAATGGAATGTAAATGTTTCTGGATAATGTTGAAAAGGATTTGTAAAAGGGGTTGAATCTATAATAAAAAGGCTCTTTTCGTATAGATTGTTGCTATTATTAGACATTAATGTGAGCATCTTCGGAAATTTGAGACTGTGGAATAATAAAATTGCCATATTAATGAATCAAGGGTAATGTACTTCATTGACGTTGATCACTACTCTTCAGAAGATGAATAAGCAGTTAAATCAGTGAATTTTCGGTTTTTACCTTCGATGGTTGATTGGAGCGGAAGATGCTCGACTCCTGCGGGAACTGATGGACAGGTGAGACCCCGCAGGACGAAGTCCGAGGAGGCTCACCGCCAGCCCCGCGGAAAGCGAGCATCTGTAGCGGAAATCAACCGCACCTCGCTTGTTTATAAGCCACAATGTTTACGAAAACAGCCAAAAAAAAGAAAACCGAACAATCGACATTCATAAAAGAATGGCGCATTGGTTCGGATTTCTTCTGGTTTGTTTACGTATTCATCAAATACACAGACATCTCTGGAGGATGTGACTGACTGCTAAATCACAGGCAGCTTACTGATCCAACGGGATTTCCAATACTTGTCCAGTTTGGATTTCATTATCCTGGATTTTATTCCACTCTTTAATTCGGTCCACTCCTTCAGGAGAATGGTAGTAATTCATAGCAATTCGGTAGAGGGTTTCCTGAGGCTTTACAGTATGATAGGCGATTTTGTATTCCGGTTCAGCCTCAGGCTCCTTTTTCTCCTCTTCCTTTGGCTTCTCTTCCTGACCAGCAGGGGCGGCAGCTGGTTTTTCGTTCTTTCCGCCTGCTGCGGAAGGAGTACCGGTACTTTTTTCTTTTTCAGCGTGGGTGTCAGGCGGCTCTTGTTTTGCTGAATCCGGTGCTTCTTCACTTTCTTCAGGTTCAGGATCATTTTGATCATAATCAACTTCCACAACGCCGCCTGCTTCATCGGCTATGTCAAACAGCGGTTCGCTTCGATTATCAAAATAAGAATATATGCTAAATACAGTCAAAGGCAGCAGAATAAAAAATATCAGCAGCATGCTGATTAATGGATGTTTCAGCTTCCATTTATTCTTTTTCTGTTTTTCTCTGTGCAATTCACTTCTTGGAGGAAGCGGTTCCCTTTTTCTTGACGGCTCTTCGACTGGAGTCCGTTCAATTTTTTTCTTTAGTTTCGCAGCTTGATCTCGATATGGGTCTTTACTCATGAGACATCCCTTCTTTACTTCCCTGTCTTCCTTTCTTACGCATATACAATCCTAGTAAGAAATCGATAACAAAGTGCATGATGATGGTTACAGCTAAATTACCCGTTTGCTTGTAAATGAAACCGATCCAAAAGCTTAACAGGACAATATTGATGATCAAAAACCAATGGGCCCAATACCTGAAATGGATGATGGCAAAAATCAAACTTGATAGGATCAATCCAAAATGAAATTGCAGAACACCCCTGAATAATATCTCTTCACTCACACTGATGAAAAAAGCCAGAAGTGCGATTTCCCCAATGCTTCTGTTCGTGAATATCCGGGCATTCACCCCTCCATCGTCGTAATAATCAGGGGGTAATGTCTTCATCAATAATAAATCGATCAAGACAATGACCAATCCACTCCCGAGACCTACGGTGAGCATGGCGGGGGATAAACGGAATTGTCCGAGAAACTCTGACCAGCTATCAAATAAAAATATACCCAATCCAAAGGCAATCGTTAATAGTACTATTTGCGTAAAATACAAATGAAACGTTAATTGCTTCTTAGAAAGTTGTTGAATGATTTCTCCTTGTTTCTTCATCGTTACCACTTATCCTAACAATAATTTTTCCAACCTTTTTTCCCACGTTGCCTCTACAGGATGAGCGATTGCCTCTGTAAACGGCTCAGTTGAGAAGTCTTCGATGGAGGCACCGCATCGATCACAGCAAAAACTGTTTTCTTTTTGTAACGTCTCATTGAAATAATGTAGAAGCCCCCTTCGTCTGCAGGACTCGGATTGAATCCACTGAATCATGAAGTATAACTTGTCCTTCTTGTATTGTAAACGGTTATTGCGGATTCGTTTGATCCCCTCTACCAATCTATGAGGTTCTGCATCCCTGCTCTGTGAAAGTTCGGATGTGTAATGTGTGAGGAATCGAAATTGCACCTCTGAAAGCTGCAGGACTTCAATCAATTCCTTCGCATGATTGTTTGGACTTTCTTTTATAAATCTTTCTATTTGAGCATCCTCAGGCAATTCACTCTCGATCAGCCCTAAAGGCAAAGAAAAGTCCTGTTCCGCATATAAAATCACGGCGATGCTTTTCTCCCCATCCCTGCCGGCTCGGCCGATTTCTTGCAAGTACGCTTCTATACTCGATGGGAAGTGATAGTGAATGACAAAACGGATGTCTTCTTTGTTCACACCCATTCCAAATGCAGAGGTGGCGCAAATCAGCTTCAGCTTACCTGATAAGAACTGCTGCTGTATCAATATCCTGTCCTCCTGCTCCATCCCCCCGTGATAGTATGCCACACCGGTTACGCCCTGTTCACCAATCCAACGTGCCACATCCTCAGCCATTCGCTTGCTCGAAAAGTAAATGATCCCAGGACCTCCCCATGTGTTGACGAGTTCAAGCAAGGCATTCATTTTTTCACTTGGTCCCCCCACCTTTTCAACGAACAATCCGATATTTCCACGATCGATCGAATAAACCATTTCAGCGGCATCGTCTATTCCCAATACACGGGAGATGTCTCTTCTCACTTCTTCCGTTGCTGTTGCAGTCAATGCCAGGGTGGTCGGATTCAAAAGCTTCTCCCTGAGTTCCCCAAGTTTTAAATAGTCCGGCCTGAAATCAGGTCCCCACTGGGAAATGCAATGGGCTTCGTCTATGACATACAAGGAAATGTCCAATGATTGTAACGCAGAAATCACCCCTGCATTCATAAGCATTTCAGGTGATATGTAAATGAACTTATAATGCTGCAACTGCTCGAGTGCAGCCCTTTTTTCCTTAAAAGGCAAAAAAGAGTTGAGTGCAATCACCCGCTTTTCTCCCATCACTTTCATCTGTTCTACTTGATCCTGCATAAGAGATAGCAATGGTGAAACGATCAGTACATGACCGTCCATCAAATATCCCGGCAACTGATAACACAGCGATTTCCCGGTTCCGGTAGGGAGCATGGCCACCGTGTCCCGATGGTTTAGGACCGACCGTATGATTTCTTCCTGACCTTCCCTGAAAGACGTGTAACCAAACCGTTTCTTAAGCTCCAGATGTAAATCCACTGCCCTCACCTGCCTTTGCAATTGCGACCCTTATCTGGAAATAAGATAATTGGGGTAGCTTATCTTTGATCGGTTTCAGCCTTCTCGTTTGCATATCATTCATTGCATGGATGACGTCATCATAATCCTGAGCTGTGATGAACGGGGAAATGCCAAAGTCTTTCTTGGTTAATGCAAGCTCAATGATATGATCTTCAATCGTATTGATTTTTAAGTTCCTGATCCTCGCAATTTCCTCAATGCTGTGGCCCCTTTTATACAAATCGTACGTCTTGCTTGTAGAAATTGTAAGATTTTGGGAATGTTCACGATTTACCCCCATTGAATATAATAAAGGGAATTTCGATGATTCCCTTGCTATTTCTGATAAAAGTCCATGTAATAAATTCAAAAAGCGGAACCGGTATTCTTCTCTATCCATCTTTAACATATCAGCGACCTGCCGTTCGGTCCATCCGAAATCATCGTATCCGGTCAACCGGAATACAAGGATGGAGGGATCGGTTGCCTGTGTTGTAAGAGAGCTATATAACTCATGATGTAATTCTGTTGTAAAGCGGTCGATATCAGGGTTAGCCTTCAATGCATGCTTTACCCATTCCTGGACCTGCCTGTTCCGCTGTACAGGAAAATACAACGTTTCCTTTTTCTTCGCATTCGAAAGCACCTGGACCAGCAGGCTCAATCTCAGCCAGAAAAGACGTGCTAGGTCGCCGTATTGCAGTCCATCCATCCTAGAGGGGAATGATTCACCATAGAAATGCTCCTTTACGAGCAAGGACCCCGCATCCAATACAGCCGCTTTTTCAGTTTCATCAAGCTTGATCAGCCTTGCACTTTCCAACTCCAGTATCTTCTGATTAAAATACGACCGTTTCAATTTGGGGAGCGAAAGGAAAAATGGCTGCAGTTTAAAAATGTGCGCGTCTTGAATCGATTGAGAGGATTTTTTTCCTTTCAAAATATGAAAAACAGCGTAAATCGATCTCTCTTCATTAATTTGTTTCAAACAATACAGAATCACATAATTAAGATAGGTCAATTTCCTGCTCCTGTCCTTGTAGGTTATTGTCAAATATTGTACCATGAATTCGCACCCAGACGATGTTTTGTTTTTCTTATTAAGGATAAAAATAAAAAGAGAGCACGTAACTATTGAAATGTCACCCAATCCTCTATAAAATAAACATTAAGTGATTTTTCACAAACTTACACTGTGTATAATGATGAATTATATAGAATTATTTACGTGGGAGGTTTTTTCTTTGCCAAAGTATACGATTGTCGACAAAGATACATGCATTGCATGTGGCGCATGCGGAGCTGCAGCTCCAGATATTTACGACTATGATGATGAAGGCATTGCGTTTGTAACATTAGATGATAACCAGGGAACGGTAGAAGTTCCTGACGTATTAGAAGATGATATGATCGATGCATTCGAAGGTTGCCCTACGGATTCCATTAAGATATCTGAAGAACCATTCGACGGAGATGCACTTAAGTTTGAATAGTAAGAGTGAGAACTGAGGGGAAAGATTCCCCTCAGTTTTTTTATGATTGTTTCAGTCTTATCACACCATTTACAACAGCCGCTTTATTTTACACCACTGTCCATATATCTTATTTCCTGGTCCAATACAGTAGAAAAACCCCTCAACATGTTGAGGGGTTCAGTATATAGTTTGATTATGCCGCTTTATTCAAGGCAGTTTGTTTAGATAACCATCCTTGAAGGCGAACGAATAATAGCGTGAATACGGTCGTGATCAGAATTCCCTTAAGGATATTAAATGGCACGATCCCGGTGATGATGATTTCTGATGGAAGTTCGAAATTCATAAAATATTTATAAGCGGGAAGGAATACGAAGTAATTCAAAATTCCCATGCTTATACTCATGACCACAGTTCCTGTAATCAGTCCGATCAACAAACCTTTTTTTGATTGAAAACGTGTGTAAACATAGTAGGTCGGCAGAATCAATAGGATTCCAGCCATGAAGTTTGCTGCATGACCGATCGGAACGCCTGTATCGCTTCCTGTCAGTACATAATCGATTACATTTTTAAATAATTCCACCAAAATCCCGGCAACGGGTCCTAATGTAATGGTTGCAATCAAAGCAGGAACATCACTGAAGTCTACCATTAAGAATTTTGGAAATGGCGGTATTGGGAAGTTGAATAACATTAACACATACGAGATGGCACTTAACATACCGATTGTAACAAACATGCGCGTATTCATTTTTTTCATCTGTCTCTCTCCCTTTGGAGATTCATCTCAAATCGAAGATGGTCAAACCAAGGTAGCATTAAAAAACTCCTAGATCAAAAGCATCTAAGAGAGTGAAAGGCATACCCTAATAAACGTTTAGCTTCCCATTTTCTAAACGTTGTGGCACAGACCTTCATCTTCTCCCATCCAGACTATACTGTCGGCTTTGGAATCGCACCAAATCCTGCCCCTAAAGGCTCGCGGGCTTAGAAACAAATCGTTTCATCACCGCCGGTAGGGAATTTCACCCTGCCCCGAAGACGAATCTTTATTTTTTTATACACCCCTATTATACATAATGATAAGGAATATGTGAAGAAAAAAAGCTCGAATTCAAAATACATCCCCTGTGACACTTTTGTTTTCAAGCACTAACGTACCTTCAGCACCTGTTTTGGATAAATGGCTGCATGTGCATCGAGGTTGTTTACAGCCACGAGTTCATTTACCTCCATCCCTAGGGACAAAGAAATAGAAAACAATGTATCACCGGACTTCACCACATATGTATTCTCTTTTGATCCCGGGATGACGAGCTTCTGACCGATGCTGATTTGCGTATCAATCAACCCATTTGCCGCTTTCAGCTTATCTACCGAACAATTGTATCTTTGTGAAATCGCCCAAAGCGTATCGCCTTTACTCACCACATGATTCCCGGCCGTCTCCATGACTGCAGCCGAGGCGGTGACATCCACTGTCTGATAAGGGTCCATTTCATTCGCAAATACCAGTTCCCCGACTTCCCCGTGGCCGAAAACCCGAAACGGATCTACCGCATAATCTTTATCAATGGTCCATTCACCCCTGTGAACTTCAAAGTGAAGATGGGCACCCGTTGACCTGCCTGTATTTCCAAGCGTGCCAAGCTGCTGGCCTTGCAACACTTCTTGACCTTCATCTGCCATCCTACTTTCCAGGTGGGCATAAACAGTTTCATAACCATTGTTGTGCCGCACAAATACAACATGACCATAAGTTTCTGAAAGATACGACTTCATGACAATTCCTTTATCTACCGCAAATACCGGGGAACCTACCTCCCCCCCGATATCGATTCCTTTATGTGTGCCAGATCTGCTTCCAAAATAATCAGTAATATAGCCATCCACCGGGAACGTCCATGAGACTGTCTCCTTCTTGACCAAATCCACCTTTGCGGTTGCAGTTCCCCGGGGCAGAAACAACCCTCCCAAAACCATTACCAGGAGGACGATACAAAAAGGTCTCTTCATCTCATCCATCATCATCTCTTTCCTCCTTACTATCAATGGGCTTATGATGTGCACCGCACCCCATCACATGCTCCTCCCTACATTCAGAAGGGTGATTATCACAATGAGATAATTTTCCTTTCAGTAGTTTGGCTAATTTTAAGATAAATATACCTGTTCTTCCCTATTTATTTAAAAAGGAGAGGTCGGGCGGAATCGCGGGGGCTGTGCTTTCCATACAAAAAAGCCCAGAAACGGATTCATTCAGTTTCTGGGCTTTAAGTATGTCAGTTGACGATCATCTTTTTATTGGGGCTGATTGGGGTTTCAACGGGTTCATTGAAAAGAAATCCGTTCCAGCTTTCCTGCCTGATATTTTCAAATCGTACTTTCTCGATGCCAAAACCTCTCAATGTAAGTAGCATCCCTTCGATCATCTCAAGGCCGGCTGTTTCACCCAATGCATCCAGGTCCAATTCATCTTGAAAGCGGATAGCGATCACGTCATCAGACTCTTCCACGCTGATTTCAACATGATGGGGAATGACGCTTTGAAACAAGTCTGAGTCGGGATCCTTCATCGCTTGAATGGAATCCTTTACACTTTCCCGCTCAATATTATCTGTCACGAGAAAGCGGTCTTTGTCATTTGGAGAATACATATAGTATGCCGAGTGGGTTTCATCTTTCAAGTCTATATCCTTCAATTCCCCCATGGTACTGAATTGGGGAACAGAACCATCCTCCGTCTGAAGCATGATCTCATTCATCCCCTTATGTTGGAAAGAATACAACAGGGAATAATAAAAGGCATATTCCATTGCGCTGCTGCCGCTGTATGGGTGGTCAGCAGCCAACCGGTACATGACCGTCTTGTCTTTCAAGCTGAATTCTCCTTTCAAGGGGAGGAAATCCTCAAGCCCCCAATCGGTTTCTGGCAACTTTCCGGCGATCTGCTCATGCCTCGTCAACCAATCACCCCCTGATTCGTGATCTATGACTGATATCGGGACAGGAACTGCATCCTTGGATACGAGACCGAATGTATAAAAGTGATTCCCTTTTAAATCTTCTTCATAAAGGGACAACCGTTCCCGCCCGGACACTTCAGGCGAGATTTCAGTGCTCTCTTCTGCATCATAGCTTTCCATTAACGACATGTTTTGCTTTGGCGCCTCTTCCTTTTCAGAAAGCTGTTCTTCTTCGACTTTTTTATTTTCTCCACTGCTGCCAGCCGAATCGGATGTACTCATTTCTGCATTTTCCATGCTTTTTTCATCCATTTGACCAATCAACGCAGGCGCCAGCAATACGAGGATGAAAAGGGCTGCAAGTGCAGCTATGGCCGGCACGAACCTCTTTGTCAAAGCAGGTCTCTTCTTACTTTGTCGTTCTAATTGTGCATATATCGTCCGTGGATCTCGTTCATCCTTTATATGAGGGAGCTTTTTGACGAGTTCTTCGATATCACGATCTTTCCATTCTGACTTTTTCAATGTCTCTTCCCTCCTTTGGGAGCCGCTCATTCATTTCAAGCCTTAACCATTTGATGGCTCTGTGCTGGGTCGTTTTCACTTTACTTTCAGACCAGCCGAGGACCTCGCTTGTTTCAATGATTGAGAGTTCTTGCAAGTATCTCATGATGATCACCATTCTATAGTCTGTCGAACAGCGCTTCAGACAGTCGTATAGCACTCTTATTTCTTCATTCGCCATGGCGATTTCTTCCGGAAGCGCTTCATCATCCCTTACAGCATGACGGCTCCAATCGAATTTATCCAACACGCGATTTTTCCATTTTTTCTGCTTTCTGAAATGATCAATGGCTACATTTTTCGCAATGGAAAAAAGCCAAGTCTTTTCGGTGCTTTTCCCTTGAAAGTTCGCATGGGACTTCAGCACCCTGATATACACTTCCTGGACAAGATCCTCCGCCAACTGCTTATTCTGCACCATATAGACCAAAAATTGATAAACATCCTGGTGATAGTCGGCATATAATTTTTCAAAAACGGAGTCCATCTGATTCCCTCCCCGTCAAATGATTAGTCGTAAGTTTATGTAAAAATGTTACACACTATCAATATAGTATTTTCAGGAAGAAAAAGAAAGAGCGAGATTGGGTATCCCCTGTCAAGCATAGGGAAGGACATGTAGAAAAACCAACAAGAGGACCCCCTTGTTGGTTTTTTCAACAGCGTTTGCACCGTTTAAAGAATGTTTCCCATGTAACAAGAAAAATCGTCAAGTTTCTGTGTAGATCCTCGATTCTTAGCTAATTAGGAAGAAAGAAAGTGAAGGTTGTCCCTTGGTTCACCTTACTTTGGACGTGAAGATGACCTTTATGGGATTCTATAATATTCTTCGCAATTGCCAGGCCGAGGCCCGTACCGGATTTCCCTCTCGTTCTCGCTTTATCCGCTTTATAAAACCTCTCGAAGACAAACGGTAAGTCGTCTTCAGGTATTCCTGATCCGGTATCTTTTACATGGAAGAGATAGCCGCCCTTACTTTCGGTCAACACCACGGTCACTTCGCCGCCTTCAGGCGTATGCCGGAGTGCGTTATCTATCAGATTGGTCAATACTTGTTCAATCCGGTCGGGATCCATTACACTTTCCTGCTTGATGTTCACATCACTCTCAAAGGAAATTGATACCTTCTTCTCCTTTGCAAGGCCAATGAACTTAGTCGTTACCCTTTCGGTGAAAGGCATGACTCTGATCACATCTTTATTCAATGTGATATGACCCGCTTCCATTCGGGCAAGATCAAGCAGGTCATTCACCAATCTGCCCATCCGTAACGATTCATCATATATGATGCGGGCGATTTCCTTCTTTTCCTCTTCGGAACCGGCGATGTCATCCACAATCGCTTCACTGTATCCCTGCAACATCGAAATCGGGGTCCGTAATTCATGGGAAACATTGGCAATAAAGTCCTTCCGGAGCTTGTCCAACCTTCTCTCCTCCGTCATATCGCGGACGACGGCAACTGCACCCCTTATCGTGTTGTTGTTGTAGAGCGGACTGACGATGACGACGTAGGATCGACCTTGGAGACTTAATTCATCGGTTTGTTCCATTTCGGTGACGACGACGCTTTGCAATAATTCTTTCACCGTCGTCGGAATCGCTCCTTCGCTGTCTTCGCTCTGCTCATAATACCACTGTTGCAGGAACCGGTCTGCCGGTGGATTCGTGATCAGGATGGTGCCGTCCCGATTAAAGGTAATGACGCCATCAGCCATACTGCTCAGGATGGAGGAAAGCTGCTCTTTTTCCTGACTTAATGCGTTGATATGAAATTTCAACTGTCTGCCCATCTGATTGAAACCGGTTGCCAGTTCACCGATTTCATCCTTCGTTAAAATCGGTACTTTTGTATCAAACTTTCCTTTTGCGACTTCAAAGGCTGCCTCTCTCATTTTACGGAGAGGGGCCGTGATCCTTGTTGAAAGGAAGAAGGCAAAAATAGTCGTCAAAATGATAGCTATCCCTGCTGCGAGCAAAATTAACTTTGTCGTCTGCCGGGTCGTATCTTTAATGACGCCCAGTGATTGATACAAATACACCGCACCGTCTTCATTGTTGATGCGGAGGGGCGTCCCGACAATCATCACATTTTCATAACGATTCGCAGTCATATCAGATGATAATTCAATTTCTTTCTTCACAGTGTTTTTTTTCTTTTTGACCGCCTGCAGACTGTTGTCTTCTGAAATATACTGATGGATTTTCTGCTGAAACTCGGAAGAATCATGGGAATATAATGATTCATTTTGATTCAGTGTAATGATGATATTGACAGGTTCATCAATGATTTCTTTCCCAAGCTCCAAGCCAAGATCCAGGTCATTATGGTTCTCAATGACCCTCGCCACCTTCTCTGCCGTATTGGTCAATTCCTTTTCAACGACGTCGACATGGTAATTCTGAAAGAACTCCAGGAGAAGAATCGTGAGGATGAATAGAACGAAGGAAACCAACAGAAGGATGGTCACCCATAGCTTTCCGACTACGCTTCTCCAAAGCCTCATTCATTCGTTACCTCGAATTTATACCCGACTCCCCAGACCGTGACGATCATTTTCGCAGCCATTTCAGATACTTTATTCAACTTTTCTCTCAGCCTTTTCACATGGGTATCCACTGTTCGGAGATCACCAAAAAATTCGTAATGCCACACTTCCTTGAGCAGATGCTCCCGGTCGAATACTTTATCAGGGGCCTTTGCAAGGAAGTAAAGGAGCTCGTATTCTTTCGGTGTCAAGTTGACGTCGATTCCATCTGCAGAAACACGATGGGCATCATTATCAATCGTTAGATGCGGATAGACAATCAAGTCCTTCGCTTTTGTATCGGCCTGAATGAAATTGGATTTCGCCGAGCGCCTTAATAAGGCTTTCACTCTCAGCACGACCTCCCGTGGAGAGAAAGGCTTCACGATGTAGTCATCTGTCCCTACTTCGAATCCCTGTACCCTGTTCACTTCTTCACCTTTTGCAGTAAGCATGATGACAGGTGTCGCCTTGCTTTCACGAAGATATTTACACACTTCGATACCGTCCATTCCAGGCATCATGATATCAAGCAGGATGCAATCGTAATCATGTTCAAGTGCCATTTCCAACGCTTGCTCTCCATTTTCGGCTTCATCAATTTCATAATTTTCTCTTTCAAGATACATCTTCAGCAATCTGCGGATGCGATCTTCATCATCTACTACTAAAATACGAATGTTTTCCTCCATGGGAAGGTCCCCCTTTTGTCTAATTAATCCATTCTATCCTATATATTATATGAAAAAAGAAGCTGACTCAAAGAGAATATCATTCTCCAAGTGCCAGCTCCCCCATTCTTTTAAGAATGTTTAAGCGTATGAATGCAATCCTGCAATGATGAGATTGACTGCCACCAGATTGAATAATATGATGGCTACACCAATGACAGCCAACCATGCGGATTTCTCACCGTGCCAACCTTTTGAAAGGCGAAGGTGCAAGAACGCCGCATAAAACAAGAACGTGATCAATGCCCAAACCTCTTTTGGATCCCAGCCCCAGAAGCGGGTCCAGGCAATCTGTGCCCAAATCATGGCAAAGATCAGTCCGCCAAGGGTGAACACCGGAAAGCCGATCAACACAGAGCGGTAGCCGATCTCGTCCATCAGATCCAGATTCACATTTTTCACCAGCGGCTGGATTTTCGCAGCGATGCGCTTTCTGAAAAGCAAGCGAAGAATGAGGTAAATGCCGGTACCTACCATGAGCGACCACAGCACGGTATTCAACTTCTTCGCATTGATCAGAGCAGGCATTTCAACAAGAGGCTCCATTACACCTTCTGTCAATAACTGCCCTTCATTCGGACCGACGATCGCCGGAAGCGTATACTCAGAGACAGCCTCTTCCCCTTGCTGATTCACATATTGAAAGTTTGCTTCGTAACCCGAAAGTGTATAAGCAGTTGAAGCAACGACGAACCCCAATACAACAATCATCGAATACATAACTGTCTCAAGCCAGAAGGATTGTTTGCTTCCTTTTGTATGCTGAACGGATTTCAGTAAGTAAATCAATCCTGCAACAAAGCTGATGGAAAGAATCGCTTCCCCGGCAGATACAGTCGTGACATGGATTTTCAGCCAGTCACTTTGCAGCGCCGGGATCAGCGGGCTGATATCTTTAGGAAACATGCTCGCATAGGCAATCACCAGCAGGGCAAATGGGAGTGCAATGACCCCAAGGATGGTGGTTTTGTACATAAAATAAAGAATAATGAATGCACCTACAAGCATCATTCCAAAAAACGTTGTAAATTCAAATAAATTACTTACCGGAGCGTGCCCCGAAGCTCCCCATCTGAGAAAGAAATACCCCAGTTGAGAGGCAAAACCGATTAGTGTTAGACAAATTCCGATTAATCCCCATTTTCGCTGATTTGTTTCCGTTGTATTCTTCTGGCGGATGCTCCCCCCAAAGAATAGCGTTGCAATCAGATACATGATAAAGGAAACATATAGTAAGTTACTGCTCCACTCTGCCATTGTTGTCGACATCTTCATTCCTCCTCACTTCGTCCTTTTGTTGTTGATCTTCTGGCTCGTTTATTCCTGTACCTTCCAGGATCATGTTTATTTCTCTTTTAACTACAAACGCCGTTTTTGATATTCTTCTGATATGGCCGGCTACAGATGACCGCCGTCCATATGATCGTCTGATCCATCAACTAACTGATATTTTGATCCCTCCTACAAAACTGATTTCACCTTCAGGCTTTTCAGGTGAGAACAATTTGAACAGAAACGCTGGATTATTCGGAAGGGGAGATTTCGTTTGCGGTTCTCCCTGTTCATTAAAACCTGAAAAATCCGGGTAATATCCCATCAACTCTGCTTTATACCCGTCTTCAAATACATACTCATCCTGCGGGTCGAATAAATCAACTGTAAACTCCCCGAAGGTTTCACCTGACTCTTTTTGATCGAACGTGAAAGACATCGATTTGAATTCATCTAATTTATAACTTGTTTGATAGACTGCAAAATTTCCGAACTTAAGCGGATGATTCACTTTAATCGAGTCTTCCTGCTCTATCGTCCGTTCTGCTTTCTGGCCCGGAATGCGATCCCCCGACTCTTTATACAAAATGACGTCAGATTGGAAGTTCTTCGCGATTGTCCCGTTTTTATCGATTGCTTCACCAAATACTTCTTTATCCTTGTCTTTATCGTAGGTTTCAAGGATGAAGCCTTTATTCTCCAGATAATATTCCTGATCAGTTCCAGGGACTGCCCTTGTTTCACCTTCTCGGATCCACACGGTTTCATCAATATACATCCCCGGGACAAAACGAAGCATCCCTCCGAAAAGGAAGATGATCAGCCCAATATGATTCACGTACGGACCCCATCGGGAAAATCGATTCTTTTCTGCAAGGATGTTGCCGTCTTCTTCTCTCACATGATATTTCTTCAGTCCGAATGATTCTTTTAATTTCCCCATGGTATCATCGTTTATGACGATGTCTGTTCTTCCATAAATCCGCTGACGTTCAAGGAAACCGATATGCCTTGCCACCCGCTGATTTTTCAGCGACCGGTAAAGTGGTACAAACCTGTCAAGACTGGCGATGACAAGGGATATGCCGATCGATGCGATCAGAAGCAGGTACCACCATGAACTGTAAAGATCATGAAATCCCAGAGCATAGTATATTTCCCCGAAAAATCCGTACACATCTCCATAATACTCGTCAGCCGGCTGTCCATTTGGTATGTATTGTTCCTGAGGCAGTATCGTTCCGGCTGCCGAAGCGATCAAGGTAAGGAGAATCAGCCACACACCAACCTTTACAGAAGAAAAGAAATTCCAAATTTTATCGATGATGGATTTGTTATATGTCTGAGAGCGCCTTGCACTGCCTTCATAACGCATGTCATGAAGTTTCTCGCTCATCGCTTCGTCGGTTAATGCCCGTCCACACGCTTCACAGAGTACGGTTCCATTCGGGTTCACATGGCCGCATACACATTTGATCTCTTTCATGTTAAAACTCCTTCTATCAAGTTAAACTGCCGGGTTATGGCTTGATGCTCTCTAAGTCTTCAATGATATCCGCTTCTGACATGGTGCCGGTTATGATCTTTTCAATCTCGCCTTCCGGATTGATGAGAAACGTGGTTGGCAACGGATCTATTCCGTATGCATTTTGAACTTCCTCTTCTTTATCTACTAAAATAGGGAACTCGAGGCCATGTTTCGATACGAAACGGTTAATCAGGAAATCGGATTCACCGACATTCACAGCCAGAATCTGTACACCTTGATCTTTATATTTCGCATATTGATTGTTCATATAAGGCATTTCTCTTTCACATGGCTTGCACCATGTTCCCCAGAAATTCAAGAAGACGCCTTGTCCTTTATAATCCGATAAACGGTGTGTTTCTCCATCCATATCTTCGAGGACAAAATCCGGCGCTTTGTCACCCGCCTTCAGCATCCCTCTTTCATCCTTCGTGAAGTTCGCATACAGCGTATATGCCACAGCGGAGATCAGCACGATGAGGATGGTAGTCCGGATGAGTAATCTGCGTTTTTTCTTATTCATGTACGAGAGCCTCCCATTGTGAAATCGTTCTCAAGATTGCAGAAATTTTTTCTCTCTTTACAGTAGCAAAGGGCCTGACGTCATAGAATGTCCTATGAAATCAGTCCCTGCCCCGTCTAATGTGTCATATCTTCATACTAAGCAGGGAAACGCCCTTACTTTTACAGGGTAAAATTCCTTTCCCATTATATCATTTATCACTTTAAAGTCAGCGTAAATTATATGAATGATATGTGACACTTTCTATGATTCGTTTAATGGATGCTTCCTGTTTCAGCCAATGTCCTTAATTGCTTCACTTCGTGTGGCGTCAGTTCTCTTCCTTCACCGGCATTCAGTCCATGCAGGGTGAGGAATGCATACCTTTCACGTTTCAGCTTTTGAACCGGATATCCAAGCGCCTCGAACATCCGGCGAACTTGACGGTTTCTGCCTTCATGGATCGTGATTTCCACGATGGATTTCCCTTGTTTCTTATCAATGCTCAAAACTTTCACTTTAGCTGGAGCAGTCATACCGTCTTCAAGCTTGACCCCTTTTTCAAGTTCACGGATTTTAAACTTTGGCGGGATGCCTTTTAATCTCGCTACATAGGTCTTTTCGATTTCGTTGCTCGGGTGCATGAGTGAGTTGGCGAAATCACCGTCGTTTGTCAGCAGCAGTATGCCTGAAGTCTCATAATCAAGCCTTCCGACCGGATAGATTCGCTCTTCTATTTCAGGGAAGAAATCGGTTACGACTTGACGGTCTTTATCATCTGTTACAGCTGATATGACCCCTCTCGGTTTATAAAGCATGTAATATACTTTATTTTCTCTTTCAATTTGAACCCCGGCAACTTCCACGCGATCTGATTGAGACACCTTCGTCCCGAGTTCTTTCACTACTTTTCCATTGACCTTGACCTTGCCTTCTATTATGAATTGCTCTGCTTTACGACGGGATGCCACTCCACTGTGAGCAATAACCTTTTGTAATCGTTCCACGGTCTTTCACCTCTTTTAATTTTCAATACATTTGTCTTCATGAATTATTACACAATCCAGGCAAAATAGAAAGGCATAAAGAAAAATCGACCATTTCAGTCTTTTTCTTTATGCCTTTATACTCCGGATAAAAAAAGATGCCCGTCAATAGAGTCGGGCATCTCAATGTCAGAACATGAGAGTTACAATGAATATGGCAGCGACGATCCCTATTACATCTGCCAGGAGACCGACTTTAAGGGCATCACCCATTTTCCTGATTCCGACGGCACCGAAGTAAACCGTCAAAACATAAAGGGTGGTATCTGTACTTCCTTGCAGGGTCGAAGCCAGCCTGCCGATGAAAGAATCGGGTCCGTGAGTTGAAATGATATCGCTCATCATTCCGAGGGCAGCTGTCCCGGAAATCGGCCGTATGATGGCAAGCGGAACGATTTCCGGCGGGATCCCCAATGCGAGCAGGGCCGGGCGGATGAGACCGACGAAAAATTCAAGTGCACCTGACTCTCTGAAGATTGTGATGGCCACGAGCATCCCGATCAGAAAAGGGATGATCGATACGGCGATTTTGATCCCTTCCTTTCCGCCTTCCACAAACACTTCATACGTCGGTACTTTTTTAAAGGTTCCATAGATTAATATGAAACCAATCATCAACGGAATTAACCAAAGCGAAATTGTGGATATCAAGTGCATCTACTTCACCTCTCGACGAGTACGCCTGTAATGAAAATAACGATCGATCAGAATGGCACCTATAGTGGATAACATCGTTGCTATGAGAGTCGGCCCCACTATCTCAGTGGGTGAAACAGAGTCATATTTCATACGGATGGCTATGACTGTCGTCGGTATGATGGTGATGCTCGACGTGTTAATCGCAAGAAACGTGATCATGGATCTGCTGGCGTAGTCCCGGCCGCCGTTAAGCTCTTTCAGTTGCTCCATCGCTTTGATCCCTAAAGGGGTGGCCGCGTTTCCGAGCCCGAACATATTCGCCATCATGTTAGAAAGGATATACCCCATCGCAGGGTGGTCTGCCGGCACTTCCGGAAACAACCGCGTTACCAGGGGCCTGAATAATTGAGCCAGCTTATCAAGGAGTCCTGCTTCCTGGGCGATCCTCATGATCCCCAGCCAAAACACCAGGACACTGACCAGACCAATGCAGAGTGTGACCGCTTCATTGGCCGAACTGAAGATGGCTTCATTCACCTCAGCCATCTTTCCATTCACCATTGCAAAGATCAGCCCAATGATCGTCAAGCCTACCCAGATGAGATTAACCATGATCCCTAACCCCTATGATGGATTCAATGGAAAACGCCCAGAACTTCCACCAGCTTTTCTCCTTTTCTTTTGGGCTTTCCCTCTTGAAATAGACAGGCAGGGAGTCTGCTTCCTTATCATCTAAATAGACCACTGCCTTGCCGACAATATCAGGTGCTTGTTTATTTTTCAGCCACCCTTCATCAGGCTTCAGCATCCTGTATTCCACCCTGACCTCTTCCACTTCTTCATCTGTCAATGAAAGAACTGATTCACGCTTGAGAAAGACATGGTTTTTATATACATCGTCTTCCATTTTGTTAATCTTCCCTTTATTCAGGACGATTTTGTAGTCATATTCCTTAAAGCCGTATTCAAACAGATCCATATGATCATTCCAGTCATCAGGTCCGTTTAATGTCACGGCAATCAGGTTTTCCCCATCCTTTGATGCTGTAGATACCAGGGTTCTTTTTGCCAGTTTGGTGTACCCGGTCTTTCCGCCGGTACTATATTTATATAACTCTGTCAGCAGCCTGTTTTTATTACGCCACTTCCGGTCCCACTTTTCTTCCGGATTAGGGGCAGTATGAACTTTGGTCCCTGCTATTTCCCTATACCGCTCATTACCCATTGAATATTTTGTTAATAAGGCCATGTCATAGGCAGTGGAATAATGACCTTCATGGTCATCGAGCCCGTGTGGATTTGCGAAATGCGTATTTTCCATGCCGATTTCCTTTGACTTTTCATTCATCATATATACAAACCCTTCAAGACTCCCCCCTACATGCTCAGCGATTGCCACAGCCCCATCATTCCCAGACCTCAGCATCAGCCCGTACACAAGATCTTCAAGCTTGATTTTTTCCCCGGCCTTTAAGTAAAGGGAGGAACCTTCAGTTCCCGCTGCATTGGAAGATACCGTCACGTCCTGTTCAAGCTTCCCGGATTCGACTGCCAAGATGGCCGTCATGATCTTTGTTATGCTTGCAATCCGGCTCCTCGTGTGTGCGTCTTTCTCAAAAAGGACCCTTCCTGTTTCCTGATCCATTAATATCGCTTTTTGGGAACTGACAGAAGGTGCGGCCTGAACCTGATTGGAGACGGCAATAAACAGCAGCACAAATATCAGAAAGTAATATATGTAGAATTTCAGTCTCTTACGATTCACGCCCATCTACTCCTTTTTCCTGTAACGTGTTTGTACAAGTTTATGCAGGACAAGGACCAATATGAATGAATTTAAGGAAAAACGGTTGATCTTGGAGGGAGTGTCCTTTTCAATTCATTGAGCGAATAGTACTTTCAAATAAAAAAACCGGACCCATTCGATTTTTATCGTATGGGTCCGGTTTTTCTCGGCCGCTTCTATTCGTTTGCTTCCATCGTTTCCTGGAACTTCTCGAAGAACAGGTCGGCTTCGTCCTGCATGAATTCGTCTTGGACGTTTTCAGGCAGAGGTGGCAGTTCTTCAATGCTCTTCAGCCCGAAGTAATCAAGGAATTCTTTCGTCGTACCGAACAGGTAGGCACGTCCGGTTCCTTCTGCCCTGCCGACTTCTTTCACCAGCCCTTTTGCCATAAGGGTTTGGACCGGTCGTTCGGTCTTGACGCCCCTGATTTGCTCTATTTCCATACGGGTGATCGGCTGTTTGTAAGCAATGATGGCGAGCGTCTCAAGTGCTGCCTGTGATAGAAAGCTGACGTTTGGTGACTCGACCAGTTTCTTTAGGTAGTCGGCATTTTCTTTTTTTGTCACCAATTGGAAGGTGCCGGCGATTTCAATGATGCAAATGCCACGATCCGGATCTTCCTCATACCCTTTTTTCAAGTCTTCTATGATGTCTGATGCTTCATGCTCTTCGATTTCCAAAACAGAACACACTTGTTTAAGGGATAAACCTTCGTCCCCTGCAGCAAAAAGCAGGCTCTCAAGGATCCCTTTCCAATTAATCATGCTCAACGAGTTCTGCCTCCTTCCCCGCTTCAACAAATATCTCTGTGAAGTTGCTTTCTTGATTGACTATGATTTGTTTTCGTTTCATTAATTCCAGCACGGCAAGGAATGTGACAACGAGGTGTTCTTTATTATCCGATTGAAAAAGGCTTGTGAAGGATGTGCGCTTTTTGATACCACGTAAGTTTTGCAGAATGTCGTCCATCCTCTTCTCAATCGAGATCTCCTGCCTTGTGATCCGTGTCTGGACTGGTTTCTGCAATTTTTTACGCCTTAATAATTTATGAAAAGCTCCCAGCATATCATATAATGAAACCTGGGCTTCCCCCTTCTTCAAGTCCACCTCTTCCGTGTACTCAGAAAGGTCACTCGGGGGCTTTGTGTATACTTGTCCACGTTCTTCCTCCCGGTGCTTCAGTTCATTTGCCGCTTCTTTAAACTTACGGTATTCAATCAACCGTTCAACCAGCTCATCACGAGGATCTTCCTCTTCAAACTCAATTTCATCATCCAGGAGGTCATCATCATGTTTAGGCAACAGCATTTTGCTTTTAATCGCAAGAAGTGTAGCAGCCATCACTAAATATTCACTCGCTACATCAAGCTGCAAATCCTTCATTGTCTGTACATATAACATATATTGCTCAGTGATCTGAGCCATAGGAATATCATAAATATCGATTTCCAAAGAGTTGATCAGATGCAAAAGAAGATCGAGGGGACCTTCAAATGCGTCAATTTTCACATTGTATTCCACTTCATCACCAAATTTCTACATACGTTCATTCATGATAGCTACTTAATAGTATAGTAGATTGACACTCATTCTCCAATAGAAAGTTTTTCTCGCGCTCTGTTCCTACTTTAAGGTACTGTGCTACAATTTAACTACTTATCATCAACTGGAGGGATTACATGGCTTATCCTCAAGCCTACTTAGCATTTCTGATGTATTTCCACGGAAATCGTGACTATTTTGAGTGCCACGAAGTGCTGGAAGAATACTGGAAGGAAGTTGACCCGAAGAACCGCTCCTCCCACTGGGTGGGACTCATCCAGGTGGCAGTCGGCTTCTATCATTACAGAAGAAAGAATACACACGGGGCAGTCAGGACCTTTATAAAAGCGATCCGCAACATCGAAATGAATGAAGGAGAATTAACAAAGCTTGGCCTGGACACCGAAATGCTTAAAAGTATGCTGGTGGAAGTCACTGAAGATATTCACGAAAACAAGCCTTATCATAGCATAAACTTACCATTAACACAGGCTGACCTGATAAATAAGGTAGAAGCACTCTGCCATTCGCACGGCTTCACCTGGTGTGCACCGAGCGATCTTTCCATAGCAGAAATCGTCCACCGGCATTCTTTGCGTGACCGGTCCGATGTGATCGCAGAAAGAAACGAAGCGCTCAGAAAAAAAAGAGGCTGACCCCCTTCACTACAAGGTGGTCTGCCTCTTTTTTATTGTTCTTCCCGATTCTCACTGCACAGTTCAGGTTCATCACACTTCTCGAAAAAAGAAGCAGTGTCAGAATTAGGTTTCACTTCCAACTCTGAGTGCATCTCCCTTAAGTGCTTCACCATCGATTTGCCGATTCCTTCGTGGCGGTGGGACGGATTAACGGATATATGTTGAACTTCTAAAGTGCTGTCTGTTTTGAATGCGCCTATCAAGCCTACTATGTCCTCTTCTTTCCATAAAAAGAGCTGCCAATTATCTTCAGTTTCATACTGCTTCATTGTTTGCTGAAGCTTCTTTAAATCCTTTTCATTTGGCATGAAAGATAATAATCCCATTGCGATTTTCTCAAACGCCTTTTTATACCGAATTAACATATTAACCCCTCGTTATGTTTTTTGCCTATATTTTCTATGATCTATTATAGACAAAAACTAGAAATTTAATTGATACGAACGTTTATTCATCTTACTAAATTTACTTTTAATAAGCAAATCTCTCCCCATCAGATGTCGGCAATGAACATCCAGTACATGACACCCCAGAAGAGGCCCGCTGCTACTAATATCAAGAATAACCCTTTATTACCGATTTTCATGATTGACTCCTTCATTTAAACAGTATGATCTTCTCTTATGTCATAGCTATTGTATAGCAAAATTGAAATTTGTTAAAGTATGTAATTCCCAAAGCAGAAAAGTAGTCTTTAAGTACGATATACTTAAAGACTATGTATCACTGATTAGAATGTGACATCCCGTGCCACCAAATCGGCATATGTTTCCCTTCTCACAGCCAATGCAGTTTTACCATCCTCTACAAATACGACAGCGGGACGGGGGATTCTATTATAATTATTTGCCATTGCATATCCATAAGCACCGGTACAGAAAACGGCAAGCAGATCGCCTGATTCAGATGCCGGCAAAGGTAAATCCCATATGAGCATATCACCCGACTCACAGCATTTCCCTGCGATCGATACGGTTTCCTCAGTTTTCCTGCTTGCTTTATTCGCTAATACGGCTTCGTATTTCGCCTTATAGAGGGCTGGTCTGATGTTGTCACTCATTCCTCCGTCGACCGCCGCATATATCCTGATGTCCGGTACTTCTTTCCGTGACCCGAGGGTATAAAGACTTGTCCCCGCATCCCCCACAAGGGATCGTCCAGGCTCTATCCAAATTTCCGGCATGGAAAGATTGAACCTCTCGACTTCCTCTTTCACCGCTGAAATCATTTCTTCGACATATTGTGAAGGCGGGATCGGGTCATCTTCCTTCGTATACCTTATCCCGAAGCCCCCTCCTAAATTAATCACCTTTGGATGAAAATCATATTGGGACTTCCACTGAGCGACTTTTTCAATCATTTTCTTAGCAGCCAGGATGAAGCCCGTTGTTTCAAAGATTTGCGATCCGATATGGCAATGCAGCCCAAGCAAATCGAGGGAATCCAATTGAGAAGCGAGCTTCATGGCTTCCTCCGCCTGACCGTTGCCCAAATCGAAGCCGAATTTCGAATCTTCCTGCCCCGTCAAGATATAATCATGTGTATGAGCTTCGATCCCCGGGGTGACCCTTAATAGAATCTTCGTTTTTCTTTCAAGGGTGTGTGACACCTCATTCACCAGCTTCAGTTCATGGAAATTGTCCACCACAATGCAGCCAACATCGTTCTCGATGGCCATGACTAATTCTTCCCTGCTTTTATTATTCCCATTAAAATGAATGCGGCCAGGGGGGAAATCAGCCTTTAACGCCGTAAATAATTCCCCACCTGATACCACATCCAACGATAATCCTTCTTCTTTCATCAACTGAAAGATCCCGATACAGGAAAACGCCTTACTTGCGTATGCGACTTCCGCTTTGACCCCAAGCGCATCAAACGTCTGCTTGAAGCTCCTTGCCCTTTCCCTGATCAATGCCACGTCATAAACATATAGGGGCGTACCATATTGTGATGCCAGTTGAACAGTACTCACCCCTCCGATCGTTAAATGATCTTGATCGATTTCTGCTGAACCATGAAGATGCATGCAACGACTCATTCCCCTCTTTAATCCACTTCTGATTAAACGTAATTTACCACAGAACGTTAATTGTTGCAATATTCTATGATTTAGCCGGCTGTTTATATTTATTCCTTGGCTGAACGATACTCGGCCGTATTTTAGAACCGGGGACAGACTTCCTCACGAGAATCTGCATGAATGCTTTAGGGCTGAAAGGCAGCAGCGGCCAGAGATACGGCGTATTGAGTGATTTGATATTCGATACGAACAGGATATACAGCGTTATCCCGATTATCAGGCCAGGAATATGGAACAAGGCGACCGACACAAGGAGCAGGAGCCTCGCCATCTTATTGGCCACACTCAACTCATAACTTGGTGTAGCGAACGTACCGATCGAGGCGACCGCCACGTATAATATCACTTCAGGCTGAAAGAGGCCGACATCAATGGCGATTTGACCGATCAGCACTGCTGCGATCAAGCCCATCGCGGTTGATAGCGGAGTAGGCGTATGAATCGCTGCGATTCTGAACATCTCTACCCCCATGTCGGCAATGAACAGTTGGACGATCACGGGAATATTGGTTTGTTCCTGCGGTCCCACGTACTTGATGACCTCCGGTAACAACGAAGGATCCAGTACGAATAAATACCAGAGGGGGAGCAGGAATAAAGAAGCAAGCACACCGGCGAACCGGGTCCACCTTACAAACGTCCCAACAGCAGGTGACTGCCTGTATTCCTCCGCATGCTGTAGATGATGAAAGAACGTTGTTGGCGTAATGATGACACTCGGAGATGTATCGACAAAAATCAGCACATGCCCCTCTAATAGATGTGTGGCAGCGACATCCGCCCTTTCCGTATACCTCACGAGTGGATATGGATTATAACCCTGTTTCACAAGGAACTCTTCCACCGTTTTATCGGCCATCGTCAAACCATCGATTTTAATGGCTTTCAATTCTTTCTTGATCACTTCGATCAAACTGGGATTCGCGACATCTTCTATATATGCAATCGAAATGTCCGTCTTGGACCGCTCCCCTATCCTAAAGATTTCGAATCTCAGCCGGGGATCTCTTATTCTCCTTCTCGTCAATGCTGTATTCACGATGATATTCTCTACATATCCATCACGTGAACCCCTTACGACCTTCTCGGTATCAGGCTCAGACGGCTGCCTTCCGGGATAACTACGGACATCAACGATCAGTGCTTCTGCATAGCCTTCAATAAAGACGGCAATCAAGCCTGAGAGCACTTCATCCACTGCTTCTTCCATCGTATTGACGGGTTCGACAGACTGATGGACAAGCCGGTTATAAACAATGTCATACAATTTACTCGTCGCCCGCTCATTGTCATTGATTTCTACAAGTTCCTCTACGATTTCAATAATATAGGAGGCATCTGTCAATCCATTGATATAGTAGAAATGGACGCCCTTTTTGAGAATCATGAGTTTGCGCACGCCTATATCGAAGCTCTTTTTCAGCCCGACATGATTTTTCATATACTCTTCAATCATTCCTAAATCTTTAGGAATCACTGTTTCCTTGGTCTTTTGAGTCATGATAGCCGCTCCTTTCTAAGATGATTTCCACTGCCTTTCTCGTGATTGGGGCACCTTGTGAGTAATGATCACGTCTCGCCATTTTACCAATGTCTCCGATCCCGACAATGACCGGTACATTCAATTCATCAAGGCAATAAACTGTATCACCTGTCAATCTTCCAACATCCATTTCCGGAACTCCAAATTTATCGACACCATATGGCGTAAGTTCTCCATATTTATCGATACAAATATCCACTCGCGTCCATTCGGCCTGACGGGTTTTGCTCGCTACTGCGATGATGCCGAGCACTTCGATGTCACAGTGATTCGCCACATGTTTCAGCGCCCGCTCCCCTGCTCCTTCACCAATGAATCCACTATCATCAAACATGACAAAGACAGGGTCGTTCTTAGCCCTTTTGATCAGTTTCACGATCTCCGGGCCAGACAAAATAGAGGGATTCCCTTTAGAGCTTGAAATACAACGGCCCCCGTATTGAGCAGCAACACATTCGATGGCACGCTTTGCATATTCGTCTCCGTCTGTGACCAGAATCACTTTCCTTACTTTGTCCATTCGAATCCCTGCCCTTACAATTTATTGATGAACCATGTAGAGCCAATGAAAAAGAGAACCGAAGATTTTACCGAACACAATCGCCATAATTAATATGACGATTTGGCCATCAATACCGATTCGCTTAGCCAGGATCGGGAAAACATTCAACACTTCCGTCAAAGCGGCAGCCAACAAACCGATGAATGTGCCGCTCGCGAGACCAAGCGGGATCAATACCAGCGGGGAACAGTGGAAGGTATATTCATTTAAGCTGATAAACACTCCGGACAGGGCCCCTAATATGATAGCGAGCTCGTAGAAATGGATCATTTTCATCGTTTTCGTCAATTGGGTCAACCGGGGAATGATGCCCAAAACTGTTAAAAAAGCCACAAACCCGGACCCTACTGCCAATCCGCCTGCAAATCCGATAAATACGGTGATGACAATATTAATCGTCATCGAGATGTCTCTGGCTTTCTTTATTTTCATGCATAATGACGTATTGATCTAAATCCTGCTGATAATTGAACATTTCCACTTCCAGCGGGCTCGGTTCTTCATTTAATCTCTTTCTGAAAACATGGTTAAAAAACAAGATCATCCCGAGTCCCAGTCCAAATGAATAAGGAATCTGAAACAATAATGGATGTGGGTCGTTTCCCCCAGTCACAAAATGATACAGACGCTGATGAACCTCCCTCATACTCACATCTTCATGAAAGTTCATGATCGCAAGTGCCGCACCAACGAACAATAGAAGCCATACACCTATGAATAACGGGAGGGATACCTTCTTCTTTTCATAAACGACTTCAATGATGCTTTGTGCAGGTCCGATCGTCTGAATATCCAGATCAGGATGCCCCGCCATGATGCCCCTTATCACCTTCATCACATCGACAACGATAATATTCTTGTCAGAAGGCGTCACCTGATGGACCGGGATACCCTTTAAATCTGACACACGTTCCTCAGGTGCGATGATTTGCGCCAGCTGGCCGAGCGTGACCCTGCTTCTTTCCTTAACCTGCACTCGATGGCGTAAGCGGATATAAACGATTCCTTCCATTGAGCTCACTTCCTGAATACATGATTTTCCCTTCGTATCAATAGTATGGATTAACGGAAATTAATTATGTAATGAGAGGGAACAAACTGGCGTCAGGCGCAGCCGAAAGATTGGAAATCAGAAACAATCGAGTAGGAGGGGATGATTAATCCCCGACCTCTCACACCACCGTACGTACCGATCGGTATACGGCGGTTCAATCAAGATGGTTGACGAAGACTTTCATACCTACCGATAAGACTTAGGAGCCCTTGGCGATTCCAAAAGGAATTGCCAAGGGTTCTGTGTAGTATTGGACTTTGTGCGACCCTCCAATATCCCCTTCCGGGTATTTCCCCATTCATATGCCTTCCATTTTGGAACGCCGAGCGCAATGAGGTTACGGACTTTAGTTTTCGGCAGTTTCCACTGCTTCCACAGACACATTCGCAATCTTCTTCTGATCCATGCATCCAGGTATTTTAGGATGCTATGTGTATCAGCCAGCTGAAAATAGCCGATCCATCCCATTAAATATTGGTTCAGCTTTCTGATTCGTCCCTCCATCGACCATCCTGAAGATCTGGAAGTTAGATAACGGATTTTCTGTTTCAACCGTTTTATACTTTGGGAGGCAACTCTGACTTTTGGTTTACGATTCGATGTAAAGCTAAAGCCAAGGAACGTTCTTCTCCAAGGTCTATCCACCGCAGATTTCTTTCGGTTTACCTTCAGTTTAAGTTTCTTCTCAAGAAACGTCGTCACTGAAGTCATCACCCGGTTACCGGCTTTTGGCGAACGGACAAAGATATTACAATCATCTGCGTACCGTATAAAACGTAGCCCCGTTTCTCTAATTCCTGGTCCAGTTCATTCAAAATGATGTTAGAAAGCAATGGACTGAGAGGTCCGCCCTGTGGCGTACCTTCCTCGCTTTTCACCTTTACACCTTCTATCATAATTCCTGCATTGAGGTAAGAACGAATCAGTTTCAGAAGTGCTTTGTCCTTTACTTTCTTCGCCAGAAGACCCATGAGCTTATCATGATTCACTCTGTCAAAGAATTTCTCTAAATCAATATCGATAACCCAGCGATATCCTTCCCGGATATACATCTTCGCTTTTCTAACGGCGTCATGGGCACTCCGATTTGGTCGGAACCCATAACTATGATCAGAGAAGGTCGGCTCGTATATCCCGGAGAGTATTTGGGCAATTGATTGTTGAATCATACGGTCTGTCACCGTTGGGATGCCTAACAACCGGACGCCGCCGTCTGGTTTCGGGATTTCGATCCGACGTACCGGGTCCGGCTTGTAGGTTCCCCCAAGGAGATTCTTGCGAATCGACTGCCATTCGCGCATGATATGCGATCGCAGGTTTTGTACGGGCATATCATCCACGCCATGGCTTCCCTTATTACGTTCTACACGTTTCAGTGCTTCAAGCATATTCGGTTTAGACAGAATCATATTCATCAACATCACTGATATTCCTTTCCTTCGTGTGTCACGTTTCCTCTTTCGATGGCCCTGCCTCACACTTCCACCAGCCCTCACGGAATTCACCGTTACCTCTAAATGGACAGCTCTTTTCAGATTGTCTGTGAGTCTCTCAGTTACCATGAGCCAGGTCGTGGCACTCTCTTAATTGTTCAGTCCTTCCCGGCTTCCTCGAGAAAAGCCGGTACTATGACCTCGGCTGACTTCTGGCGGTTCAGCGGAGAATCGCTTCTCCGGTTACCAAGTGTTCAAGGCGTATCCGCCAGATCTCCCCGGGTAAGAGTGTAATCTTTCCCTCCATCTATCCGCCTCATTTACTTTCTGCACCTTCGACAGTTCGGACTTCATCTTGTATTGCAGACTCATCCAGTGCAACAAGCCTTATATGAGATTCGTGTTCCTCGGACCGGAGGTTTGCCGCCCGCTTCCTTCAGATTCCAGGTCACCCCGGACACCCTTGCGTTAAGCTAACCGCTACAACTGTCTTCACGGCTCGGGACTCTCACCCTATAGATTACACCCATGCCGGGCGCACAATAAATAACCATGCCGGATCGTGATCCGGCATGGTTATTCATGAGTCTGTATGCATATGGTCTTTCATCGTTTGCAATATTTTCTTCTCAAGCCTCGATACCTGAACTTGCGATATGCCGAGTCGGTCGGCCACCTCCGATTGCGTTTGGTCTTTGTAGTACCTTAAGTACACAATGAGGCGCTCCCGGTCGTCGAGTTCACGTATCGCTTCTTTTAAGGCAATCTTGTCAAACCACTTGTTATCACTATGATCGGCAATTTGATCGAGAAGGGTGATGGGATCCCCGTCATTTTCATACACGGTTTCATGGATGGATGAAGGGGCACGGCTTGCTTCCTGGGCCATGATCACTTCTTCAACCGTATAATCGAGATGGTCGGCAAGCTCACCGACTGTCGGCACCCTTCCGAATTTCTTCGAGAGCTCATCCCTGGCCTTACGGATTTTATTCCCCATTTCCTTCAGTGATCGACTGACCTTTACTGTTCCGTCATCCCGGATAAAGCGCTGGATTTCCCCGATGATCATCGGAACAGCGTATGTTGAGAACTTGACGTCGTAGCTTAAATCAAACTTATCCACTGATTTCAGCAACCCGATACTGCCTATCTGAAAGAGATCATCCGGTTCATAGCCCCGGTTGAGGAATCTTTGGACGACCGACCAGACCAAACGCATATTCTTTTGGACGATCAAGTCCCTTGCACTCTGGTCTCCAGCCTGACTCTGTTTGATGAGCTCCTTCACCTCATGATCCTTTAAGAAGGTCTGTTCCTTTTCATTTTTCACTTCGACATCCATGGGCACGACTCCTTAATTGCATAGCGCTTTACTATTGGTCAAGTGCTTCTTCAGCCTTACCGTGGTGCCTGTACCTGGGTGTGATGATACTTCAATTTCATCCATGAAATTTTCCATGATGGTAAAGCCCATTCCAGAACGTTCAAGTTCGGGCTTCGATGTGTACAAAGGCTGGCGCGCTTCATCCACATCCCCAATCCCGACCCCTTCGTCACGAATGGTCATGTCGATATACCCGTCTTCCTCCATGATGACGGATATGTACACTGTTCCGTTCGGATTGTTTTCATATCCATGTATAATCGCATTTGTGACCGCTTCGGATACGACGGTTTTGATTTCAGTCAACTCATCCATTGTCGGATCCAATTGTGCAATGAAGGAGGCGACGGTCACTCTTGCAAAGGACTCATTCTGGCTTAAAGAACTGAATTGAATGCTCATTTCATTTCTCACGTTAGGCGACCCCCAATCTTTGTAATGCGTTTTCTTCAGACGGCTCAAGACGAATAATCTTAAACAACCCGGACATTTCAAATAATCGGTTTACAGACGGGGAAATCGCACAAACGACCATTTCACCATGCTTTTGTTTAATCTGCTTGTATCGGCCTAAAATGACTCCTAAACCTGAACTGTCCATAAAGCTTAATTCCTCTAAATTCAAGATGATGTGCTTTACATTTTCAGCTTCAATCAGGTTTGAAGCTTTTTCCCTCAGTTCATCAGCTGTATGATGATCCAACTCTCCACTTAAACGGACACAAAGTACATCTTTTTTGACTTCTAAGTTAATAGCAAGACTCACTATCAGAAAGCCTCCTTCTCTGTCGTATAGTGAGTCATTTCGCTATTCTTTTGTTGAATTCCTCCCCGTTGACAAAACTAGAAGGAATTCGTCATAATTAGAGGTTATTTTCTGCCGCCATTCACTTTCCTACTTTTGAGAAAAGGCCAAAGGATTTTTTATACAGCTCCCACCAACTTGCATCATTGACATTCTTCTTGGCTACGAGCGTACTTTTCACTACGATCTTTCCTTTATTCATGACTACCAAGGTGCCGACTTTGTCACCTTTTTTTATTGGTGCTTTCAGTTCTTCGGAAAGCGTGACCTTCTGTTCCACTTCATCCAGTTTTTCACCCTTTTGGGTCAGAAGCGAAATCGGCTCGTCTGTGACGGCATCCACTTTGTTTTCTTTCCCTTTCGAGACGTTCACCTTCGCGAGTGTATCACCCTTCTTGAACAAAGGTTTTGTGGAATATTGGTTGAATGCATAATCAAGCATTTTACTGACCTCATTATTCCTCTCCTTCGGCGTCGGGGCCCCGAATACGACTGCGATCACCCTCATATTCCCTTTTTTCGCCGTCGCCGTTAAGCAGTACTTCGCTTCATTCGTGAATCCGGTTTTCAGACCATCCACACCGTCGTAGAAACGAACAAGTTTATTCGTGTTCACGAGCCAGAATTTCTTCTCCGAATCTTCCCTGAGATAGGATTCATAACTGCCGGTGAACTTTGTAATCCCTTCATATTTCAGAAGCTCCTTTGCCATCATCGACATATCATGGGCGGAACTGTAATGATCTTTTGACGGTAAGCCGGTAGGATTTTTAAAATGGGTATCCTTCAATCCAAGCTCTGTTGCCTTTTTGTTCATTTCTCCGACAAATGCTTCTTCACTTCCGGCGATATGCTCAGCCATCGCAACAGACGCATCGTTGGCAGATCCGATGGCAATCCCCTTCAACATTTCCTCAACCGTCATTGTTTCCCCAGGCTCAAGGAAAATCTGAGATCCCCCCATCGAAGCAGCATACTCACTTGCACGCACTTTATCTTCCCACTTGATCTGGCCATCCTCCAGGGCTTCCATGATCAACATCATCGTCATAATTTTCGTCATAGATGCCGGTGCCAGCTTTTCATGACTATTCTTCTCATACAGGACCGTTCCAGTATCACGTTCGATCAATATGGCTGATTTTGCAACATCCGCCAATTCGGATTTCTTCTCTTCTGCTAATCCTATAGAAGGAGATAGAAATGCCGTCAAAACAAATACAACAACTATATACGCTAAACGTTTCATTAAACTGTCCTCCAATCAAGTCTCATTATTACAATACTCATAGACCCAGTTTTTCCATCTGTATCATTTTTATACAAACATTGGTAAAAAATTGAGTGGGGGATCTTGGTGTAGAGAGAGGGAAAGTCGAAGTAATTCATTATTGAGGAAGCATCTTCAGGTGGGGAGGCCCACTGCAATTGATGTTAATAAAAGGCTGTTTTAGTGAATATTGTGGCTTTTAAACAAGCGAGATGCGGTTGATTTCCGCTCCAGATGCTCGCTTTCCGCGGGGATGGCGGTGAGCCTCCTCGGACTTCGTCCTGCGGGGTCTCACCTGTCCATCAGTTCCCGCAGGAGTCGAGCATCTTCCGCTCCAATCAACCATCGAAGATAAAAACCAAAAATTCACTGGATTAACTGCTTATTCATCTTCTTAATAGTAGTGATCAATGTTATTCAAGTACATTGCCCTTGATTCATCGCTATGGCATTTTTTATTCTACAGTCTCAAATCACCTAAGATGCTCACATTATCGTCTAATAATAGCAACAATCTATGCGAAAACCGGCTAATAAAAAAAAGCCCCAGCCGGAGAGAAGTACTTTCTCCCGGCAAGGGCTTAGTCAGAATCAACCTGTGATTTCTGTATGGATCAACGTCGGTGCATTCACATGCTCAGATGTCACCTTGATGCTTTCGTATAACTTTTCTTTTACTTGATCAATGTTTTCATCATTGCTGTAGATGGTTACAAGAGAATCTCCTGCTTTGACAGTGTCACCGATTTTCTTGCGAAGCTCTAGGCCAACCGCTAAATCGATCACTGAGTCTTTTGTTGCACGTCCTGCTCCCAACCACATTGCTGCCGTTCCGACTGCATCGGCTACGATTTCAGACACGTATCCGTCTTCCTTCGCTTCAAGCTCGATTTTGTACTTCGCTTGAGGAAGCTTCGCCGGCTCGTCCACTACTGACGCATCTCCGCCTTGTGATTCAAGGAAAACCTTGAAGTTATCAAGTGCAGATCCATCTTCGATCGCCTTTTGTAAAAGCTCTCTCGCTTCTTCTAATGTCGATGCTTTCTCCGCAAGGTAAACCATGTGGCTTCCAAGCGTCAGGCATAACTCAGTCAAATCTTCCGGACCTTCGCCTTTAAGCGTATCGATCGCTTCTTTCACCTCAAGGGCGTTCCCGATTGCAAAACCAAGCGGTTGACTCATATCGGAGATGACCGCCATCGTCTTACGGCCGACATTGTTCCCGATGTTCACCATTGCTTTTGCAAGGTCTTTCGAATCGTCAAGTGTCTTCATGAAGGCACCTGCACCGGTCTTGACATCAAGTACGATCGCGTCTGCTCCTGCCGCAATTTTTTTACTCATGATGGAACTTGCAATCAACGGGATACTATTGACAGTAGCTGTAACATCACGCAGTGAGTAAAGTTTTTTATCAGCCGGCGTCAAGTTACCGCTTTGTCCGATAACTGCCAGTTTATTTTTGTTCACCAGGCGGATGAATTCATCGTTTTCGATTTCCACGTGGAAGCCTTCGACCGACTCCAGCTTATCGATCGTTCCCCCGGTATGCCCAAGTCCTCTTCCGCTCATCTTCGCAACAGGTACACCGACAGACGCAACAAGCGGCCCCAGTACAAGCGTAGTCGTATCACCTACACCACCTGTAGAGTGTTTATCGACCTTGATGCCTTCAATCGCAGATAAATCGATTTGATCTCCAGACTCAACCATTGCCATCGTCAGGTCCGCTCTTTCACGGTCACTCATATCTTTGAAGAAGATCGCCATCGTAAGGGCACTCACCTGATAATCAGGGATGCTTCCATCTGTGTACCCTTCCACGATGAATTTGATTTCTTCGGTACTTAGTTCTTTTCCTTCACGTTTCTTTTCTATTAAATCAACCATTCTCATGGTATTCACCCACTTTTCATAAATTGTTCATTGTCTTGCAGACTTAGATGGATTTCACGATTTCTTTCACATATGCTAAGAAGTTGGCACGGACCATTTCCGTCGTTTCCATGACTTCATCATGGGATAGAGGCTGGTCAAGGATTCCGGCAGCCATGTTGGAAATGCATGAGATTCCCAATACTTTAATCCCGGCATGACGGGCCACGATGACTTCAGGTACAGTGGACATTCCGACTGCGTCTCCGCCAAGTGTACGGGCAAGTCTTACTTCAGCAGGCGTTTCATATGTAGGGCCAGTATTTCCTACATATACACCCTCTTGAACTTCGATCGACAGCTTTTCAGCAATTTCTTTCGCTTTTTGACGAAGTTCCTTGTTGTATGCTTCAGACATGTCAGGGAATCTTACTCCGAGACGGGAATCATTGGCACCGATCAGTGGATTTCCACCCATATTATTGATGTGATCTGTGATCAGCATGAGGTCACCTGCATTGAAGTTCTCATTCACCCCGCCGGCCGCGTTCGTCACGATCAGTACTTCGACACCCAATTCTTTCATGACCCGTACAGGGAAAGTGACTTTATCGAAGCCATATCCTTCATAATAATGAAAGCGCCCTTGCATAGCCACAACTTCCTGACCGTTCAGCTGTCCGAATACCAGCTGTCCTGCATGGCCTGCGACAGTTGAAACAGGGAAATCAGGAATTTCTTTATAAGGGATCTTTACTGCATTTTGGATTTCATCTGCAAGAACCCCTAATCCAGATCCAAGGATCAGGCCGATTTTCGGCGCTCCTGTATATTGATTTTTCAAATGGTTCGCTGCATTTTGTATGTTTTCGTAGTTCATTGTCTTGACTCCTTTTTATTCTAACGTAGGAGGAGGAATCGGCAGACGCCTTCTCCCTTTTCGTTTTTTGTCAATTTTAATACTTACTTCAGATTGTTCAAGAAGCTTTTACCGAATTTCGGCATGTTTACATTAAAGTTGTCTGCAACTGTTGCCCCGATATCGGCAAACGTTTCAGATACCGGCAGTTCGACGCCTTTGTCGAATCGTTTTGAGTAGACAAGAAGCGGTACATATTCCCGCGTATGATCTGTCCCTGGAGCCGTCGGGTCATTCCCATGATCAGCTGTGATGATCAATAGATCCTCTTCGGTCATCTTCTCAAATACTTCAGGCAGTCTTGCATCGAACTCTTCCAATGCCTTACCATAACCTTCCGGATCGCGGCGATGGCCGTATAATGCATCAAAGTCTACTAGATTCAAGAAACTCAAGCCTGTGAAAGACTGGTCGAACGTTTTGATGAAGCTGTCCATCCCGTCCATGTTATGCTTCGTACGGATCGAATCGGTTACACCTTCTCCATTATAGATGTCGGAGATTTTCCCGATTGCGATTACGTCGTATCCGGAATCCTTCATTTCATTCATAACAGTACGCTCGAACGGCTTCAACGCATAATCGTGTCGGTTAGACGTACGCTTGAATGCCCCCGGCTCCCCGACGAACGGACGTGCGATCACACGGCCGACTAGGAATTCTTCATCTTTCGTAATTTCACGGGCGATTTCACAGATTTTATACTGCTCTTCAATCGGAATGATATCTTCATGCGCAGCAATCTGAAGAACGGGATCTGCAGAAGTATACACAATCAGTGCACCTGTCTTCATATGCTCTTCCCCTAATTCTTCAATGATCTCGGTCCCACTTGCAGGCTTGTTCCCGATAATCGTTCTGCCGGTTTCTGCTTCAAGCTTTTGGATCAGCTTTTCCGGGAAACCATCCGGATATGTTTTGAACGGGGTATCGATATTAAGGCCCATGATTTCCCAATGACCTGTCATCGTGTCCTTCCCTACTGATGCTTCTTGCATTTTCGAATAGAATGCAAGGGGATTTTCAGCTTTTTCAATGCCTTTGATTTCCCTGATGTTCGATAAACCAAGTTTCCCGATATTCGGCATATTCAGTCCGTTCATATGATCAGCGATGTGACCAAGAGTATCGGATCCTTTATCATTGAATAGTTCTGCATCCGGTGCTTCGCCGATGCCTACAGAATCCATCACAATTAGGTGAACGCGTTTGTATGTATAATTACTCATTCAAGTAAACCTCCTGTATAATAAGCTTTCCGAAAAAGCGGTTACATTTTCTAACCTTCAATCGTATCATACCCTTATCTCAGCAGATGCAATCGACAGAAACTAACGTCAGAAGTCTGACATCTATATTTTACTTTTCTCCTTCAAAAAAAACAAGAGAGATCCCTTAAAGAATCTCATTTTCTTTAAGGGATCTCTTTCATGCCCGGGGATGGAATTGTGAGTATACATCCTTCAACCGGGTTTTCGTTACATGGGTATAGATTTGAGTGGTGGAAATGTCGGCATGTCCAAGCATTTCCTGAACCGCCCTCAGATCGGCGCCATTTTCCAACAGATGTGTGGCAAATGAATGCCTGAGCGTGTGCGGTGTTAAATCTTTCTCGATATTCGCTTTTTTGGCAAGGGTTTTGAGATTTTTCCAGAACCCTTGTCGGGAGAGCCCCTTTCCATGGTGATTCAAAAACAAATGATCATCCCGGTGTTTGGTACTCCTCAATTTCAGCCTGGCATCTGCCAAATAGTTTTCAAGAACTTTCATGGCGGTCTGCCCAATGGGGATGATTCTCTCCTTGTTGCCTTTTCCGATGCATCTGACAAAGCCCATCGTCAGGTGGACATCTTCCATCTTGAGTTGAATGAGCTCGCTCACCCGAATGCCGGTCGCATAAAGAAGCTCGAGCATGGCTTTATCCCTCATTCCAAGAGGTGTCGACTCATCCGGCGCTTCAAGCAAGGCCTCCACTTCCGCGATGCTCAATATTTTCGGGAGGGTCCTCTCAGTTTTCGGTGTTTCGATATGCACAGTCGGATCTTGATCCGTCGCCTTTTCCCTTAAAAGGAATTGGTGAAAAGACCTGATCGATGCCACATGCCTCGCAACGGTTTTTGAGGATTTCCCCTGATTCTTTAAATGCCCAAGGAATTGAACGATGTTCACCCTCGATACTGCATTCAGTTCTGACACGTCCTCTACCTTCATTAAGTAAAGGGAATAATTCTTCAAGTCCCGTTTATATGATTCAATCGTGTTTTTCGCAAGACCTTTTTCTACTATTAAAAAGTGCATGAAATCCTGAATATGATCTTCCACGCTGCATTACTCCCCGTTCATATAAAAAAATAATAATCGATCATACCAATGGCTCTCTTCCTCGGTCACAGAAGAATAAACCTTCACCGCCGCCCCTTCAGGTTCATCATATCGATGATAGCCTTCATATTCCTCGCTTATCCACATGATACCATAATAAAACAAAATCGTTGATCCAGTGAATAATATGAAAACCTTGATGGTTTGCCAGATCACTCGGGCCCCTCTCAGCATTTTTCATCCCCCATTTTTGTCACGTCTATAATACAAGCTATGACGTTTTCAGCAGGTTTTATACCTGATGGGAGTGAAACGGTGCTATAAATATGAAAAAGCCTTAAAGAGTATGTATAGGATGTTTCCATACAGAAACAACAACAGGTGATCTTTAAGGCTTTTGGTCATCAGCTTATTCTTCTGGGTCCTCTTCTTTATCCTGGCATCTTGAACAAATGCCGTGAAAGGTAAGACGGTGATCTTTTATTTTAAATTTCCAATCCCGTTCAACAATCGTTTCTACGTCTTCAAGGAGATCTTCTTGAATTTCATCAACCGCTCCACATTCGATGCACACCAGATGGTGATGAAAGTGGGCTGCTCCTTCTTGTCTGAGATCGTAGCGGGATACACCATCCCCAAAATTAATTTTATCCACAATTTTCAGTTCAGATAGCAATTCCAACGTGCGATATACGGTGGCCAGTCCAATTTCCGGAGATTTTTCCTTAACGAGGAGGTATACATCTTCGGCGCTTAGGTGATCTTCTTCATGTTCTAGTAACACGCGTACCGTTGCTTCCCGCTGTGGCGTAAGCTTGTAGCTCGCAGAATGAAGCTGTTTTTTAATTCGTTCAATACGGCTTTCCATAGTCCCTTCCTCCCTCGTCAATTTCTTTTTCATTATATCAAAAAGGGAGGAATAAGCAAAATAAAATAATTATAATCAAACAAATGTAATGACTATTATTTGAAAATTATTTTAATCTATTAATGACCATTTCCATCAAGTTCGGGGACAGATATGCTTCCACGCTGGCAGCGATTGTCACGATGCCGATTGCGACCACAAAGAAGATGACATACCTTGATAAAAACGGGATCATTTGAAAGTGCATCGACGACGTTTGCCGCATAAATATCTTCCTGATCAACGTAAGTGAAAAGCTTGCAGAAATCACCCCGATGAAAATAAATGCGGGAATGATGATGATGTTTTGCGGAAGTACGCTGACAAAGGATAACAAAAACCCGCTCCATCCCATCTGGTTCACAAGGAAGCCTACCGAAAATCCGACCACCACTCCTTTCATAAAGAGCAAAACGAAAATGAGCGGAAGCCCGATGATTGAAATGCCCAACAGCCAGATCAATCCAAGATACTTCACATTATGAAGAAAGCTTTGACGGAAGAGCTCTTCAGCAGACGTCATACTTCCATCTTCCATCTCACTGAAAAACTTGCTCAAATAGAAGTAGAGATCTTCCTTTTGTGCAAAAGACAATGAATTGACTACGATCGCACCGAAAATGATGCCCATCAGGAATAATGTAATAATAAATAAGTAGATTGAGGAATGTGCTTGTACATGTTCGACGAGTGGATTTGAATTTGATATTTTTTTGCGCATCACAGCGTTCCTCCCAGATATCGATTACTAATCCATATGCAGGAATAGACTTGTTTATTCTTTGATTCTATTGAACTTCCATTTGAATAAACGTATAATCATAGAAACTTTACGGACAAATTGGAGGATTATGCCATGAGAAAACCGGCGTTAATACCGTTTCCGGATAAGATCGAGACAACACGTCTTTACATCAGGCCTTGTTTACCCGGTGACGGTCAAGAGGTCGCTTCCGCCATTTCCGCATCAAGGGACGCACTCAAGCCGTGGCTTCCTTTCGCAAGAAATGAGCAGTCATTGGAAGATGTGGAAGCAGGAATCCGTGAATCATATGCAGAATTCATCAAGCGTTCTGATATCCGCCTCCATATTTACCTGAAAGAAACCGATGAATTCATTGGTTCAACCGGTTTTCACCGCATCGACTGGGATGTACCAAAAGTTGAAATCGGTTACTGGCTTCGTACGGAGCATACAAAAAAGGGTTATATGATCGAAGCAGTCAGGGAACTTGCACACTTTGCCTTAAACCACCTTTCCTGCAGACGCGTGGAAATCCGCTGTGATGAACAGAATACGGCGTCGAGAAGAGTACCTGAAAAACTCGGATTCACCTTAGAAGGCATCCTCCGGCAGGATCACCTTTCTGAAAATGGAAAAGATGCGGGAAATACATGTGTGTACGCTTTGATTCCAGGGGATTGGAAAGAGGATTGAGTTTTTTTGCGAGCCAGGTGTTGTAGAGTTTTTTGTCTTCACTAAGGAAATATATCGATTTTAGAGAGATGTCGGTCTTATCCTGTGAAAATACGAATGTGGATCTTAATTGTTGGGGACCTGCTTCAATTGGCGCTGGAGTTTAGAAGTGATTGCGTCGATTTAAGTGGTATTTGCGTCGAAACTTTTTTTATTGCGTCATTTTTTATTTTTTTGCGTCGGTATCGGGGACATTTGCGTCATTTTTTTATTTTATGCGTCTTTTACCATTTACATCCAAAAAACTGGACCCTTAAAGGAGTCCAGCTTTTTCATTTCCCTTTGATCATTTCATCAGCTGCTGCAGTTTTAAATATTGAACTGCATATGCGGTTTTCGCATCGTAAATGCGCTTCTCTTCAATAAGCTTCTCTGCTTCCTCGACGGTCACTTCGATAAGCTCTACAAATTCATCCTCGTCTGCTTCTCTTGATTCTTCGATAACATAGATGTCACGGGCGACATAGATGTGCACAAGTTCATCTGCAAATCCTGGAGACGTGTAGAACGAAATCAAATGATCCAATGTTCCACACCCATAACCCGTTTCTTCCTCCAATTCGCGAAGGGCGGTTTTATCGGCCTCTTCACCGGGCTCGAGCTTTCCGGCCGGGATTTCAATGATGGATTTTTCCAGTGCTTTCCTGTACTGCTCCACCATCACAAGCTTCCCTTCCTGTGTCAGGGCAATCACTGCCACAGCCCCCGGATGCTTGATCAGCTCCCGCTTCGAAGTCTTGCCGTTTGGCAGCTCTACTTCATCCACTTGAAGATCGATGATTTTCCCTTTATAGATCTTTTCTGTTTTCACCGTCTTTTCTTCAAATTTCTTCATCCATTCAACGCTCCTTGTTCTCTCTATGATCATTTCCTCATACATTTTACCATAATTGATTCCAGGATCGAGGTGAAACACCTTGAAGGTGATGGCTGAAAAAGACCGGATCATTTTGGTTGGCAAGGCTTGGGAAATCAGGGAGAAGTTGAAACAATACAGCCGGACGTATGCCACGGTGAAGGAATGGATCGAAGCCACACGATGAATAAGCCGTTTCTTTTGTTTAAACCTCGCAGCATTCGTTAATATAATAAAGAGTGCGAATGTCGAAAGGACGGATACAATGGAAAAAAGAAGGATCGGAAACTCGGATTTACTTGTATCAAAGATGGGACTTGGCTGTATGTCTCTGGGGACAGATGAGGCCGCTGCCAAAGAAATTGTCCAATATGCGCTGGATCAAGGGATCAATTATCTTGATACCGCCGACTTATACGACTTTGGCCGGAATGAGGAAATCGTCGGGAACGCCATACGCCATGTCAGAGACGACGTCATATTGGCTACAAAGGTAGGAAACCGCTGGAATGATGTAGAGGAAGGCTGGCGCTGGGATCCTTCCAAATCTTATATCAAGTCAGCCGTCAAGGATAGCTTATCCCGGATGAAGGTGGACTATATCGACCTTTACCAGCTCCACGGCGGCACGATTGAAGATAACTTTGAAGAAACGATCGAAGCGTTCGAAGAATTGAAGAAGGATGGCCTGATCCGTCATTACGGGATTTCTTCCATCAGGCCGAATGTCATCAAACAATTCCTCGGCAGCGCTTCGATTGAAAGTGTGATGATGCAGTACAGCCTCCTTGATCGCCGTCCGGAAGAATGGATGGACATGCTTGAGGAAAATAAGGTGAGCATCATTGCCCGGGGACCATTGGCGAAAGGTCTGCTTTCTGAGAAGATGCTTTCCAAAGCCTCCAAGAAAATGGAGGAGAACGGATATCTCGATTATTCTTATCATGAGCTCCGTGAGACGATCGAGTCCATTCACAGCAAGTTTGGAGATGAACGGAAGATGAATGAGCTTGCCCTTCAATTCATCCTCGCTCATGAAGCGGTTGCTGCAGTCATTCCTGGAGCAAGTTCTGTTCAGCAGCTCAAAGAGAACATTGAAGCTGTAAACAGAGAACCATTATCGGCTCAAGAGTTGGATATGCTGAAGCGATACACCACATTATCCCGGTATGGAAATCACCGGGATTAAAAGGGCAAATAAAAGAGGCGGTTCAGGTCCTGCGCTTACCTGTCCGCCTCTTTTTTGTACCATGTGAGTGCCTTTTTCTCCATATCTTTCACGAATCGGTCCTTCCCTTCGATATACCCTTCCATATCACGGGGAAATTCCCTGGCCAGCTTTGCTTTAAGCGCACCATATTTCTTCGCTTCCTCCATGTGCGACCTTAAATAGTCACGGAACGCGAGGTGCCTGATGACATGATGAATGCCGTACGGGAAAATATGGAGGTGGACCTCCCTCTCATTTCCTTCACCTTTATAGAAGAAGCGGCGGTTCTCGATGCCGTTTTCCCCTCTGCCGATGTACCCCAGGCTTTTAAACTCCCCTGTCAGTTCATCCATTCTTTCCAGGCTCGGTACTTCGATGAGGATATCAATGATTGGTTTAGCCATTAATCCGTTTACGGAAGTCGATCCGATATGATGGATACGGGCATCCGGCAAAAACTTGATGAGGTCCCTTTTTACCGATTCAAACTTCCCTTTCCAGGCTGATTGATGGGAAACTATTGTTACATCCCTCATCAATCTTTATACTTCATCCAATCCATATTGCTTTCATTCAGCAACTCTTCGAAGCTTTTATTCTTTTCACGCTGCTTTTTCTCTTCAATTTTTCGAAGTCTTTCTTCTTCTTTTTTTACAGACTCTTCTTTTTCAAGTTCTTGCTTTTTCTGCTTCAGCTGTTCAAAGAGGTCCTGATTGATTGAGTTTTTCAGCGTTAATTCTGCTTCCTGTTTCTTTTTCTTGGACATGGTGATTCCCCCTATCTGTCATAGTTATAAAGCTTTTTTTCTATGAAGTCAAAAAAAAGCCGGTTAAAGGTTCTTTCCCCTTTAACCGGCCGCTTCCATCAATAAGCTTCCAACTTCACATCTTCCCCTACGATCAGCGTCGCGTCGGTGGACGATTGGATATCTTCTACAGAAAAGCCGTTCGCCACTTCCCGGAGCAGCAGCCCTTCCTCTGTCACATCCATCACGGCGCGATCGGTGATGATGCGGTGCACGACACCTTTCCCTGTCAGCGGCAAGGTGCATTCTTTCAGGATTTTGCTTTCACCGGCCTTGTTGACATGCTCCATGATCACGATGATGCGCTGAGCTCCGTGAACGAGGTCCATCGCACCGCCCATCCCTTTGATCATTTTCCCAGGAATCATCCAGTTGGCAAGATCTCCATTTTCGGCAACTTCCATCCCACCGAGGATGGCGATATTAATATGTCCCCCGCGGATCATCCCGAATGATTCGGAACTATCAAAGTAAGAGGCGCCTGGTATTGCCGTAACGGTTTCTTTTCCGGCGTTGATGAGGTCTGCATCGACCTCATCCTCCACAGGATATGGTCCGATTCCGAGCAGTCCATTTTCAGACTGAAGAACAACCTGCTTATTTTCTGTCATGTAATTGGCTACGAGCGTAGGCATCCCGATGCCGAGATTGACATAGAAACCATCTTCAATTTCCTTTTCTGCTCTTCTTGCAATTCTTTCACGCATTTTTGCACGATCCATCCCGTCACACTCTCCCTTCTATGCTTGTTTCACCGTTCGTCTTTCAATTCGCTTCTCCTGCTCTCCCTGAATGAGACGCTTTACGTAGATGCTTGGGGTATGCACTTCATTTGGATTGATTTCACCGATTTCGACTAGCTCTTCCACTTCTGCGATCGTCACCTTGCCTGCAGCCGCGATCATCGGGTTGAAGTTTTGAGCCGTTTTGTTATAGACGAGATTCCCCATCTTATCGCCTTTCCACGCCCGGACAAGGGAGAAATCTGCCGTGTACGCCTCTTCAAGCAGGTATTCCTTCCCATTGAATGTCCGTGTTTCCTTTCCTTCTGCGACCGGTGTACCGACTCCCGCCGGCGTGTAGAATGCAGGGATCCCTGCTCCGCCTGCACGGATCTTCTCCGCCAGCGTCCCTTGAGGAACCAGTTCCACCTCAAGCTCCCCTGATAAAACCTGTCTTTCAAATTCTTTGTTCTCTCCCACATAGGAACCGATCATCTTATCGATTTGCTTGTTTTTCAGTAACATTCCTAACCCCCAATCATCTACACCGCAGTTATTGGAGATGACGGTAAGGTTTTTCACACCTTTGTTCACAAGTGCCAGGATAAGTTTTTCCGGGATTCCGCATAAACCGAATCCCCCGACCATCAACGTAGCGCCATCATGGATGTCTGCCACCGCTTCATCATATGAAGTATATACTTCTTTCATTGCATTCCCTCCTCGTATCTCAATCTGCCTTTATTTATGAAGTTCTACGACGGTCGCTACCCCTTGTCCCCCGCCGATGCATAATGTGGCGAGTCCGTTTTGGGCGCCCCTTTTCTTCATTTCATGAATCAGGGTCACGAGTATACGCGTACCGCTTGCCCCGATCGGATGCCCCAAGGCGATGGCCCCGCCGTTCACGTTGAGGGTATCCCTCTTGAACTGCAGTTCCTTATCGACCGCTAACGATTGAGCGGCAAATGCTTCATTGGCTTCAATCAGGTTCATATCTCCGATTGTCAGGTTTGTTTTTTCCAACACCTTTTTCACGGCAGCCACAGGGCCGATCCCCATGACACTTGGGTCTACCCCTGCATTGGCATTTCCTTTGATTGTCACGAGTGGCGTGATGCCAAGCTCCATCGCTTTCTTTTTAGACATGACGACGACAGCAGCCGCTCCATCATTGATGCCAGATGCATTTCCGGCCGTCACGGTGCCGTCTTTTTTGAAGGCTGCACGGAGGCCAGACAATTTTTCAGCAGTCGATCCCTTTCGTGGGAATTCATCCTGACTGAATACGACAGGCTCCCCTTTGCGCTGCGGAATATGGACCGGAACGATTTCATCATCAAACCGTCCCGATTCAATCGCTACGGCAGCTTTTTCCTGACTCCATGCAGCGAACTCATCCTGTTCTTCACGGCTGAGTGCGTAACGGTCACATAGGTTTTCTGCCGTCACACCCATGTGATAATCATTAAAGGCACACCACAAGCCGTCTGAAATCATAGAGTCGACGACTTTCTGATCGCCCATTTTATATCCTTCTCTTGCCCCTTTTAGCAAATATGGGGCCTGACTCATATTTTCCATCCCACCGGCAACGATGATTTCCGCGTCCCCCGCAAGGATTGCCTGGGTTGCCAAGTGGACCGTTTTTAATCCTGATCCGCATACTTTGTTTATTGTCATGGCAGGCACCTGTTCCGGCAGCCCCGCTTTGATGGCTGCCTGACGTGCAGGATTTTGTCCCAAACCAGCCTGCAGCACATTCCCCATGATCACTTCATCCACATCACTTGCATTCACACCAGCCTTTTCGAGGGCATCCTTAATGACAATCGCTCCCAGATCCGGAGCTGAAATGCCTTTTAACGATCCATTAAAGCTTCCGATGGCTGTACGTACGGCACTTACAATGACGACTTCATTCGACATCTTGCTTCCTCCCTTTCTCTTCTGACTGATTCTTTTGCATGGTTATATCAATCAAAACTGTTCCACTTTAACTCATTCTATGTAAGCGTTTAAATCCCTCTAAATTTGTCAAAAAATTTTTGTATTGATTTATATGTCGAAATTTTCTTAAAATGAAGTGGGAGGGAGTACAATGAAATTACCTGGTAACGCTACCATTATTGAAGTCGGTCCGAGGGACGGCTTACAAAATGAAAAGAATTTTGTCCCGACGGATGTTAAGAAGGAGTTTATCCTCCGTTTAAAGCAGGCAGGCATCAAAGAGATGGAATTGACTTCGTTCGTTTCGCCTAAATGGGTGCCTCAAATGCAGGATGCAGGCGACATCGTCGACACGTGCATGACTATGGATTCAAGGGATATCGTCCTCGCCCCCAATAAAAGGGGGATCGAACGGGTATATGAAACGGGTTGCCGCTCAGTGGCTGTCTTTGTCGGGGTGAGCAATACGTTCAACATGAAAAATATTAATAAAACAACGAAGGAAGCGCTTCAAGGACTGGCCCCGCTCATAGGTGAATTGAAAGACAGGGATTATTTTGTAAGGGCTTGCATATCGACCGCTTTCCACTGCCCATATGAAGGGAAAATCGCAAAGGAAGACGCCCTTTCCCTCTGCAAGGAATTTGTTTCAATGGGCGTGGACGAATTAAGCGTCGCTGATACTGTCGGACGGGCCAATCCACTGGAAGCTTACGGGCTTTTCTCTTTACTTAAGCAGGAACTACCGGATACGCTTCTGACAGCCCACTTCCATGACACCCGGAAAATGGCCCTTTCAAACATCCTCGCTGCCTTGCAGGCCGGGGTCGACCGCTTTGACACAAGCGCCGGCGGCCTCGGCGGCTGTCCGTTTGCCCCTGGTGCAACCGGAAATGTCGCCACCGAAGATGTGGTATTCATGTTGGAAGAAATGGGGATCTCAACAGGGATTGACCTTGAGAAGCTCTCAGAAGCCATCACACTCATCAAACCCCATGTCAGCCGTCCGATCGAAAGCGGATACTTCCGCCTGTATGAAATGAACCGTTCGTGAATACCCCGATTCTTCTTCGTGCATTCTAATAGGATCAAACGTGAAGGAGATGAATCACATGGGCCAAAAGCGTGACAAAGGGTTCAGCCAAAAAGGCAAACCGAATGGAGATACAGTATCTAACACGATGGCGAAAGAAGAAATGGATAAAGCGATCCACCCTACTAAAAGACAGAATGCCAAATCATAAATCCATTATGTGAAACGAAGTGTCTCTTAGGAGGCACTTTTTTCACGTTGTAAACCAATTCCTCTTTTTTTCTTTATTTGCTACAATAATCATAATCAAGTCGTTGAGGTGATGACGTTGAGAAAGAAACTTGCCATCCTTGGCGGTACCCTTTCCTCTATAGGGCTGCTCGGGATGTATGTAACCAACCGGTTCATGTATATACGAAAAAAAGAAGATGACTTCATCCGATCACGGGAGAAAGATTCGGCCCGGCTGATCGAGGGAGATTTTGATCTGCTCCCGAAAGAAGAGGTCATGATCCCTTCCCCGCACGGATATGAGATTAAAGCGATTTTCGTCAAGCCACACCCCCACCGCAGATTCGTGATCTTCTGTCACGGGGTGACCGAAAACAAATGGAATTCAATCAAGTATATGAATCTATTCATTAAACTGGGATATAATGCCGTGATCTATGATCACAGGCGCCACGGAGAGACCGGCGGGAAGACGACGAGCTATGGACATTTCGAAAAAGATGATCTGAAGGCTGTCGTGGATGAGCTGCTCCGCCGTGAAGGGGACGATGTCTCCTTCGGCATTCACGGGGAGTCAATGGGGGCCGCAACCCTGCTACTGTATGCCGGGAGCGTCGAAGACCGGGCAGATTTTTATATCGCCGACTGTCCCTTCTCCGATTTCGGTGAACAGCTCGCCTACCGAATGAGTGTAGAAGTGAAGATGCCGGCCAAATTCCTCCTGCCCCTTGTCAATCGGGTGTTGAAGCTTCGGGAAGGGTATTCGTTAAAGGATTTGTCCCCCATATCCGTCGTCCATCATATTAAAAAACCTGTCCTGTTCATTCACAGCACGGACGATGACTTCATCCTGCCCCGCATGACCCGGGAGCTATTCGATAAAAAGCAGGGGCCGAAAGAACTGTATCTCGATTTCAAGGGGGCACATGCCCAATCGTATAACGAAAACCCTGGACAATATGAGCAGGTGATCAGACAGTTCCTCCAGCAATTTGTACAAAATGAAAAGGATGATGTTTCTTGATTCCAACAGATTTCAGGGTGAAAATGAAGAACATGTACGGAGATCCGGGTACAGAGTGGCTCGCCAAAGCGGAAGCGCTCATGGATTCATTAAAAGCCCGGTTCCACTTAACATTCGGAGAACCTTTTTCCCTCAGCTATAACTTCGTCGTCCCTGTCCGGATCAGTCAGGGTCTCGAAGCCGTCTTAAAGATGGGATATCCGAACGGCGATTTCGCAGGTGAGTTTCATGCCCTGCAGGATTTCCAGGGAAGAGGCATGGTGAAGATCATTGATTTCAATCAAGAGGAAGGTTGGATCCTTCTAGACCGCCTCACCCCGGGAACCTCCCTTCATTCGATCGAGGATGAAGAAGAAGTGCTGAACATCTTTTCCAGCGTTGCCGGTCGCTTATGGCATAAACCCTCTTCCTCCCATTCCTATCCCACCGTGCAAGCATGGTCGAAAGGAATCACCCGTTTAAGGGAACGGTTCAACGGGGAGACGGGACCTCTTCCTGAAGATCTCGTGTCTAAAGCCGAGCAGCTCTATCCTGAGTTACTGCGCACGTCGACTGACACCTACCTCCTCCACGGTGATTTGCATCACGGCAATATCCTGTTTTCGGACGCCTCCGGCTGGACCGCCATCGATCCGAAAGGCCTTCTCGGCGAAAGGGAGTATGACTGCATTCAATTCATGCTGAATGAATGGAAGAAATGGGACGTTCCATTAGAGCTCCTACAATTCAGGACACGGACGTTTGCTTCGCTGCTTTCCCTTTCCTATGAACGGTTGATTCAATACGGATTGTGTCATTCGATTCTATCTGCCTCTTGGTCTGTAGAGGATGGTATGGGCGGGTGGACGACAGGGGTTTCCCTGGCACGGATGTTTGATGAATTAATGGAGGGGGAGATCCTCCATAAAAGCATTTTGTAAAGCCCGAAGAACCTCCACTTCAGTTTATTAGCTGAAAGTCTCTAAAAAAGCCTCATAAAATATAAAAATCCGGACGATTATTCAAGATTCTCCTCAAAGAATCTCGCATGATCGTCCGGATTTTCCGCTGAAGACTTTTCCTCAACCACTATCCTGTTATTCTTCCGGGAACAGTCGCAGGCTCATTCGCCCATTAATGATCTGACCGGGACTTTTCAATTGGAATGTGTTGCTTTGGGAAGAAAAATCAATTTTCAGCTCATCATCCAGAAAAACCATTTTTGACTTTTCTACGAGGATTGGATAGCTGTTCGTTTCTATCTCAATATCTTCTCCTTCAACAGGCTGCTTCACAAACCATAAGGCAGGGATTCCACTGACTACACAGCCACAGCCTTCTGTATCGTATTTAAGCTTCAGGTGGCCCTGTTGGTTTTCTATTGTATCGTCGATTTTCTGCACGGCTTCTTTTGTTAGTTGTATTTTCATTTTTACACGCTCCTCTATTCACTATCGTATCACATTTCATCGGTTTCCTTTTGGATATTGCTTTTTTGGTCTATTCACTTTACTATCGAAAGTGGGGAATTCTTTTGTATTTTTTAGAAAGGGTGGTTTTTCATGACAAAAGCGCAAATTAAAGTGAATGATAATGGTTCTTTTCGTGTAAGCGGTGACGTTGAATTGATCGATGCCGACGGAAATGTTTTTCCGACGAAGCAAGTGTTCACTCTTTGCCGTTGCGGACTATCTGTAAAGATGCCGTTCTGTGACGCATCTCATAAAGGGAAATTCGAATCATGTGTCCGTGCTGAAAAAGTATTGGACGAAGAATAACAAAGAAGAGAGGCTTCCCGGAGCCTCTCTTTTCATTTCAATCAAAAAAACGAATATCCACCACGGTTGCGAGGGAGAGATAGTATACTTCTTCAAATTTGTCTACAACATGCAGTTTCCCTTCAAGTGAGTCGACATGATGAATCGTCCCGATCAATAATTGATGACGGTGGTTTTTATGGTGGGTAATCGACACCTGCTTGCCAAACTCCATTGCCTCTGCAACGACCTCATTCATCCTGTCCAATTCCTGTTCGTCAAGCTCCACTTTTTTTTCATGCGTATCTTCTTTTGCCCAGTCCCTTAACAGTTTCACATGCTCCGGCAGCATCATCGATGTCCACTTTATTCTTCCCCGATCACGGATCAACGCCCTCACCTCCCTATATGCTATGATTTATGTCCGCCCACAAGGCGGGCACGGTGCCTCGCCGTCCCTGCTTCAGTATAAGAGACGGCACGGAGCAGGGAACCGGAACCATATTTATTTCGGATCCGGTCGACAACATACCCCAGCTCTCGCTTTTCCCAACGGTCAGGTTCGAATAATGACACCTGCAATGAGCCATCTTCCACAATATTAGACAGGGAAATATGGATTTTCCTAACGGTTTTACCGCTATAGTTCTCCTCAAATAACGCCAGGCACACCCTGTACAGGTCCATGGTGATGTTGGTCGGTTCCTCTATCGTCCGGGAACGGTGGAACCCGCCCCCAAATTCTTCATGGCTGTACCCGATGCCAAAACTGACGGTCCTTCCCGCCTTCCGATGGTTGCGGGCCCGCCTGGCGACCTCTTCGCACATTTCCAAAATGACTCGTTTGATTTCCTTTTTCTCTTTATAATCACGCATCAAAATCTGGCCCTTACCGAAGCTGACCTGCCCATCCATGATCGGTGCCCCGATTTCAGAAAGGTCCACTCCCCATGCATGATAATAAAGCTGATTTCCCATCACACCGAACTTCGCCTCAAGCTTCTCAAGGTCATACTTCGCCAATTGACCGACAGAGAAGATGCCCATCCGGTTGAGGCTCTTCTCAAGACGTCCGCCTATCCCCCACATTTCACGAAGCGGTGACAGGGGCCACAGCTTTTTCGGAACATCTTTGTATGTCCATTCGGCCACCCCCTTTTTCTTTGCCTCAAGATCCAGGCACAGCTTGGAAAGGAGCATATTCGGGCCGATCCCGATCGCACACGGAAGCTGAAACTCCCTTTCCATGTCGTCTTTGATTTTGCGGGCGATGGTCGTCGCATCCCCCCATAGATTCGTCGCTCCGTCGATTTTAATAAAGCTTTCGTCCACGCTGTACGTATGGATGGCATCCTTCGGTACATAGCGATGGAACAGCCGGGTAAGCTCTGTGGAAATACGGACGTACGTTGCCATTTTCGGCTCGACAAGCCGGATGCGCGGATCGTTCGGGATCTCAAACATCCTCGAACCGGTTTTGATTCCAAAGTCCTTCTTCAATCTCGGCGAGGCAGCGAGCACGATGCTCCCCTGCCGATCTTTATCCCCCACTACAGCCAAGTGACATTCAAGGGGGTCCAGCCCCTCCATGACAGCCGAACAGCTAGCATAAAAGCTCTTCATATCGATGCACAAAATCTTGTGGTGTGGCAGCACACTGTAATCGACAGTCATATCTTCGCCCTCCATTTTACCTGAAATAGAACAAACGTTCTTACATAGTATAGTTATGATTCTATACGAATATACGTTCCCTTTCAACTTAAATTACTGGTAATGGAGAAAATAACAAGAAAAGCGAAGGCGGCTTGGTCAGGCCCGACAAGCATAAGATGAATCGACCGGAAAGGCGTTCTTTGCCTTTTTGGTCGATTTAGCTTATGACCTCGAGGGACTAGCCGCCGGAGCTGGACAAAAGAAAAGCGGAAGGGCTTTGCTCAGAGGCGACAAGCATAAGACGAACCAGCCGGAAAGGCGTTCTTTGCCTTTTTGGCTGGTTTGACTTATGACCTCGAGCCTCTAAGCCCTGCAGCTGGACATCAAGAAAAGCGGAGGCGGCTTGGTCAGGCCCGACAAGCATAAGATGAATCGACCGGAAGGCGTTCTTTGCCTTTTTGGTCGATTCATCTTATGACCTCGAGGGACTAGCCGCCTGAGCTGGACAAAAGAAAAGCGGAAGGGCTCGCCCTGGGGAGACAAGCATAAGACGAGTCACCCGGAAAGGCGTTCTTTGCCTTTCAACGCAAAAAAGATGAGACCACAATCGCCAAATGATTGTGGTCTCATCTTTTTTATCTATCAACCTTTACCGGCTTGGAATCCAGGATATTTTGTCATCCCTCCGTCCGCAATAAGCGTCGTTCCAGTGACATAGCCTGCCTGCTCTGAAGCTAGGAAGGCCGCACAGGACGCAATCTGCTCCGGTTCTCCTATATAACCGAGGGGAATGAGTTTTTCTACTCCTTTCTTCTTTTCAGGGTCAGAAAATTTTTCCGCATTGATTGGCGTATCGATCGCTCCCGGAGCAATGTTATTTACACGTATCCCATCCGGGGCAAATTCCAGCGCAAGACTTTCCATCAATAATTTCACCCCGCCTTTACTGGCTGCATAATGAACAAAATGGGGCCATGGGATGATTTCATGTACGGAAGAAATATTGATGATCGAGCCTTTGATATCGTGATCGAGCATATATTTCGCTGCTTCACGGCAACCGAGAAAAGTGCCTGTCAGATTGGTATTTATTACCCGTTGCCAATCTTCCAGGGAAAGATTTTCAGAAGGTACTTCATTTTCCACCCCTGCGTTATTCACGTAAATATCAAGGCGTCCATAGGTATCGTGGGCACAGCGGACAAATCTTTGGACGTCCTCTTCCTTCGAGACATCCCCCTGTATGATGGAAGCTGTCCCTCCTGCCTCTACGATTTCCTGTAACAGTGCCTCTGGATTTTCTTCTTCATTGAAATAATTGATGACCACTTTACATCCTTCGCTTGCAAATCGTTTTGCAATGGCTTTGCCGATGCCTGTCGCGGCACCTGTGATGATGGCCACCTTATCCGTTAAATCTGTATACATGTCCCATTCCTCCTTACTCTTTGGTAAACCCTAATAGAACTCCCCCGATAATGATGAGGAGACATCCTGCAATAACGAGAAGAATTTGCTTTTTCGATTTCTTTTCACCAAGGAAAAACAAACCGCCGAGAGTGGAAATGACGATCCCTGTTTGGGAAAGGGAAAAACTTGTCGCAACCCCGATACGTGGAAGGGCAAGCAATAACCCCAAGTTCCCTGATGCCCACATGAGACCGGTCAATATGTTCCGGATCGTATATTTGTTAAAGGGCTTATGCCTGAACGTAATGACAACAGCCCCGATAAACATTCCAATCGCCTGAGGCAATATGGCCTCCCATCCGTCGATATCAAACCATCTTAATATGACGACATAAGCTATGTATCCGCCGCTTGAAAGCAGCAAAGTCAGTAGGCCCTTCTTAAGTTGGGACCCTTCATCATCTTCGGATTTTTGAGTGAATGAGGTCAGGACGACACCAATAATAAGAGCTAATACGGCTCCGCTTCCGAGAAGGATCGTTTCCGTCGTTTCCCATTCTTTAAACACCAATACCCCAAAGAGGGTCGTACCGATCAGCTGCATGCCTGTGGAAATCGGCACGGTTTTCGATACGCCGATGAATTTCACACTCGCTAACTGGTTCACTTGTCCGACTGCCCAGAAGACACCGGATATTAAGCCGATTCCCCAAACAAATAACGTCAATTCAGGGGATTTGATGAAGAAAACGCCAGTGGCAAACAATAATGCCCCTATCGTAATCCCAACTGTTTGACTATAAGCATTCCCTCCAAGTTTTACACTTACAAACACAAGGCTTCCCCATGCTACCGCGGGAATGAGGGCTAAAAGAATTCCTATCATACATCCACATCCTTTTTCCGACAATATTTCTAGTTTTCCGCTGAAACCATTTTCCTAGCCGCTCAGGCTAGAAAAATATAAATATATTCCACTCACACATGCATACCCTTCTTTTGCCCGTGCTAATCTCACCATGGATGGAAACATGGATATATCCTGCTTGAAACAGAAGGGATTTTTCAAATCATGTCGAATCAAGGTATAAATCAAGACACAAGGAGAGACAGAAATGGACAAATGGATACAATACGGGGTGACAGCACTGCTTTTTCCAGGGAGCATTGTGAATTCCATCATCAGAAAAAAAGAGGAGCAGCCGCCTGCCGGAAAAATGCTTCACACACCGAGGGGAACATTCCATGTGATTGAAAAAGGACAGGGACCCCTCACCATCATGATGGACGCAGGACTGTCGGGAAGTTCACTCCATTGGCATCATGTACAGGAGAAACTGAGCCAGCATGCTCATACCATTTCATTTGACCGGGGCGGGTACGGCTGGAGTGACAGACGGAGCGGCCAATATGATGGAAAGGAAACCGTAAAAGATATGACAGCGATTTTGGAAGGGTTGGGCTGCACTTCCCCTCTCGTCATGGTGGGGCATTCCTATGGAGGGTTGAATGTAAGGCTGTTTGCACAAGAACACCGAAAAAGGGTGAAAGGGATCGTGCTGGTGGATGCAGTACATGAAGAAAGATACGAAACAGAAGAAACCGATAGGATGGAAGCCATAAAGAAAAACTTGAGGTGGATGAAGCTTGGATATTATAGCGCCTATACAGGGGTCCCGAGGCTTCTGAAAATGAAAGTGGGCGGAAGAATGATAGCGAAAGAGGTGGCCCACCTCCACTCTTACATGGCCTATAAGCCGAGCGCTTATGAAGCCGTATACAAGGAACTGAGGGACAGCGGCTTCACGGCCCGTCAAGTGAAGGAGAGCACCCCGCTTCACAGAGACCTCTTTATGACCATCATCCAATCCAATAACAAATCACCGGAATGGCTTCGCTATCAGGAGAAGTTGCAGCAGCTCACCGATCACCCGACCGTTATCCTTACCGACCATGGACACAATATCCACATGGAAAATCCCTCCCTGGTGGCAAGAGCAGTCAGTGAACAGTTGAAGAAGATTGATACACACATTTTAAAAGAAGAAAGCGTCCGGTCATGACCGGACGCTTTCTTCTTTATCATTTGGTGGAGGTATGTATAGGGACAATGACCCTTTCATTGTCAACATTCACAATGACATGAACGTCCCTGTCGATGGAAAGGTCCTTAAATCGCAATGAATACAAGCCTGTAGGATTTTTTTCGATGGATTGAATGACGACTTGTGAAAACCGCGGGTCCCTCATGACTAATTGGACAGCGCTTGCTTCCGTTTTACTCTGTTGATCTGTCAGAAAGACGAATTGATCAGCCGCTGCCCTCCTGGGATAGGATTCTTCGAGCTTGCCGTCAAAGCGGACATTCACTTTCTTTCCCATTTCTATCTCTTCTTTTCCGACCTTTTTATCCTTATCTGTCACCATGACGGTGTGGTTATCAAAAGAAAACCAGACATCATTCACCAATACTTGATCCTGTTCGAGCTGGGTGACAAAGCCTATGAAATCTGTGCTTGCTTGTGATGAATTGACAGATGTGGATGGCCCGCAGCCGGAGAACAGAATACAAAAACCAAGTATCAGAACAATCAAACATTTCTTCATAGACTCCCCCCTCAGTTAATTAGACGAATGAGCCCACAGGATGGTTTCATTATTTTTTGAAAAAAAAGCTATTTCCTACTTTTTCTACAAAAGATGGAAATAATTGATAGATGCGACTGCCTGCGTTCATCCACCGGGGAAGATTGATTTCCCTTTTGTTCGTTAAAAGGGCACGAACGACTTCTTCTGCCACTTTTCTTGGATCCAGCATGAACTTTTCCACATTTTTCGTATATGTGCCCGACTCATCGGCAATGGTGAAGAAGTCAGTGGCAATCGGCCCCGGGTTCACTGCGGTCACATATACGCCATAACGCTTCGCTTCCATCCGGAGGCTGTTTGTATATCCAAGGACAGCATGCTTGGATGCAGAGTAGGCACTGGACTTTGGCGAAGCAAACTTCCCTGCCTGGGAAGCGATATTGATCACATGCCCAAATCCCTGTTCCCGCATGATGGGAAGGACTTCGCCGGTACAAGCCATCAGGCCGAGGACATTGACGTCCATCATCCCCTTCACATCTTGAAATGATGTTTCATGGGCTTCTTGGAAAATGCCATATCCGGCATTATTGATTAAGGCATGAATGGTCCCGAAATCGTTCAGGATCTGTTGGAACGTGCCGGGAATTTGGTCATAATCCGTCACGTTTAACGGATATATTTCAACCTTGCACTTATACACCGTGCCCAGTTTTTCTTTCAATGCTTCCAACAAGTGGACGCGACGTGCGATCAAGGCAAGGTTTCCACCGCTTTTGGCCACCTTGATCGCCATCTGTTCTCCGATGCCTCCCGAAGCTCCGGTGATGACAATCGTTTTTCCTTTTAATCTACTGTTCAAGTCTTCTCACATCTTTCTAAGCAAAATAATAATAAACGCCGTTCCGCTTTTCCTTCTGAATTTCATGAAGGGATTCAAGGTAATCCAATTGACCGATTGTTTCCGAGAGTGTAAGGCCCAGCTCTTTACGATAAAGGGACGGAAATAACTGCCTGCAGATATCAAACACGGACAGGGCATTTCCTTTCACCATCTCCCGTACACCTAAAGCCCTTTCTTCTTGTTTCCCTAACCTCTTCGGAATTAATCCATGTACATCTGAAATATTCTCCCCATGACCTGTATAGGCAATCGAAATCGGGATATCCAACAGCTTCTTCAGGGAGGCATTGTATTGAAGCAATGGCTTCGACCGTTCCCCTTCACCTTCGAATGGCGGTTCAATGAGGGGATTCGGCGAGATCGAGGCCAAAATATGATCCCCCGCTATCAACACACCATCACGTTCCCTGTATAGTGATAAGTGGCTCTGTGCATGCCCGAGGGTTTCAATGATTGACCAGTCATTCATCCCGGGAATCCGGTCCCCCTCATGTATAGCGACATCCAGTTCCCGCTGCCCCATATACTTTAAGGGACCTTTGAACTTAGGGATGGCCTGGAGGTATTCCTCGGGAAGTCCGGCCTCGACGGCCAATTGCATGAAGAAACGGTCATGCACCGTGTGAAAGCTGTCATCACGGTATAACCAGAAGCGGTTGTACTGATGACCATACACCTTCACTGAATCAGGAAACCGCTCAATCAATCCGGCATGGTCGGGATGATGGTGGGTCAGGACGATTTGATCGATGTCCCTCGTTGTATAACCCAATAAAGAAAGCTGTTCGGTCAATTGCTGCCAGGCAGTATCGGTGAGAGGCCCCACATCCACAAGTGTAAGGGTATCCCCTTTTACTACATATACATTCACGTCCCCTACGGCAAAGGGGGTGGATAGCGTGATCTTTGCTACGCCGTTCACTAAAGTTGTCATATTTTCACCACATTCATCATAATAAAAGGGCAGGCAGTACGTAAAAAAACTCATGCCTTTCCTGTCCAGGGTTCATTTTCACAAAAAATGAATGACCCTTCATTTAATAGTGTACAATTTTACCAAACAAATGTCATTTTTAAAATGTTAGAATATACTGAAATAAACACTTGACAGACTAGCTCTCTTTCAAAGATAATCACCTATAATATATATTTCACAGTCCCTTCATCATTTTACATATCCATACGAGAAAAAGCGATGATAAAGGCCAGTAATGAATGGATGATGTCAGAGATCGGCTGCCCACCGGCTGAAAGGCGCCGTCGTCCGCTCCATTCATGAACCTACCTTTTGAGCGTCTTAAAGCAGAACGTGTTCCAGCGTTACTTGGAAATGAAGTGTGTTCATGCCATCAACCATGGAATGGACAAATCAAGGTGGTACCACGGAAGCAGATCCTTTCGTCCTTTATGGATGAAGGGGTCTGCTTTTTTTTCGAAAACAGAAGGAGGAATGGGCGGATGAATACATTGTTTATCGGGGCCGGGTCGATGGCTCACGCATTATTGAAGGGTGCATTGAGAGCAGGCGTTTTAAAGAAGGAAGAGGTGTATGTGACGAACCGCTGCAATCAGCATAAATTAGACGAAATCGTAGAGGAATTCGGTGTCGGTAAGTACAATCAAGACACGCGATATGATACCGTCATCCTCGCAATGAAGCCGAAAGACTTTCATGATGCGGCACAGTCTGTCCGCACCTTTCTTTCATCAGATACTTTGGTCATCTCCCTGTTGGCCGGAATCACGATAGAGCATATAAGGGAGCAACTCTCCTTTAACGGAGCCGTTGCAAGGGCCATGCCCAATACAAGTGCAGCAGTGGGAAAATCAGCGACTGCCGTATCGTTCAATCCATCCACCACCCATTTCCACAGGGAATGGACGACTGCCCTGTTTGAATCTGTCGGCACCGCGGTCGAAGTTGATGAGAGTAAGCTGGATCTTATTACGGCACTGTCTGGAAGCGGACCTGCTTATATTTATTATGTGGCTGAATTGCTCAAAGATGCTGCAGTGGAGCTCGGACTTGAGAAAGAACTCGCGGAGGGCCTCATCACACAAACCATCTCAGGTGCAAGTGCCATGTTGGAGAAATCCGGTTTGGAGGCCCAAGAGTTAAGGAAGAATGTCACCAGTCCCGGGGGAACGACCGAAGCCGGAATCGCAGCATTAGAGGAATATGAAATGAAAGATGCGTTTATCCACTGCGTCAGCTCTGCCAAGAAACGTTCAGAATTTCTCGGTGAAATGATGAACATGCAATCTCCCAAAAGCTGACCCGCCTCCCGCTTGATATATAACGATTCATCCCGTGAATCAAAAGACATTTCCGCAAGAGCGGGAGCACATTTCTTTTCCAGGTTAAGGGCTGTTGTTATAATCGGTATGCACGACTATTTAGAAACCCGAAATAATTCAATCAGGGAAGGTGATCTAAAAATGAACGCTAAACTATTCCAACCATATACACTGAAAAATGTAGAGCTCAAAAACAGGATTGTGATGGCCCCTATGTGCATGTATTCCTCTCACAATGAAGACGGAAAAGTGGAGAATTGGCATCGCACCCATTATACGAGCCGAGCTGTCGGAGGCGTCGGTCTCATCATACAGGAAGCGACTGCCGTCACACCTCAGGGAAGGATATCCCCCCGTGACTTGGGAATCTGGGATGATGAGCATATTGAAGGCTTGAAAGAGTTGGTAGGATTGATCAAGGAGCAGGGTGCGAAAACAGGAATCCAGCTTGCACATGCAGGAAGGAAAGCCGTCCTCGAAGGTGATATCCTCGCTCCGTCTGCCATCCCATTCAATGACGAAATGAAAACCCCGCTTGAAATGACAGCCCATGATATCAAGGAAACCATCACGGCATTCGTCCAAGGGGCTGAAAGAGCACGGAAAGCAGGATTCGATGTGATCGAAATTCACGGTGCCCACGGATACCTTATCAATGAATTTCTCTCCCCCCTTTCAAATAAACGTACGGACGAATACGGTGGATCGGCAGAAAACCGCTACCGATTCCTCGGAGAGATCATTGACGGCATAAAAGCGGTATGGGACGGACCGCTCCTTGTCCGCGTCTCGGCTAAAGATTATCACGGGGAAGGCTTGGACATCGAAGACTATGTAGCTTTCGGAAAGTGGATGAAAGAACAGGGAGTCGATTTGATCGACGTAAGTTCCGGCGCACTGGTCCCTGCACGGATCCCCGTATTCCCCGGGTATCAGGTAAAGCTTGCCGAGACGATCAAACACGGCGCAGGCATCGATACGGGCGCCGTCGGATTGATCACAACAGGCATACAGGCTGAGGAAATCCTCCAAAATGACCGTGCCGACCTGGTACTGCTTGCACGCGAACTACTCCGTGACCCATACTGGCCGAGAAAAGCCGCACATGAGCTGGGTGTGGAAATCAAAGCCCCTCAACAATACGACCGGGCATGGTAATGGACGTAAAAAAGGAGTGAAGCGATATCGCTTCACTCCTTTTCTTATGTAACCGTCATTCCATTCACAGCAGAATATGCGCCATCATTCATACACTTTCTGCGCTTCATACCTGAATCCGATACAGGAATAGTTTTGTTTTTGATACATCAGTCGCGGCGTATCTTCTCCATCCGCGACGAGGATCACCGTCTTGTCATCGAATCGATCCATCACAAACTGTTGCAGTCTGGTTCCGATCCCTTTCTTCTGAAAAGTCTCATGTACCATCAGTCCATCGATTTCAGCCGTTTCATCCTTGATGATCACATCCACTGATCCGGCAGGTTCCCCTTTATCATAAGCAAGAACCTGCATCACATGGGGATGTTGGAAATTACGTTTATGCATGCCTACCTTTTCGTCAGCAAATGCAGCGCCATACGCCATATCCTGCTCATATTGAAACGCCAGATAAGCATCGAGCTCGACTTCACTCACTTCTCTTATTTCAATTTCAGGGGTATTTTCCACCCGGGGGAAAACATCGGGTGCAATCTTGTACAGTTCAGTGAAGCCAATCCCATAACCTTCTTCTTCCATAACAGCCTTCAATTCCGCCGGAAGCTCCTGATCCTGGGGAAAAATGTACTTCACATGCTTCTGTCCGTTTGATTGTTGGAATTTCCTCAAGAAGCTGGCAGCTTCTAAAAATTCAGCTCTTGTCGGCATTCTCTTGAATTTCAGAAAATTACTATCATATCTTGTGAGCATTTCTGGAAAATGAATATGTTCGTACAATTCATTTTCTGCCACATTATGGCCTGGATTGTAAATATCGTCAAAAGTGATCCCGTTCATCCGTCATTTCCCCTTTGGTCTGTATATTTGATCTCCCCTACGCCCAAATCCGTTGAACAGATGCCCCGTTCTCTTCAATCTTCACCATATAAACATCAGGATTTGACAGGGCAAACAATTCATCGTAGCCATACTTCTCATCAAACAGTCTCAAAAGCAGAGTCGTTAAGTTTCCATGACTCACGCACACAATGGAATCTTCCTTTTTGGAGGTGATGTCATCTACGAAGGACCGTGCCCGGTCCATCGCCATTTGGTTTGACTCACCTCCTGGCAATGATAGTGAAAAATCATCAAAGCTTTCTTTCAGCTTTTCCTTCCAATCAGGAAGATCCTTTTCAGATAGAATTCTTTCTCCCAATCGATCATCAAAGGAAACCTTTAACCCTGACTGCCTGGCAAACGGCTCAATCGTCTTTTCTGCCCGGAAAAAGGGGCTGGAATATATCGCTTGGATCGACCTGTTTTCTAAGAAAGATGCAAGCCGAACCGCCTGCGCTTCCCCTTCTTCCGTTAGTGGGGCCTGTACTTGCTGCCCTTCTGCCTTTGCATGACGCACGATATAGATTGTTTTCATAATAGTCCCCCTCTATTTCTTTAAAGGAATCTCATACTCCATAAAGTCGCTTGCAATGTGTGTGTTAGGAAACACTTCCCTCGCTTCCCCTTCAAGCTCTTCCCACGATTCCTTTGCAAATCTGGACGAGATATGGGTCAAAAAGAGTGTATGTGCCCCTGCAGCTGCTGCAGTCTCTCCAGCCTGCTTTGTTGTCGAATGGAAATATTCTCTCGCCATCTCCTCCTGATCTCGATTGAACGTCGCTTCATGGACGAGTACATCGGCAGATTCACCCAGCTTGACCGCATTATCACATACCCTTGTATCACCAAGGATCGTGACGGTCCTGCCAGGTATCGGAGGTCCAAGGAAATCAGTGCCATCGACCACGGTCCCATCTTCAAGCTGAACGGTTTCTCCTGATTTCAATTTTTTATATAGGGGGCCGGGCGGAATGCCTACTTCCCGTAACCTGTCTACTTGAAGGATGCCAGGCTTGTCCTTTTCCACCACCCTGTAACCGAAAGTCGGAAGAGCGTGATCCAGTTCCCTTGCTTCCACGGTGAACCCATCGTCTTCAAAAATAGTCCCTTCCTCGATTTCGATGACCTCAAGTGGGTACTGAAGGTGCGTCCGGCTGACAGAAAGTGAAACAGAGATGAACTCTTTGATCCCTTTCGGACCGTATACCGTCAACCCAGAATCCCCTCCTTGAAAAGACCTGCTCCCGAGCAGTCCAGGCAGCCCATAAATATGATCACCGTGAAGGTGGGTGATGAAAATCTTCTCGATCCTTCTCGGTTTTAAACTCGTATGTAAAATTTGATGCTGCGTCGCTTCCCCGCAATCAAAAAGCCAAACCGCACCCCGCTCTTCCAACAGCTTCAGTGCGATACTCGTGACGTTGCGGAGTTTGGCCGGTACGCCAGCACCCGTTCCTAAAAATAATAATTCCAACTTCATTCACTCCTATGATGACCGGTGGTGTTTTTATTCTAGCATAATCCCCATCAGAATACCCTTTCCTTCCCTCCGACCGATTCCATTCGGGAAAACTCTCATAAGAATGCAAAAATAAGCCAACATAAGACGGAAACGTTTTCATCATTCCGTATAGAAAAAGTATTCAGCATAACATTTGCTAAATGATTGAGAAGTCTTTAAAATTAAGTAATTGTATAGGATATTAAATAAGAAGAAACACATAGTTTTGGATTTACAACAAAGATAAAGTGAGGTCATAACATTGAACAATTCAATTACACCGACATCTCTGATTACGATTTTTGGAGCGACAGGTGATCTAGCAAAACGAAAACTCTATCCGTCTCTTTATCATTTGTTCCGTAAAGGAAAAATTTCAAAGCGTTTTGCCGTAGTGGGTGTGGCACGCAGAGAGTGGTCAAATGAAGAGTTTCAGGAACATGTAAAGACGTCTGTACATAAAGCGGTAGGCAGCAACGAAAACATCGATGAGTTCGTCTCTCATTTCTACTATCAACCAAACGATGTTTCCAACAGCGATTCATATAAGGCGCTTAAGAACCTGTCTGATGAGCTTGACGATACCTACGAATTGGAAGGGAATCGGGTTTTCTATCTGGCGATGGCCCCAGAATTCTTCGGTACAATCACCGAGCAGTTGAAGAATCAAGGGTTGACCGAAACAAACGGTTTCCAGCGCCTTGTAATTGAAAAACCGTTCGGGCATGATCTGCCTTCAGCTGAGAAACTGAACAGTCAAATCCGCGAATCGTTCTCTGAAGATCAAATTTATCGTATCGATCACTATCTCGGTAAAGAGATGGTCCAGAATATCGAAGTGATCCGTTTCGCCAATGCGATGTTTGAACCGCTTTGGAATAACCGCTATATCTCGAACATCCAAGTCACTTCATCAGAAGAACTTGGTGTCGAAGACCGTGGCCGCTATTATGAGAAAAGCGGTGCGCTCAGGGATATGGTCCAAAATCATCTACTTCAAATGGTTGCACTTCTTGCCATGGAACCTCCGATCAAGTTGACAACAGACGAAATCCGCAGTGAAAAAGTGCGCGTATTACGTTCACTTCGTCCTTTTGAGCATGATGAAGTGAAAGACTATTTCGTCCGGGGACAATATGGCGCCGGCAAGTCAGGAAACCAGGATGCGCCTGGCTACCGTGAAGCCGAAAATGTCGATGATCATTCAAATACGGAAACTTATGTAGCCGGGAAACTGATGATTGATAACTTCCGCTGGGCAGGTGTCCCATTCTATATCCGTACGGGTAAAAGAATGGAAACCAAATCGACGAAGATTGTCATTCAATTCAAAGACATCCCAATGAACCTTTATTACAATACAGACAAGCCTTTGGCCCCTAACCTGCTGGTCATCCACATTCAACCTGAAGAAGGGATCACCCTTCATTTAAACGCGAAGAAATCAGGTCAGAATATCGAAACGACACCGGTGAAATTAAACTTTGCCAACAACAGTGTCGATGGAATGAACACGCCGGAAGCGTACGAAAAACTTCTATTAGACTGTCTCCGCGGAGATGCGACGAACTTCACACACTGGGATGAAGTCAAGCTTTCCTGGGCTTTCGTCGACAAGATTTCTGAAGTATGGGAAAACACCCGTGACGGAGAATTCCCGAACTATGAAGCAGGAACAATGGGACCAAAAGCTGCTGACAACTTACTCGCTAAAGACGGCTTCTACTGGTGGCCGATTGAAAATCTAGACGTAGACCAATGCTAAGGAAGGTGTGGAAACAATGAAAATATATGATGTGACAGCTCCAATCTTTAACGGAATGCCCGTGTATAAAAACAAACCTGAAAAACAGCCGACAATTGAAACGAATACAAACGGTCATGTAACTGAATCCCGGATTTCCATGGACGTGCATACCGGTACACACGTAGACGCTCCGCTTCACATGATCAACGATGGAGAAACGATCGAGACGATCGATATCGAGAAACTTGTGAGACCTGTCAAAGTATACGATTTATCGGAAGTGGAAGAAAAGATTTCCTTGAAGGACATTCAAGATTTAGACATTGAAGAAAATGATTTCATTCTCTTTAAAACAAAGAATTCATGGGATACAGAATTCAACTTTGAGTTCATCTACGTTGCAGAAGATGCAGCTGCGTATCTTGCCGAGAAGAACATCTCCGGCGTCGGAATTGATGCGCTCGGTATCGAAAGAGCCCAGGAAGGTCATCCGACCCACCGCAGCCTGATGGGCAGCGGCGTCATCATCATGGAAGGACTTCAATTGAAAGATATTGAAGCCGGTCAATACTTCATGGTTGCCGCACCACTGAAAATTGAGAACACCGATGCATCACCTGCACGGGTACTATTGTTTGATGAAATGATCGGATAATGCAAGAAAGCCGCTCCTAAAAAGGGAGCGGCTTTTCTTTTTCAACACGATAAGCGATTTATTCTACGGACTGATCCTTCATACATGCATCATCGACAAAGGTCTCCATATAATCCCTCCCCCACTCATACATGGCATCCAAAATAGGCATCAAGGTTTCTCCTTGAGCGGTTAGGGAATACTCCACTTTGGGAGGGACGACCGGATACACTTCACGATGGACGATGAAATCTTCTTCCAGTTCCCGCAATTGATTTACCAGCATCCTTTGGGTGATTCCGGGGATAAGGGATTTCAATTCTCCAAACCGTTTCGTCCCTTCCTTGCCCAAATGCCATAATATCAACATCTTCCATTTACCTCCGATAACCGAGAGCGTCAATTCTTTTTCACAATTAAACATTTTGTCTTTCATTCTCGACATCATCATCATCCTCCAAGCTTATCAAAGTCCATAGTATACTTTTTGACACTATGTAAAATTAAAGTGCGTACTATTAATCATATTATATACATTATATACTTGCAATTGTACGGGATGAGGCACCATTTGAATATCTCGTCAGAAGCAACAACTAGAAACGATACAGGAGTGGATCATCAATGGAATTGCAATTAGCTTTAGATTTAGTGAATATCCCGGAAGCCATTGAATTGGTGAAGGAAGTTGAGGAGCATATCGATATCGTTGAAATCGGGACTCCGGTAGTGATTAATGAAGGGCTTCATGCAGTAAAAGCAATGAAGGAAGCATTTCCTGACCTAAAAGTATTGGCAGATCTTAAAATCATGGATGCAGCCGGGTATGAGGTCATGAAGGCATCTGAAGCAGGAGCTGACATCATTACCATTCTAGGTACAGCTGAAGACATGTCTATTAAAGGCGCAGTGGAAGAAGCAAAAAAACAAGGTAAAAAAATCCTTGTGGATATGATAGCAGTAAAAGATCTTGCCGGCCGCGCAAAGGAAGTCGATGCACTTGGTGTAGATTACATCTGTGTTCATACAGGGTACGACCTTCAAGCCGTTGGACAAAACTCTTTCGAAGATCTTCAAACAATCAAAAGTGTTGTGAAGAATGCCAAAACAGCCATTGCCGGCGGAATTAAACTTGATACCTTGCCAGAAGTGGTCAACGTACAACCTGATCTTGTCATTGTCGGTGGAGGCATCACAGGACAAGAAGATAAAAAGGCGACTGCGGCAACTATGCAGGAAATGATTAAAAAAGGTTAAGTTAACGATGATTACGACTCAATATATTCTTAAGATTTTACAAGAATTAAACCGGACAGCAGACGCCATCTCCAATGATGAAACTGAAAGATTGGTAAATGGGATCTTAGAAGCCAATAAAGTTTTTGTAGCAGGGGCTGGAAGGTCTGGATTAATGACCAAATCCTTTGCCATGCGCTTGATGCATATGGGTATCGATGCATATGTGATAGGAGAGACTGTCACTCCTTCTTTTAAAGAAGAAGATATGGTCATCATTGCATCTGGTTCAGGAGAAACGAAGAGCTTGGTATCCATCGCAGATAAAGCGAAAAGCATCGGAGGAAAGATTGCAGCTGTCACGATCTTTCCAGAATCTACAATCGGACAATCAGCAGACATGGTTGTGAGAATCCCAGGTGCTCCCAAAGATCAATCGGCAGGTGACTATCAAACGATACAGCCAATGGGCTCCGCATTCGAACAGTTTTCACTTGTACTGTTTGACTCGATTATACTGAGATGTATGGAGAAGAAAGGTTTGGATACCGCAAATATGTATGGTAACCATGCCAATCTCGAATAGTTGGATGAAGATAAATGAGAAGCTTGAGGACACAATCCTCAAGCTTCTCTTTCGTTCCTCAAAGTAGGCTTTATCAGTTTACAATCGGGATAATCGATGGACGGTGCATAATGGGAGAGCTTCTTCATGAAATAACATGCCTCTGGAAAGTGATGTTCCAAAAAACGGAGTGTCGCATTATTTAATACCTCATCCTTCACATACAGATTCAATACTTCATCCACAAGCGCCGTAAAAGCGACCACCTGTAAGGACACATCGTGGGCAAATCGGATTTGAGCAGGGAAGCCTGGCTGGGTAAAATGCAAGTAACCTTTAAACATATCATTTTTCACCATAAATTGAGAAAACTGAACCATCAAGGCATTTGCCCTTTCAATCACATCAATTTCGGCACTGTCGAGGATATCAACGAGCAAGGCAGCGTGCCCCCTCTGGTCATCGAGCCACATATCCATCAAATCCACAAGCGGGAGTTCAGCGTAACTCTCCCCTTTCGTATAGCTGTTTAATATTCTGAGATACTCCCTGTTTTCTGCCAATGTTCCGTTCAAGTAACTTGGGGACAGATTTAAATTCACCTGATTGAAGAGCCGCAGATGGAGGAGGTGCCCTTCGAACGTATAGTATTGATATGATACTTCCTGCGCCCATTCTGAAAGCTGTATCATCTCAGGTGAGGATTCAGGCAGATCCCCCGGGACCTTCATCAATTCCTTCTCCACATTTTGGAACCACTCTATATAGTATTCTGCCTGATTCACCCACTTCACTTCTGTCGGACTTAAATAATCCCTTACAAAATACGCATGGTCCTTCAGGATCCCCAGCCAGAACTCGTGCTCCTGCCACGGTGTGATTGTTTCAAACCCCATTCCATACAGTCCCTTCTTTTACATTCTATACCTTAACATTATTAAGAAAGTTAAGTCTTCATGCTTAGAATAGAAAAGTGCTGTTTGGAAAAAATAGCACAAACTGCAACTAAATGAGGGTTTGCTATGGGATTACTTTCGTTCATCAAAAAATTAACGCTGAAAGAGGGAATGGCTTCAACAAATGAATCCTCAAAGCTCCCCTCCAATCCACACAGCCAACCAATGGACTTCGGCCATATTGTGGATCAGTTTAAAGATTGTGAGGATTTCAGGCACAGACAATTCAAAGACCTGGAAATTGAGTGCATTTATTTCGATACGCTGGTGGATAAACAAATACTGAATGAAGAATTATTAGAGTGGATCAGTAAAGGCGATTCAACTCCTATTCATCGGCAAATAGATTCTGATGGAATACTTGAAATCAAGTCAAACAAACAGGCAGTGATGGATGTCCTTAACGGTCATATTGTTCTTTTTCTTGATAACAAAGTATTTTCTTTAAGAGCAGATGGTGAGGAAAAAAGGTCTATCGAGGAATCTGAAACAGAATCTGTCATCTTGGGACCACACGAAGCATTCATTGAATCATCCGATGTGAACATCTCCCTCATCCGAAAAAGAGTGAGAAGTTCTCATTTGAAAACGGTGAGCTTAAGTGCCGGAGAAATTACGAAAACATCCATCACATTATTATATATAGAAGATATTGCGCCCATAGAAGAATTGAAAGACCTAAAGGAGCGGATCAACAAGATTGAGTACACTGGTATTTTGGATACCAATATCCTTGTTCAGATGATAGATGATCAACCAGTATCTCCTTTCCCGCAGTTTTTCACAACAGAAAGACCGGATGTCTGCGCCTCGAAATTATTAGCAGGCAGGATCATCGGAATTGTAGAGGGCAGCCCTTATGTGTTTTGTGCCCCTGTCAGCTTTTTTGATTTTTTCCAGTCAGTGGATGATTACAGTCAGCGGTGGATAACCGGCACTTTTATTCGGCTGCTCAGGTTACTCGCCCTCGTCATTACGCTTGCGTTTACAGCAAGCTACGTATCCATCACCACCTACCATTATGAAATGGTTCCACAGGAGTTATTGCCAAGCCTGATAGAATCGCGAAGCAAAGTACCCTTCCCCCCTCTGATTGAGGCGATATTTCTTGAGTTGGTCATTGAGCTTCTAAGGGAGGCTGGGGCACGTCTCCCAACTAAAATCGGGCAAACAATCGGCATTGTAGGTGGGATTGTAATCGGACAGGCGGCTGTTGAAGCAGGTATTACAAGTAATATTTTAATCATTGCAGTTGCGGTTTCAGCCATCTCATCCTTTGTGATCCCCAGTTATGTGATGAGTGCATCCATCCGGATCGTCCGCTTTTCTTTTATCCTGCTGGCGGGTTTTTGGGGGAACATGGGATTGGTGTTCGGACTGGGTTTGTTGGTCATTCACTTGTCTACTTTAACATCACTGAAAACACCTTATATGATCCCTTTTTCTCCGACTTTTTTTAATGATTGGCTGGACACAATCATCAGGGCGCCTTTCATGATGATCAAAGATCGCCCTGAGCAGGTCAGAACATCCAATGAAGATATTAACAAGATGAAGAAGTAGGCGATTTACTATGAAGGAAAAACTCCATCCATTTCAATTGGCACTGCTAATATATATGATTCAATCGGGCATCACCCTGTTCAGCATTCCGAGACTATCCGCCGAAGCATTCGGGACCAATGGATGGATTGGGATCGTCGTCATTTGTGTGATTGTCACCTTAAACATTTTGTTAATCAGTTTGGTAAACAAGTGGGGGGAAGGTCAATCAATCTTTGTCATCATTGAGAATGTGATCCCAAAATGGTTGGCAATCCCTTTTTATTTGACGGTGAGTATCATTTTCACCCTTCTCGCAACCATGGTGACAAAAAAGTACATTTTACTTCTTAAGATGTTATTTTTCCGTGATACCCCTTCGATTATATTTGTAGGCATGTTTTTTCTCATGAGCTTTCTCTTATTAAAGGGATGCATCTATGAAATCGGAAAGGCGACCGTCCTGTTATTTTTCCTGACCATATGGACGATGCTTTTACTGACCTTCCATCTATCAGAATTCAGTTTTACCCGGATGACAATGTTTTTGATGGAAGGGAAAAAAGATCTTTTGTCAGGAGGGTTGAGTGTATATTCAGCGTTTTTAGGCTACGAGCTAAGCTTATTTCTCATCCCCCATGTTCAGAAGAATTTCACAAAGGGTGTCATTTTGGGAAATGGCATTACATCGTTCATTTATATCACCGTAAGTTTTGTGTGCTATGGATTCTTCGGTTATAAGTATATACTGAATGATTTATACCCTGTCATTACCTTGATTGAATATGTGAAATTTCCATTTGTAGAGAGGGTTGAAAATCTGATCTTTACACTGTTCGCTTTAAAAGTATTGATTACCGTCGTCATGTATTTATGGGCGAGCAAGGAATTGGTATCTCACTCATTTCAGAAGCTGAAACCTGACTTTATCAGTTTGTTATTGTTAACGGTCGGTGCGCTTCTATCTTTCATCCCGGAAATCAGCCGGGAAGTGGATGAATGGCTAAAGTGGCTGACGTATATAGATACAGCCATCGCAATTGCTCTTCCAATTTTCTTATTGGTATTAATAGGGCTTAATAAGGTCAAAGAAAGGAACGTAACGTCATGAAACCTTTGAGGTATCTGTTCATAGCCATGATATGCCTGATGCTTGGCTGTGAAAGGAATGTCATTGATAAACTGGGGATGTTGGATGCGATTGGTTATGACCTGTCTGAAGATCAGGAGCTTCCACTGATGGTTACAGCTAACTATCCAAATGTAACGAAACAAGGTGTCTATCAAAATAAAATACTGACGGTTAACGCAAAATCAAGCAAAGATTCGAGAATACGGCTCAACCATCGTTCAAATCTTAAACTTGTCAGTGGCCAAATCACCGTTGCCCTATTCGGAAGCGAACTGGCAAAAGTCGGTGTTCAGGATATTATCGATACCTATATGCGGGATCCGAGTCTCGGACCGAGAGTATATTTTGCGGTCACAGAAGGACCAGCAAAGGAAATACTGGACTTTAAACCGATTGAAGGGACAAACAGCTCACTGTATTTACGTACCTTCATTGAAAAGCTTGACGATGAAAATGAGCGGATCAACTATAATACATATCAATTTATCAGAGATTATTACGATGACGGAATTGATCCGATTATGCCCTACTACAAATTAAGGAGTGATAATATCAGCTTAGATGGATATGCCCTCTTTAAAGATGACCGATTTGTTCACCATCTCTCCCCCACCTTATCAGGCATTTTATTTACTTTACGTAAAAACACACCAAGGGGGACATTCAGCTTTGAGATTGCGCCCCCGGATGACACACATGTGTTCTCTAATCAATTGATGTTTGACTACGTCAAAAAAGATTGGGATATAGATATAGCATTCAACAACCATATACCCAAGACTGTTAAAATCTCCATCGAGCTCAACGGAAGCATGCTCGAATATACGAATGATGAACTGACAGATTCAAAGAAAACGCAAATGAAGTTAGAAAAGAAGATCAATGCTTATATGGAAAAGAAATCGGAGGAATTCCTGGAATTGACACAGCAACTAAAGGTGGACCCCGTCGGGATCGGTGGATACGTTCGGAACAAACTTTCTTATGAGGATTGGAATCATCTGAACTGGGAAGAAGTCTATCCTGAAATCGATTTTGATGTGACCATTCAAATGAAATTTGTGAATACCGGGCAGACAAAATAATGGATCGGGAGCAACAGAATGTGAGCTCCCGTCACCTTAAGATCATACCAGGCAAATGAGTTAATCCTATCTTAGGATTCTTCTGCTTGGGATTCTTAAGCGTGAATAAGTTCCACTAATTATGTTTACTATCCAAGGTCTCCCCTTTTACCATCAACCTCATTTCTCTGTCACCAGCCTCCTCGCCTATCGCTTCAAAGCCGATTTTTTCGTATACACGGATGGCAGGCGTATTTCTAATATCTACATACAGGCGGACCTCATCTATTTGTTGGTTGTAATGTGAAAGGCCAAACTCGAGCCCTTTCCGGACAAAGTCGAGCCCCAATCCTTTCCCTGTTAAAGAAGGATTTAAAGCAAGCCCTATATACAAGATTCTGCTGTCAATACTGTATTCGAACAAACCGACAGCTTCATTGCGGGACATCACAACAAAACCTTCACATCCACCTGGACCAATCAACCTGCCTGTTTCTTCGAATGAATGAAAGTACGGCTTCATGGAAACTTGTTCAATGAAATCATCATAATTCCATGAATCAATTAATTTAACATCTCTCATGCTAATCGGTTGGAACATCCATTCCATTTCCCATCCTCCTCTACAAATGATGATCATGTCCATTGCAAACAACAGCACCGTCGACTTAATGAACAATTTCAGATAAATAAAAAAATCCGGACGATCATCCGATTTCAGAATTCGAATGCGTCCGGATTTTGGGTTAAGCAGAAGACTTTGTTACAACTGTCTTCTCTTTCATTGAATTACTTCATCCACTCGGTATGGAAGATGCCTTCTTTATCGACACGCTCATACGTATGGGCACCGAAGTAATCACGCTGGGCCTGGATCAGGTTCGCAGGAAGCGTTGCTGTACGGTAGCTGTCGTAATAAGATAATGCCGCAGAGAAGCCAGGCACCGGCACACCGTTTTGTACGGCCACACTGATGACTTCGCGAAGGGCATACTGATAGCTTTCAACGATTTCTTTAAAATACGGGTCCAATAAAAGATTCGAAAGCTGCGCTTCACGGTCATACGCTTCTTTGATTTTCTGCAGGAATTGAGCACGGATGATGCATCCCCCGCGAAAGATCATGGCGATATCTCCGTACTGCAGATCCCAGTTGTACTCATCGGAAGCTGAGCGCATTTGGGCGAACCCTTGTGCATATGAACAAATCTTACTCATGTAAAGGGCTTTACGGATTGATTCGATCAACGCTTGTTTATCACCCTGGAATGCTTTTGTTTCCGGTCCATTCAGCACTTTGCTTGCCTTCACGCGCTCATCCTTGATGGAAGAGATGAAACGGGCAAATACCGACTCTGTAATGATCGGCAGTGAAACGCCAAGATCCAATGCACTTTGGCTCGTCCACTTCCCGGTACCCTTCTGCCCTGCTTTATCAAGGATCACATCGACCATCGGCTTCCCGGTTTCCTCGTCTTTCTTCGTAAAGATATCCGCGGTGATTTCAATCAGATAACTGTCCAGTTCACCTTTATTCCAATCGGCAAACACTTCATGAAGCTCCTCCGCACTCAGTCCAAGCACATTCTTCATCAGGAAGTACGATTCTGCAATCAGCTGCATGTCACCGTACTCGATTCCGTTGTGCACCATTTTCACATAGTGTCCTGCCCCGTCCGGACCGATATAAGTTGTGCACGCATCACCATCCACTTTTGCCGCAATGTCTTTCAAGATCGGCGCAACAAGGTCATAAGCTTCTTTCTGACCGCCAGGCATGATGGAAGGGCCTGTAAGCGCTCCTTCTTCTCCGCCGGACACACCGGTTCCAATGAAATGGATACCCAGTTCACTCAACTCTTGATTACGACGACGGGTATCTTCGAAGAACGTATTCCCCCCATCGATCAGGATATCCCCTTTTTCAAGATGAGGCTTCAACTGATCGATCGTTGCATCGGTCGCCTTCCCAGCCTTCACCATCAGCAAAATTTTGCGGGGTTTTTCTAATGATTGAACAAATTCTTCGATTGTATATGTAGGCGCTACATTCTTGCCTTTTGATTCGTTGATCATTTCATCCGTCTTTTCACGGGAACGATTATATACAGAAACAGAATAACCTCTGCTTTCAATATTCCATGCTAAATTTTTTCCCATTACGGCTAAACCGATTACACCAATTTCTTGAGACATACTTGTCAACTTCCTTTCACCATTGTAATAATCGTTTCTTCACCCTCTGGCGCCTGAAATATTGGTTTCAGAGGAATGAAAGAAACATGCCATTTCACTAAAACCTAATATTTCATACTCCTATTCAATCTAACAAGAACAAGATCATGATGCAAATATTCAGTCTTATAAGGCAATCATCTTACTTAAGTTGTCCGATTATTAACAAGTCATTCCCGCAAAAAGTCTTTATTGAAGCTAGTATCCTGTTTCGGGTCAAATGATTTCTTTTTATTTTTCCCTTTTATCCCCTGAGAGATCGAGTCTTTTCCAAACTTCTCCTGCAGCTGGGATAAGACGTTATAAAGAGGCTCTTTTTCCGCTGCTTTTTTGTAAGAAAAAAGATCGAGCTGCTCGGTGGCTTCGCTTTTTTCAACAACGTCTTGTGCGGTGACACCGAGAAGCCTGACCGGGTCTCCATTCCAATGCTTCAACAATAAATCCTTTGCAAAGTAAACAAGGTCTTCTTTTTTGTCGATCGGATTTTCAAGCTTCTTGCTCCGGGTGATCGTTTTCCTGAATTTATCCCTGATCATGAGCTGAATCGTCATCGCCAGCACATCTTTTTGTTTAAGGCGTGACGACACTTTTTCACACAGCTTTTCTATGACACCGACCAGCTCCTGCTGATTCGTCGTATCCATTGGCAGGGTGGTCGAGTTCCCCACGCTCTTATAGTCATAAATCGAATCAGGGTCAACGTTGCGCCTGTCGACCCCATTTGCCCGCTCTTTGAGGCGGAGGCCGTTGATGCCAAGGAGGGATTTCAGTTGAATGTCATTTGCATGGGCAAGGTCACGGCAAGTTTGAATCCCGACACCATTCAGCTTTTCGGCAGTCTTCTGGCCGATCCCGTGCATTTCAATCACAGGAAGCGGCCAAAGCTTGGCAGGGATATCTCGTTTGCGCAAAACGGTGATGCCCATCGGTTTTTTCATATCGGAGGCGGTCTTCGCCAGAAATTTATTCGGTGCAATCCCGATGCTGCAAGGGAGATCGAGCTGTCTTTCTATTTGGTTTTGTATATCTGAGGCTATTTGCAAGGGGGACCCTTTTTCAAAGGAATCAGTAATATCCATATAGCCTTCGTCGATCGAAACAGGTTCGACTAGATCAGAATATTGTCTGAGGATATCAAAGATCCCTTTTGAGGCCGCGCGGTACCGGTCAAAATTCGGTGTCATGATCATCAGGTCGGGACACAGTTTTTTTGCTTCCCAAAGAGGCATGGTCGTCTTCACACCGAAGCGCCTTGCTTCATAAGAACATGTGACGATGATGCCTTTTCTTTCTTTTGGGTTCCCTGCTATTGCCAAGGGCTTCCCCCGCAGTGCGGGATCATATGCCATCTCAACAGAAGCATAGAAGCTGTTCATGTCTACATGAAGGATCACTCGTCCATTTTTGGGGTAATGTGGGTTCATTTACAATCGCGTCTTTCTTTGTCTAGTTTTGATGGGCCTTCTGTTCTTTCACATACTCCTGTATCTCTTTCATACCTTCTAAGCTTTCCACTAAAACATCCGGGTCAATCTGGGTGATCAGCGCATCGTCGAGATTGATGACGCCTGCAAAATAGTTCGTCTTAGAGTATGCGAATAAACCGACATTCGTCATCGAGTCTGCCGGTACTTCAAGGATTTCTTTTGCTTCCTTCACAACAAGCCCGATTTGCATCGCCTTCGTTTGAATGACGATGAGGAACATTCCTTCCTCCCCGATGGCAGATGTGTTGTACAGGATATTTCCTAAATCGAGAACCGGGATCAATTCTCCTCTCACCTTTACCAGGCCAAGGACAAAGGACGGCAAGTGTGGAATAGATCTTACTTCCTCCAATTTTTCTATTGATACCACATTCTCAATCGGCAGCGCATATTCTTCTTTACCAGCATGAAACACAACCACTTTCGACATTATTCAACGTCCCCTCTCAAACTTCTAATATGTATAATACTAATGTACCATATTTTATAAAAATTTGGTGGGTGTGTGAATGAAGAAAATGTCCACGAATGAAGGTTGACCTTCATTCGTGGACATTTTTGTGTTGTCTCATACTGCAAGCCTGATCGAGCCGCCTGCGCTTTTTTTGTCCAGCTCCGGCGGCTAGAGGCTCGAGGTCATAAGTCAAACCTGCCAAAAAGGCAAAGAACGCCCTTTCCGGCAGGTTCGCCTTATGCTTGTCGCCTCTGATCGAGCCGCCTACGCTTTTTTATTCTCCAGCCACTTCTTGAATGATGGCTACTACCATTTCAGATAGCTTGTTCAGTTCTTCCACCGGCATTCTTTCGTTTTTCGTATGGATTTCTTCGTAGCCAACTGCCAGATTGACAGTTGGTACACCGAAGCCTGCGATTACGTTGGCATCGCTTCCGCCTCCGCTTGTAAGAAGTTCGCTTGGACGTCCGATTTTTTTCGCAGCCCGCTTTGCGACTTCCACTACTTCGTCACCATCTTTGAACTTGAAGCCCGGATACATGACTTCTACTTCAACTTCTGCTTTTCCACCCATTTCTTCTGCAACGGATGTGAAGGCAGCTTTCATTTTCTCCACCTGTGCTTCCATTTTCTCAGGAACAAGGGAACGTGCTTCAGCCAGGATATCCGCTTGTTCGCACACGATATTTGTCGCTTTTCCGCCTTCGAAACGGCCGATGTTCGCCGTCGTTTCTTCATCGATGCGGCCAAGAGGCATTCTGGAGATCGCTTTTGCGGCAATGGTAATCGCAGAAACGCCTTTTTCAGGTGCTACGCCAGCGTGTGCCGTTTTCCCGTAAATGGTTGCCCGCACTTTTGCCTGTGTAGGGGCAGCCACGATGATGTTTCCGACTTTGCCGTCACTATCCAGCGCGAAACCGTATTTCGCTTTTACCAGAGATGAATCCAGGGCTTTAGCCCCAACAAGACCAGACTCTTCGCCTACCGTGATGATAAATTGGATATCACCGTGAGAGATGTTGTTTTCTTTCAGTACACGGACGGACTCAAGCATCGTTGCAAGTCCCGCTTTATCGTCGGCACCAAGGATGGTCGTACCGTCGGAGTAAATATAGCCGTCTTCTTTAAGCGTCGGCTTGACCCCTTTTGCAGGAACGACTGTGTCCATATGGGAAGTAAAGTAGATTGTATCCACACCATCTTTATTTCCTTTCAGCGTGCAAATCAGGTTTCCGGCACCGTGGCCAGTTTCCCCCATCGTGTCGTCTTCGAATACTTCCACTCCAAGATCGGAGAATTTTTTCGTCAGGACCTTTGCGATTTCTGCTTCATCTTTCGTTTCTGAGTCAATTTGAACCAATTCCAGGAATTCATTTAATAAACGCTCATGATTTATCATTTCCAGACCTCCACAATTATGTATTCACTCCTATAGTATAGCGTGAATAGTCAAGGACAACAAATGGAACCACTTTTACAATGGGATATTCCCGTGCTTTTTCTTCGGACGCTCTTCCCGTTTGTTTCTCATCATATCTAATCCTTGAATCAATTTAATCCGTGTTTCACGGGGGTCGATAACATCATCGACCATCCCCCTCGATGCAGCCACATAAGGGTTGGCAAATTTCTCACGGTACTCCTCGATTTTCTGTGCACGCAGTTCTTCCGGATTTTCACTTCCGGCAATCTCCCTTGCGAAGATGATGTTTGCTGCCCCTTGAGGCCCCATCACTGCAATCTCAGCATTCGGCCAGGCAAAGACCAGATCCGCGCCGATCGATTTAGAGTTCAATGCCACATATGCGCCTCCGTAGGCTTTTCGAAGGATTACGGTCATCTTCGGTACTGTCGCTTCAGAATATGCGTAAAGAATCTTTGCCCCATGACGGATGATGCCCCCGTGTTCCTGTTTGATTCCAGGGAAGAAGCCGGTCACATCTTCAAACGTGATCAACGGAATATTAAAAGAATCACAGAAACGGATAAAGCGGGCTGCTTTATCTGATGAATCGATGTCGAGTCCCCCTGCCATGAACTTAGGCTGATTACATACAAGACCGACGACTTCACCCTTTATGCGTGCCAACCCCACGACGATATTCTTAGCGAATTCCTTTTGCACTTCCATGAAGCTTCCTTCATCGACGATTTCATTGATTACCGTCCTCACATCATAAGGGCGGATCGCATCAAAAGGTATCAGGTCAGTCAGGTTTGCACGATAATCGTCCTCTTCATCCACTTCAAGGCGCGGAGGCTTCTCTTCATTATTTTGAGGTAAATATGCCAGTAATCTTCTGACTTCAAGCAGTACTTCTTCTTCTGTCTTTCCGCGGAAATGGGCATTCCCGCTGATCGAGTTATGAACCTTGGCTCCGCCAAGGTCCTCAGAGCTGATCTTCTCACCTGTGACGGTTTCGATGACCTTTGGACCCGTGATGAACATTTGGCTCGTTTCATCCACCATGAATACAAAATCCGTGATGGCAGGCGAATAGACCGCTCCCCCGGCACACGGCCCCATAATGACGGATATTTGCGGAATGACGCCTGAATAAATGGAATTCCGGTAGAAGATATGGCCATAGCCATCCAGTGAGACTACGCCTTCCTGGATCCTTGCACCGCCGGAATCATTCAAACCGATGAACGGGGCACCGTTCTTGACGGCAAGATCCATGACATGGGAGATTTTCTTAGCGTGCATTTCCCCTAATGCTCCTCCAAAAACCGTGAAATCCTGAGAGAATAAATAGACAGGTTTTCCGTTTACTTTTCCGTAACCGGTCACGACTCCATCCCCGGGACCCTGTACCCCATCCAGGCCAAAGTCTGAACATCGGTGCTCAATGAATGGATTCAATTCGACAAAGCTTCCTTCATCAAGTAAAATATCGATCCTTTCCCGGGCTGTCAGTTTCCCTTTTTCATGCTGTTTATCTATTTTCTTATCTCCGCCGCCGAGCTCAACTTCTCTTCTGCGGTCATATAATTCATTGATTTTCTCATAAATATCCATTATGATTGCTCCCCCTTGATGGCTGTTTTATCACATAGCTCATAAAGTACACCGTGAGCCGACTTTGGATGCAAGAACGCTACCTCGGCCCCGCCTGCACCTTTCTTTGGAGTCTCATTGATCATACGGACCCCTTTTTCTTTCAATTCCTTGATTCGCTCCTCGATGCCTTCGACCGAAAAAGCGATATGATGAATCCCTTCTCCCCTTTTTTCAATGAAGGCGGAAATCGGACTGTCGTTATGTAATGGCTGAAGTAACTCAAGTTTCAGGTTACCCCCATCCAGGAATGCAACTTTTACCCCTTGATTTTCAACTGTTTCCATCTTGATGAGTGAAAGTCCGAGCGTATCTTCGTAAAACGGAAGAACATTGTCTATAGATGAGACTGCGATCCCGATATGATCTACTTTTTTCAACTCTATCATCCCCCTGTTGTTTGCATGCTCCACATCTATAGTATTCCATACCGCATGTCGAATTCCCTCCTTATCTGGCGAATAAATAAAGCGTTTTCTTCTTTTCCCGAGGTTGTCTTCCTTTAACATTCACGATAGAATAGAGGTGAAAATCATCTCATGATTAAATGGGAGAATGGAGCGATTCAATGGGTAACAAAAAAATGCAAAAAATCATTGTCTATGTCATGCTGTTCGCGATGATCGCGACGACAATCATGGCAGGATTGACGTTCTTATTATAGAAATGAGTGCTTGATAGAGGACTAGGGAGGGGCATAACCAATCCCCTCTGGAGAAACATCACCAAAGTGGGTAGGACGCTTATTAGTACAGAAAAAACCGAAAAACTATTTTCTTTAAAGAAGATTGTTGTTCGGTTTTTTTATTTGAATGTCCATTTAAATTTTGTAGTTGGTTCCAGCTGTTGATTGGAGTGCAAGGCGAAGACTCCTGCGGGAAAAGCGGAGTAGGCAAGACCCCGCAGGCTTGCCTTCCGCCCGAGGAAAGCGAAGCCTTGCACGGAAATCAACAGCGCTGTACCAAGAGATCTCCCTACCTGCTTTAACTAAAATATATTGCCGTCTGAGCAGAATAAAATACAAAAAGAAAAAGCTTTGGTCCCCCCAAAGCTTTTTCTTTTCCCCTTATTTTAAAGCACCATATTCCCTTCCAAGCTCATTAAAGCTTTTCTTGGACTTGACCACGAGGACTTTCGTTCCGATTGGTACTTTTTCGTAAAGGTATTCCACACGTTTATTTTCCATTCGTATGCAGCCGTTCGATATATATTTGCCTATCGAGGACGGCTGATTTGTACCGTGAATGCCATAGATCCTGCCGTCCGTCCCTTTGGCATCAAAGCCTATCCACCTTGATCCCAAAGGGTTTCTCGGATCTCCGCCAGGAATGTTCTTTTTGCGGTAATATGGATTTTTCGCTTTCACGGTGACATTGAATAAGCCTTCAGGCGTCAGTTCAGTCGTTTTACCGGTTGCTACCGGGAAAGTTGCCTGAATGTTGCCCTCGTCTATATAAGCCAGTTGATTATTCTCTTTGTTCACGATGATGAAAGGGTCTCCCGGCACCGGGTTCCTTCCAAGTGGCCAAATGGGAGATGCAAACAATAGGATGGCAAGAAGTAAACGCATCGGATCACCTTTTCACATTTTAGGTATAGTTTACTTCTTTATGCTCCCTTTCATCCGTCCTGATTCCTTTAAATGAACTTTTAAGTAGGAGATACTGCTCCATTTCCTGCACAAACTGATAGAGTGCCGCCCGGGTTTCGAACTCTTCCCGTGTTTTAGGCAAGTCCATTTGTTCGAACTCCACCTTCATGTCGTACAGCTTTTTCAAGTAGAATAACGCTGTATTTCCCGGGTGGATATGTTCACTGAGCTCTTCGAGGAATTCAGCGATCCGCTTCCCCTGCTCGATGGTCAATGAAATCGAAGTGGCGATCGGGAGGATCCGCTGAAGAATTTCGAATTGTTTTTCCCGCATTTTAAAATACAAGTAGTATAAGTTCTCGTCCCTGAGGAAATGATTTTCAACATCCTTAAAGGCGATCGTTTTCGCCTCTTTGATCAAACGCTCTGTTTCGGTGATTTCCCGTCCATCCCACTTGCTGTCATTCGTCCGTAAATAATTGATCATCTCGCAGAAAATTTTATAAAAGTTCGCTTCTATTTTTTCTTGATAGTCGATCATTTGTTTATCAACGCTCGGCATGTAAAGATTCATGAGAAGTGCTATCCCGATCCCGATGGTGATGATCCCCACTTCATTTTCAAACAGACCGATCGTCACATTACCAGCTGAGTATATATGTAGAATGATGACGGAGCTTGTGACGATTCCTTCCTTTATATTGAGCGCTACTGTGATCGGTATGAATACAAGCAGCAGCAGCCCGATGACGGCAGGGTGGTATGCAAGGAATTCAAAGAAGGCAGCGGAAAACACCATGGCGATCAAACATGCCAGGAAGCGGCTCCATGAGGCGTTCACCGATTTTTTCTTTGTATTCTGTATGCACAGGATCGTCAATATCCCTGCCGATACAAAGTTATCCAGATGGAACCATTGGGCAATGCTGATGGCGACAGCCGTGCCGATTCCTGTCTTGAGTGTACGGTACCCAATACGAAACATTCATCTTTCTCCTATCTCTCTCTTTTTTTGCTACTTAAGAATACCATAAAAGAGGGACGACTCAAAAAGAAGGATTAACGAGTGTGCTCGTTAATCCTTCAAGTAATCAGAGTATCTTTTCAAGGAATTCCTTTCCACGGTCACTTTGCGGATTCGCGAAGAATGGCTGCGGCGCCCCTTCTTCAATGATCATTCCATCATCCATGAACATGATCCGGTCTGCAACCTCTTTTGCAAATCCCATTTCATGGGTGACGATGATCATGGTCATGCCGGTATGGGCAAGTGATTTCATGACTTCAAGTACTTCCTTAACCATTTCCGGGTCAAGGGCTGAAGTCGGCTCATCAAACAGCATGACTTTCGGTTCCATCGCGAGTGCCCTTGCGATGGCCACACGCTGCTTTTGTCCACCGGATAAACGGTTCGGGTATTCGTCACTTTTTTCCTTCAATCCCACTTTCGCCAGAAGATCCTTCCCAAGCGCAGTGGCTTCTTCCCGTTTCATCCCCTTCACTTTCATCGGGGCGTAAGTCACATTCTCAAGTGCCGTCATATGAGGGAAAAGGTGGAAATGTTGAAACACCATCCCGACATCTTGTCTGACTTTCCCTATGTTTTTCCCATTCACGAGATGATCTTCAAAGTAGATTGAACCGGAAGTCGGTTCTTCTAAAAAGTTCAGACAGCGGAGCAGCGTGGACTTTCCTGATCCAGACGGCCCGATCAATGCGACAACTTCCCCTTTGGCTACCGAGAAGTCAATTCCTTTCAACACTTGAAGCTTTCCGAATGACTTGGTAATCTTTTCACCTTTAATCATTTCCACGCAGTCTCCCTTCCAGTACTTTTCCTAACAGAGTAAGAATCATGACAAGTACATAATATACCAAACCGGCGAATAAAAGCGGCTCAAAGAATGAATACAAGTCGCTTCCGACCATATAAGAACGTCTCATGACATCGGCGGCACCGATGACGGTCACGATCGCCGATTCCTTCGTTAGGGTGATGAATTCATTCATTAAAGCAGGTAATATATTTTTGATTGCCTGGGGCAGGATAACATCCTTCATCATCAACGGGTAGGACACACCGAGCGCCATGGCCGCTTCTTTTTGACCTTTATCCACCGCATTGATCCCTGCACGGATGATTTCAGAAATGTATGCTGCCGAATTGAGTGAAAAAGCAAGGATCGCAGCCGTATAAGGTTCAACTTGTGTACCAGTGAACTGGGGTGATCCGTAAAAGATGATCATCAGCTGCAGCACCAAAGGCGTTCCACGAAAGACAGATGTATAAATATCGGCAAAGATCGCCAGAGGTTTAACCGTGCTTATTTTACAAAGGGCGAGGAGAATACCGAAAGCAAATCCGAGCACTCCCGCTAACCCGACAATTTTAAGTGTGACCTTCAAGCCTTCCAGGATGAAAGGAATAGAAGGGATCATTTGTTCAAAATCTAGTGGCATTGTAATCTCCTCCAAGTGTATTCTTTGAATTGAAACAGGAAGGGCTAACCAGTTGAAAGGTTAGCCCTTCTAGCAATCTACTGTTCTCCGTCAAACCATTTTTCTGCGAGTTTATCCAATTCACCGTTTTCTTTAAGCTTTTTCAACGCTTCATTGAATTCAGCTGTCAGCTCGCTGTCCTTAGGAAGTGCGACGGCTGAACCTGCTTCTTCTTCATTCACATTCATCGTAGAGCCTTTAAGGTCTTCACTTTTATTCAAATAACCGTTTGCTACCGTGTTTTCGATTATGATTGCATCAAATCGTCCATTTTGAAGATCTTGTATCAACTCAGGGATACGGTCACGTGTTTCAACTTTAAGATCAATTGATTTTGACAGCTCTTCCGCAGCATCCTGCTGGATCGATCCTAACTGAACACCGACTGTTTTTCCGTCAAGGTCTTCTTCACTTTTGGTTTCATTCTTCTTTGTAGAGATGATCATATCTTTCGCAGTGTAGTATACATCACTGAAGTCAACATTTTTTTGTCGTTCTGGAGTCGGTGTCATCGCAGACAGGACGAAATCCACCTGACCTGTTTTCAACGCTGAGATCAAACCGCTGAATTCCATATCCTTGATTTCGATTTCATACCCTAATTCATCCGCAAGCAGATTCGCAAGATCAATATCATACCCGATGATTTCATCGCTGTTAGCTGTGTCAACATATTCAAATGGTTTATAGTCAGCAGACGTTCCCATGATTAATTTTTCAGTGTCACCTGAAGTGGAGTCTGACTTTTCCTCACCTGATCCGCACGCTGCAAGAGCAGCAGAGACAGTCAGTATGAATAATAGGGATAATAGCTTTTTCATTGAAATTCCTCCTTGATAGGTTCTGTATAAATATTATATATAATGTATATTAATTACTATATTCGTATTGTATCAGAGATTAATTTTTATGCAATATGTTTTATAAATATCGATTAATGTTTATATTTTCTGAAAATAACCCTTGATCACCCTACCTTAATATACAGGTTTTCATACACACCGCTGGATTGTGAAGAGGCGACATACAAGATCCAGTGATACAGTGTTAAATGATTGAATGATTATTTAACGCAAAAAAATCCGAATGAGTCAGATTCACTCTTCCGGATTTTTCTTTAACTAAACCCCTATTCCCCCGTCCCCTTTATCGATTCCATAAAAAAACGCCAGGCCCCACCGCTATCTGCTTATAAGGAGATAGCGAGATGGGAACCTGACGGGTCTTCTCAGTATTGATTCTTATACTTCTTCACAATATTGATCAAAGTAAGATTGAAGTTTGTTCACAACCGACATTGGGTCATGACCTTCGATTTCGTGTCTTTCAACCATCGTTAATAGCTTTCCGTCTTTCAGCAAAGCAAATGACGGTGAGGATGGCGGATATCCTGTGAAGTAGCTGCGCGCTTTCGCAGTCGCTTCTTTATCCTGCCCGGCGAACACAGTCACCAGTTGATCAGGACGTTTATCGTAGTGGATAGCATGGGCAGCAGCCGGACGTGCGATCCCCCCTGCGCATCCGCATACTGAGTTGATCATCACCAACGTTGTGCCTTCTTTCGTAAGTGCTTGATCCACTTCTTCTTCAGTCGTTAATTGAGTATATCCTGCTGTCTCAATTTCTTGTCGTGCTTGACGCACCACATCATTCATCAATAAATTGAAATCTATATCCATGGTGAACTCTCCTTTAATCGCTGACTTTATCATCCTCTCTCAACGGGAGGATAAGATGTACCCCTATCATACCAATTTCAAACCATATCTTTCAATTAAAATTAACTATTCCCATCAATGATTGCTTCTTTATATTGAAGAAGTAATTGTTCGACTGCCTGTGAAGTGGTGAATTCCCCTTCTTTCACACGCTGTTGCAGCTCAGGAAGGGATGTTTTGATTTTTTGCTGATAGAAAAAGTCTGACAGAATTCTTTCTTTCAGCATCGTGTGGAACCATTCCTGCTTTTGATACAGCCTTCTTTCCTGGAAAACGCCCTGCTCCTTCGTTTGCCTTTGAAACTGCAGCATCATGTCCCATATTTCCTGTAAGCCTTCATTCTTCAATGCTGAGCAAGTATAAGCCTTTGAACTCCATCCCTTCGTTGCCGGAAGGAGGAAATGAAGGATTTGATTGAGCTCCCGCTTTGTTTTTTCGGCAAGGGGTTTGTTCTCGCCGTCGGCCTTATTCACGAGAAGCATGTCTGCGAGTTCCATGATCCCCTTCTTCATTCCTTGAAGTTCATCCCCGGCGCCGGTGATGACGAGTAACATGAAGAAATCTACCATCTGTCTGACCATCACTTCACTCTGGCCGACTCCGACGGTTTCGATGATGATCAGATCATAGCCTGCGGCTTCACACAAGAGGAGGGTTTCATTCGTCTTACGATGAACACCGCCGAGCGTCCCGGCAGTCGGCGATGGCCTGACAAACGCCTGGGGGTTTTTCGACAGCTGCTCCATCCTCGTTTTATCCCCAAGGATGCTCCCACCTGAAATCGAGGAGCTGGGGTCGATGGCAAGAACAGCAACACGGAAACCCTGTTCACACAACATTTCCCCGAACGCTTCGATGAACGTGCTTTTCCCGGCACCCGGCACTCCTGTGATGCCGATCCTGAAGCTGTTTCCTGTGTGGGGAAGCAGCTCCTGCAGCAATCTTTGTCCTGCTTCATAATGCTTTTCGGCATTGCTTTCAATTAACGTAATCGCCTTTGCCAAATCGCTTCGATTCCCATTCAGGATGCCCTCTTTCAATTCGGCAATCGAGACTGGCTCTATTTTCTTCTTCACGAAACGTTTTCTTCTTCCTGGCTGTTGATTCATTATTCCGCCACTTCCTCATAGCCGAGCACTTCATAAATTTCCTGGATGACTTTTTGGGCTGCAACAGGGATGATCGTCCCCGGCCCAAAGACTGCTGATGCCCCGTTGCTGAGCAGGAATTCATAATCCTTTGCCGGTATGACTCCGCCGATGACAACAAGGATATCTTCCCGCCCAAGTTTCTTCAATTCCGCGACAAGCTGGGGAAGAAGCGTCCTGTGGCCAGCCGCCAAAGAACTTACCCCGATCACATGGACGTCATTCTCCACGGCTTGAAGTGCAGTTTCCTCCGGCGTTTGGAACAAGGGGCCGATATCGACATCGAAGCCAAGATCGGCAAATGCCGTACTGATGACCTTCGCGCCCCGGTCATGGCCATCCTGCCCCATTTTTGCAATGAGGATCCGGGGTCTTCTGCCTTCGTTCTCAAGGAATTCTTCGGTCATTTCTTTCACAGTATTGATTTCCTGCTCATTGGAGAAGTTCGAACTGTACACTCCGCTTATGCTACGGATCGTTGCTTTGTGCCTTCCTGATACTTTCTCGATGGCATCTGAAATCTCACCCAATGTGGCACGTGCCCTCGCGGCGTCGACGGCTTTTTCAAGAAGATTTCCTTCCCCGGTCTCCGCTGCAAGCGTCAGTGCCTCCAGGGCGCTCTCGACATCCGCTTCGTTTCTTTCCTCTTTCAGCTGTTGGATGCGTGCGATCTGCTTTTCCCTGACGACCGTATTATCGATATCGAGCGTTTCGATCGGGTCCTCCTGATCAAGACGATACTTGTTGACACCGATGATCGATTCATCACCGGAATCGATCATTGCCTGTCTCCTGGCAGCCGCTTCCTCTATGCGCATTTTCGGCAAGCCGGTTTCAATCGCTTTCGTCATTCCGCCCAGTTCTTCGATTTCCTCAATATGACCCCAGGCCTTTTCCATCAGCTGATCGGTGAGCGATTCGACATAATGGGAACCTGCCCATGGATCGATCACTTTCGTTATGCCTGTTTCCTCCTGGAGATACAATTGAGTATTACGGGCGATCCTGGCAGAGAAGTCAGTCGGAAGGGCAATTGCCTCATCCAGGGCATTGGTATGGAGCGACTGGGTATGACCCATCGCCGCTGCATGGGCTTCAAGCAATGTACGGATGACATTGTTATACGGATCCTGCTCTGTCAAGCTCCATCCGGACGTTTGGGAGTGGGTCCTGAGCGCCATCGATTTAGGATTTTGCGGGTTGAATGTTTTCATCATTTTTGCCCATATCCTCCTGGCAGCCCTCATTTTTGCGACTTCCATGAAGTAATTCATCCCGATCGCCCAGAAGAAAGACAGACGAGGGGCAAACGAATCTATATCGATACCTGCATCAAGACCGGTCCGGACATACTCAAGGCCATCAGCAAGCGTATAAGCAAGCTCGATGTCCGCCGGCGCACCCGCCTCTTGCATGTGGTACCCTGAAATACTGATACTGTTGAACTTCGGCATGTGCACAGACGTATATTCAAAAATATCAGCGATGATCTTCATCGACGTTTCAGGGGGATAAATATACGTATTACGTACCATGTATTCTTTTAAAATATCATTTTGAATCGTCCCTGACAGCTTCTCACGTGTCACACCCTGTTCTTCTGCCGTCACAATATAAAAGGCGAGGATCGGCAGAACGGCTCCATTCATCGTCATGGACACGGACATTTGATCAAGGGGGATGCCGTCGAACAGAATCTTCATATCCAATATGGAATCAATCGCCACCCCTGCTTTCCCAACATCCCCCACGACCCGTGGATGATCTGAGTCATAGCCCCTGTGGGTGGCTAAATCAAAGGCGACCGACAGACCTTTTTGCCCCATACTTAAATTTCTTCGATAAAATGCATTGCTTTCTTCTGCGGTCGAAAACCCTGCATATTGCCTTACTGTCCATGGACGGTTCACATACATTGTCGGGTATGGACCACGTGTATAAGGAGCAAGACCTGGCAGATCATCTTTGTGGGAGATATGTTTTGAGTCCTCCTCTGAATAGAGGGATTGCACGTTGATCTGCTCATTCGTTTCATAGCTGCTCCCAAGTAATGACTCTGGTTCAGCCGTTTCCTGTTTTACATAAGGGTCGATGTGCTGCCAATCAGGCTTAAGCATATTCTGTCCCCTCCTCCCAAATGGATAGTAGTTCATCAAGCTTTTCAAGGATATTCTGACCCATATATATGGAACCGGATAATCCGGTACGACTCCATTCCTCTCTTTTTCCTGAAGGAACCTTTCCGGCTATATCGACCACAATCGATGGATCGATCTGATGGATGGATTCAATGATCAACGGGAGCATATGTTCATACTCTTCATCTTTTCCACAGATCACATAATATGGAAAACGGGTCTCCTCAACAAATTGCAGAACATCTTCTTTCGCGGAACCATTTTGGCCCACTTTGGCATGGACCCCTCCCGCTGCTAAAAATCCTTGAACAAAATCCGTCCGTGGTTTATGGTCTTTCAATGTCCCAAGTCCGATCAGCCCAGCCACCGGTTTACCGGTAAGCTTATTTGCCCGCTCTCTTAACCTTTCAAATGGCAGTGACAGCCTTTCTCCTTTAACCGGGGCTACCGACCCAATTTCTTCTTCAAGATTCGCATAGATATTCGTCCCGATCATCGAGTGCTTTCTCGTTGCCAAATCGTTTATTCTGGATTCCCTCAGTTTCTCTATTTTTTCATGAAGGGAACCATTTCCAATAGAAGCCAGGATTCCGCCGGCTCGATCGATGTGCTGGAATTCCTTCCATGCGCATTTCCCTACTTCTTCTGTCAGCCATTCAAGATAATAAGAACCGCCCCCGGGATCCACGACCTTATCCAGGTGAGCCTCCTCTCCCAGGATCAGCTGGGTATTCCGGGCAATCCGTTCAGAAAACGGGCTCACTTCCCCAGTCACCATATCAAACGGAGAAACAACCAGATAATCTACACCAGCAAGGATCGCAGAAAACGCTTCTCCTCCCCCGCGAAGCATATTGACATAAGGATCAAGGGCAGATTTACTGAACGAAGACGTTTCCGCGCTCACACTCACGGCTTGGGCGCATCTCTCTCCGGATAATCCGTAAGAAGCCAGGACCTCTTGCCAGAGCTTTTTAAAAGCCCTTATCTTCGCTATTTCCATAAAGAACTGACTTCCGATTGAGAAGTGGAAGTGCATATTTCCTGCCACTTTCTCTAAAGACCAGCCTTTCTCGCATAGTGTTTCGATATAGCATACGCCTTCACTTAGCGCGATGGCCAATTCCTGTGTGGCATTCGCGCCCTTATCGTGATAAGACGACGAATCGACTATGATCTTTCTTACCTGGGGAAAATGCTTGTCTGCTTCATCCAGTTTCTTGCACCAGTCTTCAAGGCCGCTTTCACCGTGCCCTGACGAGATAGGATCGAAGCCAATGACGCCCACCATCCCCATCAAATCTGAAGCAGTACCCACATTGAATATAGCTGAAGCTGTATGTTCCTCTATCACAAAGGCGGGAACATGATCCTCCACCGTTTCTACCATGAAAGAAGCGAGACCTTCACTATCAAGTTGATCTAATGAAAATGAAAGACAATTCTGCCCCCGGGCCAAAGCATCTGTGACTGCATCTTGAAGGGATCGCCAGGAAGACCTCTTGATTGATTGGGCGATGTACCATTTCGGCGTACGTGTTATTTTTTCCCCTGCATCCGGAATGAAGTCTTTCACCCGATTTCGTGCCGGTACATCTTCTTTTGTATACAAGGGTTTCAGCTCAATATTTTCATAAGTGTTCGTATGTAATGACTGAATTCCTTTCCCCTTTAACGCTTTTTCGGCAGCATCCTGCCATTCTGCCAGTGTAAAACGGCTGAATGTTTGATCTTTCATGTCATTAAGCTTCATAATACCCCTCTTCCGGATCTTTTTTGTAATCGTTTACATAAATGATGATGAAATCTTCGGACGAAACGCCCGAATCCCCTTTGAAAATTCGAAATCTTTCTACTAATGCTATTTTAGTATATAAAAAAAACCGCTTTTCTTCAATGTCTATGGGAAATGAGAAAAGAAAGAAGAGTTGCCTGTGACAACTCTCCTTCCATTCACGCTATTTTTTTGTATTGATATAAAGCTTTCCTGCCGCTTGTTTGGTTGTGACATTACCATATTCATCTTTCACCTTTACTTCAATGACTGCCCCGGGTGCCTTCACATTTGAGGTGGCTGTGTAGTATCCAGTGTAATGTCCCTGTGAGGTTTCCATCATTGGCAGTTCAGTGGCGTTTGTTACTTGACCGGCATTTGTCAGAGGCATGTGAATGACAAATGTCGCATCCAGACCAGGCTCACTGTCAAATTCGATTTTGACGGATTCACCCTTTTTCAGCTCTTTATCCTCTCCTGGGAGAAGGTTTTCAATTTCAATGTCCCCAAATTTCGCGTAAACTGTTACACGTTTTTTCTTTTTGTTCCCTGCTTTATCTTTCGCAACAACCTGGATGACATTTTCACCTTCATCCAAAAGGATTCGATGACTAAATTCGCCGTCGCTGACCGACGCTTTCTCTCCGTTCACTTTTACCCATGCCAGATTTTCATCCATGACCGTTCCTTCGACCGTAATGGCCTCCCGGTTCGTTTTCATGTCATGTTCCGGTGAAGTGATGGAGAGTTCTGGCTTGACTTGATCAAGCATGATCGTAATCGCATCCGATGGACCAGTCATTCCCTGTTCAGTTGCTGCCTTGGCGGTTAATACATTCTCACCTTCATGCAGTGAAACATCAAGTGAAAATGTTCCATCCTCAGCTGTGTCGGCAGTACCTGCTTTCTCATCACCATTAAAGAGGTGAACGGTCGTTGTCGGTGCAGAGGTCCCTTCCACTGTAACCGAATCTTTATTGGTGAAAGATCCATCCTTCGGTGAAGTGATGACCGGTGCAGTCACTTCATAATTCACCGTGGCACGGATCATGTAGTTCCCTTCATCCTCCGGGGACGGAGACCATGCTCCACCAACGAATTGCCAGCTTCTGGCTGCATTTTCACCATCCTCATCCGTCCCAAGTCCAGGGGCATTCGGATTAGGTGCAGACTGGATGTACACCATGTAGAAGTCTCCATCAACCATGATGCCATGTTCGCTGAGATCAACATGTGTCCACTCGCCGTTTCGAAGAGCAGTGCCATCGAACGGTCCTGCAATTTTCTTCCCTGGGGCTCCGTCAGGTCCAGATGCATCATATACGGCTACCTTGAATGCAGTCCCACCAGGTACCGGCCATTCTGTATTCCAGAAGCGGAACAACCCGCCAGTCACAAGGGCCGTCTCATTTCCTTCTTCAAGGGACATCTTCACAGCCCAGCCGTTTCCTGCATCATAGAATGCACGTGCATTTTCAGCTGTGCCATCATCATAGCCTATCTCCCCTGGATACCCGATGAATGGTTCCAGAGATGCATCGGCGGTTGTCACTTCCCCGCCTTCAACCGTGACACTCAATTCCTTACTATAGTAGTAAGGCGCAACCACCTTCAGGGTGTAATTCCCTTCGTAAGCTTCTAATTCATATTCCCCATCTGCATTCGTGACTGCAGGCTCTACAACCGCATCTTCAAGAACGAACACAGTTGCACCTTCTACTGGTTCACCGCTTACTTCGTTGGTCACGGTTCCGGTGATATTCCCTTGAGGGATTTCTTCAAGGGTGAAGTTGGCAGTCGATGTTTGATCGGCATCAATCGTCACACGTTGTGATTCTGACTTATAGCCGTATGTGGATGCCTGTAATGTGAAATCCCCTGCTGCATGAGTCATTTCATATGATCCATCTGCCGGATTGGTGTAGACTGACCGGCCTGTCTCCAATACGCTTACTTCTGCCTGTAACGGAAGGAGTACAGGTGCTGGCCCAGATTCAACCGCCTTTTCATCTTGCTTCACTGCATGCTTAAGTGTGATCTTATCCGGGTTCACACTTGGCTTTTTCGACAATGATGATGATTTCTCATCTTTCGACTTCAAACCAAGATTCATCTTCTTAGCTGGAAGAATGGATTCCGCGCTTAGCTTCACATCATCCAGATACCACCCTTGTTTCGTAACACTCCCATCAGTTGTGACGTTGAACGCCACGTATACACGCTGACCGGCATATTGACTCAGATCGACTTCTCCTTCGATCCAACCTTCTGTATTGCCATTTACCCTTAGTGCCTGCGTCCACTCTTCTCCATCAGTAGATACAAATACATGACCATAATCATAGTTGCGTTCGAGCTCATGCCACTGTTGGAACTGCAGGAAGCTCGCCCCTTCAGGTAAATCGACCGGTGGCATTTGAAGCGACATATTTGCACTGTTTTCATACGTTCCGCCTAAATTCGTGGCATATGCGTTTTCACCGGAAGCTGCCGTTTCCGGACCACTTGCCGGAACTCCCCGCTCCCAGCTGTTGCCTGGGCCATACGACGTCCACCCTGCTACCGGGGATTCAAAATCCTGTTCATACCCGACACTGATTCCTGGCAGAAGATTGATCGTGTACGTATCCGACTCGACTTCATTTCCACCGAAGTCCATTGCCGTCCATTTATACGTAACCTGGTCACCAGTGAGAGCTTCACCCGGGATGACGGCTTCATACGTTCCCGTTCTATAATCGCCTGACGTTCTGGCTGCTTCTATCTGTTCCCATTCACCGTCCTGATTTTGATAGTGAAGGGCGACACTCGTCACGCTTACGTTATCACTTGCTTCTGCCTGTAATGGCAGATTCATTTCTTTAAATGCTTCTTGTGGTGCTTCATGACTGATGACAGGAGCTTCTGTGTCATCACCTTCCTTTGAAACCTGTCCTTTCACTTTTCCAATCCCGCTGATAACGGAGGATACAGCGTCAAACGCATTGACCAAACCGTGTCCATACCCGTTATTAGGCGATTCCGGGAATGTGCCGTCAGTTAACGGTACAGCGGTTGACATCAGAATTTCTTCCAATTCGTCCACTGTCAGGCTTGCATCCACTTGTCGCAATAAAGCTGCAACTGCCGTTACGTGGGGACCAGCCATCGACGTGCCATTCCATCCGCCTTCATAATTGCCACCCGGAACCGAAGAACGAATATTGACACCCGGTGCGGCAATCTCCGGCTTTACTTCATCATAAGGAGAAGGTCCCTGCAACGAAAAGCTTCCCAATTGATCATTGATATCCGTTGCACCTGTTGCGAATGATTCTGGATAGTTGGCAGGATTCGCAATCGAACCTGGTCCACCAGGATTGAATAACGTTGTATTTCCTGCAGAGAACTCAGGGAAAATTTCCGCTGCTCTCCAGGCACTCACCATGTCCCGGTACCATTCATCCAGCCCTGCTCCGCCGCCCCATGAGTTATTGACAACATCAGGCGCCATTTCAGGATGGGGATTTCCTTCAGCATCTTTCGGTGCCAGAATCCATTCTCCTGCTTCCAATAAGTCTACATCCGTTCCACCATCGGCTGTAAACGCCTTAACGGCAATCCACTTGGCACCTGGGGCAACACCAATTTGATTACTGCCATCAGGCTCAGAACCGACCATTGTTCCAACAGTATGAGTTCCATGTCCCTGGTCGTCATATGGCGCGCTCTGTCCTGCAGTTGCATCAAACCAGTTGAATTCATGGTCTGGTGAGTCAGGATTTTGCGGATCATACCCTCTATATTTTTCTTTCAGTGCAGGGTGGTTCCACTGTACTCCGGTATCAATCGAAGCGATGACCGTTCCTGCTCCATCGATTCCCATCTCCCAAACAGCCGGCGCTCCAACCCGGTCGATATTCCATTCAATTGAAGCTGGTGTATTCGGAGCTTCCTTATTCAATTCTGCTGTAGAAGTTGCCTTCGCCGGCTGGATGATCTGTCTTGTTTCGTTCGGAAGGATTTTCTCAACTTCAGCAAAGGTCGAAATTTTCTCCATGACTTTCTTCGTACTTGTAACCGCCATTCCGTTTACAACATAGAAGTCTTTGATTTCCTTCACTTCACCTGACTTCTTTTCTTTCGTTAAGTATTCTTTCACTTGTGCCTGAGATTCAAGGGCTTGGGCTCGAAGTTCAGAGACAACCATATTCCGTTTCAATAACTTCTTACTATTTGCAGATAACTTCTGCTTTTTTGCTGTCTCGGACGCTTTTTTGGATATGCTTTCAGCATCAAGCTGATCCTTGAATTTCACTAAGTATGTGACGTGCTTATCTTTTTTGAACTGCTCTTGCAGTTTTGATGTAATCTTGGCTTGTGGGCTGACTTTCGCTGAATCTTTTGCAGATGTGGATGGTTTTTCTTTCGCAAGGGATATTTGTGAGGTATTTGCCGCCCCTGCATTCAGTGGAAACATCAAGGGGACAAACATGACTAAGATGAGTACAATGGATAACCATTTTGCTCTGAATTTTCTTTGTGACATTAGATTCCCTCCCAATCTTTTTTTGGCTCCTTAGGTAGACCTCCACCTCCTGACATCCCACCAATGGAAAAAAGTAGGTGTTAAACCAAAGATAACCAATCAAGATAAGGGAATGTTGTATATTAATGTCGAAATAACTGTTGCTTTTACACATTTAATAGGAAAGTCATATACCTAAGGTTTTCCCATAAGCATTTTGCCCCAAAGGTTTTATAACTTCAGGAATAATCCAGGCTATTCTCTTTCTCTATCAGGGTAAAAGGTGGGTATTTAACATCGTTCATCATTTTATTTCAAAAAAAATGAGTTATTAGTTCGAGGTAGGGTTGTAGACGAACGCCGAAGCAGTCATAAGACCTATTCATGTTTCGCCACTGAACCATATCTTCATCTGAATGGCCATTTACCATGTCTTCTTCATACGAAGACATGATATATGATCTATTTCGAAACAAAACAAAGGACTAACCCCTCAAGGTTAGTCCTTTGCCACTATTAATATACTGATGTATTTTCTTTTGTTGTATTTTCTAAAATCTCTTTAACGCGCTGCAAGAATCTACCGCAAACGAGGCCGTCAAGAACGCGGTGATCAAGCGACATACACAGATTCACCATATCACGAACGGCAATCATTCCGTTGTTCATGACAACCGGACGCTTGACGATCGATTCCACTTGCAGGATCGCTGCTTGCGGATAATTGATGATACCCATCGATTGTACCGAACCAAATGACCCGGTATTGTTGACAGTAAACGTGCCGCCCTGCATATCCTGGGAAGTTAATTTACCGCTGCGGACTTTTCCGGCAAGCTCAGTGATTTCTCTTGCAATGCCTTTGATCGTTTTTTCATCCGCATTTTTGATGACAGGAACATACAGCGCATCGTCTGTTGCCACCGCAATGGAAAGATTGATATCTTTCTTCTGGACGATTTTGTCTCCTGCCCACATCGAGTTGATTTGTGGATATTCTTTTAAAGCTTGAGCCACAGCTTTTACGAAGAATGCGAAGAAAGTCAGGTTGAACCCTTCACGCTGTTTAAATTCGTTCTTCAGTGAATTTCTGTAATCAACAAGATTCGTTACATCCACTTCCATCATCGTCCAGGCGTGAGGCGCTTCATGCTTGCTGCGTACCATATTGGAAGCAATCGCTTTGCGGATACCTGAAACAGGAATTTCGATATCTCCAGGTACGACTGGTACATTCGCTGCAGGTGCTGAAGGCTTGGCCGGTTGTGCAGGTGCTGACTCTTGAACAGGCGCCTGCTGCGGTGCCGGTGCTGACTTCTCAGGTGCAGCATCCGCTGCTTTCGGAATGGACCCTGATTCGATGATTTTCTTCAAATCTTTACGTGTGATCCTGCCACCGTTTCCAGTGCCCTCCACTTGATTCAGATCAATATCATGCTCTTGGGAAAGCTTTAATACGGCAGGAGAGTATCTTGCTTTATTGCCGCTTTCCTTGTTTGCAGATTGTGATTTCGATGCAGTCGTGTCTGCTTTTTCAAGCGATTCTTTCGGAGCTTCTTCACTAGGTGCAGAGCCTCCACCTTCCACTTCGATAGAACAGATGAGCTCCCCTACTTCAAGGGTGCCCCCTTCTTCAGCGATCAATTCTTTGATCGTGCCTGTGAAAGATGATGGAACTTCTGCATTCACTTTATCCGTTTGTACTTCTGCAATCGGATCATATTTATTGACGGTATCACCAGGTGACACCAACCATTTACTGATTGTACCTTCTGTAACACTTTCCCCTAGCTGAGGCATTTTCATATTTTCAATACCCAATGAGGAACCCTCCCTACTGTGCGTTTGATGGTTATATAATCGAATTAGAATTCTGCAAGTTCACGCATGGCTTTTTCTACTTTATCCGGATTGATCATAAAGTATTTTTCCATTGTCGGTGCATACGGCATGGCAGGTACATCTGGACCCGCAAGTCGTTTAATAGGTGCATCGAGTTCAAATAAGCAGTTTTCAGCAATGATGGCAGAAACCTCTCCCATGATGCTACCTTCCTTATTATCTTCCGTCACCAGAAGGACTTTACCTGTTTTGGAAGCCGCCTCAATGATTGCCTCTTTATCTAATGGATAGATCGTGCGCAGATCAAGGATATGAGCTTCAATTCCGTCCTGGGCAAGCTTTTCTGCTGCTTGAAGGGCAAAGTGGACGCACAGTCCGTAAGTGATGACGGTAATGTCTTCCCCTTCACGCTTCACATCAGCTTTTCCGATTGGCAGCGTGTAATCATCCTCAGGCACTTCCCCTTTGATCAGGCGGTAAGCACGTTTATGCTCAAAGAACATAACCGGATCTTCATCACGGATGGCCGCTTTCAGCAGTCCTTTCACATCATATGGAGTGGAAGGCATAACGATTTTCAATCCTGGCTGGTTGGCAAATACTGCTTCCACGGATTGTGAATGGTAAAGCGCTCCATGAACTCCGCCTCCATAAGGGGCACGGATCACCATCGGACAGCTCCAGTCATTGTTCGAACGGTAGCGGATACGCGCTGCTTCAGATATGATCTGGTTGACAGCAGGCATGATGAAATCGGCAAACTGCATCTCAGCAATCGGTCTCATTCCGTACATGGCAGCACCGATCCCTACTCCTGCAATCGCAGACTCTGCAAGCGGTGTATCAATGACACGGTCTTCACCAAACTGATCGTATAATCCGTGGGTCGCTTTGAACACCCCGCCTTTTTTCCCGACGTCTTCACCAAGGACGAAAACTTTTTCGTCCCTTTCCATTTCTTCTCTAATCGCCATAGTCACGGCATCAATATATGAAATTACTGGCATGATTGAATTCCCCCTTACTTCTCTTCTGCGTAAACATACTTCATTGCTGATTCTGCTTCAGCATATGGAGCATTTTCTGCATAATCGGTTGCTTCGTTCACTAGTTTCATAATGCGGTCATTGATATCTTTTTCAATCTCATCATTCATGACGCCTGTTTCTTTCAGATAAGCACCGAACGTGATGATTGGATCATTTGTCTTTGCCTTCGCTACTTCATCAGGAGAACGATAGCTTCTGTCATCATCATCCGAAGAGTGTGGGGTTAAGCGGTAAGAAACCGTTTCAACCAATGTCGGTCCTTCTCCGCGGCGTCCACGGTCCGCAGCTTCTTTCACTGCCTTGTACACTTCGATCGGATCATTCCCATCTACTGTGATGCCAGGCATTCCATATCCGATCGCACGGTCCGATACATTCTCACAAGCCAATTGCTTTTCAATCGGAACGGAAATCGCATATTTATTGTTTTCACACATAAAGATAACCGGTAATTTATGTACACCTGCAAAGTTAGCCCCTTCGTGGAAATCTCCCTGGTTGGAAGAGCCTTCACCGAATGTCACAAACGTAACTAGATCCTTTTTCTCCATTTTACCTGCAAGGGCGATCCCCACTGCATGTGGCACCTGAGTGGTTACCGGAGAGGAACCTGTAACGATGTTGTTCTTCTTCTGTCCGAAGTGACCAGGCATTTGCCGTCCGCCGGAGTTCGGGTCTTCTGCTTTCGCAAAGCCAGAAAGCATCAGTTCCTTTGCCGTCATCCCGAATGTTAACACGACACCCATGTCACGGTAGTAAGGAAGCACATAGTCCTTTTCCCGGTCCAGTGCGAATGCTGCACCGACTTGAGCAGCTTCTTGGCCCTGACACGATATAACAAACGGGATTTTACCCGAACGGTTCAATAACCACATGCGCTCATCGATTTTTCTGGCAAGCAGCATGGTTTCATACATTTCTAACACTTTCTCATTGGAAAGCCCTAATTCTTCATGACGATTTTCAGCCATATCATTTTACCTCCTACACGGTCTTATGGTAGGAGAAGGCAGACAAGTTCCGCCCTTCTCCACTTAGATTGATTGTTTGGTTGTCCAGCCCCTCTAAACTGCAAGGGGCAGATCCTTGTTCTACGAGTGAATAGCCTTCCCATCGACAGCGAGCGCCGCTTCACCAATGGCTTCTGAAAGGGACGGATGCGGATGGATCGTATGCGCAATCTCCCAAGGCGTTGCGTCTAACACTTTGGCAAGTCCAGCTTCTGAGATCATGTCTGTTACATGCGGACCGATCATATGGACACCAAGGATATCATCCGTGTCTTTGTCTGCGATAATCTTCACGAAACCATCTGATTCTCCGTAAACAAGCGCTTTTCCGATTGCCCGGAAGCTGAATTTACCAACTTTTAGGTTGTATCCCTGTTCTTTCGCTTCCTGTTCCGTGATTCCGACACTCGCAATTTCAGGATTGCTGTAGATACACTTTGAAATCAATGAATAGTCAATCGGATGCGGGTTCTCATTTGCCATATGTTCAACCGCGGTGATTCCTTCATGAGAAGCGACGTGGGCTAATTGAAGTCCGCCGATCACATCTCCGATTGCGTATATGTGGGATTCCTTCGTTTGGAAGAATTGATTGACTTCAATGAAGCCTTTTTCCACTTTGATATCGGTATTTTCAAGACCGATACCCTCTACGTTTGCCTGACGCCCAACACTTACGAGAATTTTTTCAGCAGTGAAGGATTTTTCTTCGCCTTTATGCTCTGCTTTGATCGTGACTTCACCGTCCCCTTTATCTAGCGTTTCCGGAAGCACTTTGGCACCTGTGACGATTTTGACGCCTTTTTTCTTCATCAGGCGCTGCATTTCTTTCGAGATTTCGTGATCTTCCGTCGGGACGATTTTATCAGCGTATTCTACAACGGTTACTTCAACATCAAAGTCAGACAGCATGGATGCCCATTCAATACCAATCACTCCGCCCCCGACAATGATGATCGATTTCGGAAGCGATTCAAGTGAAAGCGCTTCATCAGAAGACATGACAAATTCCCCATCAATGTCGAGTCCAGGAAGTGAACGGGGTCTCGAACCAGTTGCTACGATCACATTTTTCGGGATCAGCATCGGGTTATCTTCACCGTTGTTCATTTCCACGGAAATCGTGCCCGGCATCGGCGAAAAGATGGAAGGACCGAGAATGCGTCCAATTCCTTCAAACACATCGATTTTCCCTTGTTTCATCAGATGCTGCACACCTTTATGAAGCTGTTCGACGATTCCGTCTTTTCTGGATTGAACCTTGCTGAAGTCCAGTTCCACCCCATTGATCTTCACGCCGAAATCTTCACTGTGTTTGGCTGTTGCGTATACTTCCGCACTGCGCAGAAGGGCTTTACTCGGAATGCACCCTTTATGAAGGCAAGTGCCACCCAGTTTTCCTTTTTCTACGATTGCTGTTTTTAATCCAAGTTGAGAAGCACGTATGGCGGCAACGTAACCGCCAGTACCTCCACCCAGAATGACTAAATCATACTCTTCTGCCACTCTTGTTTCCCCCTTTGACTTAAACTCTTGCTTCCTCTTTAACATTTCCAGGATATACTTTATAGTCTTCTTCTTTACGCAGAACCCTTAAAGCCCCTTCTGCAAGTGCTTGAAGCTCATTTTCACCAGGCTGGATCACAACGTCCGCTATCCAGTTGATGCGGTCGCTGATTTCTTTCACAAACTCTTTCCCGTAGGCAAGGCCACCGGTAAGGACAATTGCATCTACCTTGCCGCTTAGAACCGCACTGGCAGAACCGATTTCTTTGGCAATTTGATAAGCCATCGCATCATAGATTGCTTTCGCTTGATCATCGCCGTTTTCAATCATTTTCTCTACTTTGACGGCATCGTTCGTCCCAAGGTAACCGACCAGGCCGCCTTGTCCGACAAGTTTCTTCATGATTTCATCCCGGTAGTAGTCTCCTGAGAAGCATAGGTCAACCAAATCCCCTGCAGGAACGGTGCCTGCCCGTTCAGGACTGAATGGTCCATCACCGTGCAAACCGTTGTTCACATCCACCACTTTCCCATTTTGATGTGCGCCGACTGTGATACCGCCGCCCATATGGGTGATGATCAGATTGAGTTCTTCGTATTTTTTTCCGATTTGTTTCGCGACTCTTCTTGCAACCGCTTTTTGATTCAATGCATGGAAAATACTTTTTCTTTCGATGAGCGAGAATCCTGAAACGCGGGCAAGCTGTTGTAGCTCATCCACTACGACTGGATCCACGATATATGATGGAATATTTAATCCTGAAGCGATCTCATATGCCAGGATACCGCCTAAATTTGATGCATGCTGACCAGAAAATCCTTCTCTTAAATCTTTCAGCATTTCATCATTGACCAGGTATGTGCCACCTTCTATCGGTCTTAGAAGTCCCCCCCGGCCACATACGGCACTTAATTTAGAAATATTGATCCCTTCCTCGTCAAGCGTCTGCAGGATCGTCGTTTTACGGAATTCATATTGATCGATTATTGCTGGAAATTCATTGATTTTGTCTGCATCATGGCGAATCGTCTTTTCAAAAATGGATCGATCATCATCATAGACACCTATTTTGGTCGATGTTGATCCAGGATTAATGACGAGAATTCGATGTTTGTTCTCTTGCACTGTTGTTACCTCCATTTGGGTAGCTGTATTGTCATGTTTTTCACGTAGAAAATTCCCCCTATGACAGATAACCCCTTACTCTTTACTTGTTCGTATTTACAGGGAAGAAACGCTTCACTTTTGACAAAGTAAAGCGTTGTTCTCTAATTTATCCGCGTCTGCTTAAGATATGCTGTCCGTTTTGTAAAAATTGGCTTCTTGAACGGCGCATTTTCTCGATTCTTTCTTCAGCCATACGGTCTGCTGCCACATATGTCGGAACGTTGTCGCGCTTCGCGATTTCGATTACGCGCTCAACATTATTGTAAACCTGCTCGACTTTCTTCATCGCTCTTTCACTGTTGTAGCCGTACAATTCATCGGCTACATTGATGACGCCACCGGCATTGATGACATAATCAGGCGCATAAACGATACCCATCTCATGTATTGCATCACCGTGGCGCGATTCTTTCAACTGGTTATTTGCCGCTCCGGCAATGACTTTCGCCTTAAGCTGTGGAATCGTTTCATCATTGATGATCGCCCCAAGAGCACACGGCGCGAAGATATCACAATCAACACTGTAAATGTCGTTAATATCCACTGCTTTGGCACCGAATTCTTCCACTGCACGTTGAACAGCTTCTTTGTTGATATCTGTCACGATCAGGTTTGCACCTTCTTCGTGCAGGTGACGGCACATATTGTAGGCAACATTTCCGATACCTTGGACAGCAATGGTTTTCCCTTCAAGGGAATCCGTGCCAAACGCTTCTTTCGCAGCAGCCTTGATTCCACGGTAAACCCCGTATGCAGTGACAGGAGATGGATTACCAGAAGAACCGAATGCTGGGGAAATTCCCGTTACGTAATCTGTTTCTTCGTGGATCAGGTCCATATCGGCAACCGTTGTACCTACATCTTCAGCAGTGATATAGCGTCCGTTCAGTCCCTGGATGTAACGACCGAATGCACGGAACATTTCTTCGTTCTTATCTTTGCGTGGATCTCCGATGATAACCGTCTTTCCTCCACCAAGGTTCAGGCCAGCAGCCGCATTCTTGTACGTCATACCTTTGGCTAGGCGAAGTGCATCCTCGATTGCCGCTTCTTCTGATTCGTACGTCCACATACGCGTTCCACCAAGGGCAGGTCCAAGTGTTGTATCATGGATGGCGATGATCGCTTTCAAGCCTGAAGCTTCATCCTGACAGAATACTAATTGCTCATAATCATATTGTTCCATATAGCTGAAAATTTTCATTGTTATTTCCCCCTAGATATTAATAAATGGTTTTTGTTTAATCATTTTTATTTGAAGCAGAGCATATAGCGAGCGCCAGAGAATACAGTTTACTCTCTGCACTATCCGCCCTGGATGTTAATACAATCGGTGCTTTTGCCCCGGCAATGACTGCCCCGACCTTTGCTTTCGCAAAATAAATCAAGGACTTATACAATGCATTACCTGTTTCAATGTTCGGGACAAGAAGAATATCCGCCTGTCCGGCTACCTCGCCTTTGATCCCCTTATGTTCTGCAGCATGGAGCGATACTGCATTATCAAGGGCTAGCGGTCCATCTACCACACAATCTCTGATTTGCCCCCGCTGATTCATCATCGTCAGGGACGCGGCATCAACCGTTGACTGCATGGCCGGGTTCACTACTTCTACTGCTGCAAGTGGTGCCACTTTCGGCTGAACAACCCCGATCGAACGGGCCACTCCGACTGCATTTTCAATAATTTGTGCCTTTTGCTGCAAATCAGGGGCGATGTTCATGGCTGCATCCGTAATGAATGTAAGCCTGTCAAAACCTGCAACCTCAAAAGCTGCCACATGGGATAATACACTGCCTGTACGGAGCCCCCACTCTTTATTTAAAACAGCCTTTAATATGACTGCTGTAGGGACATTCCCTTTCATCAGCGCACCAGCTTCATTTTCCTTGACCGCCTTCACGGCCAATTCCGCTGCTTTTTGCGGTGAAAATGCATGCTTGATGATGATATTGCTGTCGTTTATGAGGTGCGGTGCAACTTCTTTCAGTATGGAAGTGATTTCTTCCTTGTCTCCATATAAAAGAAAGCTGGCCATCTTTTTTTCAACCGCCATCGCGACCGCTCCGAGTACTTCCTTATCTTCTGCAGCCGCAACAGCTACAGTGGAATGTTCGATTTGGGTTGCTTTTTCCACTAAAGATTGTAGATTCATGTATGTTGGTTCAACCCCTTTTTTCTTTTATTTTCGACTCCATTAAACATTATGCAAGAAGTATGCCAACTTTAAAATCATTGGAAACGCTTTATCTTCATATCTTCCGCCATGAAAAATGTTTCACACTATGCAAAATATTTCATGCTATTTATTTCATGCCTGCAATATCAATTTGATATTTCTCTATTTTGTAGTACAAATTTCGCACAGACACATTCAATGCTTTGGCAGTGGCCGTTTTGTTACCTTTATTCTGCTCTAAAACCTTTTGAATTATATTCTTTTCAAAGTGCTCCACCTGGGCAGCAAGATCACCGGGCACTTCTGGTGACACTGGTTCAGACACAGACTTGACTGGGTTTGCAGCATTTATAAGTTGAGGTAAATGCTTATCATCGATGTTCACTTCGTTATATTCCATGAAGATGATCGCCCTGCCAAGGACATTTTCAAGCTCCCTCACATTGCCTGGCCAATGGTAGTTCATCAATTTGTTCATGGCGGCCTCCGTGATTCCTTCCACATTCCGGCCATAGTCTTGATTGATTTTGGCAATGAGCGCTTCAGAGATCTTTGGAATATCCGATTTCCTTTGCCTGAGAGGCGGGATTTGAATGGGCATTCGGTTGAGGCGGTAATATAGATCTTCTCTGAATGAGCCATCTGCCATGCCTTTTTCCAGATTTACATTCGTTGCCGCAATGACTCTCACGTTGATCGGGATGGATTTCGTACCGCCTACACGGACGATTTCATGCTCCTGCAGGACCCTGAGCAGCTTTGCCTGGGTATTGGCACTGAGCTCCCCTATTTCATCAAGAAAGATACTCCCATTATTCGCTTCTTCAAATAATCCCCGCTTGCCTCCGCGCTTCGCCCCGGAAAAGGCTCCTTCTTCATAGCCGAATAACTCACTTTCGAGCAGGTTTTCAGATAATGCAGCACAGTTAACCCTCAGGAACTTGTTGAATTTCCGGTCACTCGCATTATGTATGGCGTGGGCAAATAACTCTTTCCCAGTCCCTGATTCTCCCCGTAGAAGGACCGTTGCAGGGGTTTTTGCCCCTAATTTCGCCTGTTCGACGGCAATCATCATTTCCTCCGAGTCGCCTATGATATCTTCAAACATATATTTCGCTTCAAGGGTGCGGATGATCCTCCTTGCCCGGTCCAACTCCTGTGTCAGGGATTGAATTTCGGACATATCGTGGATGACACCCACACTTCCTTTCAGCTTGTTATTCACAATGATCGGCGCTACATTGACGATGACTTCTTTCCGTTTAGGGCCTACCCTCATCCTGGTCCCCCGGATTGCGCGCCTTGTCTGGAGCACTTTCAGATGGATACTTTCCCCCTCTGAAATGTCTGTTGTCGCCGGCTTCCCGATGACCTGCTCCTGCGTGAGCCCGGTGATCCTTGTGTAAGCAGGGTTGATGAGGATTCCCTTTCCCTCTTCATCTACAACAGATATCGCATCATCGCTTGAGTGGATGATGGCTTCAAGCATTGTCTGGATTTCTTTGAGATTGGTGATCTCTTCTGCAAGATTCACCACTTCGGTAATATCTTTAAATACTGAAAATGCTCCGATGATTTCATCACGGTCAGTGATCATCGGAATCCGGTTGGAAATGATTTTCAAACCATTCTCCAATACAACCTCCTGGTGGATCTCTGTTCGTCTTGTTTCGATCGTGGTGGTAAGCCTGCTTTCTGGAATCACATCTGAAATATGTAAACCGATGACATCTTCACTGTTCTTGCCTATCATCCGTTCAGCACTCTTATTAAAAAGCATCACGATTCCCTGATCATCAATTCCAACCATTCCATCATCAGTGGAATTAAAGATCAAATCCCTTTTAAAAGATTCACTCGTTAACTGGTGGATGAGGTCTTCTTTATCTTCCAGCAGTTTGGAAATAAGGAAAGCGACACTCCCTGGAATCAAAACAGTGTTCTTCCCCCGTTCATCCCTGATGCTTTCAAACACACGCTGATCCCCGGTCACTTCAATCACAATATCTACAGAATCGCTAAGGAACGGACGCCAGTCCTTGCCGGTCGGTATACCGAGCTCCTTGGCCATCCCCATTCCTGAAGCGTTTTCATTTATATCTACCACTGCAATTACTTTCATGACGGAGACTTCGTGGAGGATTTGCAATATGGCGGTCCCGCCTTTACCACCACCGACAATCAGAACCTCTTGCAATATTTTTCACCCCGACACATGCAATTTTTTTCACACACATTATGTTACACTACTTTTCACAACTTGACAATTCTCTACTTGGCGTTAGAATTTTAGTATGGAATTGTAAAGGAGATATACAACGAATGGTCCGTCTAATCGCTTTGATTATCATGCTGATTCCAGGAGCGCTCGCTGCCCTTGGGATCAAGCTGATGAGAGATATGCTTTTCGGGATCCTGCAGCCTCCCATCCCGTATCTTTGGCTGCAATTTATCATTGGATTGGTTTTCTTCGTTTGCGGTTTAGGTTTCATTGCCGGATTCGTCCTTCACCGTGACCGTAAACAAAATAAAGTCCAATCACGATTCAACAAAAAAGGCTAGCGCAGTCGATATGCGTTAGCCTTTTTTACTTTCCCGCAGCTTCCATGCCCTTTCAGGATAATCCGTCACAAATGCGGAACACCCTAAATCCAGTAGCCTCTCCATCTGCTGAACCTTGTTCACTGTATACGGCCTGACGGCGATGCCATTATTCATCGATTCGGTTATCATATCATCCCGTACAGCTTTTACATTTGGATGAATGGCACCTGCCCTCAATGACCGGGCGTAGATCCAGGGCATAAACAATCCCGAAGAATAAAGGGGTGCAATTTCAATGGACGGCTCTAAACGATAGCATGCCACAATCGAGTAATGATTAAAGGATGATATGATGATGCGTTCCTGAAAGCCGAACTCCCGGATCAGCTCAATCACCTTTTCTTCCAGACCCGGATAATCGATCATGCTGTTTTTTAACTCAATGTTACAGTAAAGCTGATTATTCTTCATCCAATGAAACACTTCCCTCAATGAAGGAACACGGTTCTTCTTGAATAACTTGCTTTTGAAGGTATAATTGGCTTGAAGTTTCTGCAATTCCTTCAGCGTATAATCTTTAACGAAGCCTTTCCCGTTTGTCGTCCTGTCCACCGTTTCATCATGAATCACCACGATTTCTCCATCTTTCGTGAGCTGGACGTCCAATTCAATTCCGTCCGCCTTTACCCTCTCAGCTTCAATGAACGCCTCCATTGTGTTCTCCGGATGCGTCCCTGCCGATCCCCTATGTGCGAAGATGAAAGTCATGCGTCCACTCCCCTTCCGATAATCACTTATGTAAGAACCCTACGGTTATGGTTGATATATCACCTTTATTATATACATATTGATGACCTCCATAAAGGATGAACCATCAAGAGAAAAATCCTGAAATACTCAGGATTTTTCTTGTGCATTAGAACCACCAGTTGCATCTGCGGCGCCGGTCATCACTTTCTCCTGCCACATCATTATCCATGCAGCGTCTTACAGCTCTGCAAAATTCTTCACCTTCGATATATGCTTTAACAGGCACTCTGAAATCACGATCTGACACACCGGCCACATCATTATTCCTGCAACGGTCGGAAGCACCTCTTACTCTGTTGTTATTGCGGTAATTCCCCATATTCTCACCTCCCCGTATCATTTTGCACTACTCTGTATCATATGATTGAGAGGACAAGCTGTCAGGGCGAATTACCAAGGGTTGAAAAAAGAGGCGATTGTGACCCCGGGCTTTTATTCAATTCACGAAAACCACGCAGCCAGAAAAATAAACCCCCAGAGGCCGTCGTTGCCCATGGGGGTTTCTCATATATATTCCAGCTATTTCTTTCTCTTTCAGGAAGCCATGTGCTCCAATCGAAGCTTGTCTGCGACCATGGCAATGAATTCGGAATTGGTTGGTTTAGCCTTTGACATGCTGACCGTGTAGCCGAATAAAGATGAAATTGAATCGATATTCCCTCTGCTCCAAGCTACCTCGATGGCATGGCGGATTGCCCTTTCCACCCTTGAGGCCGTTGTATTGTATTTTTTTGCGATATCAGGATAAAGGACCTTTGTGATCGAGCCAAGTAATTCGATATCGTTATACACCATTGAAATGGCTTCACGAAGATATAAATAACCTTTGATATGTGCCGGTACACCGATTTCGTGGATGATGCTTGTAATGCTTGCGTCAAGGTTTCTCGGTTTTTGTTCTGTATTCATTCTGGATGAGGAAGGTTTTTTGATGATTGAGTTTGATTTACCGCTCACTTGTCTGATGTGGCTCACTAAGTTTTCCATATCAAATGGCTTCAGGATGAAATAGGAAGCTCCAAGGTCAACCGCCTTTTTCGTGACATCTTCCTGACCGAAGGCAGTCAACATGATCACATTCGGGATGTTTTTCCTTTCACGGAGTCTTTCAAGCACCGCCAATCCGTCCAGGTGGGGCATGATGATATCCAAGACGAGGACGTCCGGATCCACTTCTTCCAATAAATCTAAACAATCTTGACCATTATGGGCTACTCCTACCACTTCCATGTCATTTTGTGAAGCAATGTAGTCCTCCAATAATGACGTTAGTTCACGGTTATCATCCACAACACATACTTTAATCGATTTCACTACAGGTTTCCTCCTCAATCCTAATTAATTCATCTCTGTATTTTTTATTCTAAATTACTTTTTCGACAATGCAACCTAAATTCCTTTTATTTTGAAAAAAAACTTAAAAAATAATATCTTTTCTTTGATTTTCTTACTTTTTCTTTGTATTTCGACCCTATTCGATATTTATCAATCCATTTGTCGAATAATCTTTATTTTAACAACATACAGCCCTTCTTGGCAAACACTCTTTGTATTGCAGGCATGACTTTTATCATAAGGCTGTTTTCGTAAACATTGTGGCTTTTAGACAAGCGAGTTGCGGTTAATTTCCGCTCCAGATGCTCGCTTTCCGCGGGGCTGGCGGTGAGCCTCCTCGGCTTCGCCTGCGGGGTCTCACCTGTCCAGCGGTTCCCGCAGGAGTCGAGCATCTTCCGCTCCAATCAACCATCGAAGATAAAAACCAAAAATCCACTGGATTAATTCATCTTATGAATAGTAGTGATCAACGTCATTCAAGTACATTGCACTTGATTCATTGCTTTGGCATATTTCACTCCCCAGTCTCAAGTTTCTTAAAATGCTTACATTAACGTCTCAAAATAGCAACAATCTATGCGAAAAAGCCTATCATAAAAAAGAACCCTTACAAGCACCGTTGAACGGTACGTTGTGAAGGGTTTCATCATCAGCTTGCCCGGTTGTGATCTTTTTTATAAATATCGATTCCGGCTTCGCTCAGCATCCATTCAATGTGCACGCCGTACCCGCTTGTCGGATCATTGACGAACACATGGGTGACGGCACCGATGACTTTGCCGTTTTGGATGATCGGGCTTCCGCTCATTCCCTGTACGATTCCGCCGGTTTTCTCCAGCAGCTCTGGATCCGTCACTTTTAATACCATCCCTTTTGTCGCCGGATATTTCTGGGGAATGGTACTGACAATTTCAATATCGTACATTTCCACTTCTTTACCATCCACCACTGTCAAGATTTGCGCAGGACCCTCTTTGACCTGGTGTGATAAAGCGATCGGCATCGGCTTATCCAGCAAATCATTTTCAATCGTCTGATTCAGCTTTCCGAAGATGCCAAACGGACTGTTCCGGGTGATGTTCCCGATGACATTCCTGTCTGATGAAAAGCGGGCCAACTTCTCCCCAGGCTTTCCATCCGCCCCTTTTTGAATGGAAGTCACTTCTGAATTGACGATTTCACCATTCTCCACGACAATCGGCTTTTTTGTATCCATATCAGAAATCACATGGCCAAGGGCTCCGTATTTTTTTGACTCGGGATCATAAAATGTCATTGTCCCGATCCCTGCTGCAGAATCCCGTATATAAAGGCCCAGCTTGTAGTTCTTTTCCCCTTTTTCTTTCAACGGAAGCAATTGTGTCTTCACCGTCTTTTGTTCCCGCTTTAACACGACATCAAGAGACTTTGTTTCTTCTCCTGCTTTTTGAACAAAAGGAGCAACATCGGCAAGCTTTTCAATTTTGGTCCCGTTAATTTCCGTAATCATATCTCCCACTTCAATCCCGGCTTTTTCTCCGGGTGACAATTTCCCTGCATCTGTCTCGACGAGATGATGACCTACAACCAATACCCCTACTGTATTTAACTTGACCCCGATTGATTGACCTCCCGGGATCACCTTGAAATCTTTCAGTACTTCTACATCGACCTTTTTCACAGGCAGGCCGGCAAGTTCGAAAACAACTTCGTCCTTACCTACTGAACTCCCTTGTATCGAGAGCTGACCTTCCCCTTCTTTCAGTTGAACATGTTTAGTATGAGAACCCATTGCAGCGACGGAAGCAGCCTTAGGGAGAGCAACTTGATCCCCTTCCATTACTCTTATGGCGTTCGGTGTGTTTACATATTGTTGGACAGGCTTGTAAAAACCAATAAGACAAAGCGAAACAAGGAGAATTCCACCTATGCATTTTCTTAACCAGTCTACCTTCAAACTATTCACTCTCCTCGCTTCTGATCCTTGCACACTTACTGTTGGCTACAGTTTTAATTTTGCCTTTAAAAGCTTCATTTATAACTGGTAATAATGAAAAAAAGCTACCCGAATTGGATAGCTTTTCATGTCTTTTTGATGGATGCCGCCAGTTGGAGCAGTTCCTTGGCATGTTCTAAAGTGAGGTCTGTGATTTCCACTCCGGAGATCATCCGGGAGATTTCTTTGATCTTGTCCACTTCCTGCAGACGCTTTACCGTAGTACTTGTCCTGCCTCCTGAAAGCTTTTTTGCAATGAACAGGTGGCAGTCGGCCATCGCTGCCACTTGAGGAAGGTGGGAAATACACATCACCTGGGAGTGGACGGCAACCTGATAGATCTTTTCCGCAATCGACTGTGCAACCCTTCCGCTGACACCGGTATCCACCTCATCAAAAATGATCGAAGTGATACCCTGATGTTTCGAGAAAATGGTCTTCATGGCAAGCATAATACGGGAAAGTTCCCCGCCTGAAGCAACCTTGGACAGTGGCTTCAAGGGCTCACCAGGATTCGTGGATATGTAGAATTCGACCGTATCCCAGCCGTCCTTTTTAAAATGCTGAAATGAAAAGGATTCCTTGTCACCACTCTTTACAAAACGCACTTCAAATTTTGTTTTGTCCATATATAGCTGCTTTAACTGCTCGTGGATGCTCGCAGTCAACTTTTTAGCCCATGACTTTCTCGTTTCCGTCAGATTTTTCGCTTCAAGAGATAAATCTTTTTCAAGGGACTGTAATTTACGCTGCAACTGTTCCACGTGGGAATCCTTATTTGTGATCGTTTCGATTTCTTCTTCAATCTTTGAACTGTATGCCAGAATTTCTTCAACCGAAGAGCCGTATTTCCTCTTCAATCCATTGATTTCATTCAACCTTGATTCAATGAGATCCAATCGGTTCGGCTCGAACTCAAGCTGATCCAGGGCACCGCGAACCTGGTGCGCAGCATCTTCAAGCATGTAATAGGCATTGGATACAGACTCTAGGGTCTTTTCGTGCTGGGCATCCACCTCGGCAGCCGTCTCAAGATGACTCATCGCAAGTCCTGCCCAATCCATCCCTTTCCGTTCACCCTGTATGCTGTCATACGATGTTTGAAGCGCCTCAAAAAGTTTCTCAAAGTTCGTGAGCTTACGCTTCTCTTCTTGTAGCTCTTCGTCTTCATTCAGCTGCAGTTCCGCATCTTGGATTTCTTTCAGCTGAAATTGAATCAGATCCAGACGATGGGCCATTTCCTGCTCATTCTCATTCAACCTTCTCAGCTGCTTATAAATGGACAGATACTCTTTATAAACTTCCCCGTAGCTCTCTAAACATGCCGCAATATCATTGCCGCCGAACTGATCCAGCAGGGAAAGGTGAAGACTCTCATTCATCAGTTCCTGGTGCTCATGCTGACCATGGATATCGATGAGCGACCCACCGATTTCCCTCATGATCGCAATCGTCACGAGCTTACCGTTGACACGGCAAACGCTTTTACCCGTACTTGAGATATCCCTGCGAAGGATGATCATACCTTCCTCGATTTCAATCCCGAAACTTGCAGCTTTCTGAAAACAAGGATGGGTTTCATTATCAAGAATAAATAACCCTTCAATTTCCGCCTTTTTCTCCCCATGACGCACATATTCCGAGGATCCTCTTCCTCCCACCAGCAAATGAATCGCATCAATGATAATGGACTTACCGGCACCGGTCTCACCGGACAATACGGTCAGACCCTCTTCAAAAGAAAGGGACAGGGCATCGATAATGGCGAAATTTTTGATTGATAGTTCTTGTAGCAAAACATCCACCTCAAATAAAAAGGAACACTCCCCTCACATATCATAAAGAAAAGCGTCCTATTGGATTTTGTATGAAGGGCTTATGCCCATTGACATTTACATTTTAAAGCATATCTAAAAATCGTTCTGAAACGGTTTTCGTCTCGGCTTCCGTACGGCAGATGATCAAGCATGTATCATCTCCACAAATGGTTCCGAGGATTTCTTCCCAATCCAGGTTATCAATCAGCGCACCGATGGCATTCGCATTACCAGGCAACGTTTTCATCACCAGCATATGACCTGCCTGATCCACTTTCAC